>NZ_BCNS01000098.1 GCF_001528745.1 Marinobacterium profundum | reverse complement strand
ATGACGCAGACGGGAGTTCATGGTCGAGTGTCTACGCACTGCAAGATATGGCGCAATCTGCAGTAACCTAACAGCAAGCGAAAAGGGGACTCTACCTAAGTCTGCAATGTGATAGGTACTGGAACATACGGCGAATCATTCGATCCGCGACTGAATAAGAGCAAACTGGGGTTATCCCACGGCAGCCATGATCAAGGCCCTGGAACATATGGCCAACCATTCGCTCATCGACTGATTGGCCGGTTGCAAGCACAAACCGCAAACGCAAAAAAAGCGCAGGGTTGCGGCCCGGCGCTTTTTTATCACTGTTGTCGCTATTAAAACCCGCTTGCACTGCGAAGCATCCCGACCTTTTTCAGGCGTGTCCGCGCATTGGCTCGCGATGGAGTTACCTGAGTGTACCAGGCCTGCGCCCGGCTTCTTCGGTTCAGATGATCCCGCTAAAGAACGGCACCTGCCAGCATCTTCCCATTATCCTCGCCGGCACCGGTCTGAACTAAACTTGAGATTATCCGCAGAGCACTGAGAAGACTGCGGGAGAAAGCGCAGGACCATTTTTTGCCGGAGCGAGATCATGCCCATAGCAGCGACCCTGACAGAGCAATTGCAGCGTTATGCGATTCTGTTCGAATCCCATCCCCACCCCTATAGCCCCTCATCAAGCGCCCGCATCGCGGAAGTGGCCCACGTGCCCGGCCATCAGCTCGCCAAGACTGTGGTGCTCAAGCGTAGCGACGACAGCTACCTGGTGATGGTGCTGCCGGCAGATCACCGCATCCAGCTTGGACGCCTGCAGCTGATGCTGGGCGAAAGAGTCGGCCTTGCCACCGAAACGGAAGTAAGGAAGCTTTTCCACGACTGCGACCCCGGCGCGCTCGTGCCCACCGGCGCTGCCTACGGAATCAAGACCCTGCTCGACCGCCGCTTACTGGCCGAATCCTGCGTCTTTATCGAATCCGGCGATCACCAAACACTGCTAAAGCTGCCCGGCCAGGAATTCTGCCGGCTCATGGCCACGGCCCAGCCGGTCGATGCCGTAAAACACCTGTAAGCCGGGTCCGAGAAAGCTGTTTTAACCAATCAAACGGCTGTCAAGCCAGGCGGTCAACTGTGCTGCCGGCAGTGCGCCAACCTTGGTATGCACTACTTCACCATCACGTAACAACATAAGGGTCGGCAGGCCGCGAATGCCCATATCACCGGTAATTTGCGGATTCTCATCAACATTCAGCTTCACAAAACGCACCTTGCCGGCATAGTCCTTCGCCAGGCTTTCCACCACAGGCGCTACATCCTGGCAGGGCTTGCACCAGGGTGCCCAGAAATCAACAACCACCGGCAGTTCGCTGGATAGAACCTCTTGCGCGAAGTTCGCATCGCCCACACTGTTTACATGCTCGCTCATCATTATTACTCCTAGGCGCTTAATTAATGCTGGTAGGCGACACTGGCGTCGCTCGTGGCGGCAAACGCTATATCCACCGGGGTGACGCTCATGCCAGGCATAACCCGCATCAGGCTATTGACCATCACCTTATCGCCGGCATTAAGGCCCTGTAGCACCAGGCGACGCTCGCCCACCGCAGCACCGAGCGTCACCGGGCGATAGGTCACGACATTGTTTTCATCGACCACATACACGTATTTCTGATCCTGATTGGTCCCCAGCGCACGCTGTTCAACCAGCAGGGCCTGACCCTGCACCGGCGCAGCAATACGTACACTGGCGAACATACCGGGAATCAGGGCGCCGTCTGGATTATCGAATAGCGCACGGGCACGAATGGTGCCGGTCTGGGTGGAAAGCCGATTATCAAATGCATGCAGCTCACCCTTGTAGATCACATCGTCGCCACCTGACAGGCTCAGCGTAACCGCCAGTGGGGTTTCGCTGCGGCTGCGAATCAGGTTCAGGTAGGTCTGCTCATCGACGTCGAATTCAGCATAAAGGCGGTCGCTGGAAACGATGGTCGTCAGTACCGGGCCATTGGCACCGCCTTCCACCAGATTGCCACGGGTCACTTCACTGCGGCTGATGCGACCACTGGTCGGTGCCTTGATATGGGCGTATTCCAAATCCAGCTGCGCCAGATCCAGCGCAGCCTGGGCTGCATTAACATCGGCCTGAGCGACGCGATAGTCATTGTTCACCGAATCGAACTGGCTTTTCGAGATAACCTTGCGGTATTCCAGCCCCTTGACCCGATCAAGTTCAACCCGGGCAAACTCGACCCTAGAGCGCGCCGACGTCAGGGCCGCTTTGGCGCTGGCAGTCGCAGCGGCATAAGGACGAGGATCAATCACATAAAGAGGATCACCGGCCTTCACCAACTCTCCTTCGCGAAACAATACCTGATCAAGGGCGCCACTTACCCTGGGACGGATCTGCACCACTTCCACAGCGGCAAGGCGGCCGGAAAATTCGCTCCAGATATTCACGGATTCAGGCTGCAGGGTCGCAACTTCTACCTCGGGTGCCACCGGTTTTGTCTGCGCCTCGACACCTGCGGCATGGGACTGCTGCGTATACTCAAAACCAGCCGCCCCTATTACCAGCAGGGTGGCCGTTGTCATTACGAGCGCGATGCGCCCTCTGCCCTTGCCGATACCCATTATTCACCTCCGCACAGCACGTTAACAACCGACAAACATACCGGTCGGTTTAATTGGAAGCAAGTTAACCATACCGGTTGGTATGCGTCAAGTGGAAAGCAATTTTGGGGAGGTAGGGGCTAGAGGCTAGAGGCTAGAGGCTAGAGGCTAGAGGCTAGAGGCTAGAGGCTAGATAACGGTATAAGCATGAGCCCGCCCTGAGCAAGGCGGGCGAATAGGCTGGCAGCTTATTTCAGGATGCAGGACTTGGCGAAATCGCCGGCGTCATTCACGGTCCAATCACCCTTGGGCTTTTCTTCCATCTGCTTGCACCAGGCTTCTGTGCCGACCTCGGGGCTGCAGCCTTGCAGCAGTAACAGCCCGCCGACAAAGAGTGCGGCAAGCACAGGGGTAGCGAGTGATTTAGGCATAAGCGGCACGCTCCATTGGATGAAAAGACACAGACGCCAGACTAGTCGTAACACCGGGCGACGTAAAGCGCGGGCGCGCTCTGGCGAGAGCTGTTTATGAGTGAATACGACAACAAGGCACACAAAAGGCGCTAAAGGTTCCCAGCAGATAAAACCGGGGCTAAGTTACCGCGATGAAACACTTAATACTCATAAAACGATACGTATCAAATATTATTAATACAGCCCCCAGCAAAGATGATTCCAGTCACCAATATGAACCCTGCTACGACCCAGCTGCCTGATCACAGCTATCCCAGGGTAACCAGGGCAGACCGCCTTTTACCGCGGCTAATAGCGTATCCCGGTCGCGCTCCAGATAACCGTACACACGGATACCGAACACATGCATCATCACACTGGTTGCATACTGGCGCGCCTGATCCTGCGGATAATCACGTTCTAAATACTGCGCATAAAGATCCTCAATTTCAGTGAGATAAGCACAGACGCGCCTGTGCAAATCACCGCCTGTGGCCGCCAGTTCAAGCTGACTTTTAACCAGAAAACAGCTGCAATAACCCGCCTTTTCCGAAGCCTCGATCATGCGTCGCAAGTGCTGGCAAATGCCTGCGCCCACGGATGGCGCAGCTTCAAGTATCTGGCAAAGCGCGGCCTGAGATTGGCCGGCATAATGCTCCAGCGCCGCCTGATACAAGCCCTCCTTGCTGCCAAAGGCCAGATAGAGACTGCCGGGCTTAAGACCCGTCGCCTGCACAACATTTTGCATGGAGGCGCCGCTAAAGCCCTTCTGCCAGAATAACTGGGTGCAATCCTGAATCACCTGTTCCCGATCAAACTGTACCCGTGCCATTGTCTCTACCGCCTGCTGTCATCAGGCTGCAGTATACCTTCTGCTTGAATGAATGTTCAAATTAACCTTGAACGATCATTCAAGCCGTGTTTGAATGCTTACTCAAGCCGACCCGGAGTCTTTCCATGATCAAGTACTTTTTTAACCGTGGCCCCAACCCACTGAAAATTTCCCTCTTTCTGGAAGAAACGGGTTTGCCCTACGAACTCGCGCCGGTCGACAGCATGAAAGGCGAGCAACATTTAGCCGCCTTTCTGGCCATCAACCCCAACGGCAAACTACCAGCCATTGAAGACGACGGCGTGCGGATATTCGACTCCACCGCCATTCTGCTCTACCTGGCTGAAAAAACCGGCCAACTGGGTGGTGATACCAAGGATCGCGGCGAAATGCTGTCCTGGCTGATGTTTATTGCCAGCGGTCTCGGGCCTTTCTCCGGCCAGGCCGTACATTTCAAGCACATGGCACCCGAAAAGCTGCCCTATGCCATCAACCGTTATGAGCGCGAAACCCAGCGTCACTACGAGGCTTTGGATGCGCACTTGAAAAACCGCCAGTACATCGTCGGAGACAGCTTCAGCATTGCTGATATTTCTGCCTGGGGCTGGATCGACAAGGCCAACTTCATACTGGGTGATAACGCCCTCAACAGCTACCCGAACATCAAGCAGTGGTTTGAGGGCATTAACAGCCGCCCCGCCGTTGCCCGCGCCCGGGATCTTGGCAAAGATATTGACTTCAAGTCCGAACGAGACGAAGTGGCCCTGCGCGCCATGTTCCCGCAGAATTACCCCAAAGTGTCCCGCAATACAGACCCGGCCTGAGGAGCACCTGATGCTAGATCTTTATTACTGGCCCACACCCAACGGTCACAAGATCACGATTTTTCTGGAAGAAGCCGGGATTGAATACCACATTCATCCGGTGGATATCAGTGCCGGTGACCAGTTCAAGCCCGAGTTCCTTGCCCTGTCGCCCAACAACCGCATGCCGGCAATTGTGGACAACCACCCGGATGATGGTGGCGATCCGATCTCGGTATTCGAATCCGGTGCCATCCTGATTTATCTGGCCGACAAGACAGGTCGCTTTCTGCCCACAGAGACCCGCGCCCGTAAAACGGCAATCGAATGGCTTATGTGGCAGATGGGCGGACTGGGCCCCATGGCGGGGCAGAACCACCACTTCGTGCAATACGCTCCTGAGCGCATTCCCTACGCCACGGATCGCTACGTCAACGAAACCAACCGCCTTTACGGCGTACTCAACAAGCGCCTGGAGGGTCGTGACTGGATCGCCGATGAATACTCCATCGCCGACATGGCCGCCTACCCCTGGATCAGGCCTCACGAGCGCCAGTTACAGAACCTGGATGACTTCCCGAACCTCAAGCGCTGGTTCGAGCGCATGCAAAGTCGACCGGCCGTGATCACAGCCTACGAAAAGGCCGCCCCCTGGACGAACCGCCCGACGGTAACTGAAGAAGGCAAAAAGCTGCTGTTCGGACAAACAGCGAAAAACTGATCCACACCTGTATCGCCTGTACCAAAAAAGGCCCGACTCACTGAGTCGGGCCTTTTTCGTTATTGAATCCACGATAGAGCCCAGTCCTCCTGGTGACTCATAACACCAGGGTCGAATCCTTCAACACCCTGCCATGCGGCAAAATGGCGGATTAGGCAGTATACTTTCACCCCTGTTTCGACTCCGATTCTTCGAACCGTAGTCTCCATCCAACCCACAGTGCATGGAAGGAATCATGAACCAGCGGCAACTCGACAAAGTACGTAACGAAGACGGCTTTATCGCCGCGCTCGATCAGAGCGGCGGCAGTACACCCAAGGCACTTCGCCAGTATGGTATCCCCGAAACCGAATATTCAGGCGATGACCAGATGTTCAACAAAGTCCATCAGATGCGCACCCGGATCATTACCAGCAAGGTGTTCAGCGGCAACCGTATCCTGGGCGCGATTCTGTTCGAGGACACGATGGACCGCGAGATCAGCGGCAAACCAACGGCGCAATATCTGTGGGAAGATAAGCAGATCGTGCCTTTTCTTAAAGTCGACAAAGGCCTGGCAGCACAGGAAAACGGCGTTCAGCTCATGAAGCCGATCCCTGAACTCGACGCCCTGCTCGACCGGGCACTGGCTCAGGGTGTCTTCGGTACCAAGATGCGCTCGCTTATCCTGCTCGCACAGGATGAGGGCATAGGCGCGATCGTCGAGCAGCAATTCGACGTCGCCAAACGCATCCTGGCCAAAGGACTGATACCGATTATCGAACCGGAAATCGATATTCACAGCCCCGACAAAGCACAGGCTGAGGCCATTCTGAAAAATCAGTTACTCGCGCAGCTGGATGCTCTCCCGCCGGGTCAGAACGTCATGCTCAAACTGACATTGCCTGAACGGCCCGACTTTTACAAAGAGTGCATTGAGCATCCTAACATTGTGCGGGTTGTCGCCTTATCGGGCGGCTATTCACGGGTGCAGGCCAATGAACGGCTCGCCCAAAACAATGCCATGGTGGCAAGTTTCTCCCGTGCCCTGACCGAAGGTTTAACGGCACAACAGTCTGAAGATGCGTTCAATGCCATGCTTGACACATCCATCCAGAGTATCTTCGACGCCTCTAAAGCGTAGCCATAAGCGCCTAACCTTTTCAGCGGTCGTGGTTGACCATGACCGTTGATTCCAGCACCGCTGTATCAGCGTTACATAATATCGATGGCCTGCACGCCTTATTCGCAGCGACAATGCGCCGCCGGAACCTTATGGCACCCATCTCGCGCGCCAGCACCACGCCTCTCGTCACAAAACAAAGCTTGCTCCAAATCGAGCCACACCCCAGATAAACGGGAAGGCTCGCACAGCTGTCTGAAAGTCGTAGTGCCAAAGTACCCCCTCAGCCTTCACAAGGTTGTATAACCGCTTAACCCGAATTTCAGCATTATTGATGGCTGCGATTGCTCGGGACAATAATAATGACGCTGAACTTCCTCGCTGGGCGCACTATTCTAAGAGGCTTGTTACCGGGCCTGCTGTTGCTGTTGGCCAGCTGCATTTTACCGGCGAGCCAGGCGAGCGCCGCTCTGACTCCGCAGATAGAAGCCGGTATTCAATCTCTATTCCCCAAGCTCACCCGTATTGGTGAACCTGAGCAAAACCCTGCGGTTATTCCTGTTTATCAGCTCAATGAACTACTGGGCTACGCCTTTGAAACCAACGACCTCACCAACCTGGCCGGTTTTTCAGGCGATCGGATCAACCTGCTTGTGGGGCTTGATACCAAGGGCACAATCTCGGGCTTAATGGTATTAAACCATCATGAACCCATCTTCCTGCACGGCCTGGGGGAGGAGCCCATGCACAGCTTCGTCAGCCAGTACGCCGGCCGTAAAATTTCAGACCGGATTATTATCGATAGCCGCTACGGCGGTACTGAAGATAACCAGAGCGGCACTGTATTCTTCGATGGCGTTACCAAAGCTACCGTATCGGTACTGGTGATCAACGATACGATACTATCCGCTGCGCTCAAGGTGGCCCGCGCCAAGCTGGAGGGTTTTGCACAGAGCGCTCCGGCGCGCGCCAGGGCGGATCATTACCAACCCTTGAGCTGGCAAGAACTGCTGTCACTGGGCTTGGTAAAGCGCTGGAAGCTATTGGTGGACGACGTAAACACCGAATTGCCCCAGCCTGTTGAAAGCTACCCTCAAGTAATGCAGGAAGCTAACCCAGAGGATCTGAAAGCCGGTGTATTTGCTGATATCTACTCGGCCTACCTTAATGCACCCAGTATCGGTCGCAACATCCTCGGCGAGGATGACTATCAGCGCTTGCTACAAACACTGCGCCCCGGTGAACACGCCATTATGGTGGCATCCAGTGGCCCCTTTCCTTTCCTTGAAGCGGATTTCAGACGCGGCACCGTTCCCCAGCGTATCGCGTTAACGCAAAATGGCTTGCCCGTGGATATACGCGATCTCGATTTTTATGATGAAACCAGTGCCTTCAGTCCGGATCAGAACACGGCCTTTACACAGGCACGGATTTTTCGGATCAAGGCCCAGTCCGGGTTTGATCCCTCCCAACCACTGGAGCTGCGGTTAAACCTCGAGCTAGCCCGTAACCACCTGATCCGCGACAACGCATCTTTCGGCGACAGCTATCAGCTGCCGTCAGAACTGTTTGAAACCATTGAAGTGACCGAAACCCTTAGCCCTGAGCCCCTCTGGGTGCGCCTGTGGAAAAGCCGCATCGCAGAGATCCTGCTGCTCTCGGTCGCATTAGTTATTGTGACCCTGATATTTGTTTTCCAGCATCGAATCAGTCATCAGTCGCAGCTGTTTCACCGCCTGCGCTGGGGCGTGATGCTGTTCACACTCTTCGTTCTGGGTATCTATAGCCAGGGGCAGCTGTCTGTGGTGAATATATTTACCTTGCTGCTATCGCTGCTCGATGGTTTTGATATTGCCGTCTTCCTGCTGGATCCGATTCTGTTTGTACTCTGGACCTATATATTCGTGACGCTGTTCCTGTGGGGGCGTGGCGTATTTTGCGGCTGGCTCTGCCCCTTTGGCGTGATGCAGGAGATCACCTCAAAACTGGCGTCGCTATTGAAGATCAAGCAGGTCAAGGTGGCGCCCCAGGTACACCGCTGGCTACAGAAACTGAAATACCTGCTGCTGGTTATTCTGGTGGCCGTGTCCTTCTATTCTCTGAGCCTGGCCGAACGGCTGGCCGAGCTGGAACCCTTCAAGACCTCGGTGACACTGCTGTTTGTGCGCAGCTGGCCGTTTGTGCTCTATGCCTTACTGCTACTGGCAACCAGCCTGTTCATTCATAAGTTTTTCTGTCGTTACCTTTGCCCACTGGGCGCAGGCCTGGCGATACTCGGCCGCTTTAGCCTGTTCAAGTGGCTGCACAGACGCAAAGAGTGTGGTTCGCCCTGCCAGCTGTGCAAGGTTCGCTGCGAGATCGATTCTATCAACCGGGATGGCTCGATCGATTATGATGAATGTGTACAGTGCATGGAGTGCATCGTCATACTGAATAACGGCGACCAGTGCGCCATTGAATTATCGACACAGAAAAAGCAGCGCAAGGCACAGGCCTACAACGCAACAGACGCAACTCTTATTGCCAGGGGCTAGAAGCTAGAAGCTAGACAGCAATCATTGCTAGCGCCCAACCCAGTATTGCCGCAGCATAAATCAGCCGCGTCGCGTTACCATGATTAATCCATGCACGCCTGGGTGTTCGCCGGCCTCGAAATATTCCTGTTTTAATGCCAAGTTCCGCTTCGATTCTTCGGCCTCTACTTATCAGATCGTCGTAAAGCTCTGAATTTCGTGTATCGTAAATCAGCAGACCTATAGTGACTATTAACCCGGTGGACAAATAGGTTCCCTCCCTATTTGCCCGTCACACCAGAACTCTTTAGCCTAAAAGAATGGGCGCAAGTGCATGGACTTGCTGGCCTTCTTGGGGGTGAATAGATGGCGTTCGCATTGGCCTGCGGCCAATGATGAAGCACCCCTGCTTCATGAATTAACCCGCCGGGTTAATAACACCGCCGACAAGGGCGGAAAAACAGGAGAATCCTGCAGTTCCGCTCTCACCGTCTGAGATCGATACTAATCAACGGGACCTTTAAATAGATATATAATGCCGAAACATATCCATATTTTATCGCCGCTTTTGACTGTTGAAATTCACGCCTCTTTATAATCTTTTTCAGACGAGAAAAAGTTAATGTGATTTCTGCCTGCCTCTTTAGCCGCATACATTGCGGTGTCGGCATTCTTCATTAAATCAACGTATGTATGTGCATCATCCGGGAACATGGCAATGCCGACAGATGTTCCTATCTGGATCACTTCACCTAGAATATCCATAGGTTCATTAATCGAGCTGACAACACGGTTAGCGACGCTCATAATCTCGTCTTTTCCTTTCGGATTGTCGAGGACAAATATAAACTCGTCGCCGCCCACGCGGGCCACGGTATCTGATTTTCGTACCAGTGCCAGCAGTCTTGCCGCAACCAGCTGCAACAGGTCGTCCCCGCCTTTGTGGCCAAACTGGTCGTTGACGAGTTTGAACCCATCAAGGTCAAGAAACATCAGCGCAAGACTGCACTGTTCACGATTGGAATGGATCAGTTTCTGATTTACCCGGTCCATCAGCAAGTTGCGATTGGGCAAGCCGGTCAAGGCATCGTGAAAAGCCAAATGTTTGATATGCTCATCTTTACGCCAAAGTTCAGTAATATCACTGAATACCGAAACATAACGCACAGGTTCACCGTCCACAACACGAACCATACTGATAGTCATGCGTACCAGATAAAGGTTGCCATCTTTACGACGGTTCCATATCTCGCCATTCCACCGCCCTCTTGTTTTGACCTCTTTCCACATTGAGGCATAGAATAGCTCGTCGTGCAGGTCAGAATAAAGAATACGTGGGGTATGTCCGATGGCCTCTCCGGCTGCAAAGCCTGTTATCTCAATAAAGGCCGGGTTAACCGACAAGATAACCCCATCAGCATCGGTGATCAGAACGCCATCGAGCGTATTTTCAAACACGCACGCGGCCAACTCGAGTTTAGCTTCTGTTTCCTTGAGAACAGTCACCTCGCTGGCCTGAATAGAAAATCCTTTAACAGTACCATCGGCATCAAAATCGGGAATATAGTGCCCGATGATATAACCCAGATTCTCGCTGGCTTTATTCAGCGTTCGCTCAAAGCGTTGCGGCTCACCGGCCAGAACTCCGCGGATGTGAGGCTCATTAAGGGCAAACAGGTGCTCACCCGTCAAATCCTGGAACCTCATGCCGATAACCTCCTCGGGAGACATTCCAAACCACTCATGGTAGGCATGATTAGCATAACGGCAGCGTAGCTCCCTATCCCAATAGCCGATCATGTTGGGCACGCAATCAGCGATTGATCTGATGAACTTCTCACGCTCGGTGGTGGCCATAGATTCGGATTCGGCCTGTTTGAGTGCCTTTCTATTGCGCTGCACGGCGTCGACAAGGTACGAGATAAAACTGCAGATAACAGCGAAAATAGCCATATCCACAAGATCAAGGTGATTCTCGATAAAAGGCTGCGCAACAAAGAGCGACCACACAAAGGTGACCGCAAGACAGGCAAGCACAGTTGCCAGCAAACCCGCGTAGAATCCTGCATAGAAGGCTACAGCGATCACCGCAGGATAGAATGTCAGCCAGGTGAGTTCCGACTCTAATGCTTGCAGCGGCCAAAGCCTCAGACCGGCGGCCAAGCTCACAAGTAAGAGTGCAGCGAGAACATGCTTGAGGTGTTGTGAAGTAACGACTGTTTCCACTCCCTGGCCTCGCTCAGTTGCGAACATTCGCATTCTTTCCCTAATGTACTGTTTCACTCCTGGAGGCGCTTTTAGCGAGTCGCCAGGCAGCTGGTCGCACGGCGCATTTTCGACGCCATAGTGGGCCTATCCCGAGGAAATGCAACACCGCCGACGGCCTCCTGGCGGCTCGCCCACAGGGAAATGGCCAATTCGCGCCCATCAGGGCGAAGCAGTACACCAGATACATATCTTTGGCTGTCATTGCACGAATCCTGATAGTAACCGCCACCAGAGGCATAGTGCAACGAACCAAAAACACAGATTCTTGTGCCGCTGGTTGACCACTGGTTAAATACCCACCTCAGCCACCTCATATAACATCTGGCTCAGCTCCGGCTTACTCAGCCAGATCACATTTCTGCGTTAGGCAGCACGAACTGATTATAACGGGCAGCCGAATTTGAAAGCACTACCGCCTAGCAGCCTGCGGTCGCAACGCCTGCAGTTTATTTCATCTTTGCGAGTATCTTCTGCTCTCGTGGCAAGAGGGCCTGCATCGTCGGCCGCGCCTTGATGCGCGCATAGAGGGCAGCAAGGTTCGGCCAGCGCTGCTCATTCAGGCATTCACCGCCGTGTTCCATATTGACCACCTGACAGGCAAAAGCCAGATCTGCCAGGCTCAGGCTGTCACCCACAAAGTACTGTGCGCTACCCAGCGTCTGCTCCAGATAATCAAAGTGCAGTGGCAGCTTTTCGTTCAATACCGCCTGTACCAGGTTCTCATCGCAGGGCAGGCCCTTGCTCGGGTTAAGAATGCGTTGCTGGAAAACAGCAAAGGTCGTCAGCGGGGACAGCTCGTAATCGGCATATTTTTCCAGCCAGCGCACTTTGGCGCTCTGTTCCGCCGTTTTTCCGAGCAGCGAAGTGAGATCCGGGTACTGGTCTTCCAAGTACTGGCAGATCACACCGGAATCGGCCAGCGCAAAGTCACCGTCCTTAATCGCCGGGATTCTCCCCAGCGGGTTGAGCTCCAGAAACCAGGATGGTTGATCGAACGGCAGCACAACTTCAAGCTCATAGCTCAGCCCCTTCTCCGCCAGGCACAGACACAGTTTGCGCACAAACGGAGAAAGCGGAGCACCATAGACTGTCAGACTCATCGTATTACCTTCATAACCATTGCTCACACATATAGCACGACGATCTCACCATGCCATTAATAAACATCAACATGGATGTTTATAATCTTCTAGATACCATATTCATCTAAAGCTGCGATGAAAAATGGGCATAGATCTCAGCCTCAGTCATCTCTGCAGTCTCGTTAGAGAAACAGTAATAATCCGGTTTCAGGTCACTGAAATACTGCATAGTCATTTCCAAGCCTTCAGTGGTTGGGAACAAGCCAACAGGCATATTATAAGTGCCCGTTTTTTTGAAGCGGCTAAACAAGTGCGTCCCACACTTGGAACAAAAACCACGTGAAGCCCAGGCCGATGATTCATATTCCTTGATCGACTCCTTCCCTTCGAACACAACATCGGTACCACACTGCAGCATAAACAGCGGACCACCACCCCAAGTCTGGCAGGAAGAGCAGTGACAAACGGTGAATTTGGGGTCAATATTCTTAACTCGTATTTTTACGCTGCCACACAGGCAATTTGCAACATTACCAACTGACTTCGACATTCTTTTGATCCTTGAGTCCGACCCTGTATATAACGTCATGCCTAAACCGCCGCTATTGAATGAGTGTTTACGTTAGCGGCAGCTGGCGATTGGGTATAGTCTAACCCCGTGTACTGTCTGATCTATTTCCCATCATCTCAGTCAATGAGGCCTTGGGGATATTACCGGCCGAAAAGTTTGAAGGTTTCAGCCAAGAGGCTAATTTTTGCCTGACTTCAGGCCATTCATCATCCAATATTGAGTACCAGGCGGTATCTCGGTTCTTGCCTTTAAAAATCATGTGATTGTAGAAGATGCCTTCAAACCTGAACCCTAGTCTTCTTGCAGCCTGTCTGGACCTTGTGTTGAGTGAATTGCAGCGCCACTGCATGCGACGATAGCCAAGATCATCCATCGCATGACACAGCATTAGAAATAGCGCCTCAGTTCCCGCGGGCGTTTTCTGCAGTTCGGGCCCAAACCAGATATGCCCGATCTCGATAACGCCGTTCTGTGCATTTATGTCCAGAAAGCTAACCTGACCACAGGCTCTGCCGGTCTCAATGGATCTAATTGTGTAGAAGATGGGATCAAAACTCGACGACTGAGCGCGCAAAGTCCCCTTGTAGCTGCTGACATCGCTCCAGGGGCCATAGTTCATGTAGTCCCAAATACGCAGCCCTGCTTCACTTGAGTGACCTGCCTCGTACAGCTCCTCAGCATCATACTGCGCGTTCTGCGGCTCAAGTTTTACATACTTTCCGGTCAACGGAATTCTGCCCGGAACCAGCGCAGGTGGAGGGTTCACTACTTCGGAACCCGAAAGGGGTCTTGGGTATAGTTGTTCCAGATCAGTCGTATCTGCCATTCTCACTCCGCAAACTCAGTCTGTTTTGGTCGTGCCGGCTAGCCGGGAATATCGGGCTCAACAAGATTGGCGAGCTGAGCCAGCGACTCCTGCCAGCCGAGATAGCACATCTCCAGCGGAATCACTGCCGGAATGCCCTCCTGCACTATATGAACATCTGTACCGCAGGAGACAGGCTGCAGCGATACCCTGACCTGCATCTCGCCCGGCAGGTTCGGGTCATTGAATTTGCCGGTGTATCGAATAAGCTCACCCGGCACCAGCTCCAGATATTCCCCACCGAAGGAGTGCTCATGCCCGCTCGAGAAGTTCACAAACGACATTTTGAAGCTCCCACCCCAAGTGTACAGCCTCGCCCTAATGGGTGCTTTGAGAGCCCACCAATTCGTGTCCGGCAAGGCGCCGTTCGCCGGTAATAGTGGGGCCCTTGCCAAGAGCGGCAACGCAGTGCACTAGTATCCATGTGCTCAACCTTGCAGACAAAGCCATAGGGCGGGAGCCACTTGGCGATTGCTGCGGCATCCAGAAAGGCTTTATAAATTTTCGCAGGCTTGGTGCGCAACACACGATGAAGACGAACGGTTCCCGTAGTCATAGCCATTTCTCCTTTTGCCAGAACTGCTTTGGTCTTAGGTCTTCATTATCAACATCTATGCAGCATAGCGCCTGAAACTCAATTTTGAACGCAGGTGACGGCAGCTTTCAGCCCCACACCAAGCGTTGCGGAGATGCACGGCTACCGATCTCACACATCATTGGGGCCTCAAGCCAGCCCCCTATCAGATCCAAAGCATCAGGTAGCTTGGTCTATTATGTCCTTTACTTGACGCGGGCGCAGGCACTGGCCGGAGCACTCTATCACTCAACATCCGAGATCAGCCCATGGACAACAAAAACCTTGATAAGGTAACCCAAGATTTCCTGGACGCCATGACCACAGAATCCCAAAAACTAATGGAGATGTTCGGTGGCAAGGCAGACTCCGGTAACGAATATCTGGAAAAGTTCAACGAGGCCTGGGGCCAGATGTTGAATGCCCCACAGGCCCCCGATGACTTGATGAAGGCCGTCAGTGACTACCAGAAAAACCAGCTGGAAGTCTGGGCGGGGTTACTCGGTAATACCCCTGGTGCAGCCACCAAGCCCGCCCCGGGGGATCGCCGCTTCAATGCAGAGGAATGGAGTGAAAACCCGGTTTTCAACTACATCAAAGAGTCCTACCTGATGGCCTCGCACATGCTTCGCAAAACGGCCCAGAACGCCAATCTGGACCCTAAAAGGCAGAAAAAGCTGGAATTTTACACCCAGCAATACATTGATGCCCTTTCCCCCAGCAACTTCGCCGCCACCAACCCTGAAGTAATCAAGCACGCCATTGATACCAAGGGACAGAGTCTGATGGATGGCCTGCAGAACCTGATGGGAGATATGGAGAAGGGTCGCATCAGCACGACCGATGAAACGGCCTTCACCCTCGGCGAAAACATAGCCACAACGCCAGGCGCTGTTATCTTCGCAAACGAGCTCATGCAACTAATCCAGTACAGCCCAGCTACGGACAAGGTCGCCGGACGGCCGCTGCTGATCATTCCGCCGTGCATCAACAAGTTTTATATTCTCGATCTGCAGCCCCATAACTCCTTCGTTAAATATGCCGTTGACCAGGGCAACACCGTCTTCCTAATATCCTGGGTTAACGCCACGCCGGAGCAACGACACCTGTCCTGGGACAACTACGTGGAAAGCGGCGTTTTCAAGGCGCTGGAGGTTGCCAAAGCGGTTAGCGGCAGCAAGCGGGTCAACTGCGTAGCCTGGTGCGTGGGCGGCACTATCACCGCCAGCGCCATGGCCGTTTTGGCGGCACGCAAAGACAGCACAATCAGCTCCGCCACCTTCCTCACCACCCTCACGGACTTTGAAAATCCGGGTGAGATTGAGGTTTTCATCGACAACGATGACGCAGAGAAGATCCTGGGCGACGTGGACGCGGCCGGCGTACTGGACGGTAAAAACCTGGCCAATGTGTTCAATATGCTGCGTTCCAACGACCTGATCTGGTCCAACGTGGTCAACAGCTACCTTAAGGGCAAATCCCCGGCGCCCTTCGACATTCTGTACTGGAACAGCGACCCCACCAGCCTGCCGGCGGACATGTACAGTTACTACCTAAGCAACATGTACCAGCAGAATAACCTGATCAAACCCGACTGCCTCAGCATCTGCGGCGAGAAGGTCAACCTCGGCAAAATCACTACCCCCTGCTACTTCCTGTCCTGCGTTGACGACCATATTGCACCCTGGAAAAGCACCTTCGCCGCCACCGATATAATCCCAAATGTGGAATTCGTACTGGGTGGCAGCGGCCACGTGGCCGGCGTTATCAACCCGGCCTCCAAGAACCGCCGCAACCACTGGATTAAAGGTGAAAGCGGCAAAGGCCCCGATCACTGGCTGGCAACCGCCAAAGACGTACAGGGCTCCTGGTGGAACCACTGGGCTCCCTGGGTCAAGAAACGCGCTGGCAAGCAGGTTGCCGCACCCGAGGCTCTGGGCAACAAAGATTACCCTCCGCTGGAACCAGCACCCGGCAGCTTTGTTAAGGCGCGCATTAAGTAGCCGCTGATTGCTGATTATCGAGCGGGCTCGCTGTGGTTATCCTTAGCTTAAGCGTGGGAGAAACCGACCATGCAGGATACATTTCCCGTAACCCTAAAAGCCTGGTGTTATCGTCGCCGTTCTGCGATTACGGGCCTGCTATTCTTTGTTGTGTCCCTGCTGCTTCTCTTTACTGAGCCCTTGCCTCAGAGCCTGGATTACCACGCATTTGCGGACCGGCGTCCGTTCCGCGAGCTACCCAATGCTCTCAATGTGCTGTCCAATCTGCCCTTTGCTCTGGTTGGCATTATCGGATTGTCCGTTTTAAGGAAACGGCCTGGCGTTGGTCGTGAGCTGACCGCCATCTACGTCTGCTTTATGGGTAGCCTTGTCTGCGTTGCGCTCGGATCAGCCTGGTACCACCTGAATCCCGACAACAACACCCTCGTCTGGGACCGGCTGCCATTGGCGGTATGCTTTGCAGCCTTTACATCGATCGTGGTCGCGGAGCGACTTGGCCTGGGTGCAGGGCGCGAACTCTTTCCCTGGTTAGTCTCGCTGGCAATCTTGAGTGTCCTGTACTGGCACTGGCGTGACGACCTAAGGCTGTATCTGTTAGTACAGTTCGGACCGGTACTGATATTGCCGCTGATAATCTTGGTATTCCCAGGGCCCGGGACGGTCTGGTTGTGGCTGACGCTGGCATTTTATGTGCTGGCCAAGGTGCTGGAATTCTTGGATGCGCCTGTCTTCGAACTCAGCGGCTATCTTCTGAGTGGTCATACGCTCAAGCATCTTGCGGCAGCGGCTGGCACCCTGATGCTGGTACTTAAGGTCTATTAGCACAGCGCCTATAGGCGCGGGCAAAACAAGGCCCCGCTGAAGGGGTCCGATAAATTAACCTGATGACAGCTGTCGATGCACGGCACCGGATGCTAACAGCATCCTGGACAGGACAGGCCAGGCAGAATGATCAGCGGGCCAAAGTGGCAACAGGTTCTATCTACGAGCCTATAACAGGGTCAAACGTTAGCCGACGGTGATCCTCGGACTGCTAACAAAAGACAAAATCCCTTTTGTACCACGGCAGATACGCCCTACAGCGTGTGGCCGGTTACGACATCGCAGCAGGTGCATTTCAGACCTTTCAGTGTCGGAACCAGACACCCTGCCCTATGGCACTGGCACTACACTGATGGGCCTTTCATCAGATCGCATGGAACTGACATGTCTGATTTTATCACCGTAATGCGCGAAACCTGTCCCACTCCAGTCGTAGACGCTACCAAGTGGAAGCGCATCGGTGGCGACCCGCACACCGTAAACCTTAACGCCTACCTCTCCGAGGACGGCAGCAAGATCATGGGTACCTGGATCTGCACCCCCGGCAAATTCGAAGTTGTTTACGATAAATGGGAGTTCTGCCACTTCCTCGACGGCTACTGCATCATCACGCCAGAAGGCGAGCAGCCAGTACACCTGAAGGCCGGCGATGTGTTCGTGATCGAACCCGGCATGAAAGGCACCTGGGAAGTAGTCGAAACAGTACGCAAGTACTTCGTCTTCGCCTAAGCCTTTAGCTCAGTAGATTGAGCTGAGCGTCCACCGGATCAGGCCTTGTATTTTGCTATCAAAAGACAAGGCCTGGCCCCGTCACTGCGAGTAACCACCCGCTGTCCAACTGCCAGAAACCACGCAACTACCGTATCGCCAAGGTCGATTGCAGAGACGAAGCCCCAACGTATGACCCGTCGTAGTGCCTGGCATTGTTATGCCGAAAAATTGTGAATCATAAGCTGAGCATCTTCGCCGTAACTTGAGCACAGCTCGTGGTTTGCGGTAGCTGCAAAGCCCTGCTTTTTCCAGAACTCCACGGAGTCTTGTACTGAAACCAGTCTAACCTGCTGAAAACCAGATCCTTTCGCAATTTTAAGCAAATGTGCCACCATCTTTCTTCCAAGGCCATCACCTTCGCCTGCACTTGAAATCGCCAAATCATGCAAAAAAAGTACAGTACCTTCCGTTCCAACTGGTAGCGTTTTAAAGAGCTTTGGCGGCACTTCACTATTCCAGGAGTGGGCCAACAAATACCCAACCACTTCTCCTGACTTTTCATATACGAAACAACTTTCAGGTGACCGCAACCACTTACTTTTCAAAACTTCCAAACTTTCAGGCTCGATCTGTGAATAGGCTTCAGCCTGAACCTTTAATATTTCCGACCAAATATCTTCATTTATTTTCTTGATTGGCATCATCGCCCCCTAAATATTTATTGCATATAACCAAGTTAAGCGACACAAAAGTAGCGCAGAATTTTTGTGAAAAATACCGGCGACACTATACCTATTTCCATCAACGCTTTTAGCGTTCGTCCCGAGCGTCCTGGGGCAAATACCTTTCCAGTAACAGTCCGTCATTCTGAATCACCAAGTGCGGAGTGTACGTAAAAAATGGACCACTTTCTGCTTCGCTCGTGAACTGAGGCATAAGCCCAATGTAATATAGATGGTCGCACTCGCAGAAAATTTTTACTGCACCGATTACCGCGTTGAGTTCCGTGGTGCCGGTACCCTGGCACAACAAATTGAACCATCCTGGTTATCTGCAACCTCCTTTTCCAACGAGAGTTCTATCCTACAAGGACATTAGATTGGAGCGCGGAGATAGGTATCTATCCCCGGAATTGCGGAAAAAGTTATTCGCGCCAATAACCACTTAACTTCTAAACAGAGTGAAACACTACACCAGCAAATCAGGGCAAAAGCACCGCCCTGTCGTCAAGAAAGAACTCGATCAACCTGCGTGTCAAGGCCTTCTTGGGGCCAAAGTCTGGCCAAACGGCATAGACGCCAAGATCCGGCACGCTCCATTGCGGCATGACCTGGACAAGTTTGCCCGAAGCGATCTCTTCTTCGACTTCGCCAAGCGGGAGGTGCCTCACGCCGAGGCCCGCAAGGATCGCGGATTTCGCCGATCCAATAGTATCCACTTCCAGGCGCACGTTATCTGGCTGGAAAGAGACAGACCTGCCGTCGCACTCGAAGGTCATCGCATCGGGTAGCATCGAGATCGCAATAAAATCGCAGGCCGCGAGGTCCTCGAACGTTTTTACTGCTCGCCGCGACGCCAGATAATCGGGCGAAGCGACCAGAACGCGCCCGAAATCGGTAATGCGACGGCTCTTGAGTCTGCTGTCAGCAAGCGTTCCCAACCGGATCGCAAGATCAATGCCTTCCTTGACCAGATCCGCCTGTGTATCGCTACTTTGAAGCGAAATCGCTACCAGAGGGTGCAATCGGGCGAAGTCCCAAAGTTTTAGACGCAACCCCGTCCGCTCGCCCCACGCAGGCATGGTGATGCGCAGCGCACCGACAGGTTCGTCGCTGATTGCGCTCAGAGCATCAAGGGCCTCATCACCGGCGGCAACCATCCGGCGGGCCGGTGCCAGGGCGGTACGCCCCTCGGCCGTGAGGGACATCGACCGGGTCGAGCGGAAGAATAGCGCCATGCCCATCTTTGCCTCAAGCCGGGAAAGGTGGTGGCTGATGACAGAGGTGGAGAGCTTCAACCGCCGCCCTGCGGCGCTAAGGCTGCCCGCATCGGCGACGGCAACGAATACGGCGAGAGCGCGATAGTCCTCGATCATCTTTCTAATTCCTGAAAGTATCTTTTCGCCAATAATAGGCTAATCGAAAAGCAACGCCCACTATATGATGACGGTCAGACAAACAGGAGACGACCGTGCCCGGACCTGACCTGGCAACGGACCCTCTGAAATCTCCATGCCTGACACGCACCGAGGAGACCTGGAATCCGAATACAGAGGAGCGCCTGATGATATCGTATCGAAACAAAGTTTTGCTTGTCACAGCAACGGCACTAGGCCTTGCTGGCACAGTCCACGCCGAAGGCATCTACGGCACGGCCATGATCGGCGCGAGCCATCAGGTGGGCGACTCCAAACCCTATGGCAACAACATTGCCGCCGACCAGGATTTCCCGGGCAAGTTCGACACCGGCGATGGGGCCATGGGGGCCTTGGGGATCGGTTATGCTTTCAACAACCAATTCCGGGTCGAAGGCCGCCTTAGCCTTCACCGTGCCGATTTCGACAGCCAGCAGTTCGGAACCGGCGCCCGTGCTGGCGAAGAATACGTTCTGAACGGTGATATAAAAAGCACCACCCTGACCATCGAAGGCTTCTACGACATTCCGGTGAACGATAGGTTCGCGCCTTATGTGAAGGCCGGTGTCGGCGTGACGCGCAACCGCTATTCCGCACGCCTTGGCGGGGCCGGCGTTGCCGCGTTTGACTCCTTTGACGGTACGACCGACGGCTACTACGACGCCTACGATGACCAGACCTCAACCGAATTCACGTGGAATGTCGGATTTGGCGGCAGCCTGGCCCTGAACGATCAGTTCACTCTGTTTGGCGAGTATCAATACGTGGATTTCGGGGATGCCAGCACCGGACAGGATGCCTTTACCGACGGTTTTCGCGTCAATACATCCGCCCATGAAATCCTTTTCGGTGCGCGCGCCGATTTCTAATCCTCCGACAATCTGCAAAACTGGAGGAAAAGGGCAACTCGGTGAAATACAACGAAGCTGGCAAATTCTAACTGCCACCCTGGCAAGCCTGGACACCGTTATGGCCTTTATGGGCGCCATGGGGGCCGGCGACATGGTCAGACACAACGAAGGAGACAAGAGTATGGCGTGGATCGGCCCGTGGAAAGGTAAAGAAAAAATCTTCGAATTCCTGCCCATTTTCGGCGAGAATTTTCAGACGACCCAATGGAAAATCACCGATGCAGTCTTTGGACAAATGAACGGGATCACCACGAAATCTGGCGCAGAAATTGGAGAATTCAGCTTTGCCCTGGGTGCCAAGGTCCGTGATGGTCAGGTTGCTCTGTGGCACTGGTTCGAAGACAGCTTTCGTCAGCCATGCGTTTCACCGCTGATATGAACCCCAAAGGCTATTCACGCCCTCAGATCGCGTTGCACTGGATCGCCGCCGTGCTGATCGTCGCGCAATTCGTCCTTCATGATCCCATCGTCGCTGCGTGGGAGGCTATATCAAAGGGCGAGGCGCCCGAGGTCGGCCTTCTTGTATGGTGGCATCTAATTGGCGGCTCGCTGATCCTGGCACTGGTGGTTTGGCGTCTTGCACTAAGGATGAAACGAGGTGTTCCCGCGTTGCCAGATAAGGAGGCGCCTCTGCTCAAGGGACTGGCGCATCTGACCCATTGGTCGCTTTATGCGCTGATGTTCATCTTGCCGATTACAGGCCTGGCCACATGGTTTGGCGAGAACGAGACCGCTGATTTCATTCACACGACTCTGAAACTGCCGCTCCTTGTGCTGGTGCTTCTGCATTTTGCGGCTGCGCTATTCCAGCAATTTGTCTTGCGAACAGGTTTGATCAACCGGATGCTGCGGGCCGAAAAATAAGGTCTGGTTTGCATTCGGCCTTGCGGATCAGCACCGGTACGTCGGGCGCCCCCCGGAGGCGTGCCGGAAATGGGTGCCATCGAGGACTTTTTCATGAGCCAGCGCGGCCTCTGGGAAGTGCTTGGCGAATGGTCTTTCTACGCTGCGGTTGGCATCAATCTGCACGTTCTGGTCGACGACAGGGATGGGTTTCTCACCGGAGACCGGCTGCGCGGCCTTGTTCCCTTCTGGAAATCGGCCTCCGTCTGGTTTTGCGATCCCGCCGGTTTCAGGCAAGCGCTGCAGCGCGATCTCAGGGCGCATGGTTTGAATACAGACTATTTCCACCAAGAACTGTTCAACATACGTTGAGAGTCTGCAGCGCCCCGAACTCATTCAAAAAACGCAGGAGTGAATACCATGACTATCGCAGTCACCGCCGTCTCGGGACAACTTGGCGCGGCAATCGCCAAGGCCCTCATCGCGATGAACATGGGCGAGACCATCGTCGGCCTCGCCCGCAGCCCCGACAAGGCACAGGGGCTGGGTATCGAAATCCGCCCCGGCGATTATGACCACGCCGAACAGCTTCGCGCTTCTCTGGCCGGGGCCGACACCTTGCTGCTGGTGTCCGGCATGGCCGCACCGGAAAACCGGATCCAACAGCACCGCAACGTGATCAACGCCGCCAGGGCTGCCGGGGTGAAGAAGATCGTCTATACCAGCGTCCAGGGCGCTGAGGAAGGGACGGCCTTCTCCTCCATCATTCAGAGCAATCGCCAGACCGAGGCCGATATCCGCGACAGTGGCCTCAACTGGGTCGTCGGCCGCAACGGGATCTATATCGAGCCGGATGTGGAGTATATCGATAACTACCGCAAGGCTGGAGAGGTCGCCAATTGCGCCGGAGAAGGTCGCTGCGGCTACACCACCCGCTGCGAACTGGCCTTCGCCTATGCCCGCATGCTGACCGGAGAAGAGCACGACGGTCACACCTATAACCTGCACGGCACGCCGCTCACCCAGGCAGCGCTGACGGATCACCTGAACCGGGCCTTTGGCACCGAACTGACCTATCGCCCGATATCCCACGCCGAGTTCAAGGCAGACCGCATCGCCGAACTGGGCGAGTTCATAGGTACGATCATCGCCGGGATCTACCAAGGCATCCACGCCGGCGCCCTCGACAACCCGAACGATTTCGAAGTCGCAGCCGGCCGGCCGCACCAGAGTTGGGATGACTACTTTGGATCGATTCAACTCGGTTTAAAATGATCGACGTGGTCTTGTCATAGAACACCTCATCTGCGGTGGTGACTGTACCACCTAAATCGGTGCCCGGAATCGCCTTACCCTTGATGTTGTGAACTGATGCCCATGAACATGGTGCGCAAATCGACCGTCGAACGCTCTCCTACATCATCGAAATGCCTCTCCAGCCACTGTGTCGCTGTATCGCGCCCCAAATCACGCAGATGGATCAGAAACTCCCATTCCGTGTTCATCTTGGACGATGCCCCCAGCGGGATCAGGGCGTTTTGGTTTTCGATAATATGAATGCGTTCGCGGCGATATTGAGTCTCGTCCAGCTTGCCCTCGTCGATCAGCCGGGCAACGAAATCAATCGACCTGAGTTCGTTGAGAAGGCTGGAGTTAAAAGAAATCTCGTTGAGGCGGTTCTGGATCTCGTGCGCCGTGCGCGGGGTACCCTTGCGTTCGACCGGGTTGATCTGGATGACGACGATATCGGCGCAACCGCTGCCGCGATGGAACGGGAACAGCGCCGGGTTGCCCATATAGCCGCCATCCCAGTAAGGCACGCCGTCAATTACCACCGCTTGAAAGACGTTCGGTAGACAGGCCGATGCCAACACCATGTCAGACGTCAGATGGTGGCTGTCGAAGACCTTGACCTTGCCGGTCTCGACATTGGTTGCGGAGATATAAAGCTTGATGCTGTGGCAGTTTTGAACGCAGAAGAAATCGACACAGTCTTCCATCACATCGCGCAAAGGGTTCATATTCAGCGGGTTGAGCTGATAGGGCGAGAATAGCCGCGTCAGCGCATCCATTGCGTGATAGCCCCAGGACCGATCAAGGCTCCAGCTCCCCATCATCACGTCAATCGGCGCGCGTTTGATCGGGCTGTTCTTTGCAGCATCAGACATGGTGCGCCAGAAATATTCCAGCTTTTCGCGCGCGCCATCGGCACCGCCGGCAGTAAAGCCATCGGCCAGTACCACTGCATTCATCGCGCCGGCCGAAGTACCGGAAATGGCATCGATCTCAAGTCGCCCGTCTTCCAGAATACGATCCAGCACACCCCAGGTAAAGGCACCGTGAGCACCTCCGCCCTGCAAGGCGAGGTTGATGCGTTTGCGATTGTTGGCGGGTTTGCGCGGCTTCGCGCTTTTGCTGGCAACTTTCAGAGTCTTATCCATCAATGGGCTGTCCATCCGCCGTCGACAGGCAAGGCGGTGCCGGTGATAGACGCAGCCCCATCGCTGCACAGAAACACCACAAGGGCGGCCAGTTCCTCAACAGTGGCGAATTTTTTAGTCGGTTGCGCTGAAAGCAGTACGTCACGGATCACCTGCTCTTCGGTCATGCCGCGCGCCCTGGCAGTGTCGGGGATCTGCTTTTCGACCAGCGGGGTCCAGACATAACCGGGGCAGATTGCGTTCACCGTCACGCCATGTTCCGCTACCTCCAGTGCAACGGTCTTGGTCAGCCCAACAATGCCATGCTTGGCCGCCACGTAAGCCGATTTGAACGGCGAGGCCACCAGCCCGTGCGCCGAGGCAATGTTGATAACCCGCCCCCATTTTCGCTCTTTCATGCCTGCTACCACCGCTTTGGTGGCATAAAAGGACGCCGACAGGTTCAGCGACAGGATCGCCTCCCATTTATCGTTGGGGAAATCCTCGATGGGCGAGACGAACTGAATACCGGCGTTGTTGACCAGCACATCCACCTGTCCAAAAGCGGTCTCGGCCGTGGCGATCAGGCTGCGTACACCCTCGGCTTTCATCATGTTGGCGGGCGAGTAGATTGCTTTGATGCCATGCGCATCTTCCAGCGCCTTGCGCGCGGGTTCGATCTGTTCGGCAGGCTCGATACCGTTCAGCACGATGTTGTAGCCAGCGGCGGCAAGCCCTTCGGCGATGCCGTGGCCGATGCCGCTGGACGATCCGGTGATAACGGCGGTTCTTGTACTAGTTTTTGGAGTGCTCATAGTAAGTCCCTTTAATAAGTCAGGTGAGGTAGTCGTGAACGATACGACCATAGCCTGTCATAGGGCAACGTCAGGCCGGCCTTGAACATCCCCCCTCGACAACACTGAGAACCGGCAGCTCGGCGACAGGCGCGTTGGTATGCGCGGTCAGGTGTTCCGGCACCATAGCTTAGATCGCGTCGGGATTGTTAAGATCAGTGATCACCAGAACCTGTAGGGGCCTTTTGAGTAACTTGGATTGGCAAGGGACACCGCGCCCGACCCACCTTTCTGTCAGCCCCCAGCAGCCATCACTATGATGACTGCCCCCAGCTACCCCACCTCAAACGACGTCACCCCAAAGATCCGCTCCAACGGCAGATCCGGCGCATCCCCCGTATACATGCGCGCAGTCTCAAACGCCACCGTCATCCCATGCCGCTCGGCCAGGGCGACAGCTGCAGTATTGGACTCAGGCGTATCAAGAAACATCGTCTCCCCCGCTCCAATGTGGGAGCTGAGCGCCACAAACAAGGTGTCAGCCAACTCAGGCGTATCGGCAAACAGGGGGCCTATCTTGTAGCCGCTGCGACAGGGGCGGATAACGCCGTAACCTGCGAGGGCACCACCTTGCAGTACACCGAGCGCATGACAGCCGGTCTGCCGCACCCAGCGGTTGATAAACAGGGTACGGTCCGCCGGGAAGAACGGCTGATCGTAGGCCTCTAGGGTCGCCTGCGGCAGCTTCGCCAACGCGACCACAGTGGCTGCTTTATCTGCAGCATTACCGGCCTCACTACCTTGGCTGTTACCCCCCAGGCCCTGGTAGCGGATATTGCGATAGGCAAAACGAAAGCCTGAGCGACGGTAGTTGTCCTGCTGATCCACCACACCGTCCAGGCCTATATTTCTCCCGTGCAGATACTCCATGCCTGCCTTCCAGAGCTGGATACCATACTCCTGGCCACGATATTCGGGACGCACTATATAAAAGCCCAGAAAACCAAAGCTATCGCCATAGCGAATAACGGAGATGCAGGCGATGGGCGTGCCATCCAGCAGACCGACCATAAATCCATTCGGGTCGGCCCTGTGGTAACAGTCAGCATCCTGCAAGCCGGGATTCCAACCCTCCTGCGCCGCCCACTCAATGGCGAGCTCTACCTCGCCCCGCGTCATGCTGCGAATGCTGTAAGTTTGATGCTGCATCCTGACCTCCCTGGTTCATCCCGCTAAGGCTTCAACCTGACCTGAGCCACAAACATCTAATTGCTGGCTGTGCTTCCATCAGTATAGCGAGGGCCTAATCAGGCGCAGCCTTGTCAGGAGCTCTTCATTTAGCCGGCATCCCTGGCGGTGGCGGGCGCTGTCCTGTCATTTCGCATGACTGACTGTCGCCCTCTAGCGCGCAACCCTGCTCAGCCTGGAAGCAGCCAAGAATTTGGTTTTCACCCGGATCATTCGCGTGGTAGTGATAGCCCATATCCCCGAACAGGTGACCGCCGCAGGGGTCCAGGTCGTTAGATTCGCTGCCGTTGGCATTAAGACGACTGTGTATCCTAAAGCCATCCATCGCATAACCAATGCTTGCCGCATGTTCACCGATTGAAGCCACCTCTTTGGTACACCCGGTGACGGCATGGTAGTGATAACCCACATGGGGATTTACATGACCGCCGCAATCGTCAAAGGGGGCCAGGGTATGGGAACCCAGAATGGCTTCAACGGGCGCAGGGGCATCAAACTTGACACCATTAAACGCCAGGCCTATACCCGAATGAAAATCAACCTGCTGAAGGTTACCCAAATAAACCGGATGGGCCGGGATTAAATAGGTAATTTCTTTCAGGTCTTCAACATAAGATGGTAGGCATTCAACGCAGTAGTTGCGATATTTTGGATCAACGTCTGGCCGTGCTGCCGCAACACAGGCATCCTTGCTGTCGGTAACTTTAACCGCCCCTGTTTCAGGGTTGAATAGCTGCCACTGCTTGTCTTGATAGAAAGCGGCAAGGTTTTCTACAAAGGCTCCATCAGCATCATAGACTTTGCCCTCGTTCAGCCAGATACCTGATTGATCGGGACCATCGCTAATGTTTCGCGGGCACCAGGGGCCCGTTTTATGCTCCGTCTGCAACGAAGTCACTGTAATACTGAAACATTCAGTTTTAGTGCCACCCGAAAGCGTGCACGGCACCAGCGTCGGCTCGACCCGGGTTGAGCTCTTATCGAACAAACCGGCAACCTGAGCCACGCGGGCGTCCTGGTGTGCCTCTGTCAATGCATTAGCCTGGTAGCCAGAGCAGGAGGTCAGCACAAGCGCTAATGCGGGAATAACCGTCAATTCAGCTATCGTTTTCATAGCAGGGTCCAATCTTAAGTTTTAATCATTCAGGCTACAGTGCAGCCCATGGGGAAAAGTAAGCGAGGCTGTTTGCATTATTCAGCTAATGCCCATGATTTTATAAATACCAAAATACATCCCTAATACCGCTACTATTGGCCACATGATGCCAAAACCATAATCCGGATAAAAGAATAATATTCAAATTTCCTGGTTAAATAATACCGTTCATCTCTGGGGATGATAACTAATTACACATAAACGGAGAAAGACCATAATTACTCCACATTTATGCGATAAAATAGCGATCGATTTCCAGTCAAGGTGGCATGACTGCCCTTGCGATATCCAGAACACACCCAGAAAAGGCAGACAGGTGCGATCCAGAATATTTGTTAAACTGCTGCTGACTCTATTGGCTACCCTTTCTGTGGCTCTGGTGTTGATGTTGCTTGTGGTGAACTGGTCTTTTCAACGTGGTTTTGTAGCCTACATCCAACAAAGTGAAGTTGAGCAGATCACCGAGCTGGCCGACTCGCTGGGCCAAGAGTACAACAGGCAGGGAAGCTGGGATTTCATCCGTGCCAATCAGGGCCGATGGCCGCATATTCTGGAATCAACCGGCCTAATTGCACCGCCGCCGCCTGGGCTTGCGCCCGGATCACAGCTTAGGCCGCCAGGCCCTCCCGAACAGGGCCCGGCAGAATTCAAGCGGCCTGAAGACGGGCACCCCGCGCCTGCGCGTGCGGATAGGCCCGCTGCGTCTGTGCCATTAGCCCATCGTATCAGTCTGCTGGATGTCGATCGCAAACCGCTCGCCGGCCCAAGAATCTCGCCTGGAAACACACACTGGATACCGATTGGTGCAGAAGGTGCTGCCGTGGGCTGGCTTAGCCTGCAGCCGATCGATGTGCTGAGCGATCAACTTGCCCGCAGCTTTATCAATCAGCAGCGTGACAGTTTTGTCTGGGTTGCACTCTCGGTACTGCTTATTTCGGTGCTGGTTGCCACAATATTAGCGCGCTGGTTCCTGCGCCCCATTCACCTGGTGGTACAGGGTGCGCAGCAGCTGTCGGCGGGCGACTACGAAGCCCGCGTTGCGGTAAAAGGGCAGGATGAACTGGCAGGACTGGCACTGAGTTTCAATCAGATGGCCACAGTGTTGCAGCGAAACGAACAGCTGCGTCGCCAGTGGGTTGCCGATATCTCCCATGAGCTGCGTACCCCGCTCGCCGTGCTCAGTGGCGAGATCGAAGCGCTGCAGGATGGTATCCGCAAGCCCACACGGCAGCGTATCGCGTCCCTGTACAACGATATTCGTGCCTTGAGCAGACTGGTTGAAGACCTGCATCAACTGTCGCTGGCGGATCATGGCACTATGGAGCTGATGCTAACCGAGGTGGATCTATATAATGTCGTGCAGCTTGTGCGAGGGTCCTTCGACCACCGTATGCAGGAGCATGGATTGAAACTGACGCTGATGGCGAATCCTTCCCAAAACCTGTGGGTGATTGGTGATGAACGCCGATTGGTTCAGCTGATCAGTAACTTGCTCGAGAATAGCCTCAGGTACACAGACGCAGGCGGCGAGGTGCAGCTGAAACTTTCGACCACAGGGAGCATGCTGAACCTTCAGGTGTGCGATAGCACGCCAGGTGTTCCAGAATCTGAGCTATCGAAAATTTTTGAGCGTCTTTACCGGGTGGATCAATCACGCAGCCGCGCGGTGGGCGGCTCGGGCCTGGGGCTTACCATCTGCAAGTACATCGTTGAGGCGCACGCAGGCCAGATTCTGGCCGAGAACCGGCCCCAGGGTGGATTAAGCATCCAGGTTCAATTGCCCCAGTCGAATAGGATAAAGCGTTGAGGAGTATGGACACGCCTATGTCCGCCGTGGCTAAAACGATTCTTATTGTCGAAGATGAACCTAAACTGGCGCAGCTGCTGCTGGAGTATCTGCAAGAAGCGGGCTTTCAGACCCATTGCCTGCACGACGGCGATCAGGTGATGCCCTGGCTCGACAGCCATCACGCCGACCTGCTGATACTGGATCTGATGCTACCGGGTAAAGATGGATTCAGCCTCTGCCGTGAGATCCGTGACCATAGCGATGTAGCTATTATTATGGCCACGGCCAGGGTTGTAGAGGCGGACCGACTGCAGGGGCTGGAGATCGGTGCGGACGATTATGTCTGCAAACCCTATAGCCTGAAGGAGATGGTCGCACGGGTGAAAGTGATACTGCGGCGCATTGATTCGAATTCATCCCGCGCCACCGGCCAGACAGTAACCGCCACCAAATTGTTCGACCTTAACCCGGCGAAGATGAGCATCGCGGTATTGTGCCAGCCGCTGGATCTGACACCGGTTGAATTCCGGTTACTGCAGCATTTCATCACACGCCCGAATATCGTTTTTAGTCGCGATGACCTGCTGAATGTCATCTATGACGATTACCGCCTGGTGTCCGAACGCACCGTGGACAGTCATATAAAGAATCTGCGCAAGAAGATTCAGCTGCATGTGCCCGACCGGGAGTTGATTCGCTCGATCTATGGCGTCGGCTATATTTTTGAAACTGACAATAGCGATCACTAACGCCTGCCGCCCTGAACCCCTGGTCGCTCCAACCAACGCCTGCCGGCACAATCGATTCCACATTGTCTCCATATTGTGAGCAGGCATTAGCGTTATTCTGGCCGAACATCAGTCTTCGGAGATAGAACGATGATCAGCGGAGTATCAGGTGCCGCCCCCATGGCCGCCTTCCAGTCTCAATCCAGCAATAATACTGCCTCACTGTCGGCTGAGCAGCGCCAGCTGATTGAGGAAACACTGGCTGAATTTGATCCCGACCAGCTGACAGAAGCTGACGCACTGTCCATCGTCGAAGCTTTTGCCGAAGCAGGCATCCAGCCCGGTCGCGAGATGGCTCAAGTCATGTCCTCGGCTGGCTTCGATGCCCAATCCATAGGTGATCTGGCAGGCATGGGCGGCGCGCAACAGCGTGGCACTCCCCCAGCTCCGCCGCCCTCACAAAGCCTGGATATCAGCGATGAGATGCTGCAAACCCTGAACACACTGCTGAATGACTATTACAGCGGCGACTTGTCAGAAGAAGACCAGGCCTCAACGCTCAGCTCAATCACTGACATTCTCAAACAAAGCGCGCCTGAAGGCGGCCTGATCAACGTATCTGCCTAATTCAGCCAACAAGGCGGCCTGGCCTCAAAGGCCGCCAAATTATTTTTCCACCAGAACTGCACAGATAGAAATATCGCCAAAGAGCAATGTGATGAATAAACAACGTATGATTTCACTGACCCTCGCCACTGCCCTGTTCGGGCTAATACCGACAATCAGCCTAGGCGCAGAAGATTCCGGCCAGAGGCGCCCTAAAAACGGCCCACCTCCCGAAGCCTTCGAGGCGTGCAAAGGCAAGCAGGTGGGTGATGTGGTGGGCATTACCGGTCGCAGGGGCGAACCCCTTGAAGCCAACTGCCAAGAAGAGCCCGCGGGGAAACTGGTAGCCGTGCCAACGTCAATGCCTGGCGGTAAGCGTTAATCGGGATCTAATGTGCCGGACACCTCGGTTAGGAAATAATTTCTGTAACCGGGGATAGATGATGACAGCAATAGATCAAAGAGCCCAATGAGTTAATAGCACTCGGATCGACTTTCTATATCAGGCAGTACAGTATGCAGCATACGTATGGACACGGATTCTCGGTAACAACATACGCTTTAACCTAAAAAAACGGTCTCAGGCACACGAATTTCCTTTGCGCAGCTTCCTTGATAAAGGTTCACATTGCCCAGCAGGTAATGATAAAGAAGCTGCCAAATTACCGGCGGGTTAATACATGAAGCAGGGATGCTTCATCATTGGCCGCAGGCCAATGTGAACGCCATCTCTTCGCCCCCAGAAGGCCAGCAAGTCCATGCACTTGCGCCCATTCTTTTAGGCTAAAGAGTTCTGGCGTGACGGACAAATAGGGAGGGAACCTATTTGTCCACCAGGTTAATAGCATGAACGGATCGAATTGAAAATTAAGCTAAGCGGGCTGCGCTTTTATACACAGCCCGCTGAGTGTTAATTTTGACGCGTTCAATTATGTTTTTAAACGATTAGTTAGCTTTTTCAAGTACCCAAATACTATCCTGATTATATGCATCTGTGGCTGTCGTCAAAAAAGAACCATCTGCTACTATAACCTGTTTTTTACCCAGTTTATCGTAGCCCTTGTTGATGAGTCGCACATGGTCGCCGTCCTTGACCATGCCAGAACTACCTACCAGTGATATTATCCATGCTTGATAATCTGCCGAATAGCCTTCGTAGTAATAATATATATCTTTCTTGTCGTTCCACGCTAAAAGAACATCGCAACGCTTTCCCTTATAAATTAAATCGGACTCTGTCGAAATAATTTCCGTGATAGCGCCATCGAAGATTGGCTGATTAGTCATCATCATACCATTTTCATTCATTGGGCCGTATTTACTCGAAGGTATTTTCAACTTAATACGTGCCGAAGCATCACCTAAGGTTGGATACCATTGCCCCCCTTTATACTTTGAATTATTTTTGACATATTTCCCCGTCTTAAGGTTTTTAAGGTAAAATTCATCTCCTCTTCGGAAAACATTAGATCCTGGCTGATCGTCCAAAATAGGTTCTACTGTCCAGTAGTTTTCATTCTTGTTAGTCGTGACATATCCATTATACCTCGAGTCCGGGGCCAGCCCTTGATTGTAGTATTCATTTATAATACAGACCTGATCTCCGAAACTTAAAGCACTAGCACCCTTGACTGTCTGGAGTATCCAGGTCTGCTTTCGGCAGTTGTCGCCCTCCATGTAGTCATTGAAATAATAACAATCATGAGAATCCTTCCAGGCACCTAAAACGTTATAAGAGCCTAAGCCATTATCGCCAGCATTCAATCTTGTTTTCGATTTATTCTCCACCGCACCAGAGTCCGGTCGATTACTGGCGTTCTGTAAATAAAACTGTGTAGCTGTTACGTTGGCATTTGAAGGAAATGGTTCATACCCCAAAGTTGGAAAATATTCACTCATCGCGGAATCTTCACTAAAAATAGAGAACGGCGCCACTTCATGCTCTTGGAATATTGAAATATATTTTCCATTCGAGGCTTTCAAATAGAATCGATCGTAATAACGAACCGGATCACCTATTTTGTGGGCGAGTTTTAAAAAGCGTACGTCTTTTTTATCTGTTCGAGGAGAAACCAGGGAAACGATATCATCAAAAGTAGGAGCCTGCTTTGTCCGTTCCCCAAAGTCACCTATTCGACTTCCCAGCCCCCTCCATTTTAGAATCGTAGCTATAAGGGATGTATGGTCAAAAGGAACATTGGTCGAAGACCGGAACACAGTTCCTTTTTCCACCCAAGGTGAAACTAGTATTGCTGGTACTCGCCCTCCGTAGCGATCAAATTTAAAATCGTGCTGCCGTTTAAAGTCAGGGGTTTTACCCTCACCCCAAGGGGGTATGGCAGCAGGTGGCGGTACATGATCATAAGAGCCAACGGGTTCGTCAAAAGTGATTATTAACAGAGTTTTTTCCCAAGCAGCCTTATTTGCGATAATACTTAAATATACTTGTTTAACCAGGTTCTCGGCAGCATCTGCGTTACCGGGTGGATGATAGTCATCACCCTGGTGAAACAGCGCTTTTTTCATTAATTCACCTTCGCCTGTACCTTTTTCACCGATGGTCCATTCTGGCTCTATAAAGGTAAAATTCGGCAACTGGCCTGAACGAGCTGCAATATGAAAATCATCCAGTTTTCCAAAATTAGAATCCGCATCCTTTATCTTAAGGATTTCTGGAAAAAGGCGGTGAACGTAATCAGATTCAAGTTTTGATGAACTTAATTCAATAAGATATCCCAGTAGAATATCCGCAGTTATTCCAGCAGGAACAAGGAGCGGGTTTGTTTGCATGAAAACATTGATAATCGGCAGAAGAATTTTCGACATTTTATCAATATTACTTTGCAACATCCCGCTTTCACGAAAAATTTTCCAGGTTGTCTTCCCATCATCTGCCAGTGCATTAAAAACAGTAGTAGTTTTAAATCGATCATCACCTAATTTATAACCAACTATTTTTTCTATGAGAGGAGCACGTTTGTCTTCTTCCAAAAAACCATTGTCAGCCAATCCCATTGAGGTTCCGCAAAATGCAAAAGCACGATTAGGGTTGGTTTGGGAGGGAACGGATGAAAACCACATATCACAGACAGCATAATGTTCAGCGAGACCATTGAGCACAGGTAATTGGTCCGGTGTATGGCTTTGCATTACTTGCTGAGCATAGAGCTTTACCTTATCTTCCGGATACTTTTGTTTTCTTAACAAGTTAGCGTAGTCGCGAACATAGCCGTTCATGGACGGTATTGCTGTTGCATCCGGGCTTTCTGTTCCAAAAAGCTGAGTATTAACCTGGAAAAAGTCTTCGCCTGGTGAAACATTCGGCACATTAAGTCCTTGCACTCCCCGTATGGGGCTAACCTTGATAGTTCCGGTCGAATCAACATTTTGATAGCTATTTAAGTCAAGACCCTGCAAGCCTTCATAGGCACGCTCACCCGGCTTCAGGTCAGGAACATTTCTGGCAGGTTCTCCTTTTTCGTAAAGCCAGCCCAACATACTGTCGAATGATCGATTTTCCAGCATTAGTACAACCACGTGCTCAATATTTTTCATCATATTTCCGTTAATATGTCATTTGGCCGTGCGAGTAATAAACCGAAAATCCGAGACGACCGTTCGGTATCCAGTGTTAACAAAAAAACACAGAGATACGCTCAGCTAACTCCATAGGCATAAAGTGCTCCAGCGTTTCTTGCTCATAGCCCGCTGCCGACAAAGTACACAGAGGGCCTAATTCCTACCTCTTTAAAAAGTAACTCGTTTTAGTCAAGGTCCATCTATCATCCAGGATTGCGTCCTTAAAAAAACCCATTGCCTGGCACCTGACAATTGGACCGGACACAAAGCTTAAAAAGCATTTTTGCGCCCGTCCGACAACCTAATGCCACATGCGAATATGCACAAGCACAGCCTGGGGAGGAGAATCGAGATTGGGGAGAGTATTCACCCAGCCTGGCTTCCATTGCTCAGCTGACGATTGTATTAGTGCCGCTGACACGTACGTCGACGTATATCCTGACCGCCGCCGCTTGCCATACGGTATTAAATAACCTAAGACTTCGGGGCGTCCAGCACAGGTATACAGCACCGCGCAGCAAACCCAAAAATTACTGTACATGCACGGGGGTACATCCACGTATCCCCCTACAGATACAAATATAGATCAGATATAAATCAAACAGGCACTTCGCATGACAATTTTTCTTATCGAAAACGGTAACTGACGCCTAGCAGCTGCATCGGAGGTCGCCAAAGGAAATGCAGACGAAAAAAAGCGCGGCAAGCCGCGCGAAAACCTGAGAGTGAGAGCACTCATTCAGGGGGCTGACTGGTCTATGGGAAGAACCAGCCGATCTGCAATGCAGCACGCGTGGCAGGAGGTCCTTGCGTGCTGCGGTATGCGGTACTTGTCGGCTTAGAAGAAGCCCAGTGGATTAACGTCGTAGCTCACCAGCATGTTCTTGGTCTGCTGGTAGTGATCCAGCATCATCTTGTGGTTTTCACGGCCAACACCGGATTTTTTGTAACCACCGAAGGCAGCATGTGCCGGGTACTGGTGGTAGCAGTTGGTCCAGACGCGACCGGCCTGGATACCACGGCCCATGCGGTAGGAGCGATTCATGTCCCGGGTCCAGAGACCTGCACCCAGACCGAACTCGGTATCATTGGCAATGGCCAGGGCTTCAGCCTCATCCTTGAAGGTGGTCACAGAGATCACCGGACCAAAGATTTCTTCCTGGAACACACGCATGTTATTGGTGCCCTTGAGGATAGTCGGCTGGATGTAGTAGCCGGTGTTGAACTCGCCGTCGAGTTGTTCTGCACCGCCACCGATCAGCACTTCGGCACCTTCTTCACGGCCGATATCGAAGTAGCTCATGATCTTGTCGTACTGCTGCTGCGAGGCCTGGGCGCCGACCATGGTGTCGGTATCCAGCGGGTTGCCGCGCTTGATCTGCTTGATACGCTCGATTACCAGACCCATAAAGTCGTCGTAGATGCTTTCCTGTACCAGCAGGCGTGACGGACAGGTGCAGACTTCACCCTGGTTAAAGAACGCAAGTACCGTGCCTTCAACAGCCTTGCTGATAAAGCTGTCTTCCTGCGCCATCACATCTTCGAAGTAGATGTTCGGCGACTTGCCACCCAGCTCAACCGTGGACGGAATGATGTTGTCGGCGGCGCATTTGAGAATGTGCGCGCCTACCGGGGTGGAACCGGTAAAGGCGATCTTGGCGATACGGGTGCTGGTAGCCAGCGCCTGACCGGCCTCGGCACCAAAGCCGTTGACGATGTTCAGCACACCTGGGGGCAGCAGGTCGGAAATCAGTTCGGCAAACACCAGGATGGACACCGGAGTCTGCTCGGCAGGTTTGAGTATGACGCAATTGCCTGCAGCCAGTGCAGGTGCCAGTTTCCAGGCGGCCATCAGCAGCGGGAAGTTCCAGGGGATAATCTGACCGACCACACCGAGCGGCTCATGGAAGTGATAAGCCACGGTTTTTTCGTCGATCTCGCCGATGGAACCTTCCTGAGCGCGGATACAACCGGCGAAATAACGGAAGTGATCCACCATCAGCGGCACGTCGGCGTTGAGGGTTTCACGTACGGCCTTGCCATTGTCCCAGGTTTCGGCCACGGCCAGCGTTTCCAGGTTCGCTTCCAGGCGGTCTGCGACTTTCAACAGCAGGTTGGAGCGTTCAGTAACGGATTTTTTGCCCCAGGCATCCTTGGCGGCGTGGGCGGCGTCCAGCGCCAATTCAACGTCTTCGGCGGTGGAACGGGGGATCTCGCAGAACGGCTTGCCGGTAACCGGCGACACATTATTAAAGTACTCACCCTTGACCGGCGCGACCCACTCGCCACCGATAAAGTTACCGTAACGGGGTTTGAATGTAACAACGGAGCCTTCGCTTCCTGGCTGTGCGTAGATCATTTTGTCATGCCTCTTGTTGTTATCGCTGCGACGACCGTTTTATCCCGGCGCCTTATGCTGTTCGACTACAACTGCATAGTAGCGATGAGGCCGGCAACCCCGGTATGCTCCCTTGGCATCGAAAACACCGGGGCTCCCTACTACTTTTGACCCCCTATTTCCGCCTGTCCCTTACCCCTGTTTGGCTGCAGCCAACCCGGCATGACCCCGGCCACCAGCGCACCACCGACGATCAGCAGGCTGGCCAGCAACAGCGACAGGCTCGCCGAGGCAAAACCGCTAAGTACCAATAACAGAGTGGAAATCAGGGGCGCGCCATAGGCCAGCACGCCCAATAGACGCAGATCGCCATGCTTGACACCATAATCCCAGGTAAAGAAAGCAATCCCCACGGGGCCAAGCCCCAGCCCCAGCACCGCACTCCATTGGGTGAGGTTCTGCGGCCATAGCGGCGCCTCCCACAACAGATGACAGATCAGACCTAGCAGTGCCGTAGCGCCACAGAACCAGCCCACTGCATCGGTGGGTACCCGCGCCACCAGCCGGCTGGCCACCGAATAGCCCGACCAGATAAGCGCACAGGCCAGCGCCAGAAAATAGCCCTGCCAGTACTTCGCCTCAAAGCCAGTATCGCTCTTGCCCAGCAACAGCCAGCACCCCAACAAGGCCGCCAGAGCGCCGACAACATGCAGCGGATGCAGTTTCTGGCCCGGTAGCAAGGCAGAGAAAAGCACAATCAGCAGCGGCCACAGGTAGGCCAGCAACCCCACCTCCACCGCAGGCGCCAACGCCATGGCCTGGAAGTAACAGAAATGAAAACCGAACAAACCGCCTACTCCCAGCAGCCAGGCACCCAGGGGCTGGCGCAGCACTCGCAGCGGCGATGGTCCCAGCACAGAGCCCTTGAGCATCATCAGCAGCCAGGCGATACCAAAGGTCATGGCCAGCATCTGAAACGGCGGTATCTGGTTGCCGCTTAGCTGGGTAAAGAGTGCCAGCAGGCCCCACAGAAATACCGAAATGGCGCCGATGAAGGTCGCCCGGCGCTGTGTTGTTGTCATCTGCGTCATGGTCTGTGCTGAATCCTTGCAAGCAGTGGAGCAGGCCTGCGGCTGAATATGATAAGCCGCCAGCATAGCCGGTCTGCGCCACCCCGACTTTGCCACAACGGCGAAACTGTTTGCCGAAACGGCAGACTGGATATGGGTACGCGGCCTTGGCTCCTGGATGGCGCGAGCTTGTCTATGCACCGACGGAAGAAGGCGCGGCGTTCTTAACCTTGAAGAGCGGTGCTACGAAAATAGCGCGGCGATTTGCCAAAGTGACGCCTGAAGCGGTCACTGAAAGCCGCCAGGCTGCTGTACCCCACTCGCTCGGCAATGCGCTGAATGCTCAGTTCGCCGGACTCCAGCAACGCCCAGGCGGTCTGCATGCGCCGCTCCAGCAGATACTGCTGCGGTGTCATGGCCAGACTCTCACGAAACAATGCGGTGAGCTGGCGCGGGCTGATATGGGCCACGGCGGCGAGCTCTATCAGCGTAACGGGCATATCCAGGTGTGCATCGATCCAGGACTGGGCCGCACGCACCCGCCGATCCAGCGCAGGTGCGCCATCATGACGTGCGCTCAGCAACTCCAGCAGTAACAACAGCATCTGGCGGCGCACTACCAGACTGCCGCCCTGCTCCAGCTCGGTCTGCAGAAAACCGATATAGCGCCCCAGAGAGTCGTCAAGATCGATGAAGGCCGGCAGGCGCTGCAGCAGTGGTGCCAGCGCCACCGGAATGTCGGCCACAATAAAACGATTACCCGCTGCGCCGGCAAAGGCGTGGTCTTCCCCTGCACCTATAATCGCGGCCTGGCGGCTGTGCACCCGTCCCTCTCGCACACCGATCTGCATCTCCAGCTCGCCGGCCAGCGGCAGCACCAGCTGATGATAGTCGTGCTGGTGGCGCCGGGTTTCACGGTCGTAACTGCGCAAATCAAGAATAAAGGGAGCTGAAGTCATGGCGCGATTATAGGAGCCTGCTACCGCACAGCGCCAGCCCAGAGATTGCCCAATAGCCCAGGCGCGGACTCGGGCTCATATCTGGTTGTGTGAAATCGGTCGTAGCGCAGGGAGATCCTCGTGTTCAGTGCCGGTAAATGCTACAAAGGCTCCCTTAAAAAATTCATGACATCGCAACTGTCGCCACTCAATGGCGGCACTGCACCGGAGCTATTAACGCCGAGGCTGCGGGTCATATTCATCCCGTCGCACCTCCACAGAGGCCGACATTCAGCATCGCGAGGACCGCGTGTATACACAACTACTTGCCACCCTGGGCGTGATCACAGGTTACTTTGTCGTCTTCGGGCTTGTGCGCAAACTCATCCGCTCACTCGGCCAGGCCAAAAGGGTTCCGGCCCAGCGCGTGATTTATATCAACAAGTATTTCAACGGCCTGTGCATCTTTACCGCCCTGGTGATGATCTCGCTGATCTGGAGTATCGACTACAGCAATCTGATGCTGTTCGCCTCGTCGATCTTTGCCATCGTCGGCGTGGCCCTGTTTGCGCAGTGGTCCATCCTGAGTAATGTCACCTCCAGCATCATTATCTTCTTCGCCTTTCCCGCCCGAATCGGCCACCGCATCCGCATCCTGGATGACGAGGAGACCATCATCGGCGAGATCGTTGAAATCACCTTCTTCCAGGTCCTGCTGCGGGGTGAGAACGGCGAAACCATCGCCTACCCCAACAACCTGCTGCTGCAAAAACCGGTCATTATCGTCGGCAACGGCAGTGATACTTCGTCGAACGGCGATAGCGGTAGCAACCCGAAAACCCGTATTGAACCCTTCCGCCTGCCCTGAAACTGCGCGTTTTGTTTTGACCTGCTCGCCTTGCCACTTCGCCCGTTACCCGTAAACCGAAATCACCAAAAAAGGGGGCCGCAATAAATGCGGCCCCCTTTTGATTGATCATCTTGCTGCAGGGCCATATTGACCCTGCTTCTAATCTGACGGATTAATAGCAGCGCTTAACGCGCCGCCACTTCTGCAGACTTCGGCAGCTTAAAGGTCCAGACCGTGCCGCCCTGGTTCAGATGCTTCACACGCTTGGCCACTTCACCGCCCCACAGAGGTACGGCGCCGCCCCAGCCGGATACGACTGAAACATACTGCTCGCCATCCTGTTCCCAGGTGATCGGCGAACCGACGATGCCGGAACCGGTGTTGAACTTGTATTTTTCTTCGCCGGTCTTGGCATCGAATGCCAGCAGGTAACCTTCAGGATTACCCATGAACACCAGCCCACCCTTGGTGGTCAGAACGCCGCCCCACAGCGGTGCGTAGTTCTTGTAACGCCACACTTCCTTGCCGGTTTTCGGATCCATCGCCCGCAGCACGCCTATGTAGTCGTCGTTCAGCGCATTGATGGTAAAGCCGGCACCCAGATAGGCCGCGCCCTTCTTGTAGGCGGTCGTTTCGTTCCAGATATCCATGCCCCACTCGTTGGAAGGCACATAGAAGAGCTCGGTATCCTGGCTATAGGCCATGGGCATCCAGTTCTTGCCGCCCAGGAACGCCGGAACAGAAACGACCGCCTCGCCCTTCTCGCCTTCAGTTTCGCTCGGGTTACCCGGGCGACCTGCAGGATTCAGGATCGGACGACCCTTCTCATCCAGACCCGTCGCCCAGGTCATCTTGTCGACGAACGGAAAGCCGCGGATAAAATCGCCATTTTCACGGTTCAGCACGTAGAAGAAACCGTTACGGTCGGCAGTCGCTGCTGCTTTCACGGTCTTGCCGCCGTCCTGATAGTCAAACGCGATCAGCTCGTTAACGCCGTCGAAATCCCAACCGTCATGGGGAGTGGTCTGGAAATGCCAGACGATTTTGCCGTTTTCCGGGTTAATCGCCAGACGGGACGAGGAGAAGAGGTTGTCGCCGGGACGCATGTGGGAATTCCAGGGTGCCGGGTTACCGGTGCCGAAGAACATCAGGTTGGTATCAGCATCATAGGTGCCGCCGAGCCAGGTAGCCGCGCCGCCGTTTTTCCACATGTCGCCAGGCCAGGTCCTTCCGGCTTCGCCACCGGAAATACCGGCTTCAACTTTCTTGCCGTTCTCCCACACATAACCCATGTGGCCTTCGACCGTCGGACGTGTCCAGACGAGGTCGCCGGTTATGGCGTCATAGGCTTCAACCTTGCCCACCACACCGAACTCGCCACCGGACACACCGGTAATAACCTTGCCATTAACAATCATGGGCGCGGCAGTCAGGGAGTAACCGGCCTTGTAGTCTTCCACGGTTTTCTTCCACACAACCTTGCCGCTGTCCTTGTCCAGGGCAACCAGCTTGGCATCGAGGGTACCGAAGATCACCAGGTCGCCGTAGAGGGCGACACCACGGTTGATCACATCGCAGCACGGCATGATGCCGTCCGGCAGGCGCGCATCGTACTGCCAGAGCTCGTCACCCGTAGCCACATCGATCGCAAAAACACGGGAGTAGGACGCCGTCACGTACATAACGCCATCTTTCACCATGGGCTGGGATTCCTGCCCACGCTGTTTTTCGCCACCAAAGGAGAATGCCCAAACCGGACGCAGTTCCTTGATGGTATCGGCGTTAACCTTGGTGAGGGGACTGTAACGCTGACCACGCAGCCCCATCCCGTAACTCACAACATCTTCGGTGGTCGCCTGGTCATTCAGAATATCCTGATCGGTAACCCCGGCATGGGTCATTCCAGTCATCGACATTGCAGCGACCAAAGTGGTAACGGCAAAGCCTTGGATGCAGCTAAATCTCTTCATCACAGTCTCCTCACGGATTTCGTTCTTATTAGAGCTACGGGACAAACTCCCGAACCTGGCATGAATTCTTGAATTTGAGGCCCTAACGGACAATTGCACCGCAGTAGCGGATTTCTACTCACTTGGTACTACTCCTGCGCTCAAGCAGGCGTTCGGCCAGGCCTTGCAGCGGCCTCTGCACCTGACTCAGAGCGCTATCTTCCAGCCTGCAGCGCAGCACACCGCGGGCCTCGAAATGGCGCACAATATCGGTCACCACATCCAGCCAGGCACGACCCGGGCGGTGATTGAGCGCATCCATGCTCAGAGCAATAGCCACCAGGTTGCGCTCACCCTCACAGGCACGCAGCACATCCAGCGACACTGGATCGAGAAACACCACCTGATGCGGCGCCTTGATCACCCAGCGCTGATGCTGGCTATCAAAATAGAGCCGCGTGCCGGCGGCAAGGCTCGGCACAGCGCGCGGGCTGCTGACGCTAGCCTGTGCCATCTTGTCGGGTACGATCTGATTGGCTGACATAGGCGCCTCCGTGGCAGTGCCCCCTTGCAAAGAAGGATGTTGTGACGCGACACAAGGGGAAGAAGAACGCCGCGTTTTTGTAACCGAGCACGGGTACGCCAGGCTGCGGCCAAATTGGTAGCGGGTCAGGCGGATGGCATCAAATCACGGGCCCATCGGCAGCGCCCTGACCTGGGTCATGGTCTGCCTTTGGGGAGTCGAGCGGGTCCTGCCGCGACGCTGGAATAGCAGGATTTTTGCCCTCGGGCTCTGCCGCCAGCGCCATCACCGACAGGGTGACCAGCAACCCCAGCAGCATGCCAAGCCAGGCATCGCGCCAAACCCGGGCCGCGGCTGATATCATGCTCTACTCCTGTGCGGGCCTTAACTAGGAGGCTGCGGTATGGGCAGCGCCAGCGGTCAGTTCGCGGTATCCCGGTAGAAGGCCGGCAACTCGTACTGCAAACCGAAAGCGGAGTAGATCCCGGCCATTTCATCGCTGCGGATCAGGCCATCCACGACCTCTTCCACCGCGTAGCCGAGCTGACGGTTACTGTGCTTGATCGCCATACCCAGATCCCAGCTCTGCTTGCCCATGCCCGGAAAGCCGTTTTCCCCCAGGCGATAGCGCTCGGAACCGGCAAGACCCAGCTGCTGATCGATTTCGGCGCGCATGCCCATCACGGCATCCACCTCACTGCGCTGCATGGCGGCAAACGCCAGCGGCAAAGACGCGAAGTGGCGTGTATGTTCACGCATGCGACCCTGAAAGCCTGAGGTCAAATAGAAGGACGGCAGGCTGTCCAGCTCCACCCCGATACTGTGGTACTGGAATACCGCCATGGTACTGACGCGCGCGATCTTTTCGCTGTCGTAGGCCAGCTGCCAGCGCTCGCTCTGATAGGGGCCGAACATCACCACCTGCTCATTGACGACGACGCCGGTAGAGTCACGCATATAGGAATATTCACGATCATAGGGCACACGCATCATCACATCGGCCAGGCGTTTGAGGGCCAGTGGCTGATCGTCATTCTTGTCCAAATAGTGCCCTTTCCAGACATTATTGCGCAGATCGTCTTCAAGGTTTTCGTCCGGGACTATCCAGTGGGGCTCAAAACGCACCCCCAGCCGCTGGGCAATACGCTTGCCAATCTCAACATCGACCCCCGCCGGGGTACCCTTGTCGAGATACGAATAGGGTGGAAAGTTCTGGTACAAACCGATTCGTATATAGCCGCTGGCGATAACGTCATCGTATTCGCGCGCCTGCGCCGGCAGCGCCAGCAGACAGACGCAGCCGAGCAGAAAGGCGCTGAGCCTATTCCGCAACATACTTGGTCTCCAACCAGGCACGAATCGCCCAGAGCGCTTCCTGGCTCAAGTAATCCGCCATCTTGGGCATGTAGACCCGGCCGTCACGTACCGCACCATTGACGACACGGTACTGATACCACTCATCGCCGTCGATACCAGGCTCCAGCATGCGCAGATCCGGCGCTATGCCACCTGAAATGCCTTCCAGGCCGTGGCAGCGGGCACAGTTCTGGTTATAGGCGGAGGCACCAATCTCGACCGCTTTTTCGTGGTCGGCATGGTCGTTTCCATAGGGGTTGGCATCCAGCCATTCCTCTCCCAGGGGCGCAAGGCCTGCGGTATCTACCGACTGGGGGGTGACATCCCCGTGGGCCAGCAACGTGCTGGAGAGCATCAGCGTGAGCATTCCGGTACCGGCGACGCCGAGCAGTTTCTTGTTAATTATCATGGCTACTACCCTTCTGATTTTTATGACTGAACTGTTTACCAATGAACTTTTGAATAGCGATCACCCAAAACAAGACCCGGTGCGCATTCTTGTAGTCATGATAGAACCCGTCCATAGCGCGCCAGAATTCTACTTTGGCCGCCAAGACTTAGTTCGTTGGTAGTAGGTTTTTAGGGGGTGATGCCTCACGGGGCGAGGGGCTAGAAGCTAGAAGCTAGAAGCTAGACGTTCGAAAAGCCAGCAAGGTTAGCGCTTGCTGGCCGGGGAAGAGAACCTGCCCGTCAGAGCACTTCGAAAAGACCGTTCGAGCTGTGCTGCAGGGCGTTCAATGCATCCTGCAACAAGCGCACAAAACCGCGGGTCAGGGCCGATTGTGCCCGGTTACGGGGGAAAATCAGCGAATAACGATAGCCAATACGGGGCTCAAAGCGCTTTACCACAAGCCCAAGCTTGGCATAGTGCTGCGCTGTGACGGGGTCGACAACGGATACGCCATTGCCCGCCAGTACGAAACCGCAGGCCGCATAGTGCAGCTGGGTGTCTATCAGCAGCTGGCGACTCACGCCCGCCTGTTCGAAGACGTTATCAATCTTGTACCTCAGGTCCTGCTCGGTCCCCAGGGACACAAAGACTTCACCTTCCAGATCCCCAGGTTTGATCAGCTCATGCTGTGCCAGCCGATGTCCCGGCGGCAGCACACATACCAGCCGGCTGTCGGCCAGGGTTGTCATGTCGATGCCCGGATCACTCAGATGAATGCCTGAAATAACCCCGACATCAAACTGCTGACTGGCCACCAGATCGGCCACCTGCTGAGTGCTGCGCACCTGCAACGACAGCGACACCCCCGGGTGCAGGTCATTAAAGCGGCGCAGCAGGGTCGGCAGGAACTCCACCGACATGGCCGGCATGGAGGCGACCCGCAGCGAGCCCATACTGAAGCCGCGCAACTCCTCGGCCGCACGGGAGAGGTGTTCAAGGGACACAAAAGCCCGCTCCACTTCGGCATAGAAGAATTTCGCCTCAGGCGTGGCGATCAGCCGCTTCTTGTGGCGCTCGAACATCTCCACCCCCACCGTGGCTTCGAAATCACTTAACAGGCGACTCACCGCGGGCTGGGAAACACACAGGATATTGGCCGCACCACTGGTGGTGCCACTAATCATAACGGCCCTGAAGGCTTCGATCTGGCGGTAGGTTAAGCGTGCCACAGGCTGGGCCTCTCTGTAGAAGTAAATAACATGATGTTATTAAATCATATAAACAAACGATTTGATGTTATTTACCCAAATCCCCAGAATTCACCCGAACCTTGGCCACAATCACAACTAGAGAACGCCTATGGAACGCTTTTTTCGCTACACACTGACAGCACTGATCAGCCTGGTCGCGCTGTTCCAGTTTGTGCAGGTCATCACCCGCTATGTTTTCGAAATGCCCCTTATGGGGCTGGAGGAAATAGCGCTGATCCCCACCATCTGGCTCTACATCCTGGGCAGCGTTAACGCCTCGCGGGAAGACACCCAGATTCGTGCCAACGTACTGGAGATCTTCCTTAAAACGGATCGCAGCCGAGCCCTGCTGCAAGCTTTTTCCGATCTGATCAGCATCGTGATTTCGCTCTGGATGACCTGGTGGGCCTGGAAATATTTCAGCTATGCGCTGCGCGTGATGAAAGAGTCCCCGACCCTGTATATCCCCACCATTATCTATGAATCGGCGCTCTTTCTTGGCCTGGTGATGATGACGCTGTTCACCAGCTGGCACCTGCTGCGAAACCTGGGTTTCCTGCTGGGCATGCGTGCAACGCCGGATCACAGCCTGGATCCAGACTTCCCGCAAACAGATGAAGTACGTGAATTCGACGTTCTTACCGACCTCAGAAAGGACAATAACAATGGTTGAAATAGCCTTGCTGGCCTTTGCCGTGCTGGTCATTCTGCTGACCATCGGTGTGCCACTACCCTATTGCTTTGGCGCCGGCCTAATGGTCATGACGCTGGTTGGTGAAGCCACTATGCGCGGCATGATGCTCTGGGGCTTCAGCCAGCTGACCAACCCGATTCTGCTGGCCATTCCGCTGTTTGTATTCGCCGGTACCATCATGAGCGTGAGCGGTATCGCCGCCAGTCTGTTGCAGTTCGTCAACGTCTTTATCGGCCGAGTGCGCGGCGGTCTGGGTGTTGTCGCCGCCGTCAGCTGCGCCATTATCGGTGCGATCTCAGGCAGCGGCCTTACCGGTATTGCCGCCATAGGCCCGCTGCTGATCCCGGAAATGGAGCGCAAGGGGTATCCGCGCGCCTATGCCACCGCCCTGATCGCCAACTCGTCCATTCTTGGGCTGCTGATTCCGCCCAGCGTGACCATGATTGTCTATGGCTGGGTTACCGAGACGTCGATCCTCGCCTGCTTTCTGGCGACACTGGGCCCCGGCCTGCTCATCATGTTCAACTTTTCAGCGGTCAACATGGTGGTATCGCGCAAGTTCCCGCTGATACTGGATGAGCCCCTGCCGATAGACCGGATGATACGCGAAGCCGGCAAGAAGACCGTTAACGCCATCCCGGCGCTGCTGATGCCAGTGATTATCCTCGGCGGAATCTACGGCGGCATCATGACGCCCACCGAAGCGGCGGCCGTCTCTGTCATCTATGCCCTGCCCGTGGGCTTTATGATCTACCGCGGCCTGACCTTCAAGACGCTGCTGGAATCCGGCAAGGAATCCGCCACGGCGGTGGGCGCCATCCTGATCATGATCCTGTTCAGCCTTATGCTGAGTCAGCTCTACGTGATGGAAAATATTCCCCAGTCCCTGGTCGATGCCATTTTCCAGATCACCGACAACAAGATCCTGCTGCTGATCCTGGTCAACCTGTTCCTGTTTTGTATAGGCATGGTAGTGAACGACATTACCGCCATCATTCTGACCGCCCCGCTGCTGCTGCCCCTGATGACGGCACTGGGCGTCACCCCAATACAGTTCGCCGCCATCATGGGCGTGAACACCGCCATGGGCGGCGTGACGCCACCCTACGCCAGCATCCTGTACCTGGGAGCACGTATTGGCAACGTCAAATTCACCGAGGTGGTGAAGCCCGCAATGATGCTGATTCTGTTCGGCTATATCCCGGTGGTCATACTCGTGTCCGTCTGGCCCGACCTGTCGGAATACCTGCCGCGATTGTTCGGTTACTAAAGCAAACCCTTTGCAGCAAGACCCACAAACCCAGGAGAGAAAAATGAAAACATCCCTGCTCAAGCCGCTGGCACTCGCCATCACACTCACGGCCTCCCTTGGCACCAGCCTTGAAGCGGCCACGCTGAAACTGTCCCATGTACGCCCGCAGGACACGGCCATCGATGTGGACGCCAACGCCTTCGCCGCCGATGTCCAGAAGGCCACCGAGGGTGCCCTGAAAGTACGCATCTATCCGTCCAGTGCATTGGGCGACTACACCCTGGTACAGGAGCGCGTGGGCCTGGGCGCCATCGATATGGCGGTACAGCCGCCGGCCTCCAGCGCCGACAAGCGTTTCCAGGTGATCTACATGCCCTATATGGTAAAGAACTGGGACGACGCTGAACGGGTGTTCGCCAAGGGTTCTCCCATACGCCAGACCGCAGCCGAACTCTACGCCGAGCAGGGCATCCGCGTACTGGGCGCCTGGCCGGTGTACTTCGGTGGTGTGGCCCTGAACCGGGACATCGCCGACGTCGCCAACCCCGAGATTGCCAAGGGTGCCAAGCTGCGTGTGCCACCCATCAAGAGCTTTCAGATGACGGCTGACAACATCGGCTTTATTGGCTCGCCGCTGCCCTTCTCCGAAGCCTTCACCGCCGTTCAGACCGGCGTGGTGGATGGCGTTATGGGCTCAGGCGCCGAGGGTTACTACGCCTCGTTTCGCGATGTCACCAAGTTCTATTTGCCCATCAATACCCATTTCGAAATGTGGTATTTGCTGATCAATGACGACATCTACGGCGAACTCGAAGACACAGAGCAAGACGCGCTGAACGCCGCCGCCGAGCGTTTTGAAACCGCACGTTGGAAAAACGCCCGCAAGGATCAGGCCCGCAACGAGAACCTGCTGGCTGAAGCTGGCGCGACCCTGGTGCCGGTAAGCGATGCCCAGCTAGACGCCACCGCCGCCATTATCCGCGCCACTGTCTGGCCGGAAATCCTCGACGATATCGGTGCCGACTGGGCGAACGGCGTGCTGACCAAAGCACTGCAGTAACCCTGAAAGCCCGGTGCCCAAGCGGCATCGGGCTCTGTACACAGTATCCACACTTTGCAAAAAGGTAACCCCTATGCAGGCAACCTCACACGCGGCCCGTACGGCGGACCTGTGCCTTGTCGGCGGCGGCCTCGTTGGCCTCGCCGTTGGCCTGGGCCTGCAGCGCAACGGACTCAAAGTCACCATTCTGGATGAAGGCGATATTGCACTGCGCGCATCGCGTGGCAACTTCGGACTCGTCTGGGTTCAGGGCAAGGGTGACACCCTGCCCGACTATGCCACTGTCACCCGTCTTTCGGCCCGTCTATGGCCCCAGTTGGCCCAGCGCCTGCAGGACGGTACCGGCATTGATATCGAACTGCAGCAGCGCGGTGGGCTTTACCTGTCGTTGAGCGAACAGGAACTTAGCGCGCGCGAAGCCATGCTCTTGAAGATGCAGCACCAGGCCGGCGGCGAGTATCCGTTTCAGCGCCTGGACCTTAAACAAGTGCGCGAATTTATCCCCCAGGCAGGACCCGAGGTCACAGGCGCCACCTGGTGTCCCGAAGACGGCCATCTGAACCCGTTGCGGTTGTTGCGTGCGCTGACCGAACTGTTTCTGCGCCAGGGCGGGCAGATCCGCAACAGCGGCCGGGTGAGCCGGATTACGCCGCTGACCACCGGCTTTCGCCTGGCCACACCCGAAGGCGACTGGCACTGCGACAAGGTGGTGCTCAGTGCCGGCCTTGGCAATCGGGACCTTGCCCCCCAGGTTGGCCTGTCCGCCCCGCTGGTGCCCAATCGCGGCCAGGTTCTGATCACCGAGCGCGTGCAGCCCTTCCTGCACTACCCCACTGGCCATGTTCGCCAGACAGGCGAAAGCACGGTGCAGATCGGCGACTCCAAGGAAGATGTGGGCTTTGACAGCGGGACGACCACCGAGGTGATGGCCCAAATCGCCGCCCGTGCCACCCGCATGTTCCCGCTACTGCGTGATCTGCGCATGGTTCGCGCCTGGGGCGCACTGCGCATCATGACCCCCGATGGCTACCCCATTTATCAGGCATCCAGCCAGTATCCCGGCGCCTACCTGGTGACCTGTCACAGCGGTGTAACCCTGGGTGCACTGCACGAAGGCCCCATTGCTAACTGGATTGCCACGGACACCAATACACTACCACTGGAGGCCTTCCATGCCCGGCGCTTTGAAAGCTGAATGCATCAGGACTGCTGACAGTAACCTGCTGACCAGCCACAGCGGTCTTACCCCTTGCCGCCTACGCCTGGGCGCACTGCACGAAGGCTTCGTGGCTAACTGGATTGCCACGGACACCAATACACTACCACTGGAGGCCTTCCATGCCCGGCGCTTCGAAATTTGAACGGCTGGCCTACGCCAGCAACGACTGGATACAGGTGACGGTCGAAGGCCAGCCTGTACAGGTTCGCCCCGGTGACAGCGCCGCCGCTGCACTACTCGCCGCCGGCCAGCCAGCGGCACGCACCAGTGCGGTCAGCGGCGACCCGCGTGCACCCTACTGCCTGATGGGCATCTGTTTCGAATGCCTGCTGGAGATTGATGGCGTGCCTAATGTACAGGGCTGCATGGTGCAGGTGGCAGACGGAATGAACATCCGCCGCCAGCAGGGTGCACCTGTGCTGAATGACAGCCTCGCAGAAGGAGTTCCGGCATGAGCAACCATGATGTTGATCTGGCGATAATAGGTGCAGGCCCCGCCGGCATGGCGGCGGCCGCAACCGCCGCACAACTGGGACTGAAAACCGTTCTACTGGATGAGCAAAAGGGTCCTGGCGGGCAGATTTACCGCTCCATCATCCAGCCGGCACCCGCCGATGAAAAGATCCTCGGCAAGGATTACTACCATGGCCGCAGCCTGGCCCTGGCGCTTAAAAATTCATCGCTGGATTACCGCCCAGGCACCAGCGTCTGGGCCCTGGATCAAGACCTGAGCCTCAGTCTGTCCGGCAACGGCCAGAGCCAGCGTATTCATCCGCGTCGTTTGCTGATCGCCACCGGTGCCCAGGAAAGGCCGGTTCCCTTTCCTGGCTGGACACTGCCCGGCGTCATGACCTGCGGCGCCGCCCAGATCCTGCTTAAAAGCAGCGCCCTGGTGCCGGCCCAGCCGCTGATACTGGCTGGCAGCGGCCCTTTGCTGTTGCTGATCGCCGCCCAGCTACACCGCGCCGGTGTGGCCATTGAGGCCATCCTGGATACAACCCCGCGCAAGCACTACCTTACGGCGCTCAAATACCTGCCGGGAGCCCTGCGTAATCTGCCGCTGCTCGCCAAGGGCGCCGGTCTGCTTACAGAGCTGCGCCGTGCCGGCATTCGCCGTATCACCGGCGTCAGTGAACTGCGGGCACTGGCCAGCCCCGACGGGACACTGGGCCAAGTGTGCTTTCGCCAGGGCAAAAAGGAACAGACCATCAGCGCCGCCACCCTGCTGGTACATCAGGGGGTTGTGCCCAATGTACAGCTCAGCCGGTCACTCAACCTGACGCACGATTGGGACAAGCTGCAGCAGTGCTGGCGCCCCCATATCGATTCCTGGGGCGAATCCAGCCTGCCAGGCCTCTTTGTCGCAGGCGATGGCGCCGGTATCGCGGGTGCCCTGGCCGCCGAGGCCTTCGGTAAACTGGCCGCCCTGCAGATCGCGCAACAACTTAATGTGATCAGTGAGCAGCAGCGCGACCGACAATCACAGGTTCCACGTCGCACGCTCGACCGGCAACGGGCCATTCGTCCCTTTCTGGACGCACTCTATAGCCCCGCGAGGGAGTTCCTGCTGCCCGTAGATGACACCCTGGTGTGTCGCTGTGAAGAAGTGACCGCAGGGGAACTGCGCCGTCTCGCCCGGGACGGCTGCCCCGGTCCCAACCAGGCCAAGGCCTTCTGCCGCGCCGGCATGGGGCCCTGCCAGGGACGCATGTGCGGACTGACGGTGTCGCAGCTTATGGCCGATGAGCGCCAGGTGCCCAACAGCGAGGTAGGCTATTACCAGATCCGCTCGCCCATCAAGCCGCTGAGCCTGGGCGAGCTGGCCGACAGTGCCAATTAATTGAATTCCTTCGAACAATCAGGAGATACAGATGAGCATTGACCGTTATGAAACCGCCAGCCGCATGAGCCGTGCCGTGGTGCACAATGGCGTCGCCTACCTCTGCGGCCAGGTCGCGGCAGACCGCAGCGCCGATATCACCGGCCAGACCGAAACCATGCTGGCCAAGGTCGATGCACTGCTCGAGTCGGTGGGCAGCCAGCGCGAGGGGATACTGTCGGCCACAGTCTATATCCGCGATATTAAGGACTTTGCCGGCATGAATGCCGTCTGGGATGCCTGGGTACCCGCGGGTCATGCGCCGGCCCGCGCCTGTGTCGAAGCCCGCATGGCAAGCCCCGAATTGCTGGTGGAAATCTCGGTGATAGCCGCGATTGACTGAAAACACCCCGGTCTGGGCCCCCCGTGGGCCCAGACGTTTACCCTGAGTCGATAGACAGTCGCCGCCAGAGCGCACACCCGCACTGCGGCGGCGACACCGCACTTCAACGGCTAGGAATCAGCGGCCCTGATGCAGCGCCAGCAGGCTCATCCCGCCTCCCCAGGCTCCACCGACACTCCGCCGTATTCTGATGCCATGCCAAATCCCTGCCAGGCCAATGGCTTTGTCTATATCAGATGAGACTCAGGATGCGGCCGTCAGTCGCGTTTTTGCAGCAGCGCTTCCATGCGTGACAGCTGTTCGCGCATGGCCTGTACATCGCTACGCAGGCCATGCAACTCAGCCGCCTCGCCCTCACCGCTTTCGAGCTCCATCTGCACGCTTTCCTTTTGCATCACGTCCAGCACTATGCCGATCATCATGTTCAGGAACACGAAGGAGTTGAGGAATATAAAGGTGATGAAGTAGATCCAGCTGTAGGGGAAATGCTCCATGGTGGGATAGAGCACCGCCGTGGCCCAGCTCTCGAAGGTGGCCACCTGGAACAGCGTCAACATGGCCAGAGCAATATTGCCCCACAGCTTCTCGTTCACTTCGTGGAACAGGAAGCTGCCGATGGCGCCGTAGATATAGAAAATGATGAACATCAAAAGTGCCACGTAACCCATACGCGGAATGGACTTGAACAGCGCCGTCACCAGCATGCGCAGTTCGGGAATCATCGACACCAGCCGCAGCACCCGGAAGATGCGCAGCAGCCGCGCCAGCAACACAAGCTCCGAGTCATCCAAGGGCACAAGGCTGGCCACAACTATTATAAAATCAAATACATTCCAGCCTTTTGTGAAGAAGTCTCGCAAGCGGCGTTCGCCCGCCATGCGAATCGTTAACTCCAGCAGAAAGAAGGCGGTCACACCCAGATCCAGCACACGCAGTGCCTGCTCGAAGCGGCTGGTCTCCGAATAGGTTTTGGCGCCGACCAGCAAGGCCGACACAATGATGATGCCGATGACCAGGGCTTCAAACAGCTTGTTGGCACGCAGGCGCTCAAAGCGCGCCTGCAGGTTGGGAATGGCTTCACTCATGGGCAACTCGTCCGCAAACAGAAGGCGTGATCCGCAGGGGCGGCACGCGGGAAACGCCGCGGATTATCGCCCATCTGACACGCCAAGCAAAGCGCCTGCTCGCAAAGCTCGACCAATACAAGACTGTCTGGCCGCACAGAGGCTGCCAGCGTGCACCAGCGATCCTGGTCCCCCTCTACCACAGCCTCAAAAATGCTACTTCAGTACCAGTCGATCGGTACTTTCTGCATATTTCGCGCCCTTTGCCTGCACCCTATGCTGGGTTTTCATCGCCACAACAATAATCACGGGAAAGACGGTTTCATCATGCCTTGCCTTCATTTTCATCAGCGCCTGAGCCTGTTTATGAGCGCGAGCCTGCTGCTTTGCTCATTGCAGGCTCCTGCGCGAGCCGCTGATAAAGCCCCAGCGACCGGGCTTGAAGTGCGCGTCGGCTACCTGAGCTACAGGCCCGCAACGCCACCGGCACTGTCCAACGTACTCCCAGAACCCAGAGACTCCGGCCTGCGCGGTGCCGAGCTTGGTATTGCTGACAGCAATAGCAGCGGGCGTTTCCTCAAGCATCATTACCAGCTGGATCAGCTAAGCAGTGACGACCCCGATACACTGCTGCGCCAGGCCCTCGCCTGGCAATCCAGCGGTATCAATCTGATCGTGGCGGATTTGCCCGCCGCGGAACTTACCCGCCTTAGCCAGACCCTGGGCAGCCGCGCGCTTATCTTCAACGCCGGCAGCAGTGATGACGAACTGCGTACCGACCAGTGCCTTGGCAATGTGCTGCATACCCTGCCGAGCCGCGCCATGCTTACCGACGCCCTGGCCCAGTGGCTGGCATCACGCCAGTGGCGCAACTGGCTGCTGATCAGCGGCAGCGAGCCCGAAGATCAGGCCTATGCCCGGGCGCTGCACCGTGCCGCCAAGCGCTTTGGCGGCAAGATCATCGACGAAAAGGCCTGGAGCTTTGATACCGATCTGCGCCGCACGGCCCAGAAGGAAATGCCGCTGTACACCCAGGGCGGCAATTACGATGTGGTGGTGCTGGCGGATGAGCGCGGCGACTTTGGCGAATACGTGCTCTACAACAGCTGGCTGCCCCGCCCGGTGGCCGGCACCCAGGGGCTGACGCCCGTCGCCTGGCATCGGGTGATTGAGCAATGGGGCGCCGCCCAGCTGCAAAGCCGTTTCGAAGACCAGAGCGCACGCTGGATGCAAAGCCGCGATTACGCTGCCTGGGCGGCGGTGCGCTCTATCGCCGAGGGCGTCACTCGGCTGCAACAGATTGAGGCGCCGGCGCTGCGCAACTTCGTGCTCTCCGACGAATTCTCCCTGGCCGCCTTCAAGGGCCGCAAACTGAGCTACCGCCCCTGGAGCGGCCAATTGCGCCAGCCCATTGCCCTGGTACACCCAAGGGCACTGGTATCCCAGTCGCCGCAGGAAGGCATTTTGCACCCCGTCACAGACCTCGACAGCCTTGGCTACGATGCGCCCGAAAGTCGCTGCGCCTGGGCCTACACCACAGATGGAGCCGACCAATGAGCCTCAAACACGCCGCCCGGCATCGCCTTGCCTCCTGCCTGACCCTGGGCCTCCTAGCCCTGGGATATCAGTGCAGCGCCCAGGCGGAAGTCGTTTATGTCTCCAACGAGAAGGATGACACCCTGTCACTGATCGACCTGGACAGCCTTGAGGTCATAGATACTTTTGCTGTCGGCCAGCGGCCCCGGGGCATTACCCTCTCCGGTGATGGCAGCAAGCTTTACATTTGCGCCAGCGACTCAGACACAGTGCAGGTAATGGATCTTGCGACACACAAGATCATCGCCAGTCTGCCCTCTGGGGAAGACCCGGAACAGTTCGTGCTGCACCCCAATGACCAATTGCTCTATGTCGCCAACGAGGATGACGCCCTGGTGACGGTCGTGGATGTGAACAGCCACCAGGTGGTGGCGCAGATAGATGTCGGCGTGGAGCCCGAGGGCATGGCGGTGAGCCCCGATGGCAAGTGGGTAATCAATACCAGTGAAACCACCAACATGCTGCACTGGATCGATACCGCCACCAACCAGCTGATTGACAATACCCTGGTGGATCAGCGCCCGCGCCACGTGGAATTCAACCGGGATGGCTCCCTGCTCTGGGCCAGCTCTGAGATCGGCGGCACAGTATCAGTGGTCGATGTGAGCACGCGCCAGATCATTCGCAAACTGAATTTCGAAATCCGCGGCGTGCACCGCGACAAGATTCAGCCGGTGGGCATCAAGCTCAGCAAGGATGGCCGCTATGGTTTCGTGGCGCTCGGCCCTGCCAATCATATAGCCGTAGTGGATGCCAAAACCTATGAAGTGCTGGATTACCTGCTGGTGGGCCGTCGCGTCTGGCACCTGGAATTCAACGGTGATGAATCGCGCCTGCTGAGCGCCAATGGCGTCAGCGGTGACGTTTCGGTGATTGATGTCGACAAGCTGAAGGTGATCAAATCGATCAAGGTAGGCCGCTACCCCTGGGGCCTGGCGGTTAAACCCTGATGGCCATCGTCGTCGAAAATCTGGGTTTCAACTACGGTGCGCGCGCCGCCTTGAGCGACCTCAGTTTTGAACTGCAGCCCGGCAGTTTCAATGCATTGCTGGGGCCCAATGGCGCCGGCAAGAGCACTCTGTTCGGTTTGCTCACCCGGCTACTGGCGCCGCAGCAAGGTGATATACGTCTGTTCGGCCTGCCGATTCGCCAGCATGCCGGCGCCGTGATGCGCCGCCTGGGGGTAGTGTTTCAGCAAGGCACTCTGGATCTGGATCTGAGCGTGGCACAAAACCTCGCCTATCACGGTGCGCTGCAGGGGCTGCCCCGACAGCATGTGCAGACACGCATGCGCGCAGAACTCGATCGGCTGGAACTGGGCGATCGGCTGCATGAACGGGTACGCAATCTCAATGGCGGTCATCGTCGCCGCGTTGAAATCGCCCGCGCACTGCTGCACCGCCCCTCAGTGTTGCTGCTGGACGAAGCCACCGTTGGTCTGGATACCCAGACCCGCGCTGCACTCAATGACTATGTGCGTCGTCTGTGCCAGGAAGACGGCCTCACCGTACTCTGGGCCACCCATCTGATCGAGGAAATCGACGCCGATGACAGGGTGTTGCTGCTGCACCAGGGGAAACTGCGCGCCGACAACAGCGCCGCCGGCCTCTGCCGCAGCACCCGTACGATAAACCTGACGCAGGCCTTCGCCAAGCTGACCGGTCCACAGCAGGAGATGCAGCCATGAACAGCACCATAGGCACGACACCTGGTACTGTCCCGGTTTCCGGATCCGCCCGCCCTCACTCAGCCACAGATTCCAGCCAAGATAAGCCCAATGACAGCAGCCTGATCCACACCGACAGCGGCACGATAATCACCGCTGGTTTCTGCGCTGGATTGTCCGCCTATGGGCACTGCTTTGGCGGCATATTGATGCGGGAGTATCTGCGCTTTGTACAGCAGCGCAGCCGTTTTCTCAGCTCTCTGGTGCGTCCACTACTGTGGCTGGTGGTGTTTGCCTCAGGCTTTCGCGCCGCCCTTGGCGTGGCCATAATTCCGCCCTATGAAACCTACATCACCTACGAGACCTATATAGCGCCTGGGCTCTGCTGCATGATCCTGCTGTTCAATGGCATGCAGAGTTCGCTCTCGATGGTATACGACCGCGAAATGGGCAGCATGCGGGTGCTGCTGATGAGCCCGCTGCCCCGCAGCTGGCTGCTGCTGTGCAAGCTGATGGCCATTGGGCTTATCTCACTGACCCAGGTCTATGCGTTTCTCGCCCTCGCCTGGCTGGTGGTTGATTTCGATCCGCCATTGATGGGCTATATAACCGCATTGCCAGCGCTCTTCCTCACCGCCCTGCTGCTGGGAGCCATCGGCCTGTTTCTGTCGACCCATATACGCCAGCTGGAAAATTTTGCCGGCGTAATGAACTTCGTCATATTCCCGATGTTTTTTATCTCCTCCGCCCTCTACCCCCTGTGGAAGATGCGTGAAGCCAGCGAGTGGCTTTACTGGCTGTGCCTGGCCAACCCCTTTACCCACGCCGTGGAACTGGTGCGTCACTCGCTCTACGGCCAACTCAACCTGGCCGCCCTGACCATCACCGCAGGCACCACTTTGATGTTTGCCCTACTGGCGATTCTTGGCTTCAACCCCGAGCGCGCAGCAGCTGGCGGCAAGGTCACAAGATGAGGCGCCCTTCGCTAGCGAACTACTAATACGACTTACTCGTATTTACAAAAGGGAATAGGAACTACTCTCATCTGTCGTTACAATAGCCGGCTGAGTCCCCAGACCCTATTGCACGCGTACGACACGAGTAGTTACGGTAATGTTTTTCGATCTCGATCGCCTCCGGGCCTACGGCGCCCGCCCCTGCCTGCTGGACAAGCATGGCGCGACACTGAGCTATGCAGAGTTCGCCGAACAGGTCGCAGCCTTCGGTCAGGCCCTTGGTGAGAGCCTTGTTCAAAAGCAGGATCAGGATGGCGGCCGCAGGCTGATCGCCATAGAGGCGGCCTCTGACCCCACAGCGATCATCGCCTATATCGGCGCCCTGGCCGCAGACCATGCGGTGATGCCGATACCCGCAGGCGATCTTGACACAGCGCTGGCGCTCGAACAGCGCTTTCGCCCGGCAGCCAGCTTTCGCCACATCGATGGCCGTTGGCAACTGCTGACACACCCGGGGCCGGCGACGCCGTTGCATTCGGATCTGGCGCTGCTGCTGCAAACCTCCGGCAGCACAGGCCAGGGACGCGGCGTGCGGCTCTCCGCCCAGGCGCTGCAGGCCAATGCCGAATCCATCGCTGACTATCTCGAGCTCAACGCGGCTGATCGCGCCGCACTGATCCTGCCGCTGCATTACTCCTACGGTATCTCGGTACTGCATTCCCACCTGCTGCGCGGGGCCAGTCTCTGGCTGCATCCGGATTCAGTGCTGACAGCCGGTTTCGGCACCGCCCTCGCGGCCAGCGGCGCCACTAACCTTGCCGGCGTACCGCATCATTTCAGCCTGCTCGAAAGTGCCGGCCTGGACAAGGCGCTGCCTGCCAGCCTGCGCTTTCTTAGCGTGGCGGGCGGCGCGATGGCGCCCCGCAGTGTAGGCGAATGGGCGGCACGGATGGATGCCCGCGGGGGCCGGTTCCAGGTCATGTACGGCCAGACCGAGGCCTGCGCCCGGATCGCCTGGCTGCCGCCTGCGCTTGCACAACAGGCACCTGATGCGGTCGGCATCGCCATCCCCGGCGGAGAACTTGCGCTGCGCGATGAGCGCGGTGGCACCATTAAGGCCCCCGAGGGCGAAGGCGAACTGATTTACCGCGGCCCCAATGTAATGATGGGCTATGCCGAGAGTCATGCGGACCTGGCACGGGGCGCCGAACTCGATGAACTGGCCACCGGCGACCTGGCCCGGCGCGATAGTCACGGTATTTACCGCATAACGGGGCGGCTTTCGCGCATGTCCAAGATTGCAGGCCTGCGCATTGGCCACGACGCTCTCGAGCGTGCCCTCGCCGATGCCGGGCGCGAGGTCGCGGTCTGGGGCGATGACCGACGTATCGGCATCGCCGTTACCGGCGCCACCCTCGATGCCGCACAGATACAGGCACGCGCAGTACAACTCACCGGCGTCGGCTCGCAACATTTCGATATCCGCCTGACGAGCGACCTGCCAAGGCGCAGCAACGGCAAAATCAATTATCCGGCGCTGAAGGCACAGCCTGACAACCGGCCCCGGAGCAAAAGCGTACTGGCCGCCTACCGCGCGACCTTCGCCCCGCGCCCCGTGCACCCCAGGGATACCTTTGCGAGCCTGGGCGGCGATTCGCTGTGCCATGTGGAGCTGACGCTCGCCCTCGAGGAGCGCATCGGCGGCGTACCCCAGGGCTGGGAACGCATAACCATCGCCGACCTCGAACAGGCCCGGCCACCCCAGGGCCACAGCGTGCCCACCGAACTGGTGGCGCGGGTGCTGGCGATACTGATGGTGGTTGTATCGCACCAGACGCTCTGGCCGCTCTATGGCGGCTCGGCGGCGATGATCATTCTGATGGGCATGAGCGTTGCTGCCTATCGCTGGGATGCCCTTGTCAGTGGTGACATGCGGGCCTATTTCACCCCAATGCTGGGTGTGCTTGTGCCCTATTACGCGGTACTGACGGGCTATTCGCTGGCATGGGGCGAGGTACCCTGGGTCTCGGCGCTGCTACTCGGGAATTTTGCGCTCACCACGCCCGAGACGCATCAGATGCTGCCCTATCTCTACTGGTTTGTTGAGGCGTACGTTCAAATCTCGCTGCTGATCGCCATACCCTTTTTGATCCCTGCGCTGCGACGCAGGCTGGCAGGGGAACAAAACTCGAAAGACGCACAGCGCTTCGGTTTCGGCCTTTGCCTCTTCGGGCTTGCTGCCATCCTGCGCTTCAGCATCCCCGAAATCTGGCCCATGCAGGGCCGTGCGCTCTTTACGGTGCCCTGGGTGCTCTTTATGTTCGCGCTTGGGTGGTGCATCAGCACCGCTCAGACGCAGCGCGAGCGGCTTATCACTTTGGGGCTTGCCTGCCTGATCATGCCACTGGCGGCCTATGTGGGCGGTAACTGGCACGGCGGCTGGATCAAGTATATGAGCCTGCTCGTACTCGTGGGGCTGCTGTGCTTCGTGCCGCGTGTCCGTTTGCCGCGCCGCACCATACGGCCTGTTATGCGACTCGCCCAGGCGGCGTTTCCGATTTATCTGTTGCATCGGCTGGTGCCTGAAGTTCTGCTGCCGCTGGCCGGCATCGAGGAACGTGGCCCGGTTACCGATATAATCGCCATCACCGGTGGTATCGGCCTCGGGCTGGTCGCCGCCACCGTGCAGCGCCGCCTGCTGTCGCGGCCATGGATACGCAAAGACACAGACGCCGGGCGTCTCGCCGGTGCCGCGAACTCATAGCAAAAAAGAGCGAGGGCATTAAAGCACCCTCGCTCCTTTGGTTGTGTGAAGCGCCGCTGCTGTTAAAAAATATCCTGCGGCGGAATCATCACCAGCTTGCCGATAAAGGCCTTGGCGACAAATTCTTCCTGCGCTTTTACGATCTGATCCAGCGGGTAGGTGCCGGCCACCAGCGGGTGAATCTCACCCCGCTCTATATAGCCAATCAGGTTTTCGAACACAGATCGCGGCTGCCAGGTGCAGCCAAAGAAGCTCAAATCCTTCAGGTAAAGGGTGCGTACATCCAGCTCTACCAAAGGGCCTGCAATGGCCCCGGCCACTGCATAGCGCCCGCCCCGGCGCAGAATGTCACAGAGTTGCGGCCACTGCGGGCCTGCCACCAGGTCCACCACCAGATCAACGCTGTCCGCGCCCAGCGCCTCAACCAGATTTTCACCCCGGGCAACCACTTCATCGGCGCCCAACGCCAGCACGGCACTGCGCTTGTCAGCCCCGCACAGGGCAACAACATGGGCGCCGCGGCGCTTGGCCAACTGTACCGCGGCGGAACCCACACCGCCGGATGCGCCTGTAATCAGCACTCGCTCGCCTTGTTTCAAGTCCGCACGCTCCAGCATGCCCTCGGCCGTGGAGTAGGCACAGGGAAAGGATGCCAGCTGCGCATCGCTCAGGGTGCTATCAATGGCGAAGGCCTCGCTGGCCCGCACAACGGCATACTGCGCGAAGCCGCCGTCCAGTTCCGATCCAAAGGTGACGCAGTCGTAGTCATCTCCCGTGTCAGATGACGCCTGCATCGGCCGCACCAGCACACGCTCGCCGATGCGCCCGCGTGCCACATGCGCGCCCACCGCCACGATTTCACCACAGCAGTCGGCACCCTGGATACGGGGAAACTGAAGCGCCACGCCAGACCAGCCAGCATCGCCATCATTAACAGTGTCAAATCCCTGGGTTGCGCCCATACCGGTGTCACCGGTCACGCCCTTGGAGTACCAGCCGATACGGGTATTGATATCGGTATTGTTAACCGCCGTCGCACCGACTCTGATCAGCACCTCGCCCGCTTTGGGGCTGGGCAGCGGAAGATCCTGTCGGTAGTGCAGCTTGTCCAGGCCACCGTGACCTGTCAGTTGCACAGCCGCCATACGGGATGGAAGTGTGGGAATATTCATGTCACCTGCCCTGAATTCGGATGGGTTAAGTATTCAAACTGAAGTAATCACTTGTTGACCACCTTAGGAAACCGGCATACTTCAGTCAAACGAATAAATTTAAACCAATAAATCATATTATCTGAATAACCTGCTTAGCCTCGCCCGCGGGTCTGGGCACTGCAGATTACAGGGAGGCCCCGTGGATCCATTACTCGACCTAGAGTTACTGCGCACCTTTGCTGAAGTCGTAAAGGCGGGCGAACTGAAGAAGGCCGCCGCCGCGGTATTTCGCTCCCAAGCGGCGGTCAGCATGCAGATCAAACGGCTGGAGGAACAGGTCGGCACGCGCCTGCTCGAACGCAACAACCAGGGTATCCAGCTCACCGACGCAGGCAACACCCTGCTGGATTACTGCCAACAGTTCCTGCGCCTGAACAGCCTGACCCTGGCCGCGCTCAGCCAGGATCAGCTCAGTGGCCGAATCAACTTTGGTATCCCCACGGACTATGCCCAGGATTTTCTGCACAGTTTCATGCCACTGCTAAAGCAGGAACTGCCAAAGCTTGATGCCCGCATCACCTGTGATCGCAGCCGCACATTGCGTGATCAGGTGGAGCGCGGCGAACTGGATGTGGCGATCGTTTCCGGAGAACCCGGCTATGAGAATGAGGCCATGCTCTGGTCTGAACGGCTGGTCTGGTCGGCTCCCGCCGGCTTTCAATACGAGCCGCAGGAGCCACTGCCGATAGCCCTGTTTGAGGACAACTGCATCGTGCGGGACCTGTGCCTGGCCGACCTCAAGCGCGCCAAAATTGCCTATCAGCCGGTGTTTACCAGCCCGGTGATGGAGAATATTGCCGCCGCCGTGCAGGCCGGCCTGGCGGTATCGCTGCTGCCGGAATCCACGTTACGAGTTATACGTTCACGCCCGCTGCCGCCGGGTCTGCTACCCGGTGATCATCTGTTGCGGATCAACCTGATCTGGTCGCCGCTGATCGACAAAGTGACGCTGGAGCGCCTGACTGCCTGCATGCGCCTTACGGCCTCTCAATATAACCGTCAGTCATGACCCTGATGCCGTCAGTACTGGAACCATAACCAAGATCAAGACCCAAGACTTCGGCTTTCCTGGGCTTTAGTCGCCCGATCAGCGGCACTCAGGCAGACGCCTGTTTCAGCGCCTTGTGCGCCTCTTCGCCGACGCCCAGCTTCCAGTAGCTGGAAATATACAGGTTGCTTCTGTCCAGATCGGATTGGGCGCGAAAGTGCTCTCGCAGCACCCGCATGCTGGAAAATTCACAGGCACACCAGACATAGGGACGCCCATCCAGCCAGGGCAGGCTCTGCACTTTATCCAGCAGGCCATTGTCATCAGTGCCGGGATGCGGGTTGAGCACCCAGTGGATTTCGATGTTCGCCGGGGCACTTAGCACCTGAATATCCGCCGCAGTGGCAACCTCGATAACGGCATAGCCCCTGGCATTTGGAGGAAGCTGCTCCAGATTCACACTAATGGCCGGTAATGCAGTCATATCCCCGACCATCAGCAACCAGTCGGCGCTCGTATCGACCATTTTTTTGGGACCTGGGCCACCCACCATAATGCGATCACCCAGCTGGGCCTCCTGTGCCCAGCGAGACGCGGGGCCAGTATCCTGATGGACCACAAAATCAATATCAATCTCGCCCGCGCGCTGCGCCCGTACTGTATAGGTACGCATAAGGGGGCGGGCACCGGCATCGCTCGGAAACATCAATTTAACGTAAGCGCTGGCCTGATCGGCCGGAAAATCATCCATGGCGCTGCCACCTAAGGTGAGGCGCAGCATATGGGGACTTAGCTGGGTTCTACTCAACAGCGTCAGTTCGCGCGGTGCAGGTCGGTTCATGGGATCTCCGGTTAAATGTATGAATTAAAACAGTCCACGCAGTGTTGATTAACCTGGCGGGGCGGCAAGATTGCCCGTCATGGCGTTGGCCAGCCGAATAAAGCTTTGCATTTCTTCATGGCTCAATCCCTGGGCCATCTGCAGCCCCGCATCCTGCTCGGCGTGCGCGATGCGCTCCAGCACCGCGCTGCCCGCCTGGGTCAGACGTAAAATTTGACTGCGGCGATCTTCAGGGTTGGGGTGCTTTTCAATCAGCTCTGCGGCCAGTAAATCCTGCAGCAAGCGGGCAATCTGTGCCTTGTCGCGCTCCAGCCGGGTGACGATCAGTTGCGCAGTACAGGGCTGTTTGCTGCGCAGATGATAGTGAATCACCTTCAGGGTGCGAATGTGCGAGATGGCCAGGTCAATCCCATGGGCCTGGAAAGATTGGCGCATTGCCCGCTTATAGGCGTGGAGTAGCCGGTGCAGCGCTTCTCCGACAGGGCTTTCAAGCATGATGATCACCGCCTCTTGGTTGATAGAGTCAACTATAAAGCTGCAGGTTGATAATATCAACTATATTATCAACCCTCCCCTTAGTGAACAGCGCCTTGGCGCGAATAGTCTCTCATGGCCAGATACGCCTTTAGACTCATGGGCGCACGGCCGGTGAAGCGCTCCACCGTATCACTCAGCACCTCGAACTCGCCCACAGCGATGGCGCTATAACTCGACACCCAGCCATCAAGCTCAAATTGCGGAGCCTTGAACTGCACCCGGGACCCATAAGCTTCCGGCAGCGATTCTTACACAGAGCGCCCCTCCTTTTACCTTTTACCTTTTACCTTTCACCTTTTACCTTTCACCTGCCTTTACCTCGCCCCTCACCCCTGAGTCGAGCTTCTTATTCCATAAAGTTATTAATTTTACTATTGATATACCTTTTATCTGATACCACAATAGCCCGCCTCGAAAACCACCTCGCAAAACCCGATTCACGGAGAGTCCATGTCCGTCACGCGCCAAATCCTGCTCGCCCTTGTGCTGGGTATCATTACTGGCCTTGCGCTAAACGCCGGCGCCAACGCCCTGCCCCCAGGCAGCGTGGCCTGGCTGGATGCCAACCTGCTGACGCCGGTAGGCAAGGTCTTCCTGCGCCTGCTGCAATTTGTTGTTGTCCCCATGGTATTTGGTGCCCTGATTCTGAGCCTGACCAACCGTGAGGCCGGTGCCGATGTGGGCCGTTACGCCAGTCGCCTGCTGATCAGCTATGTACTGACAAGTGCCGTAGCGCTGGCACTGGGTATGCTGGTTGCCCAGTGGCTGACACCGGGCACGGGCACCGAGAGTCTCGTCAGTCAGGCGCCCCAGGGTCGCAATGCGGACAGCCTGAGCCAGTGGCTGGTCGGGCTGGTGCCGAATAACCCCTTCGCAGCCCTGGGCGGTGGCAGCCTGTTGCAGGTTATTTTCGCGGCGGCGCTGATCGGCATCGCCATGCGTGCACTGCCGCAGGAAAGCGAGCCTCTGCGCGGCCTGATCGAAAGCGGCTACCGGGTGAGCTTGAAGGTACTGGAATTTGTGTTGAAGCTGGCGCCTGTCGGCGTCTTCGCGCTTATCACCTCGGTCATTGCGACCCAAGGGCTCGACCTGCTGCAGCGCCTGGGGATGTACGTGATGGGCCTGACGCTGGCGCTGGCCTTGATGGCGCTGCTGTACCTGGTGCTGCTGGGGCTCACGGGCGCACGACCAGGTGATTTCGTGCGTCACTTCGGCCAGAGCCTGGGCTTTGCCTTTGGGACCGCGAGCTCCGGGGCAACCTTGCCACTGGCGATCGGCAACGCGCGCAGCTACGGCATGAACGAATCCCTGGCCAGCTTTGCCCTGCCCTTTGGCACCGCGCTCAAGCGTGATGGCGCGGCCGTGCTGCAGGGCTTCAATGCCCTCTTTGTCGCCCAACTGTTCAATGTCGATATCACCACCTCACTGGTGATTACGGTCTTCACCACCGGCTTGCTGGTGAGCTTTTCCACCGCCGGCGTGCCGGGCGCCGGCCTTGTGGCGATGACCACAGTGCTGGGCGCTGCAGGCCTGCCACTGGAAGGCGTTGCGGTGGTGGCCGGGGTCGACCGTTTTACCGATGGCCTGCGTACCGCCCTGAACGTGATGGGCAACTGTGCCAATGCCGCCTTGCTCGAACGGCTTGATGGCCGCGCCCGGCAGTCATCTCCAGCCGCTGTAGCAAAGGAAGGCCCCGCTGCCTGAGGTGATTCGTGATTACGGGAACCGCGGCTCAGTGCGATAAAAAACGGGCGCCCCCTAAAAGGAGCGCCCGTTTTTTTGGCCCGGATTCGACTCAGGCTTTTTTAAACAGCTGAACCGATATCCGCAGTTCGTCCTTGCTGAAAGCACCAACAAAGGCCTGAAAATGCTCCGAAGCACCATGGGACTACAGTGCAGCCAAACCCACGCCGTCTTCGCTTCCTCGATGAAAGAGATCAGGCCCAGGTGACCATCTGATCCAACGCGCGACGGGTCTTGGGATGCGCCGGTGCATCGGCACGGTAGCCAAAGGCCACCATTACCGCGGGCTGATAGATGGCCGGATCGATATCAAAATGCTCTGCAAGCACGACGCTTGTCTTGTCCATTTCAAAACCTTCAATCGGGCAGGAATCGATGCCCATGAGCGCGGCAGTGGTCATCATGTTCGCAAGCGGGATATAGGCCTGGCGGGCCGACCAGTCGGTGATCTGGCGATCGCCTTCGATATGGAAATCCTGCTCCTGGAACTTCTGGTAGGCACCGTTAATAAACCCGATGACATCATCCGGCAGCTGCTTCACGTCTTTCATGTGCTTTTGCAGGTAATCCGAGTGGTGCGTCATGGTGGCGCCGGTATGGGCGAGCAGGATGGCGAAATGACTGGCGGTACCCAGCTGGCCAGCCGAACCATTGAAGGCACCGTTGGCGCCCCAGGTAAAATCGCGGAACAGCTCGCGTTTGGCGGGATCCTGCACAACCAGCAGGTGCCAGGGCTCCATGCCAAAAGAGCTCGGCGACAGGCGCGCAGACTGGAGAATGGTTTCGAACTCGCTGTCATTGATCTTGCGGTCGGCGTCAAACACCTTGGTGGCATGACGGAAATTAAACGCCTGGACGATCAGGTCCTGGATATCGGATGTGACGGCTTGCTGGGTCATGGTGTGTGCTCCGTAGTTGATGGGCACAGAGTATCGACCTCATCGGCACAGCACTATCGAGCAAAACCCGAAAACATTATCCCGCCAGACGGAATAATTGCCCTAAAACAGTTTTCCCTTCATTGATAATCAGGCGGCTCACGCCATTAACCATCGATACGTACCGCACCGTTCTCATCGATCAGGCTGGCGTAGCGCCCGGCATTGGTTTCGACAATGCGCGCCTGCATGAAATCCAGAAACGCCTTGACCCGCGCTGCCATAATGCGACCGGGCGGGCGCACCGCCCAGATTTTCGCCTCGGGCCAGACACGGTACCCCGGCAACACCGGCACCAGACGGCCCGCTGCAATATCGGGCCCTGCATACCACAAGGACGCCAGGCCAATACCCATCCCCGCCAGCACCCATTCACCCAGCGCCTCCCCCAGGTTGACCGACACAGGCCCCGACACTTTGACGTCGTGCAGCGTCCCATCCGGTGCAATCAGCTTCCAGGCACGGGTATCCCCCAGGGGCAGACAGGCATGATCGGCCAGGTCCTGCGGAACTTTGGGGTGCCCTGCCCGGGCGAGATAATCCGGCGATGCCACCAGTGCCAGCGGGTTGTCATCGATCTTGCGCGCCAGCAGGCTGGACGGCGCCAGGTCACCAATACGAAAGGCCAGATCGACCCCCATCTCAACGATATCCACCACCGTATCGGTCAGGTGCAGATCCAGTGTCACACCGGGGTACAGGCGCAGGAATTCCGGCACGAATGGCACTATATGGGAGCGCCCAAATGACGCCGAAGCCGTTACCCGCAGTGACCCCGAGATCCGTTGGGTGGTTTGCGACAGTAGGTTACGGGCGGCCTCAACCTCATCGAGAATGCGTTTGGCATGCTCCAGCAGGAGCTCGCCATCCGGCGTCAGGGACACCGCCCGCGTCGTGCGGTTGAGCAGCTTGACCCCCAGCTCCTCTTCCAGTGCTTTGAGTCGCTGCGTCGTGTTGGTCGCGGACAGGTTGAACTCGGCCCCTGCCCGGCCAATGGCTCCGAGTGAGGCTACGCGAACAAACAGCTCCAGGTTCTTCAAATCAAAAGACAAATGTTCACTCCAGTGTCACGCCTTAGTCTGAAACAAGCTTCACATCCGTCAGACTCCGGCTGAGCGTTCCGCGGCCTTGCTGCCGGATTCTCCGCCGTTGCCTTTGGCTCCGTTCGTACCCGAGGGCACCGGGCGCATATCAAGATAGTCCCGCTTCACAAGGCTGGGGAACCAGTACACCCAGAGCGCCACCACACCCAGAGTACCCACACCGCCGACAATGATCGCCGGCACTACCCCCAGCCAGGCGGCCATGACGCCGGACTCGAATTCGCCCAGCTGGTTGGAGGTACTGATAAAAATGGAATTGACCGCGCTGACACGGCCACGCATTTCATCCGGTGTTTCGAGTTGCACCAACGTCGAGCGGATCACCACGCTCACCATATCGGCGGCGCCCATAATCAGCAGCGACAGGATCGACAGCCACAACATCTCGGACAGACCAAATACGATGGTCATACAGCCGAATACCGCCACGGCGATAAACATCTTCACGCCCACGGTGCGCTTCACCGGGCGCCAGGCCAGGTAAACCGACATCAGCACAGCACCCACGGCCGGCGCACTGCGCAACAGCCCCAGACCCCAGGGCCCGGTTTCCAGGATGTCACGGGCGACAATGGGCATCAGCGCTGTGGCGCTCCCCACCAGCACGGCCAGCATATCCAGCGATATAGACCCGAAGATCACCGGATTTTTCCAGGTAAAGCGCAGCCCGCCCAGCATGGAGTCGAGGGTCACCGGCTGCTTCTTGCGCGCTTCATGCCGATAGCGCAGATTCGCCAGAATAACCGCCGAGAGCAGGCACAGCAGCGTGCTGGTACCGTAGAGCGCGCCGGCACCAAAGATATAAATCACACCGCCGAGCGCAGGCCCGACAATGGTGGTGGCCTCACGCCCCGAGGCCGTCCAGGTCAATGCTGGCGCCAGCAGATCAGCGCTGACGATATTGGGCACCATGGCCTGGGTCGCCGGCATCTCGAATGCCCTCGCCGTGCCCATCACCACGCAGCAGCCATAGATAATCGCCGGGCTGATAATGCCCAACACACTGGTCACGGCCAGCACCGCGATGCTGGCTGTCAGTACCAGCCGGCACAACATCATGATCTTGTGGCGGTCGTTGTTATCGGCCACGTGGCCGGCGTAAAGCGTCAACACCAGCTGTGGCAGATAACGCGCCAGGCCCACCAGCCCGAGACTCAGGGCGCTGTCGGTTAGGTTGTAGATCTGCCAGCCGAGCCCCACCATCAGCATCTGGAACGCCAGCGACGACGCCATCTGGCCGATCCAGAAACGCATGAAAGTACGATGCTTGAAAAGCGAATTGGACGTCATTTGAATCCCTGCAAACAGACCGATAACAGCGCATCGCCAGGCGCGCGCTGCAGTATGGTACTGAATAACATCGGCCAGTCACATCCAGGGCTGGGATAGCTGCCAAAAACGGTGATGCTTAAGAGGTGGAACACGCAGGTTAGGGCGTGCGAGATCGGGCTATGCTCATGGCATAAAGACCGCTGAGAATGACCACCGATGCCCCCAGCAAGGTGCCGAAGTCGGGAAATTCGCCAAAAACCACCACCCCGAACAGGGTGGCAAATACCAGAAGACTGTAGTTGAACGGCTGCAGCAAGGAAGCCGGGGTATATTCCAGCGCCTTGATCAACAGCAGATGGGCGGTAATGCCGGTGGCAGCGATAACGCCCAGCAGCGGCCACTCCTGCAGGGTAGGCGCGCGCCAGGCCGGAAGACCAAAGGCAGTGGCGACCACACAACCCACCAGCGCCATATAGAGCATACTGGTGGTAAAGCCATCGCCGCGGCTGACTCGCCGGGTCAGCAGATTGTAAACAGCAAAAGCCAGGGCCGCAGACAGTGCGATCAGGGCCTCGGGCCTGAAGACAGCGTCACCCGGTCGCAGGATAATCAGCGTACCTGCAAAGCCCAGACCTACCGCCAGGCGACGCTGCCAACCGACATGCTCGCCCAGAATGGGGCCCGCCAGGGCAATGGCGAGCAAGGGAAATACCGCCAGCAACGCATGGGCCTCGGCAAGCCCCAGGTAGCGCAGCGACAAATTGAAGAGTGCGACCTCGCCAATGGCCAGCAGAGAGCGCAGCAGCTGCAGCCGTGGATGGGCGGAACGCACCGCCTTCATGAGCCCGCCGTTATAGTGCGCATAAATCAGGGCGAAGACCGCAAATGCCCAGTAGCGCACCAGCAACAGCTGGGTTACCGCCATCTCCTGTATCAGCATTTTGACAATGGCATCCTGGCCGGCAAACACCAGCATCGCCAGCAAACACAGCAGTATGCCCCTGCGGCTGTTTTCACTCGTAACCTGCATTAGTACACTCACGGCCCCTATCCTTATGTAATCCCGCCTGTACCCTGAAGCTCGTATCGCCCAGGGAAGTATTGCGGTCGAGCGTTAAACTCAAAGCTGACAGGGAAACTTGTCACAGCCATTGAGCCGGTTAGTGTGTCAGTTTTTCGACTTTAACAACGGAAAAGAATTAGCATTCAGGCCCTCGGATTCTGACGCGGAATCGAGTCACAAAAATTCCTGTAATCAGCGCTGTTTATTAGCCTGCAAAATCCCGCAATAAGCTCCCAAGCTTATGATTTTATTGCACCAAAATCACATCGAATTTTTCGATATCAGCTACAAAAAAAACTCGCTATGCGTGCCTGATCATTTTGATGGACTATTGCCGTTAGGCTGCAACACAGCTACCGAATAAGATCTGTCACCTGGTCAAACACGAACGGAGAGCCGCCGTGACACAAGCGCTGAACATTACCCCCGAAGTCGCCGTGAGTACCCTGAACGAACTGATAGATCTGGATCGCTATCCGATCCATGATCCGGATAGCGAAGTTACCCGGGCACTGATCGCCCAATGCCGGGCAGAACTGGATGCCGTGGGGTGCTGCTGTATTGCGAACTTTGTTCGTCCGCAGTCCATTGCCCGCATGCAGGCCGAAATCGAACGCAAGCGCCCGGACATTTACTGGTCCCAGGACAGCCACAACCCCTACATGCGCCAGGATGACCCGTCACTGCCTGAAGGTCATCCCAAGCGCGCTTTCCAGCGTCGCAGCAGTGGCTTTGTTAACTCCGATATTCTCGAAGAGGACTCAGACCTGCGTCGCCTCTACGACCGTGAAGAACTGCTGCAGTTTGTGTCCGAGTGCCTTGGCGTCACCCGGCCTATTTACCGCTGGTCTGACCCACTGGGTTGCAGCCCCTACAGTGTCATGGACGACGGCAACTATTTTCCCTGGCATTTCGATGGCAACGAGTTCACCGTCAGTATCCTGGTACAACAGGCTGACAAGGGTGGCGTGTTTGAGTACTGCCCGGACCTGCGTACACCTGAAAATGAAAACTTCGACCAGGTCGCCGATGTACTCAAGGGCGACTGCGGCCCCGTCCATACACTGGATCTTAAACCCGGTGACCTGCAGATTTTCAAGGGCCGTTTCTCGATGCACCGCGTCACCCCGGTTGAAGGCAGCCGACCGCGTTATATTGCCCTGCCAACCTATGTCTATGACCCTGAAACCGTTAACCGGCCGGAACGTGCCAAACAGTTCTACGGCCGCGCCATGCCGATTCATTACGAGCGCGAAGCGCTGCGCCCCGATACTCTGACCGACTGATATTCCCTCTTCCTGCCTGTTGCCTGACAGCCACTTGCTAAGTGGCTTTTTATCAGCCTTTAATCGCCATTAAAAAGACCCTCAGCACGCTGTTTGCGACATGCCGGGTTGTAATCGAATTACTGCTTCCGATAGGCTCTGTGGAGGTTTTTGATTGCGCCCCGCCGTTCTGAAAAATGCCGTGTCCTCAGAGGCTGCGGCTATTTTTTAAAATTGCCCCTATACACGTCGATTATCAGCGGCTGCCCTGAATGAATATTAGCCATATGCGCGCCTTTATTGAGGTCGCCACGCGCGGCAGCTTCCAGCTGGCGGCGGAACAACTGCATATCACGCAGTCCACGGTCAGCGCGCGCATCAAGGTACTGGAAAGCCAGCTCGGGCAGGCCCTGTTCCTGCGCAAGCGCGAGGGTTCCGAACTGACCCTCGCCGGCCGCCAGTTCATGCGTTTTGCCCAAACCGCAGTACATGCCTGGGAGCAGGCCCGCCAGGAAGTGGGCTTGCCTGAAGAGCTGAACGCCATGATCTCGCTGGGTATTCAAATGAATCTCTGGGATCAGATTACACCGGTCTGGATCGAACAGATGCAAGAACAACTCCCCCAGATCGGTACCCGGGTGGTGGCGGACTATTCCGGCAGTTTGCTGGAACAGCTCAGCAGCGGCCTGATCGACCTTGCGATTACCTATATCCCCCGCCAGCAGGCCGACCTGGTGAGTGAACTGTTGCTTGAGGATACGCTGATCCTGGTATCGACCCAGCAGCGCGAAGTGGTCCGTCACTGGATGCCCGACTACATCTATATCGATTGGGGCGATGAGTTCAGGGTTGCCCACAATCTGGCGTACCCCGAAACCCGCGCCCCCAAACTCTCGGTCGGCCTGGGCATGCTGGGGCTGGACTATATCCTAAAGTTCGGCGGTACCGCCTATTTCCCGCAGCGCTCGGTCGCCGCATTGATTGAGCAGGGCACCCTGCATCCGATCGAGCATGCGCCCTCCTTTCATCGCCCCGCCTACCTGGTGTATCCCAGGGTGCCAGGCGATGCCGAGTTGCTGGGAAAAACGATTTCACTGCTCAAGAACGTCGTAAATAATCTGGCGCAAAACAGTCAACCTGCCAGCACTACCTACCAACGACCCGTGACGCCCGCCCAATCCAATTAAAAGACATAAAAAAGACCGAACACCGGGCGCGGTTGCCAGGCAACCGGCCTGATTGTTCGGCCAAGCGTGTTGTACGGTTGCCAGCTCTCACTGGCTTGCCCCCGCAGGCTTACCCCCGCAAGAACGATCAACTATCCCTAATCGGGATCCCTCTTCAGGCGGGCTTATCCTGCGAAGCAGTGCTGCGCAGCAGGGTCTTGCCACTGTTTTCTATCAGTTTGACCACCGACAGGTGCGGCGCGTCTTCACCGAACTCGGCCGTGGCAACCTGATAGGTCTCATAGACCTTGCGAGCCAGGGTCAGGTCCACATCCAGATATTCACCCAAACCGGTAATAAGGCGCATGTCCTTGGTCGCCAGGCCCAGGGCAAAGGACGGATCATAGCTGCCATCAAGCACCATGGGGATGTAACGGTCCACCACATAGCTCTGGGCACAGCTGTTCTGCAGCACGCCGTGCAGGGTATCCAGATCCAGGTTGGCCTTGGTGCCCAGCATCAGTGCCTCGCCAATACCCTGGGCCACCAGGTAGTTCAGGTGCAACTGAATGAGTTTGGTGGCATAGCCTGCGCCCGCAGGGCCCATGCGAACCGCCCTTTTGGTGAAAGACTCAAGCACCGGGCGCAATGCCTCGAGTTGAGTTTCCTCGGCGCCCAGCAGCATCGTCAGGGTGCCTGCGGCGGCGCCTTCAGCACCGCCCGTCACGGGGCCGTCGATCAGGGTCAGCGACGCCGGTGCCGCAGCGCGAACCTTTTCCCATTCCGCCAGCTCACTGGTGCTGGTTTCTATCCAGACAGCCCCAGGGAGAGCGTTTTCCAGAATACCTTCAGCGCCGAAAGCCACCTGTGCCACCTGTTTGGAGCTCGGCAGCGAGGTAAAAATCAACTCGCAGTTCTGTGCAATATCCTGCACCGAGGCGCCCCTGCGAGCTCCCAGGCCAACGAATTTTTCGACCACGGCCTGATTAAGGTCCAGCACCGTCAGGCTATCGCCACTGTGCTCGCAGTAACGCAGAATGTTGGCCGCCATGCCGGCGCCCATGTTACCCAGACCAATAAACCCGATTTTCATTATGACTGTCTCGTATAAAACACAGGTGGTTGAAAGTGCCGTCTTTTTAATAGCCCTTGAGCGCATCGTAAAGCGGCGTTGGCGCCTCGCCCCGCTGTACGCGGCGAATGTTCTCGGCCATCACCACGGCGGCGGTTTCAGGATAATTAATGCCGCCAATATGGGGTGTCACGAAAACGTCGGGGGATGTCCACAGAGCGCTGTGCTGGGGCAATGGTTCCACCGCGAACACATCCAGCGCCGCCGCATCCAGATGATCCCGCTGCAGCGCTGTTAGCAACGCGGTTTCATCAATGATGCCACCGCGACTTTCGCTGATTACGAAGGCGCCATTTGGCAGCCTTGCAAGTTCGGCCTCGCCAATCAGGCCGGCGGTAGCCGGTGTCAGCGGCAGCGCATTGATCAATATATCTGTTTCAGCCAGGAAGGCCTCGAGCTCATGACTGCCACAGCGGTAGCCTATGCCCTGGGCGACGTCGGTGGGATCGATTCCCCAGCCGGTCACCACAAAACCCAGCCCGTGCAGCAGCTTCGCCAATGCCTGACCAATCTGCCCCATGCCCATGATGCCGATACGCCGCCGCGCAGGCGATATGGCGGGTCTGGGCTGCCACTGGCCTTGGCGCTGCTGGCGGGCATATTGATGGTAGCCACGATGAAAGTGCAGTACCCAGTGCAAGGCATGCAGTGCCATATCCTGCACCACAGCGCCATCCACCAGCCGCACCACGGGGACCGCCTTTGGCAGCAGAGGGTCGCTGACGATATGTTCAACGCCTGCACCAAAGGACAGTATGGCCTTGAGGTTCGGGTAGTTTTGCAGATCGCCCTGGGGATGTTGCCAGAGGGCCGCGTATTCGATCTCGGCCGGATTGCCCACATCCGGGTAAACACGAATATCCATCTGCGGCAGCTCGGCCCGAAACGCCTCGACCCAGGGTGCGGTATCACGGTCGTGATAACTGATAAGTAGCGCCACTGTTATCTCCCCCTGGCTTAGCGGATACGGTGCTGTTCGATAAAGTTGTAATCGAAGGTGAAGCCCAGCCCCGGCGCCTGCGGCATGGCGATTTCGCCCTCGCAGATCTGCATCTTTTCAAGGTACAGGGGCGAAAACCAGGACACATGCTCAACCGATATGCAGTTGGCGGCGGAACCGGCAATGCTCAGACTTTGTTCGGTAAAGATATGGGTGGACACCGGCACATGATAGGCCGATGCCAGCGCCACGGACTTGCGAAATTCGCTCAGACCGCCGATGCGCTGCAGGTCGGGCATCAGTATATCCACGGCCCTGGCATCAAGGATGGCCTTCATGCCAAAGCGGGTATAGTCCGTTTCGCCGCTGGCCACCGGAATGTTGATGGCCTCAAGAATACGCGCATGGCCCGCCAGATCATGGGACGAGACAGGCTCTTCAAACCAGCCGATATTGTACTTTTCGATCTGGCGCGCCAGACGCATGGCCTGGCGTGGTGTCAGCGACTGATTGGCATCGGTCAGGATCTCGATATCCTCCCCCAGTGCTTCGCGCAAGGCCGCCACGCGGGCCACATCCTCGGCCACGTTTTGCTTGCCCAGGCGCAACTTCACCGAGCGAAAACCCTGATCCACAAAACCGCGGGCCTCGTCCACCAGCTCGTCGATACTGGATGACAGCCAGAGGCCACTGCTGGCATACGCCTTAACACTGTCGCGACAGCCGCCAAACAACTGATACAGCGGCAGCCCGGCCTTCTTGCCAATCAGATCCCACAGCGCCGTATCGATGGCCGAGATCGCCGACACCGCAATGCCCTTCTGGCCCACGGGGTTAATATCGGCCCACATCTTCTCCCAGATGCGTTCAACATAGAGCGCGTTTTCGCCTACCACATGCTGGGCCAGGCTCATGATCATGCCCTCGAATACATCCAGGCGTGACTTGTTGAGCGCAAAAATGTAGTTCTCACCCACGTAGCCGCACTCAGTTTCGATGGACACCAGCACGCAGCCCACGCTGTCCGTGCGATGGATCGCGGTGATCATCAGCTTCTCGAGGGGAACTTCAACTTTTAGTGTTTTTATATCAACTATCTTCACAGCATTGCCCGCCGTCAGGAAATCACATCAATAACGCAGCCAGATTTCAGACTGCCGTCAGACCTTGCTCGCCGCCGTGCGGTAGAGCGCTGCTATCACATCGGACTTGTCGAGATAGCCCACCAGACTGTTGGCTTCATTCACCACAGGCACAGTCTGAGCGCCGCTCATGAGCTGGGGCATCACATCCTCGATAGACTGACCCAACCGTGCGGCCTTCGACAGATCCACGTTTTGCGGGCTATAGGATGCATCACCACTCACCCTGGCACTGGCAACAGCGCGCAGCAGATGACTGACGCGAATGGCCTTGGCGCGGTTCACGCCGCTGATAAACTCTTCGACATAGGCCGTGGCCGGTCGCATCAGGATGTCCGAGGGCGTTCCTTCCTGTACCAGTTCGCCGTCTTTGAGAATGGCGATGCGATCGCCGATTTTCAGCGCTTCATCCAGGTCGTGGGAGATAAACACGATGGTCTTTTGCAGCTTGCGTTGCAGTTCCAGCAACTGATCCTGCATCTCACCCTTGATCATGGGATCAAGCGCGCTGAAGGCTTCGTCCATGAGCAGGATATCCGGATCATTCACCAGCGCCCGGGCCAGACCCACGCGCTGCTGCATGCCGCCTGACAGCTGCGATGGATAGTGCTCCTCGACACCGGCAAGGCCCACCTGCTCCAGCCAGTGACGCGCTTTTACCTCCCGCTCTGCCCGGGTCACGCCCTGCACCTTGAGACCAAAGGCGGCGTTTTCCAGTACGGTCTCATGGGGCAGCAAGCCAAAGCGCTGAAACACCATGCTGATCTTGTTGCGACGAAAGTGCTCAAGCTGCTGCTTGGAGTAATCCAGCACGTTTTCGCCGTCGACCACCACCTGGCCACTGGTCGGATCGATCAGGCGGTTGAAGTGGCGAATCAGGGTGGACTTGCCCGACCCCGACAACCCCATGATGACGTGGATATGGCCCGACTCTATGGACAGGGACACATTGTTGAGGCCGACAACATGGCCCGTATCGGCCAGTACATCGCTCTTGCTGACGCCGGCGCGGATCTGGGCCATGATCGCCTGCGGATCCTTGCCAAACACCTTGTAGATGTTCTTGATTTCAATCTTGTAGTTCGTGGTCATAATGAAGTCCGATCAGCTGTTGGTATGCAGATGCGCCTGCGCACGCTTGCCATAGGCCTGAGTGATGCGGTCAAACACCACTGCCAGAATCACAATGGCGATACCCGCCAGCAGACCACGCCCTACTTCCAGCCGGGTGATACCCTGCAACACCTGGTAACCCAGCCCCTGAGCCCCGATCATCGATGCCACCACCACCATCGCCAGCGCCATCATGGTGGCCTGGTTGATACCGGCCATAATGTTGGGCAACGCCAGCGGCATCTGTACCCACACCAGCTTTTGCATCCGGTTGGCGCCAAAGGATTCGGCCGCCTCCATGATTTCCGTATCCACCATGCGAATGCCCAGATCCGTCAGGCGAATCAGCGGCGGCACCGCGTAAATCACCGTGGCCAGCACGGCCGGAATCTTGCCTGGCCCAAACAGCATGATGGCGGGTATCAGGTAGACGAAACTCGGCATGGTCTGCATGATGTCCAGCACCGGCAGCATCATGGAGCGGAAACGGTCAGACCAGGACATGAAAATACCCAGCGGTATACCCACCAGAATCGATATCAGCGTACAGACCAGCATCAATGCCAGTGTGCGCATGCCGTCTTCCCACAGGCCGAGAAAACCCATCACCAGCATGGCGCCGCACAGCAGTGCCACCAAAGACCATTTGCGTGCGCCCATATAGGCAATAGCCCCGACCAGCGCCACAATCAGCCACCAGGGGCTGTTCATCAGCAGCGATTCAAACAGGTTCAGTAGCTGCAGGAAGGGATTAAAAAGCTGTTCAAGAAACGTCGCCCACTCAACAACGAATACATCGACAACATCATCGATGACACCTCTGAAAACTCTGGGATCAACCAGTTCTGGAAACATAATCGAAAATCCTCATTCGGATCAGGCACAGCGTAAGTCACTGCGCGTTATTGTTTTTTAGCTGTTATCCGCCAAGTATCCATGTCACTGAAATCATCTTATTCCAGATAGAATGACATTAAAAATTAATAGTTTTTCCGTGATTGTTAAAAAATATTTATGCCCTAGACCAATACAGAACGAGCAATGAGAGGCCGGGGCTGGGGCTAAGAAGGTGAAAGGTGCAGTGAAAGTGAAAGGTTCAAGCGAAAAGCGAGAGTCAAAGGCCAGACGGCTGCGGAGTCTGGAAGGGAGTCACAGGGAACTGGAATGGGAATAGAAGGTTTCAGTGTTCACTTAAAAACACAGACAGCAATCGACCTGGACGGCCTTGGGATGGGACAGAGCAACAACAGTTATAGCTATGTGCAGCAAATAGACGGATAAGCACAGAGGCAGGCGCCCCTGTGCTGGTGTGTTTAGTAGCGGTAGGAAGGATCCTTGCGGTCAAGCAGGCGCAGCATGGCCGCCCATTCGTACTTGCCCGCCGGGAAGCTCTCGTACTGCTTGCTCGCCTTTTCCCACAGCGCCGGAGAGGTTTTCACCAGTGGCAGCCCAGTGGCGCAGGCCTGCAGCATGACCTGGCAGGCACGCACCAGGTAGTACATGTTGATAAAGCATTCACCGGCGGTTTCACCCACGGTCAGGAAACCGTGATTGCGCATGATCATGCACTTGTTGTTGCCCAGGTTATCGGCCAGGCGCTGGCTTTCGTCTGTATCGACCGACAGCCCTTCCCAGTCGTGGTAGCTGATCTTGCCGTACAGCATCGAGGAATCCTGCACCAGGTGCACCACTTCCTCGATTGCGGTCGCCGCCATCGCCGCCGGCGCATGGGAGTGAAACACGAACTTGGCATTGGGGATGCTGTTGTGGATGCCTTTGTGAATCACAAAGCCCGCCGTGTTGACGTCGGGAGGGCCATCCAGCACATTGCCGTCCTGATCGATCTTGATCAGGTTGGATGCCGTGATTTCGGTGTTGTGCAGGCCGAAGTGATTCATCAGGAAATTGTGACCACCGCCGGGTACGCGCGCAGTGATATGGTTCCAGACGATATCGTCATAACCGTAGTCATGGGCCAGGCGGTGCATGGCCGCCAGATCAACCCGCACCTGCCATTCTTCATCGGTAAAACGGGCGCCAGACGACGTTGCCCCGGTAAACTCAGCCATTTCCTTTCTCCATAGTTTGAATATTGATGTTATTAGCTTGCAACCGGCTTCAGACGACTTCGCCACCGCTAAATGCCTGTCCTTGTGGAATATCCCGATACTCCACAAACACCTGAGCCAGCGGCAGATCAAGACAAGCCGCCGCCGCATGGGCCGTAGCGGCGAGAACAGCCGCCTTTAAGGCCGCTGTTCGGCCTTCAAGCGCAGTAATCGAAATCAGCGCTGTGGCTCGGCTCGCATCCGCTTCACCCCAGACCTGCCCGCCTTCGGCGTAGCTACCCGGCGGCACCGGCTGAAACAGCGCCCAGCACCAGTCCTGGGGGATTCCCAGCGCCTTGGCTGCGGCGGCTGTACAGTCGGTCAGCAGTGTGTCGATACTGCGCCCAATAGGGGCGATCGCCTGAATACGAATAGTGGGCACGCACATGCTCCTGCGATTGATAGCAACAATGGAAAAGCGGGGCAGTGTTTGCCTGCCCCAGGGGTAAAACCTTAGTTGGCCTGGCTGGCTATCACCTTGTCAGCCACATCCGCAGGCACCCAGGTGGTCCAGACGTCCTGATAGTTTTTCAGGAAATACTCGGCTACTTCTTCAGACTCGGCCTTGTTTTCAGCTCCCCAGGCCAGCAACTTGTTCACGGTTGCCGTTTCAAACTGCACCTTGCCCAGGAACTCATAGATCAGGGGCGCGCTGGTCTGCACCTCACCGGCCACCAGGGTGATGACCTTAACCTTCGGATAGCCGCCCGCCGTGGGATTCTCGCAGGCTTCTTCATAGTTGCAGGCATCACGCTGCGCATCGAAGTCGTTCATTTCCAGTCGCACCATCTCGTGTTGCCCCATGATGGCGGACGGTGCCCAGTAATAGAAAAATACCGGTTTCTTGCGCTTGTAGTTTGATGCGATGGAGGCATCGAGTGCCGCCGATGAGCCCGCCGAATACAGGTTGTAGTGTTCGTCCAGGCCGTAGCCGCGCATCAGGTTGGTACTCATGGTCTCATTGGACCAGCCCGGCAAGCTGTTGTAGAAGCGCCCCTTGTCGGGATTGTCTGCGTCTTCGAACAGATGGCTGTACCTGGCCATGTCCGCCACGGTCTTGATGTCCGGATATTCATCACTCAGGTACTTGGGAATCCACCAGGCATCGATGCCACCTTCACTGAAAACATCGCCCGCCACGGAAATAGCGTTCTTTGCCTCACCTTCGGCCAGAATTTCAGCAATGTTGCTGCTCCAGACTTCAGGCGCAATATGCGGACGCCCCTTGTTCAGCATGGTTGTGGCGGTGGGCACTGTATCGCCCGGAATCAGCTCAGTCTTGCAGCCATAGCCTTCCACCAGAATAATCGATTCGATATGTGCAATGGCGGATGCCGAGGCCCAGCTCATGTTGGCGATCTGAATCGGCGCATCCATCTCGCAGCTGGCGTAGGCGGAGATGGAGCCTGTTGCCAGTGCTGCCGCGGCAATGAAAGTACCAAGTTTGCTGGTCGTGTTCATGGTTTGCCTCTGAGTTTATTGTTTTGGCGGCAGCCCCTCTGTGGCGGACTGTCTACGCCATAGTAGTGCAGAGTGAATTACGTTAAAAATTAATAATTATTCCAAAGAATTAAAATAATATTTATACCCCATTCTGAGCCTGAGCAGCCTTCGACGACGCTCGACGCCCTCCAAGGCGCCGTCAAAGCCCCTGCCAATCGCGGCCATTGGCCAAAAAATTGAATCAGGTGATGTCAGCCCAACGCCCTCGCGCTGGTGTCGCTGAAGGCTTGGAGTGCGAGATACATTGTTTTAAACGGGAGACGGGGGGCGGACAACCCGCAGCGGCTTACAGAGAGACAGTCACAGATTAGTAACCCAGGTTGGAAATATGCGTTTCCAGCTCCTTGGCGAAACAGCTGATCGCCTCGCTGCTGTCTCCTGGGCTGCGGTGCAGTTCGATTTCGATATTTCCGAGGTCCGGCAGCGGCGAACACTCGTCGAGAATGCGCCACTCCCCTGCTTTCACCAGGGACGCCGACATGGCCGAGATTGCCAAACCGTTGGAGATGGCGATATCAAACCCGGTAACACCCTGGCATTCAAAGGCGACATAAGACTCCAGACCATGCTGGTTCAGCACATCCAGCACACGGCGGCGATAGTCGCAGCCCTGTTCATACAGTGCCAGCGGGATAGGCGCAGACAGGTCCGGCACGTAATCCATGGCACCCACCCACACCAGCTTTTCCTTGCGCACAATAATGCCGCCGGGCTCTTGCGGTGAACGGGTCACCAGAATCAGATCCAGATCGCCGGCATGCAGGCTGCGAAACAGCAATGGGCTCGGAGCATTCTTGATCTGCAGCCGTATTTTGGGAAAGCGCTGAATAAAACGCTTGAGCACATCCTGTATAAAACTGCGGGCATAACCATCCGGTACGCCAAAACGCACCACCCCGGCAATATCCTCATCATTCACCGCATGGTAAGCCTCGTCAGCCAGGGCCAGAATCTTGCGCGCATAGGCCAGCAGAGTTTCGCCTTCGTGGGTCAGGCTGATGCTGTTGTAATTGCGCAGCAACAAGACCTTGCCCACCGACTCCTCCAGCTTTTTTAGCTGGATGCTGATCGCCGCCTGGGTCCGGTGCAAAGACACCGCGGCCTTGGAGATACTCCCGGCCTCGACAATGGAGACAAAGGTGACCAGCTGGTTAAAATCAAAGCGCTTCATTCGCACTCCTGCGCCGATGGCCCGAGACCCCGCTCGATGACCATGAAATCCGAAGCTGTTAGTGTGGCATGAAACCGCAACCAGGCACATCGCCCTGAGCGCCCGTCATCGCATGCGTAGCGACCTGCCTGTGCGCTTGATGCTGGGGCTTGAAGGGTATTGGCCTTGCATCCTGAACATAAAAAAGGCCTGGCACCAGGGTGTCAGGCCAAACGGCTCTTTTTTACAATTTCCGGGGGACGAAAAAAGATAGCCGGTTTAAGACTGCGTCAGGCCAGCGCCCCTGCCGGGGACGGTGTATAAGGGGAGTAAATCTCGCCCCCGGTCAGTGCCTGCACCTGAAGAAAGCGGTCATACTCCGACACCAGGTCATGCAGCACATCATTAAACAGGTAGCCGGTCAGGCAATTCCCCACCTCTCCACCGCCAAGATACACATGCAACCCCAGATGAGCGGAGTTGGTCGCCGATATATGGCCATGGGACAGGCTCAGCAGCTGCGGCCGCACCTCATACAGAAAGTGATGATCATCATCCAGCTCCACCTTTAAGGTCAGCGTTGGCACCTGCGCATCCGGTGCCCGACTCTCCTCCAGGCTAACCGTCTTGCCCTGCTGCCGGAGTTCTTTTGCGAACAGCTCCACAGCGGGCCTTAGCGTCTGCTGAAACAAGGCACTGGCATCCGTGTGAATCACCCCTTGCAGAGCACTGTGCAACCTCTCGCGCCAGTCGAGTCCGGATGCCGGCGCCGGCGCCGGGGTTAACATCTGTCCATCGACCTCCTGCACCAGCGCCTTGTACAGGCCCGCAATGGTCGCGAACAGCACCAGGGAAAAGGGCAATGCCGCTATCACCACCACGCTTTGCAAGGCGTTCAGGCCGCCCGCCAGCAGTAATACAATGGTAACGGCGCCAATCACCGCCGCCCAGAGCGCACGCAGGTAAACAGGTGCATCCTGGTCAACATCCGGCAGATCCGAGGTGAAGTTGGCAAGCACCAGGGCGCCCGAGTCAGCCGAGGTCACAAAGAACAGCACCGCAAGTATCAGCACGACACCCGTGGTAATTCCTGCGTAGGGATACTGTGCCAACAGGGTATAGATAGTGCTCTGCGGGCTGTTAAGCGCCTGCTCGCCCAATTCGGCCAACCCCTGGTTGGCAACCAGGTCGATACCGGTATTGCCGAAAATCGACATCCACGCCATCATGAAGCCCAGTGGAATCAGCAAGGCACCGAGGGTGAATTCCCGAATGGTACGGCCCCTGGATATACGCGCCAGAAACATGCCAATAAACGGGGTCCAGGCGATCCACCAGGCCCAGAAAAACACTGTCCACCAGCCCTTCCACTGCTGCGCACTTTCGCCGGCAAACGCATAGGTGTTAAAGCTCAAGGCTACGAATCCACTCAGATAATCACCGATATTCAGGACCATCGCATCCAGTAAACCCAGTGTATTACCCTGAAACAGCACAAACAGCAGCAGCCCGGTCGCGAGCAACATATTGGCTTCAGACAGCCGGCGAATGCCCTTCTCCACACCACTCATCGCTGAAAATGTTGCGATGACCACCACCGCAATAATCAGCAGCACCTGGTTGGTCAGGCCTTCCGGCAGTCCAAACAACACCCCGAAACCGTAGTTCAGCTGCATGACGCCGATACCAAGACTGGTAGCGATGCCGAAGACGGTGCCAATCACCGCTGCTATATCAACCATGTAGCCCACAGGGCCGTGGATACGCTCACCAATCAGTGGATACAGCGTACTGCGAATCGCCAGCGGCAATCGGTACCTGTAACTGAAATAGGCCAGTGCCACGCCCATCAGTGCGTACATGGCCCACCCGGTCAGCCCCCAGTGAAAGAACGTTTGGGGGACTGCATGGCGCAGAGCCTCAGCGCTCTCTGGCCCCAGTTCCGGCGGCAGCAGATAATGGGATACGGGTTCAGCCACACTGAAAAACAGCACATCAATGCCAATACCGGCGGCAAACAGCATTGAGGCCCAGGAGATCAGCGAGAATTCAGGTCTGGAATCGTCGGGGCCCAAGCGGATTTTCCCGAAGCGAGACAGGCTGATATAAAGTAAAAACGCCAGGTAGCCAACAGCCGCCAGCATGTAATACCAGCCGAATGTTTCATTAATCCAGGAAAGCCCCGCACTGAAAACAAGCGCGGCCTTCTCTGTATATAAAATTGTAAAAGCCAGAAAAATAATAATACCGGTCAAAGATCCGTAGAAAATTGTTGAATTAACATAGCTATTTCCATCGCCCGGAGATTTATTATTCTTGGTCATGCTCCATCCTTAATAGTAAAGATTAAAAATCACGCCTATAAAGCCAGGTATCTATAAAAAAAGACTGTCGACGAAGCGCCAGCCAATACCTGCTATTGAGCCAGGAGTGCGTTTATCGAGCGGTAACAAGCCGTGCCCTGGTTGCATCCGAGCCCGACTGATCCTGGGATACATCCAGCATTGCCCGGCTGGCTTCCACGATCTTGCGATCCCGTTCGGCCGCCAGCTCATCGAAGCCTCGACCCTTCTCTTCCATCTGCACGCCCGCCAGCAATGTCTCGATAACCTCGGGCGTGAGACGCGGATCCCCGAGATCATCCCACCAGCGATGGAATGAAGCGCCAAAGCGCTCACAAAACACGCCCAGACCGTGACCACCACTGCCCAGGTTGAACAGCATGTGCGGCCCCATAACAGACCAGCGCAAGCCCGGCCCTGCATAAACAGCCTTATCGACGTCTTCAACGCTGGCCACACCTTCCACTACCAGATGAATCGCTTCACGCCAGAGTGCCGCCTGCAGACGGTTGGCCACATGGCCCGGTACTTCCTTGTTGACGCGAATGGTCACCTTGCCGCAGGCCGCATAAAACTGCTCCGCCTGCGCCAATACGTCACTGTCGGTCTTGTCGTTACCGAGTAACTCCACCAGCGGAATCAGGTGTGGCGGGTTAAACGGGTGGCCCAGAATAAAGCGTCCCGGGTTTGTCCAGCCATCCTGCATTTCCTTTACCAGCAAACCCGAAGCACTGGATGCAACGATGGCCTCCGGACGCAGGTGCGGTTCAATGCGGGCATAGAGTTCGTGCTTGATCTCAATACGCTCAGGCACGCTTTCCTGTACAAACTGGGCCCTGACAACGGCCTCCTCCGGTGTGCGGAAAAACTGCACCCGGTCCATGGCGCCGTTGGCCGTCAGACCCAGGCGCTCTAAGCTCGGCCAGGCATGTTTCACATAATCGCGTACAAAGGCTTCGGCATTGTCAGACGGATCATAGACATCCACTTCCAGCCCTGCCGCCAGAAAGAGTGCCGTCCAGCTGGCACCGATGGTGCCAGCACCCAAAATGGCAGCCACCTTAAAATCCTTGGGGAAACCAACCTGATTGTTCATTGCGTACCTCTTATGCAGTTGTTAAGCGCCGTTCTGCTAAAACAGGCCGGGTTGCAGGGGGGATGCCGCCGTCAGGCCGCCATCGATCACGAACATCTGTCCACTGGCATAGGCCGAGTCATCGGATGCAAGCCAGAGCGCTAGTCCCGCGACATCCTCAGGCTTGCCAAAACGTCCGACGGCATGGCGCGCCAGCGCATCGCGTTTGGCAGCCTGCGGATTAGCCGCCAGATCAAAGCCAGCCTCGGCCATTTCCGTCATGATCCAGCCCGGACAAATGGCATTGCAGCGCACGCCGTCCTTGCCATGATCCACCGCGATCGAGCGAGTCAGGCCGTGCACGAAAGCCTTGGAGGCGTTGTAAATCGCCATACTGGGGTCGGCCACATTGGCACTGATGGAGCCCAGATTGATAATCACACCGGCCCCTGCATGACCCAGATCCTTGATCAGCTCGCGACAGCACAGAAAGACGGCCTTGGCATTGACACCCATCACCAGGTCCCATTCGTCGTCCGTCGTCTCGGTGACGGTCTTCTCGACCTGAACACCGGCGTTATTGACGAGAATGTCCACGCGGCCGAATGACTCCAGCACACTGCTGCGCACCCGCTTTACATCTTCCAGGCGCGACAGATCCGCCTGCACCCACACCACCGCCTCGGGCAGGTCCGCCGGTCGTTTTCCGCGACCACAGCTCAGTACCTGGGCACCATTGGCGAGATACCGATCCACCACGGCACGGCCAATACCGCGGCCGCCACCGGTGACTATTGCTACTTTTCCATTCAAGGCTGACATGTTTTTCTCCCTTAAAGATCGAGTACAAGACGGCTGGATATGGCCCGCGAGCAACACACCGCCATCACGTCATTCAGGCTTTTTTCATCCGCGGTCAGGATCTGATCCCGATGTTCGGGTTCCCCCTCCAGCACATCCGTGAGGCAGGACCCACACACGCCCTCTTCACACAGGGTGTTGATATCAAATCCGTTTTCCCTGAGTACCTTGAGTACAGACTTGTCCGCCGGCACCTCAAGCTCCAGATCAGAGCGGGACAGATAAACGCTAAAGGGCTGGTTTTCTGCCGTTGCCACCACAGAGGCCTTGAAACGCTCAAAGTGCACCGCCTTGGCCGGCCAGTGACTAGAGGCGGCCTCCACCGCATCCATCAGCCCGCCCGGGCCACAGCAATACAGGTGCCGGCCTTCGATCACATCTGCCAGCAAGGCGTGGACATTCAGCCCCTTGGCCGGATCACCGCCATCAAAATGCAGCTGCACCCGATCCCGGAACGGTGCCTCGCTGCGCAGCCAGTCAACGAAGGCCGCATCGGTGGCACTGCGGGCACAGTAGTGCATCTCGAACTCCGCCCCCTGGCGATGCAGTTCCAGCGCCATGGACAGGATGGGTGTCACGCCGATGCCGCCGCCAATCAACACCGATGATGTGGCATCGTCTGCCAGCGGGAAGTTGTTGCTCGGGCCCGTCACACTGATGCGGTCTCCCACCTTGAGCGCATCATGTACGAACCGTGAGCCGCCCCGGCTGCCGCGATCCTTCAGTACCGCCACGCGGTAGCTGCAACCCGTGCCCGGGGCATCGAACAGCGAGTACTGCCGGGTGAGGCCATTGCCCAGATGCAACGCCAGGTGCGCCCCCGCCTCAAAAGGCGGCAGCGGCTCGCCACTTTCCAGCACCAGCTCGAAGCTGCGAATCTGGGCCGTTTCATCCTTGATGGCGCGTACAAGCAGTTCCTGCCTGTCCAGGGTATTTGTGGGATTCGACATACTATGACCTCCGTCGATTCAGGCCAGGGCGTCGCCTGGCCATACTGGCGTTACAGGTGGGCGATCTGCACATGACGCACCGAGGTGTAGCCCTCCAGCGCATACACCGACATATCACTGCCATACCCCGATGCCTTCATGCCGCCGTGGGGCATTTCAGAGGTAGCCACCCCGTGGGTATTGACCCAGGTAATGCCGCACCGCAGCTGTGCCGTCACGCTCATGGCCTTGCCCAGGTTCTGCGTCCAGACCGACGAAGCCAGGCCGAATTCGTTGTCATTGGCCAGCGCGATGCCCTCTTCCATACCGCTGAAACGGGTAATGGAAATCACCGGGCCGAACACCTCCTTCTGCACAATTTCATCCTGCGGACGAGCATTGGCGATCACCGTCGGCGCATAGTAGAAGCCGTTGCCCGGCAGCCTGTAGCCGCCGGCTACCACCTCCGTGTGGGCCAGATCCCGAGCGCGCTCGACGAATCCCGAGACATGCTCCAGGTGCCTGGCTGAAATCACCGGACCCATTTCCACGCTGGGGTCGCCAGGCTGTCCCAGCTTGATTGACGACACGCTCTGGGCCAGATCCGCCACGAAGTTTTCGTAGATGCTGTCCTCGACATAGAAGCGACAGGGCTGAGTACAATCCTGACCCGCATTAAAGAACGCAGCTACGCGCAGCGTTTCTATCGCCGCCGGCACATCGGCATCACCAAACACCAGCACCGGCGCCTTGCCGCCCAGTTCCATATGGGTATGCATGATGTTACGCGCAGAGGCCTCCAGAATCCGGCTGGCTGTTGCCGGGCCACCGGTGAGTGACACCAGTTCAAGATCCGGATTGTTGATCAGGGCATCACCGGTGGTCGCGCCACGGCCGGCTACCACATTGACCACGCCTTTGGGGAAAATATCGGCGGCAAGCTCGGCCAGACGCAGGGTTGTCAGCGGCGTCATCTGGGAAGGTTTGAGCACCAGCGGGCAGCCTGCCGCCAGTGCCGGTGCAATCTTCCAGGCCGCCATCATCAGCGGGTAGTTCCAGGGTGCAATGGAGCCCACCACACCTACCGGGTCCCGCCGGATCATGGAGGTAAAGCCCTCGACGTATTCACCGGCATTGGAGCCCGTAACACAGCGGGCAGCACCGGCCATAAAGCGGAACACATCAATAACCAGGGGTATTTCATCGGATTTGACCGAACCAAGCGGCTTGCCGTTGTTCAGCGACTCCAGCTCTGCAAACTCGTCCTTGCGAGCCTCAAGCGCATCGGCCAGGGCCAGCAGCCGCGCCGAACGCTCGGCGGGCGTCGTTCTGGACCAGGCCGGAAAAGCCGCCTTGGCAGCGGCGACCGCCGCATCCACCTGTGCAGGGGTCGCCTCGGCGATCTCGATAATCAGCTCGCCCGTTGCCGGGTTCAGCACCCGAACGATGTCCCCTTCACCTGCGACCAGCTCGCCGTTGATCAGATTTTTTATTTGCATGTTCCGGCTCCCGTTAACGCCTGTCAAAATCCAACCTGGTCTTTGCCCTTGAGGCCCAGACGTTCGCGCGCTTCATCCGGCGTGGCCACCCGCAGGCCCAGCTCTTCGACGATGCGACGAATTTTAAGAACCTGTTCGGCATTGGAGGTCGCCAGCTGGCCGGCACCTATGTAAAGGTTGTCTTCCAGACCGACGCGCACGTTACCGCCCATAATTGCCGATTGGGTCGCGAACGGCATCTGATTGCGCCCGGCCGCCAGCACAGACCATTCGAAGCTGTCACCAAACAGCTTCTTGGCGACGCTGTACATGTGGGTCATGTTGTCCGGGTCTGCCCCCATGCCACCCAAAATGCCGTAGATCATCTGGATAAAGAACGGCGGCCTGATCAGCCCCTTTTCGACGAAGTACGCCAAGTTATAGAGATGTCCCAGGTCGTAGCATTCGAACTCGAACCGCGTGCCGTGGGTTTCGCCGAGCTCCCGCAGGGTGTATTCGATATCCTTGAAGGTATTCTTGAAGACAAAATCCCGGGTCATGTTCAGGAATTCGGGCTCCCAGCTGTGCTGCCACTCATTGTGTTTTTGCAGCAGCGGAAAAATACCAAAGTTAATGGAGCCCGAGTTCAGCGATGCCATTTCCGGCTTTGTCACCAATGCCGCTTCTAGGCGCTGTTCCAGGGTCATTCCCAGACCGCCACCGGTCGAGACGTTGATGATCGCATCACAGTTGTGCTTGATCACCGGCAGAAACTGCATGAATACTTTTGGGTCCGGCGTTGGCCGGCCGGTTTCCGGATCACGGGCATGCAGATGAATAATGGAGGCCCCGGCCTCGGCCGCTGCTATGGATTCTGCGGCAATCTGTGCAGGCGTAATGGGCAAGTGCTTGGACATGGTCGGCGTATGAATGCCGCCGGTAACCGCACAGGTAATAATGACACTATTAGGCATGACGGTAGTCCCCGTTACAGACGCATTTGCTGAACTTGTGCGGTCAGGCCGCCATCAAGAATCCACAGCTGACCGCTGGCATAGACGGATTCATCACCGGCCAGCCAATTGACCAGGCTGGCGATATCCGCCGGCGTACCGTAACGGCGCATCGGATGAATACGCCGCACTTCTTCCTTGAGGGTATCGATATCACCGGAACTGCCGAAAAAGCTCTGCAACATCGGGGTATCGATAAAACCCGGGCACACCGCGTTGACGCGAATATTTTCCGGACCGTAATCACAGGCCATGGCCTTGGTCAGGGCATGTACGGCCCCTTTGGTCGCACAATAGGCAGCCAGGCTCGGGTCAGCGATAAAGCCATCGTAGGAGCCAAAATTGATAATGGAACCTCCGCCTGCCAAACGCATAAAGGGCACTGCGTATTTACACACCAGGAACATGCCCGTCACGTTAATAGCGAAAATATTATTCCAGTCTTGCAGCGAGGTTTCTTCTATGGTTTTTTCAATTTCTATCGCGGCGGCATTAACCAGAATATCCAGTTTTCCGTACTTTTCGCCTAGCGCCTGCATCAGTGCATGAACATTATCTTCATCGGTAACGTCCAGCCGCTCATAATGAACAGACTCCGGTAACGCACCTTCGCCCTGGGCGATATCTGCGGCAATAACAGTCGCACCTTCCTTGGCGAAACGCTCGCAAATTCCACGACCTATACCGCCGCGCCCACCGGTTACAAGAGCGATTTTTCCGCGCAGTTGTCCCTGACTCATAAGTCACCTCATTATTTATTGGATATTTGAAGGTATTTACCCGGAGGATATTCCCTCCAGGCAATCAGTTATTTAACGGCTGTTTTGTAGGCATTCAGCAAAAGGCCGTGGAAATGGTGCAATGCATGCTCGCTCAAGCCAGAGCCTGCCGGATCATTGACGATACGGCCGCTTTCAAACGCCGGCGTACTCATGCCACGCTGTACGCTTTCAACCAGATCAATATCTTCCTGCTGCAGTACATCACGAATGTAATCGATCGCCTGCTGTTCCTGCTCGTTGGGCTCGGGATTTTCAAAGTAAAAGTCGTAGGTTTCGATGGTGCGATCCGGCCCAACAGGGATAACGTTAAGCACCAGGAAATTATTCCGACCGGGGTAGCGCATCAGGCAGGTATTGGGCCACAGCCACCATACGGCATGATCATCACAGTCGCCGCCTGCTACGCTGTAGGCCGAGTTTTCGCCCTTGGCACCCTTGGCCATATGGCTCGAATAGATTCCATGGGTGGTGACCTTGTAGGTCTCGAACTGCAGCAGGGTGCAGAAGTCCTTGTGTGCGTGGGGGCAGTGGTAGCACTCCAGAAAATTGTCTACCACATTCTTCCAGTTCGCCTTGATATCGAAACTCAGGCGACGGGAAAACGTCAGTTCATTTACATCAGGCGCATATTGCATGATTTCCTGCGCCAGATTTCCCGTCAGCTCAGACATGGGCTGAGCTGAGGTATCCAGATTGATATAAATAAAGCCGCAGAACTCTTCTACCTTAACCTGATCAAGGCAGATATCTCCCATGTCGAAATTCACCAGGCCATCGGTGTGAGGGGCGTTACGCAGATTTCCGTCCAGGTTATAGCTCCAGGCGTGGTACGGGCAAGTCATGACCCGCACCTTGCCTTCACCTTCCAGCAAATGGTGCGCCCGATGCTTGCAGACATTGTAAAACGCACGCAGTTCGCCGCTGCGATCCCGTACTATTGCAATACTCTGACCCTGCACATCGGCCACGTAGTACGCACCCAGCTTACGTACTTTTTCAACATGGCATACCCACTGCCAGCTACGCTTGAAAACCGTTTCACGTTCTACATCAAGAAATGTCTGTTCGGTATAGCAGCGCGCATTCAATGTATATGAAGCACTCGGATCGGTTTCATTATATCTGCCTTTGGCAGCCTGAACCTCTGCATCGGAAATATACACACCCATTATCATTCTCCTGTCGGTAGATATAATTCGTCCAATCTGACGTTTGTTATTGCCCGAGGTGTGCCTCAGATTTTTTAATTACTATTTATATCAATAAAACATTGCATCTTTAATCCACTGCAAGACCATTACTGCTTTTAATATTTACAGATAAAGAAAATCAATTTTAACGAAAATATTTTGTAAGCTTGAAAGACCCTTAAATTAATAACCAGCAGTTTTAAATCTGAATTCACTGTACCGCTGCTAACCCGAGCGCTCAAACGATGAATATCTGGCCAAATGCATCAGTTTTTTTAAGGCAAGGGCCGTTTTCACACAATCCCCTGCCAGGGAACTCAGGCCGGTATCGACGTCGAGGAAAAGTGCTTGCCCAGCAAGGCGTGATAAAAATCGCGGTCACTCAGGATACCCACCAGGTTTTCGTGCTCTCTGAGTACTATCGGGTGCCCGGTTTTATATCGAATCTCGATGGCCTCGCGCATTGAAATATCGGGGCTTGCCACCACCAGAGTATCCTCCGCCAGAGCGTTGATCCCGTCGCCATCGGTCCACTCATGCAGGCGCAGTGGCCGCTCATGACGCCCAGCGCCCAGCAACTGTCCGACCTCATTCAACTGCAGCCAGGTATTTTCCTGCTTGTTAAGCAACACTCTCTGATCCAGACGCTCAAGCGCATCCATGCCCGTCATCAGGGAGCGGCCGCGCAGTACGTTGAGCGGATTGGTATGGGCCACGAAATTTTTTACATAATCGTTGCAGGGATTCAGCACTATATCCTCCGGCCGACCATGCTGAATAATGCGCGCCGAGTCCATGATGGCGATATGGGTGCCGATCTTGAGCGCCTCATCCAGATCATGACTGACGAAGACAATCGTCTTGTTCAGACGCCGTTGCAGCTCAAGCAGCTCATCCTGCAGCTGATTACGGATCAGCGGGTCCAGCGCCGAGAACGGCTCATCCATCAGCAGAATATCGCTGTCCATGGCAAAGGCACGGGCCAGCCCAACCCGCTGCTGCATGCCGCCGGACAGCTCATGGGGGTAGCTGTCCTTCCAGTCGAGCAGGCCCACCAGTTCAAGCTTTTCCCGGGCTCTGGCCCTGCGCACCGATTTGCTCTCGTTCTGCATTTCCAGGCCGAAGGCGACATTGTCTTCAACCGTGAGCCAGGGCATAAGTGCAAAGCGCTGAAACACCATGGACACACGGCAGGTCCGCAAATGGCGCAGCGTAGCCGGCGGGCAGGATGCGACATCGACGGTCTGACCCTTGTCATCGATCAGCAGCTCTCCGCGGGACACCTTGTTAAGGCCATTGATGGCCCGCAGCAAGCTGGACTTGCCGGAACCGGACAACCCCATCAGTACACAGATTTCACCACTGCCAATCTCAAGGCTGGCATTGTGCACCCCCACAACGACACCGGTTTGCTCGATTATCTGCTGCCGGTTCATGCCCCGATCCAGCAGCGCCAGCGAGTCGGATACTCGTTTTCCAAACACCACATCCAGGTTTCGAATACTGATAGCCGCCATGCCCTATACCTCCTGCTTGTCACCGGGTTGCTTGCAGATTCGATCCAGAATGATCGCGACCAGTACAATCGCCACCCCGGCTTCAAAGCCCTGGGCAATATCGACGGTATTCAGCGCCCTGATCACGGGCTTGCCAAGGCCATCGGCACCAACCAGCGCCGCCACTACAACCATCGATAACGACAGCATGATGCACTGGGTAACCCCTGCGGTAATGTTGGGCAGCGCCGCCGGCAGTTCGACCTTGAACAGCAGCTTGAGCGGCGTGGCGCCGAACGCCTTGCCGGCTTCAATCAGCTCCGAAGGCACCCGGCTAATGCCCAGATAGGTCAACCTGATGGGCGCGGCAATGGCAAACACCACCGTAGAAATCAGCCCCGGCACAACCCCAAGGCCAAACAGAATCAGGGTGGGAATCAGGTAAACGAAAGTCGGGATGGTCTGCATAAGATCGAGTACCGGCCGCATCAGTACATAAACCCAGGGTTTGTGGGCGGCCAGGATACCCAGCGGCACACCCAGCAGCACACAGATAAAGGCGGCACTGAGCACCAGCACAAAGGTCTCCAGCATCTCCTGCCAATAGCCCTGGTTAAGAATCAGCAGCAAGGCACAGACGACAAAAACCACCAGCCCCAGGCTGCGATGCAGCCCCCAGGCCAGCGCAGCGGTGATGACAATAAGTGCAGCGGGAGGAAACCACTGAAAACCCTCCACCATCGCGCGAATCAACCACTCAAGCGACATTGAGATCGCATCGAAAAAGCCCGCCGCATTAGCGATGAGCCATTCAACGAAATGCTCCATCCAGGCCCCCAGGGGCAGTTTATGTTCAGTTAACCATTGCATAACGACTTCACCTTGAATTGCATAACGGGGGCTCTGCGTGTGAATTTTTCTTCTGACGCCTGGGTGCAGGGAACGTCACCCAAACGCCACTCGCAATCCTCAGCTAGCGCTAATGCCAAGGTGTGCCTGAACTGCGCTCAGGCCAGGCTGGCCGTCCCGTGCTGTGACATTGTCGAGCCAGGGCGCCAACGCTTCGGGATGGGCCTTGATCCACTCCCTGGCCGCCGCCTCGGGTGTTTTGTTGTCGTCGATAATGCCGCCCATGATTTCACTCTGCATATCCAGCGAGAACTCAAGATTGCTCAGCAGGGTGCCAACATTGGGGCACTGCACAGCGTAATCCTTGCGCGTCACTGTGTTGATGGTGGCGCCGCCGTAGTCAGGGCCGAAATAGTCATCGCCGCCGGACAAATAGGCCATATCGAAACGCAGATTCATCGGATGCGGCTCCCAGCCCAGAAAGACGATGAAGTCCTGCTTGCGCAGGGCCCGCTGCACCTGACTCAGCATCGCCTGTTCACCTGACTCGACCAGCCGCCAGCCCGCCAGACCAAAGTCGCCCTTGTCTATCATTTTCTGGATAGAGCCATTGGCCGCAGCACCCGGGTCAACGCCATAGATACGCTTGTCGAACTTGTCGGCATAGCGGGCCAGGTCGGAAAAGCTTTTAACTCCGCTGTCATACACGTATTGAGGCACCGCCAGGGTAAATTTGGCTCCCGCCAGGTTGGCGCCCACACTGTCGACATCCTCGCCGTACTTGTCGATAAAGCGCTGCTGCGCCGGCAGCCAGTTACCGAGGAAAACATCGATACTGCCGCTCTTGAGGCTTTCAAAGCCAATAGGCGCACCCAGTAATGACACCGAGGTTTCATACCCCAGGCCCTGCAACAGGTTGGCCGCCACCGCATTGGCGGCGCTGACATCCGTCCAGCCTGGGTCCGTGAAACGCACCAGCTGACAGGCCTCGATATCAGCGGCCAGAACCTGCGACGTTACGGCCATACCCAGCGCCAAAGCGACGCCGGTGATCGCGTATTGAAATGTTGATTGCATAGTGATCATCCTGTTTTTGTTATGGGTTGAACGACGGGCGATGCGCCCTTACTTCTTCACCTGCGGGTAGCGTGAGCGACGCTCCAGGTCATACAGGCCAATGGTGTGACGCACATATTGCTGACTGGCATCCACAAAGGGCTGGAAATCCCAGCCGGTGTATTTGCCCTTGTCCAGCGCCCGCCCGACCATGTCCCGGCGACGCTGGCTCCAGAGCACATCCTGATTGAGCTGATCCAGATCCCATCCGCTCGCCACCTCATAACGGAATTTTTGCAGCACATCAGCATGGGCCGGATTGTCGGCAAGGTTGCACAGTTCCTGTGGATCTCCAGCAAGGTTAAACAGCAGGTCCGGGTCCGCCGGGGAGCAGATGTACTTGTAGTCTCCGCGACGAATCATCAGCAGCGGTGCCAGCGCACCTTCCGCCAGATATTCACCGATCACTTCATCGTGACCGCCGTCCCCCAACAGGTGTGGTATCAGGCTGCGCCCTTCGATTTTGGTGGCATAGCCACGCTGGGGGCCATCGGCGAGCTCAACAAAGGTGGGTAGCAGATCCAGGGTGGAGACACTGGCGCTGACACGGCTGGGCTCGAAGCGCTCGGGGTAGTGCACGATCAGGGGTACGCGGGCCGACCATTCGAACCAGCTCATCTTGTACCAGAGACCGCGCTCGCCCAGCATGTCGCCATGATCTCCGGAGAACACGATGATGGTGTTCTTGTCCAGACCGGTTTCTTTCAGGGTTTTGACCAGGGCGCCGACCTGATCGTCGACATAGCTGATGGATCCGTAATAGGCATGGCGTGCATTGCGTACCTGCTCATCGGTCATGTCGGCCTTGTCCAGACCACAGACAAAGCGCAGCCGCTCAGAGTGCGGATCCTGCTCGCCCGGTGCGACCGTTACTGCCGGCATATCGATGTCGTCGTGGTCGTAGCGGTCCCAGTATTCTGCCGTGGTGGTATAGGGATCATGGGGGTGGGTCATGGACACGGTGAGGCAGAAGGGACGCGCATCGTTGCCGCGCACCTTGTCGTACAGAAAACGGCGGGCATTGGTGACCACTTCTTCGTCGTAGTCCAGCTGCAGACTGCGTACACAGGGGCCGGCTTCGGTTACCGAGTCCATATTGTGATACCACTCTGGACGCACATCCGGGTGATCCCAGCGGGTGATCCAGTTGAAGTTGGATGGATAGATATCGCTGGTCAGGCGCTCTTCAAAGCCGTGTAACTGGTCGGCACCGCAGAAATGCATCTTGCCTGACAGCACCGTCTGGTAGTCGAGGTTGCGCAGGTAATGGGCAAAGGTGGGGATGTCATCCGCCAGGTCCGCTGCATTGTCATAGGCGCCAATTTTGGACGGCAAGCGCCCGGTCATCAGTACATAGCGCGACGGTGCGCACAGAGGACTGTTGCAGTAGGCGGAATCAAACACCACACCAGCATCGGCCAACGCACTCAGGTTGGGGGTTTTAACAACGGGGTGGCCATAAATGGGTAACGCGGGTGCCGCCAACTGGTCGGCCATGATGAAGAGGATGTTGGGCCTGTTCGTGTCCATTACTGCTCCTTCCTGCCGTAGCGCATGTTGCCATGCATAAATTTTTCTAATTGATTTATTCTGCGAACTTGACGCAATATTGCTCGCTATAACTGAGGCTGTGAACAGGCCACCAGCTAATGAATTGGATTAGATAAATTTATGACTAAGCTCAGCGAGCTCCCCAGCCTCATCACCCTGCAAGCCTTCGAGGCGGCTGCAAGGCTGGGCAATTTCACCCAGGCGGCACAGGAACTGGGCAGCACTCAGTCGGCCGTCAGCCAGCAAATACGCCGCCTTGAAGATGACCTGGGAACAACACTGTTTCACCGAGCCCACCGTGGCGTCACCCTGTCAGTGGCCGGTGAATCCTTTCTTACGGCCGTGCAGGAAGGCCTGCATCGGCTGGCAGATGGTGTTGCTGCAGTGCAACAATCCAGTCAACATTCGATAATAAATGTCGCTACAGACTATGCTTTTGCCGCTTTCTGGATACTGCCTCGCCTGGCGCGCTTTCGCGAACTCTATCCCCACACCGAGGTCCGCGTCGTAACATCGCAACAACGCAACACCCCGGCACAGCAGGAATTTGACCTCGCCATTCTGTTTGGCAATGGCTACTTCCCCGACTGCGTCAGTCGGCAGCTGTTTCACGAAGAAGTAACCCTGGTCTGCAGCCCTGCCCTGCTCAAGGCAAAAGGCCCGATCACCCGGGCCGAACAGTTGGCCCAGCTACCGCTGCTCAAACTGGATACCGAGTACCACGTCGACTGCTTTACCTGGCCACGGCTGTTCAAGGCACTGGGGATCAGCGATGCACCGCCGGAACCGGATCTGGCATTCAATAACTACACCCTGCTGCTGCAGGCAGCGATCGCCGGCCAGGGCGTCGCCATCGGCTGGTCGAAACTGGTGGACTCCCTGCTCGAAAACGGCCTGCTGGTACCGGTACTGCAACAGCGGTTCAACTCCAGCAATGGCTACCATGTGGTGTTGCCACAGCGCCGCCCCGTCGAACCCGTTGCGCAAGGCTTCGCCGACTGGCTCTATCGCGAGAGTCTGAACAGCCCGGCCTGAGATTCACAAGCCAAGAAAACATCCATTACCAACTCAACAAGAAACGGCATAACAGAGGCACGCAATGACAGCGAAAATGAAGATATTTGAAGGTCCCGTCAGCCCCGACTGGATCGACTACAACGGCCATATGAACGACGCCTGCTATGTAGTAGTGTTCGCCCAGGCACTGGACAACTTTATCGACCAGATCGGGCTGGATGCGGACTATCGCGCGCAGCATCAAGTGTCGCTTTACACACTCCAAAGCGCCGTGCATTACCTGCAGGAAGTGAAGCAAGGCGAACCCTTGCAGATTTTTGCCCATTTGCTTGAGCACGATTCGAAGAAACTGCGCCTGGTACTTAGCATGCAGCACGGCGATAGCGGTATTGAACTGGCCCTGCTGGAAACCCTGCTGCTGCACATGGATATGGCCGCCAAGCGCACCAGCCCCTTTTTGCCAGCAACCCTTGCACGCATCGAACAACTGCATGCCCAACAGGCTGAGCTGCCATGGCCCGCCCAGGCCGGGCGTGGCATTGCCCTCAAGCGACAGCCCTGAAGTGCTCCAAACCCCACACGTCTGGGCGCACAGTGCGCCCGGCACGGATTGATTATTATCGGCCAGCAGGAGTTTTAAAGATGGGACGAATCAGCAAGGACCTTCCGCCCCTGAGCTATCTGGTCGCCTTTGAAGCCGCGGCCCGCTATCAGAGTTTCACCATTGCCGCCGATGAGCTCTGTGTCACCCAGGCCGCCGTCAGCCGGCAAATCCGCCTGCTGGAAGATAACCTGGGAATAGAGCTGTTCAACCGCGCACACAAGGCCGTTAGTCTCACAGCGGATGGGCGCACGTTTCAGCGTTCGGTCACCGCCGCTCTGGAACTGCTTGCAGGCTCCGCCAGAGATCTGAAAAAAAAGCGTTCCAGCTCTACGGTCACCGTCTCCGCCGACCTCTCCATCGCATCGCTGTGGCTGATCCCCAAGCTCCCTCTGTTTCGCAAGGCACACCCGCACATCATCGTCCACGTTGACGCCTCGGACGATGATACCCATCACATGAGTGAAGGCGCCGATGCCGCCATTCAGTTCGGTGATGGTCACTGGCCTGATTGCAACGCACGCTTTTTGCTGGAAGAGGAAATATTTCTTGTCTGCAGCCCCGCCTACCTGGCGTCCATGGGGGAAGTGGAAACAGCGAAAGACCTGCTAAGTGCCACCCTGATTCACTTTGAATCCGAGCATTGGGACTGGATGGACTGGAGCACCTGGCTAGCCCACAAGAGCGTCTCCCTGCCACCGGAGCGGCAGGATCTGTACATCAGCAACTACCCGGCGGTGATTCAGGCCGCCCTCGGCGGCCAGGGCATTGCCCTGGGGTGGCGCCACCTGGTGGATGACCTGCTGGCCAGTAGTGCTCTGGTACGACCCATTCAAGCCTCGGTGCACTCAAGGCGCGGATTTTACCTGGTGCACCCCGGCAACCGCCCGCTAAGCGAGGAAGCTAGAATCTTCTGTGACTGGACGATCGCTCAGTGCAAGGCTTTAACCCCTGCGGGCTAGTGTACTGCTTCGCCCTAATGGGTGCTTATAGAGCCCGCCAATTTGTGTCCGGCAAGGCGCCGTTCGCCGGTAATAGTGGGGCTCTTGCCAAGAGCGGCAACGCAGTTGGGCGCGAATTGGCGCGCTCCCTTCGGGCGAGCCGCCAGAAGGCCGTCCGCGGTGTTGCATTTCCTCAACATAGGCCCACTATGCCTTCGAAAATGCGCCGTGCGGCCCACCTCCTGGCGACTCGCTAAAAGCGCCTCTAAGAGTGAAGCAGTACACTAGCCTCTATATACATCAAACATCACTCATCGGGATCAGGCCAGTGCGGATTCCAGGCGATCTCCCACAGATGAGCATCAGGGTCCTGAAAATAACCGGCGTAGCCCCCCCAGAAGGTATCCTCTGCCGGTTTCAATATACGGGCGCCGGCCGTTGCAGCCTGTGCCATCACCTGATCGACCTCCGCCTTTGAACCTACATTGTGCGCGAGGCTGAATTCCGGCGCGCCACGCGAGAGTGCAGTCGCCCTGTCACCCGCTGTCAGACCGGCATCCTGTGCCAGGTTTTTGCGCGGAAAAAGCCCCAGCTTTAGCCCGGTTTGCAGATCGAAAAAGGCCACGGCGCCGGCCTCAAACTCGGCGCCGACAATACCTTCGGTGGCCAGCCCCAAACCATCACGGTAAAAGGCCACGGCTTCTTCCAGGTCATCAACACCCAGGGTTATCAGGCTAATGCGTGGTTTCATCCAGATGCTCCATAGCATTGGTATTCAGCAACAAGAATACCCCATCTTAACGGGCCAGCCAGGCTTCCGCCGCGGCCACTTCATCGTAATCAAAGGCCTTGATCTCAAGCCCGGGAAACAGATGGCCTTCAAACTCGCTCATGCGCTGAATCCACTTTTTGTCCGACAGTACCGCCGCACGGTCGAACCGGTGAATCAGCCCAAACAGAGACGGCAGGCGCGACAGCTCAACGCCTATGGCACCGAGCGTCGGAAAATCAAAATCACTGATGCGGTACAGCATGCGGCCATGCTTGATATCTTTGGTTTTGCTGACCAAGTCATCCAGCGCCACCCGCATCTCTTCACTGTTCAGCTTACCGGCAAGCTCGATATCAATACGATCCGGTGCGGTTACATCAATCCTGAACATGATTGCGTCCCTCCTGAAGTGTCGGCAGCGACGCTGCCTGACTGCAGTATAGAGGGTCAGGCTCTTTGCAACCGGCGGCATAGAGCACCCAAACAGGCTCCGAATAACGCCCGTACCCTGCGGCCAGGCAAATGACAGCCGCCCATCAGGGCTGCTGTAGCAGCAGCGACTCATCAGGCGCCATCTCTTCTCGCCACCAGGCATGGATATGCCCCGGATTCTGCACCTTTACCTCAGCGCCCATAATCGGCGTCACCAGCGGCACCCCGTGGCGTTGTGCCGCAACCAGAGCCAGCTCGAACGGCTCGTGCCAATCGTGCAGAGCCAGATCAAAGGTACTGTTGTGAACCGGAAGCATCACCTTGCCACCCAGATCCCGGTGGGCCTGCACGCTTTGCTCAGGTGTCATATGGATCTCACTCCAGAGCGCATTGTAGGCACCGGTCTCGATCATGGTGAGATCAAAAGGTCCGTAACGCTCGCCGATCTCCCTGAAACCCGAAAAATAGCCGGAGTCTCCGCTGAAGAACAGGCGGGACTGCTGCCCGGCAATCACCCAGCTCGCCCAAAGGGTCTTGTCACGATCAAGCAGCCCGCGCCCGGAGAAGTGTTGTGCCGGCGTGGCCACCAGCGTCAGGCTGCCGATTTCGGCCTGCTGCCACCAGTCCAGCTCAATGATTTTTTCACCGTCAATACCCCAGTTGCGCAAATGATTACCGACCTTAAGGGGCATAACAAAACGTTCCACCTTAGTGTCCAGCGCCAGAATTGTCGCCTTATCGAGGTGGTCGTAGTGATCGTGACTGATAATGACGGCCTTGATGGCAGGCAAGGTATCGACGTCGACGGGCACCGGATGAAAACGCTTTGGGCCCGCCCACTGCACCGCAGAGGCACGTTCACTATGAAACGCGAGGCGATTATCGATGCCGCCAAACGTGCATTTCTGGAACACGGAGTCCAGGGCACCAGCATGGACATGCTCGCCCACATGGCGCAGGTATCCAAGCGTACTGTCTATAACCATTTTGAGAACAAGGAAGCGCTCATCATGCACTTGATTAGCGAGATGTGGCGCCAGGCGACGCTTCCGATAGGTCTTTCCTACGACACACACAGGCCCCTATCGGAACAGCTGTGTGCCGTTATCGAAGCAGAGATCGCGATGATCGGCGCAACCGAGTCCATCGAGCTGAATCGTGTGGCTTTTGGGCACTTTTTCTACCAACCGGACCTGTTGCAACGCGAAGTGCAGAAATTCTCCGCCCACGAAACCGCCGTAAAACACTGGATTCGTGCTGCACTCGCGGACAAGCGCCTGAAGGATCTGGATATCGAGGTCGCCAGCGCACAGATCCATAGCCTGATAAAAGGCAGCTGCTTCTGGCCACAGTTAATGCAGATAACACCCCTGCTGGACGCCGAGCAACGCCACGACCTGGCCGAGCGCACCGCAGCTATATTCCTGAGTCATTACGCGGTCACGCCGATCTAAACCACAGGAAACGATCACCGCAAATGGTTGGCGGAGTTTATGCTCGAGACAGCCAATCAGAGTTAGACACTGTCAGCGCGCCGCGGCCTAGTCCATATCCCGCCTATGCATGCGGTAATTGATCAGCGCCTACCTTGGCGCGAAACGCGGTCATGTAGAACAAGCTGATTCGCACATGCTGAAACCACTCTTTTTACACTTACGGCAGACTCTTCAATGCAACCCCCCAGTACCTTGGTGTTGACTTTATGACCACCGGTCACAATAATGACCATTGGTCACTAAAATTACCTGGATAGCTTCCCATGACAACTCCAAGTAGAAAATCACGCCAATTCGCCCTACGCGGCCAGGAAATCCTGGATGCAGCCTTGGTGCTCTTTCAGTCGGACTCTTGGGAAGACGTCACTGTGGCGGAAATTGCCCAGCAAGCTGAGGTCGGCAAAGGCACGATATACAAGCATTTTGCCAGCAAGGATGAGATCTACGCGCAGCTGGCCATGCTGTTTCAGCGTCAAATACTGGCTCGTTTTTCGATCATTGACCCGCAATTACCCGTTATAGAACGCTTCCGGCAGAACATGTGCGCAGCCTGGGAAGTGCACTTGTCGAGCAAGGAACTGCACCGAGTATTTCTGTACTGCAGCCGTTCCGGTTTTCGCTCCCGGTTGTCACCTGCCACCTTGGGCGAAATGCTGGCCATCGAGCAGCAGATCGCGCAACCCACTCATCTCTTGATAGCCGAAGGCGTCGAGCAAGGCATATTCCCACCGAAACCCCTGGCCAAACTGTTGTTCGGGGCGCAATCAGCGTTCTGGGGGGCGATTCAGTTGGTGTGGAGTGGCTACCTGGGTGATATCGATCAAGCCGAACACCTGGACGACCTGACCCGGTTCATCTTGGCCGGCCTGATTTACCACGACCAGCCCATCGATTTACCGGGACGCGCAAGTGCTTGACGGTTGAATATTTTTTTACCCACCAGTGACCGTCGGTCTAAAAATGACCCTAGGTATTAAGCGCACGCCGTCATGCAACAGCGATGCAAACGAGTAAAGCCATTACTCGCGCTATCGGCATGGTGAACTGACTCATTACGAGCCTTCGGCACTAACACAAAGTGCACATCGGGCTCGCTATCAGAGGATTCAATACCTTTGCCTAACCTATCTCATGCTGTACCTTTGCTAGCCACTTGGCTACCGATACTCGGCATATCCCTGCTGCTGAGCGCCTGTGCCACGGGTGTTCCTCCCCGCAGCGCAGACGTGGCTCTGCCATCAGTGTATGACAGCGCCCTCGCTACGGCGCCCGTCGCAAGACTTGATCAATGGTGGACGCTGTATAAGGATACACAGCTCACGACATTGACCTCACGTGCACTGACCCAAGGGTTTAGCGTGCGTGAAGCCCTGGCACGCTTGCAAGAATCTCGGGCACTGCGCTCGGTAAGCCTGGCAAAATTCGGCCTGCAAGGAGATATTCAGGGCAATGCCGAGTATCGCGAGACACTGAACCTCGAAGACAGCCCGGATCTCGATTCAGGCGTGAACAGAAGCACTACCGCCAAGACCGCCAACCTCAGTCTGCCGGTTAGCTGGGAGCTCGATCTGGTCGGCCGGCGTGGTGCCACCCAACGCGGCGCCGATGCCGATACCGAGACCGCCCGTTTCGAGGTTGAGGCAGCGCGCGCGGCCATTGCCGCCGAAGTCGCCCGCTCGCTGTTTCAGGCGCGTGGTCTGCATGTACAGCATGATGAGGCGCGGGAAACCCTGCGCATTCAGCAGCAGTTGTTGACCGTGGTGACAGAACAGGCTCGACGCGGCCTGACCCCGGCTGGCCAAGTTGATCGCGCCGCCACTGACGTCGCCCAAGCCGAGGCACAGGCCGAGAACTTCAAAGCGGCCCTGCTGGCCGCGCGGCGTGCACTGCTGACAGTGGTTGGCGATGGTGCAAATCCACTGGCGACACTTGAGATCACCCCGACCCTTGGCGAAGTGCCGACGATACCGGCCACGCTGCCAGGCGATCTGCTGACGCGTCGTCCCGACGTACGCAAGGCCACCGCACAAATCGAACGGGCGGCCAGCCAGGTTCGCCTCGCAGAACTGGCGTTTTTCCCTCGTTTGACACTCAACCCGGGCGCCGGTCTCTCCTTCCAAAGCAGCGCGCTCGACACCAGCTCACTCTTCTGGTCACTAGGTGCCGGTCTAACCATGCCCATTCTCGACCGACCCCGACTCAAGGCTCAGCTGGCCATCGAAGGCGCTCGTGCCGAACAGGCGTTGCTTGCCTATGAACGCTCCGTGCAAGCCGCCTTCTCGGAGGCGGACCAATCGCTGGTACGACTGCTGGCCGATCAGCGCCGGGTCAGCACCCTGGCGGGCGGTGAAGCTCACGCACACACAGCTTACTCTGCGGCTCAGAGGCGCTACGAACTGGGCTTCGCCGATCTTCAGGAACTGCTCGATGCCGAACGGTCATGGCGCACTGCTCGATCCGCGCTAACGGGGGCGAAAGTCGACGCCCTGCAGCGTTCAGTTCAGGTATTTCAGGCACTTGGCGGTGGCTGGAATAGCGCCCAGACGCACCCATTTTCAAAAGGTAACACGCTATGAATCCTAGAAGCTGGGCATTGCCGCTCACCGCCGCGCTGGTACTGAGCGCAGGTTGTTCAAAGGCCCCCGACGCCAGCAAGCCCCAGATTGAACCCGAGGACTCTCGCGCCGTCAGCGTGACTCAAGTGGTGCTGCATCCAATGGCCAGCAGCCTGACCGCCTCAGGTTTACTGGTGCCACGTGAAGAGGCAGCCGTCGGCTCCGAGCTATCAGGCTTCAGGGTCGCCGAGGTAATGGTCGAGGAAGGTGCCACGGTTCAAGAGGGGCAGACACTCGCCAGGCTCGACTCCGAATTGCTGCAGGCGAAGATTGCCCAAGCAAAAGCCAGCGTTGCCCAGGCCAAGGCTCAATCCACCCAGGCGCGAGGCGAAGCCGCACGCGTTAAGGGGCTAGATGGCACCGGTATTATTTCAGATGAACAGATTCAGAGCCGGCGCGCCCAGGCACAAAGCGCCATGGCGGCAGTGCAGGTTGCACAGGCGCAACTCAATGAGCTGGGCACCCAGGAGCGTCGGATGTTGGTCAGCGCGCCTGTCGCGGGAACCGTGCTTGAGCGCATGGTGCGCCCGGGGGATGTCGCTAGCCCTAGCCAACCGATGTTCCGCATTGCCCGCGATGGCCTAATCGAACTGGACGCAGAAGTGCCAGAAGATAGCCTTGCAAGTATCGTCGTCGACCAAAGCGCAGTGATCACCCTGCCCTCGGGTACCGAACTGACGGGAACGGCACGCCTGCTTTCACCCCGCATCGACCCACTCACCAAACTCGGCCGGGTTCGCGTGCGCCTGCCGCATGACCCGGAGCTGCGTGCCGGCGGTTATGCCCGCGTCCTATTCAGCCGTGACGCCACGCCGGTGCCCGCGGTTCCGGAAAAGGCCGTTCAGTTCGAAGCCAGCGGCCCGTTGCTGATCGTGATCGATGAGCACAATCGCGCCCACCGCGTACCGATCCACACCGCCACCCGGGCCGACGGCTTCGTTGCCATAGAACAGGGGCCGCCGGTCGGCACCCGCGTCGCCCTCGGTGGCGGAGCCTTCCTGCTCGATGGCGACCTGGTATCCCCCGTTGAGTCCAAACCCGTGGCCGGCAATGATCAGGCGAGGAGCCAATAATGAACGTACAGATGTCCGCCTGGGCGATCCGAAATCCAATTCCGGTGGCGGTACTCTTTATCGCGCTGATGATCGCCGGTATGGCGGGGTACCATTCGCTGCCGATCAAACTCTACCCCGATGTGTCTTTTCCGATTGTGCAGGTCACGGTGACCCTATCAGGCGCGGCGGCGAGCGAAGTCGAGACCCAGATCACCCGCGAAGTCGAGGCAGCAGTGTCAAATGTTGCGGGCGTCGATCACGTGCAGTCGAGCGTATCTCAAGGGCTGTCGAGCACGACGGTGGAATTCGAGATTGGCGAGGATCCGCAGAAAGCGACCGACGAGGTGCGCTCGGCCATCGACCGTATCCGCGGAAACCTGCCTCGTGGTATCGAAGAACCCATAGTGCAGCGCTTTGATGTCGACTCCGCGCCTATCGTGACCTATGCCGTGGCCACCGACAGCCTATCGGACGTTGAGCTCAGCTGGTTCGTCGATGACACAGTCGCCCGCCGCCTGATCACCGAACAGGGCGTGGCTCAGGTGACTCGAGTCGGCGGAGTCGAGCGCGAAATCAACGTCACGCTCAATCCTGACCGGCTCGAGGCCCTCGGTCTGACCGCACCCCAGGTGAACAACGCCCTGCGCAGCGCCAGCACCGATGTACCGGGCGGACGCTCCGAGATCGGCAACCGCGAACAGACGGTACGGGTACTCGCCGCCGCCGAAACCACCACAGCGCTGAGCAACATGGTAATTTCCACTGGGAATGGCCGCGAAGTGCGCTTGTCCGACGTCGCCACCGTTGCCAGTGGGGCAGCCGAAAGACGCGGCTTCGCGGCGCTCGACGGCCGTTCGGTGGTGGGCTTTCAGGTCAAAAAAACCAAATCATCCTCGGACGTGGCAGTAGCCAGGGCCGTTGAACAGGCCACAGAGGAACTGGCCAAAGCCTATCCGCAGGTCAAGTTCGAGCGTATCGTCTCGACCGCAAGCAGCACACAAAACAGCTTCTCCGCCACCCTGGATGCGCTGGTCGAGGGCATGTTACTCGCAGCACTGGTGGTGTTCATCTTCCTGCGTAACTGGCGCGCGACTGTCATCGCCGCACTGGCCATGCCCATCTCGCTGATTCCGACCTTCGCCGCGATGAGCTACATGGGTTTCAGCCTCAACATGATCACGCTGCTGGCACTCACCCTGGTAATCGGAATTCTGGTGGACGATGCCATCGTCGAGATCGAGAATATACAAAAGCGAATCGAGGCCGGGGAAAGCCCTTATAAGGCGGCATTGTTCGGTGCCGACGAAATAGGCCTGGCCGTGGTCGCCACCACACTGACCATTGTCGTGGTGTTCCTCCCAGTGTCATTGATGGGCGGGTTCGCCGGTCAGTTTTTCAAGGAGTTCGGCTTCACAGTGGCACTTTCGGTGCTGTTTTCATTGCTCGTGGCACGGTTACTGACGCCATTGCTGGCCGCTTATTTCCTCAAGCCGGCGACCCATATTCACCCGCCAAAGCCGTTCACCGGTTTCTATCGTCGAGCGCTGGATTTCGCTCTGGCACATCGCTGGTTGTCGCTGGGCTTCGGCGGCGCCTTGCTGGCCGGTTCGGTGCTGCTGGCCAGCATGCTGCCCGCCGGCTTTTCGCCGCCACAGGACAACGGCATCGTCGAGTTAACGCTCGAAGGCGCGCCTGGCGCGACCCTGGCCGACATGCGCCGCAGCAGTGAAACCCTCACCAGCAAGCTGAAAGCCTTACCCGATGTCGAGACCGTGTTCACCACTGTCGGCTCCGGCAGCAGCGACGGCGACCTTCGTTCGGGTCGCGTCACCGTACTGCTGAAAGAAGACCGTGCTGTCACTACACAAGTATTCCAGGTGGAGCTCAAGCCCCTGCTCCTGAGCATTGCCGACGTGCGCCTGGGGTTTGCTGCCTCCGGTGGCGGTGGCAGCAGCACGGTGCAGGTACTCCTCGCGAGCGAAGATGCAGACCTGCTGTCTGAAACCGCCCTGACCCTGGAACTACAGATGCGTGGCCTAGCTCAGCTCAGCAACGTCCACCAGGTCACTCCCCGCCCAGGTTCAGAACTGATCATTTCGCCCAAACCGGCGCAAGCGGCACGACTTGGCGTGACCGCAGAAACGCTGGGGTCGATCACCCGCGTGGCAACCCTTGGCGACGTCGATGCCAATACTGCGAAATTCAACACCGGAGAGCAGCGTTTGCCGATTCGCGTGCGCTTGCCTGGCGATGCCCGAGCCGATCTGCAGACCCTGCGCAACCTGCGCGTACCGACCTCAAGCGGCGTCTCGGTGCCGCTCTCTGCGGTCGCTGATATCCGCTTTCAACCCGGTGCCGCCAGGATCGATCGTTTCGACCGCAAACGTCGTGCGACTATCGAGGGTCAGCTCAACGGTGTGTCTCTCGGCGACGCCGACCAGGCGATCAGGCAGCTACCGATCATGCAGACCCTGCCTGCAGGGGTCAGCCAGCCAGCCTATGGCCAGAGCGAGAACATGGCCGAGCTGTTCGGCAGTTTCGGCGCGGCCATGCTGGCCGGCATCGGTCTGATCTTTGCCGTGCTGGTACTGCTGTTCAAGAGTTTCTTTAAACCCATCACCATCCTGGCCGCACTGCCGCTGTCGCTGGCCGGCGCCTTCTTCGGCCTACTCGTGGCGGGCAGTGAGCTCGACCTTCCTGCCTTGATCGGCCTGCTGATGCTGATGGGGCTGGCGGCGAAGAACTCCATCCTGCTGGTGGAGTTCACCATCGAGCTCGAACGCACCGGCGTCTCGCAAAAAGATGCGCTGATCCGCGCCTGCCGCGAGCGCTCTCGTCCGATCGTGATGACCACGGTTGCCATGGCTGCCGGCATGCTGCCAACGGCGCTCGCCCTGGGGGAAGGCTCCGAGTTTCGCGCGCCTATGGCCATTGCTGTTATCGGCGGCCTGATCAGCTCGACACTCCTCTCGCTGGTGCTGGTACCCGTGGTCTACGAACTGATTGACGACTTCGAAATGTGGCTCAAACCGAAACTCTCCAAGCTGGTGGTCGCTCGAACCGACTAGAGCCCTGCAGCATGCAAGCATGCCAGCGCCTTCAATCATTTAGAGTCTAGGAGGCTGTCCGACAATACACAACCTACTGCGAGCCACCTGAGTTTGGCTGTTTTTTGTGCTGTTTTGCGTTAAATAGAACCACTATTCGCCTTAAAACACCGCAAAAGCCCGCTCAAATCAGTCGGCTCTCGCTACGGCCAGCATTCTCGGACAGCCTCCTAGGAGCTTATTAAAAGCGCCCTCTAACCATGCGGTAATTGATCAGCGTCTGACCGCGACGGCTAACGCTATGCTGCGCCTGCAGCTCAAAGCCGTGGGCTTCGAAAAATGCTCGGGCGGGCTTGCTCGCCTCGACATGCAGCTGAGTAATGCCAAAGTTCCCGGCCTGTTGTATCAGCTGTCGCAACAACCGGCCGGCAATACCCTGACGTTGATACTCAGGATGCACATAAAGACAGTCGATATGCCCGTCTGGCTCCAGCTCGATAAAGCCGACAACTCTGCCAACGTAATCGGCCACCCAGGGCTGTCGCTGCTCAAGGCGCAGCTGCCAGGCGGCATAGTCCGGCGGTGTGGGCGCCCAGGCCTCCCGTTCGGCCGCGCTGTAGTCGCGGTCCTCGATTGCATGCACCGCCGCGTGAAACAGATCGGCGATAGCGCGGCAATCCCTCTCTCGATAATTGCGAATAATCATGCCGTCTAGTTCTGCTCCCGAGCTAACAGGGTGTTCACAGTACGGGCCAGCGCCTCACCGAGGCGTCGATGCTGATCTTCATCCAGATGCACGCCATCCACTCGGCTGGTCGGTGTCACGGATCCCGCATCAAAAAAATGACAAGCACGCTCCCGTGCGAGCGCCTCAATCGCCGCGGTCAGCCCAAGCGCCCGGGTTTCGCAACCTTCAAATTTTGGCGCTATAGCGCCCCTGGCCTGCTGCAGGGTTGGCGGTGCAACCACCAGAATAGGTGGCACCGGCATGCCGGGTTCAATGGGGGCGCCACGAATGGCACTGATAAGGGCACCCAGGCCCTGGGCCGAGTGCCAGGCGTTATACCCATGCATGGACTGAAAATCATTGGTACCCAGTAGCAGTATCACCAGCGCCAGAGGCGAATTCATTTCGATACAGGCGCCGAGACCTTCAAGTCCCTTGCGCCCGGGTTTGAATGGATCTTCCCATACGGTACGACGCCCGTTAAGACAGTTTTCGATCACCCGCACTGACATTCCTGTGCTTGCCAGCGCCAGCTCCATGACGCCCGGCCAGCGCTGATCAAAGCGAAAGCGTTGCCGTGTATCGGGGATAATGCCCCAGCTCAGGGAGTCGGCGTAAACCAGAATTTGATGCATCCAAAGCCTCCGCGAAATCAGCACAGTGTAGTCAAGAGACATACAATGCCCCGAGTCGAATCGCAACTTCAGTACCAAAGCTGACAAGGCGACGGGACATCAACAACCTGCACAATGTCACCCGAAATTCGCGACAACAAGAGGGTGAGAGCGCCTGCACAGGGCCCTGTTGAACGACAACAACGTCAATATGCCGGGCCACCCTGCCCTGCTGTAGCCCGAAGATCCAGGCCCGGCACTATCCGCAGCCTGCGATTTACCCCTGGGCCTGACTCCTTTACACTGCTGCCATCGTTTATCTTGCAGGGAACGCAATATGCAGCGAAAAATCAGCCAGATCTGTGCGATCCTGTGGCTTCTTTATGCAGGCAATGGAACAGCCACAGCACAATCCGACGATCCTCTGCTCGGCAACCCTCTACTCGAAAGCCCAGGCGGCCAGCAACACAGCGACCAACGCAAGGCACGCGGCATTTTGCGCGCCCGTGACCAGGCCGTAATGTCGAGTGAACTGGCTGGTCGCATCATCGAGATGCCCTACACCGATGGCCAGGCATTCAAAAAAGACGCTGTGCTGGTCAGGTTCGACTGCAGTGCCTATCAGGCCCAGCTGAATGCCGCCCAGGCCGCCGTGCGGGCAGCCCGCGAAGAACTCAACCACAAAAAACAGTTGGCGTCGTTCAACTCCGTCGGCCGTTTCGAAGTCACACTGGCTGAAGCCCGCCAGGCCCAGGCCCAGGCCGAAGCCAAGGTCTACCAGGTGCAGGTGCGTCGCTGTACCGTCAACGCTCCCTTTGATGGTCAGGTGGTACAACGCGAGGTACAACCGCACGAAAGTGTCGCCGGCGGTACGCCTCTACTGGACATCGTTGACAACCGCACCCTGGAAGTACAACTGCTGGTGCCCTCCAACTGGCTGGGCTGGCTGCACCCGGGACAGCGGTTTGAATTTGTGCCGGATGAAACGGGGCAGCCCCTGGCGGTTGAGGTAAAACGCCTGGGCGCACGCATAGATGAGAGCAGCCAGACCCTGCTGCTGATCGGTACCCTGTCGCAGGATACTGCAGGTCTGCTGGCCGGCATGAGTGGTAGCGCGCGCTTTCTGGAAGCACCATGAGCGCCCGAATACCGGATCCCACCGAGCGCGTCTTCGCCCAGCTACTGACACTGCAAAGCCAGACCCGAGCCGCCGTGAATATAGACAGCCTGGCCTATAGCCTGGTCAACGACGCCCAGGCACTGTTTGGCTATCGCCATGCCGCCCTGCTGATAGCCGGGCGCACCCAGGCGGTAACCGGCATCAGCCAGGTCGAGCCCCATGCGCCCTTCGTCGCCTTTGTCGAACGTGCAGCCCTTGAACTGCAGGAGCAAGATGTGGCGAACCAGGCACAGCCGGTTGATACTGCAGCCCTGAGCGAACAGACCCGTGCCGACTGCCATAGCTTGTCGGCCAGCGCGGTATTCTGGCTTCCCCTGATAGATCGACAGCAAGCGCTCTTTGGGGGGCTATGGATCGCTCGCGAGCAGCCCTGGAGCCAGGCCGAACAAGCCGTGCTGACTCAATTAGGTGACTGCTACAGCCACGCCTGGCTCGCGCTGCAACCGCGCAAGCCCTGGCGTCTGCGCTGGCCCAGGCGCAAGATTCTGGTCCTCGCAGTGACCGCCGCCCTGTTGCTGGCAGTGCCCGTGCGCCAGTCGGTGTTGGCGCCGGCCGAAGTGGTCCCCCTCAACGGACACGTCGTCACAGCACCGCTGGATGGCGTGATCGCCGAATTTATGGTTAAACCCAATCAGTCAGTGAAACCCGGCGAGTTATTGCTGCGCTTTGATGCCACCTCGCTTCGCGCCCAGGCGGACGTTGCCGAACGCAGCCTCGGAGTGGCCGAGGCTGAGCTGAAAAGCAATGCACAACGGGCCTTCTCCGATAGCGACGCCAAGGCGCGGCTGGACCTGCTCGCCGCCAGAGTTGAGCAAAAGCGCGCCGAACGCGATTATGCCCGCGAACTGCTTGCGCGCAGCGAGGTGCGTGCCGAACGCGACGGCATCGCGGTGTTCGCCGATGCAGAACGCTGGACCGGAAGACCCGTAAAGACTGGTGAGCGACTGATGGACATCGCCGACCCGAAACAGGCAGAACTGCGTATCGAATTGGCGGTAGCCGATGCCATCGATCTGGCATCGGGGGCTGAAGTTGCCCTGTTTCTGGACAGCGACCCGCTACATCGTCATGCGGCCAGCCTGCAGCGCTTGGCCTACGAGGCCCAGACCAGCGCCGCCGGCCAACTCGCCTACCGGCTGGATGCAGGTTTTACCGCCACAGCACCCAGAATAGGACTGCGCGGTACGGCCAAGCTCTTCGGCCAGCGCGTGCCCCTGGTGCTCTATCTGCTGCGTCGCCCGCTGGCCGCGCTGCGTCAGGGGCTGGGACTGTAAATGACGCTACCGGCACTGCGCCCTGACCTCCAGCTATCCCCCGCGGCCTGCGCGCTCGACGGCTCGCCGCAATGGACCCTGGCCGACCCCATGCGCGGGCGCTACTTCAAGCTCGGCGGCACGGCGCTAAGACTGCTGCACCACTGGGCGCTGGGAGATGCACAACACGTTCTCAACGCCGCCAATGCGCAGCCCGGCATAGCCCTGGGCGAAAGCGACTTGCAACAGCTATTGCGCTTTCTGCGGGATCACGACCTGATCGCCGCCCGGGATCCGGAACAGCGTGCCAGCTACATCACAAAGGCCGCCTCCCGGCGACAGAACCTGTGGCTGCGGTTATTGCATCAATATCTGTTCTTTCGCATACCGCTGTGGCGCCCAGATGCCTTTCTCAATCGCACCTGGCCCTGGCTTGAGCGCCAGGGCCCAGGGCTGCTGCGCTTCGGCTTGCCGCTGGTATTCGGCCTGGGACTCTTTCTGGTAGCACGGGACTGGGAACGTTTTCTGGCCACCTTCCCGCACCTGTTCAGTCTCGGTGGTGCCCTGGCCTTTGGCCTGGCGCTGGTATTCGCCAAGCTGTGCCACGAGTTCGGCCACGCTTACATGGCCAAGCGCGCCGGCTGCCGGGTGCAAAGCATGGGACTGGCCTTTATGGTGCTGTTTCCACTGTTCTATACCGATGTCAGTGATGCCTGGCGGGTAAATGACCGCCGCTCGCGCCTGCTGATCGGCGCCGGCGGCATGCTTGCCGAATTGCTGCTGGCCGCTATCGCACTGCTCGCCTGGTCGTTACTGCCGGACGGACCCGCACGCACCGCGGCTTTCATGCTCGCCAGTGCTACCTGGTTAACCACTCTGGTGGTCAACCTTAACCCCTTCCTGCGCTTTGATGGCTATTACCTGCTCAGCGATCTTTGGCGGGTCGAGAACCTGCAACAGCGCGCCTTTGCGCTCTGTCGCTGGCGCCTGCGCGAGGCTCTGTTCGGCTATGGCGAACCCATGCCAGAACCCTGGTCACCCAAGCTCTACCGCCGGCTGCTGACCTGGGGGTACTGCGCCTGGCTCTGGCGGGCGGCACTGTTTTTTGCCATTGCTCTCATTGTCTATCACCTTTTTTTCAAGCTGCTGGGCACTTTCCTGATGCTGGTAGAACTGACCTGGTTTATCGGCCTTCCGATTTGGCGGGAAATGGGCGAATGGTGGCAACGTCGCCGCCAGGCCCGGCCCGGCCGACGGTTATTCATCGCCTCCCTGCTGTTTACAGGCTTAGCGCTGCTGCTGGTGCCCTGGCGCAGTGCCGTCGAAGTGCCCGCCGTACTGGATGCCACACGTGCCAGCGCCCTGCACGCGCCCATGGCCGCACGCCTGAAGCAACTGTGGGTCAGCGATGGTCAGCAGGTGCATGCAGGCGACTTGCTACTGGAACTCGAGTCGCCGGACCTTGATGCCCGCCAGACCATAGTGCACAACCAGATACGCATTGCGCAGCTGCAACTGCGGCGCCAGTCCGGCCGAAGTGAAACCGCCGCTGACGCCACCGTGTTGGAGCAGCAACTGGCCGAGTCACTCGCCGAATACCGCGGCCTGGCCGCACAGCGCGAACGACTGCTGTTACGGGCACCCCACGCGGGTATCGTGCGGGACCTGCTGCGCAATCCGTCGGCAGGACGCTGGCTGATGCCAGAACAACCACTGGCACAGGTGATCGAACAACGGGTACGTCTTCGCGGCTACCTGCCGGAAGAATCTCTCTGGCGCGTTGAAACCGGGGCCAAGGGGCAGTTCATCGCCGATGACCCGCTACGCACGGCACTACGAGTGCACCTGACGCACATCAGCGCCACTGGTACAGCCTATCTGGAAATAGAATCACTGGCCTCGGATCACGCAGGCCCCATTGCTGTGCGCCGCGACGCCCAGCAACGCGCCCAGCCTTTGCAGGCACAGTATCGCGTAAGCCTTGCATTGGAAGAGGCAGGAGCACTACCGACGCAGCCACTGCGCGGGCTGGTAGTATTGCAGGGCCGCCAGGAATCCATACTGGGCACCCTCTGGCGACGCCTGGCAGCGCTGGCCATACGGGAGAGCGGATTCTGAAAAAAATACCCAAACGCCAAAACGGGTCATCCAAGCTCCAGCATAGTCTGGCGTTACTTCGAGCAATCCCTCGCTTGACACCGTGCATGACTAAGCTACGCTATCTGCTGCAGCCGGACGCTGCAACTTACACGTTTGCGCAAGGATGCTTATCTGTGCCCACCTCTGATTACTGTATCCGTACACAACAAGCCACAGATCACTCCTTTCTTCAGCATCTTTATTCCTCCACCCGCGCCACAGAACTGTCCGCCTTTGGCTGGCCAGCATCGGCGATCGATGCCTTTGTGCTACAACAGTTTTGGCTGCAGTCCCGCTACTACCAGGACCACTTCCCCAACGGGGATTTCTGGCTGATCGAACGTCACGGCCAGCCCATTGGCCGACTTTATCTCGCCTGGGGCCAGGTCACCGTACAGCTGATCGATATAGCCCTGCTGCCCGAACAGCGAGGTGCAGGTCTGGGTAGCAGGTTGCTCAATGAACTGCTGGCACGCACTGATGCCTGCGGACTTGCCGTTAAACTTCATGTCGAATCACACAACCCGGCGCTGCGTCTTTACCAACGCCTGGGCTTTGGCATTATCGCCGACAAGGACGTCTACCTGGAAATGCACCGATCTCCCCAGCCAGCCACCACAGACCGCCTCATCGATATCAGGCTACCCGAACTCAGGCTGGATCAAAAACTGCTTCGGCACTCATCGATGGAACCTGCGGCGGCGCGGCCTGATTAATATTTGGATCACCACACACTTGCCATAATGGCAAAAGAGTACGTGCGCCTCAAAACGCCCGTGCACAATAAGCACGACAAGGAGAGTAATGATGAGCGAACCCTTTCTCGGCGAGATTCGCCAGGTCGGTTTTAACTATGCCCCCCGTGGTTGGGCCTTCTGCCAGGGACAGCTATTGCCGATAGCGCAGAACACCGCGCTATTTTCCCTGCTTGGCATCCAGTTCGGCGGCGACGGCCGTAATACCTTCGCCCTGCCAGATCTACGCGGGCGCAGCCCTGTCGGTTTTGGCCATGGCCCGGGACTAAGCAATATAGCCGCCGGCGAACAAGGTGGCACTGAATCCGTGACTCTGACACCGGCAAATATGGCCTCCCATACACACACCGCCGAAGCAAGCATCGCCATTCCTGCCAGCAGCAATGGTACCGACACCACATCCGCACCGGCGACAAATACCGTATTGGGCGCTGCCAGCAATAGCGGCCGTCCCGGCAGCATTTACGCCACAGATGCAGCCGACACAACGCTGAAACCTTTCAACAGCCCGATAACTGTGCAGCCGGAAGGCGGTAACCAGCCAGTACAGACCCGCAACCCCTTTCTGGGAAGCAACTTCATCATCGCGCTTGAAGGAATTTACCCTTCGCGTAGCTGAGGACCAGTACCGCCAGCCCTGTCAGTACAGGGCTGGCGGCACAGAAGAAATTCAACACCCAAAGGCATTATCGCAAGCGGCTCTCGACAGTTCGCAGCGATTGTACGGATTGCATGGAGACAGCTTATGAAGTGGTTCGCTAACTCAGGCAAAAAAACAGGGTCTGGCGACCAGACCCGTCCCGCAGCGGCGATTGCACCGCTGGCCATGGCACTGGAACCACGCATGCTGTTCGACGGCGCTATCGCAGCCACCATTGTAGAAACCCAGGACAGCACCTTGGAGCCTGCCTCTGCGCAGGAGACGGCGTCCATTACAGACACAGAAGGCGCAGCTATCGCCGGCAGCGCCGACAACCGCCAGGAAATCGTCTTCGTCGACACCCAGGTGCAGGACTACCAGCAACTTCTTGCGGGGCTGCCAACCGACGTTGAAGTGGTGATGTTTGATGGCTCCAGTGATGGCTTGCAGGTGATCGCCGATACACTGGCCGGACGCAGTGCTATTGATGCCATCCATATTCTCAGCCACGGCGACAACGGCCAGGTGCAGCTGGGCAACGACTGGTTTGACAGCAATGATATCGCCGCGCGCGGTGATCTGCTTGCCACGATTGGCCAGTCGATGAGCGAGGATGGCGATATCCTGCTCTACGGCTGTACTGTAGGCGGTAACGGTGCCGGCGTAGAGTTTATCGACGCCCTGGCCAGCGCCACGGGGGCAGATATTGCCGCCTCCAATGATCTGACCGGAGCGGCGGACAAGGGCGGCGACTGGGAGCTTGAAGCAACTCAGGGCAGCATCGAAGCAGTCTCACTAGATCTAAGCAATTATTCCCGTTTACTCACCGCTTTTAGCGACAGCCTGGATACCAATGTTGGCACCGGAGTCACCAGTTTCACCAGCAACCTGGGGGGAGTCGACTTTATTTATACTTTTACCACCCAGGGAGATAGCGGAGACATAACTTCGGATACGGCTTTTGGCCAGGGTGATTCAGCCTCAGTGAGGTTACTATCCGGTAACTTTGATTTTGGATCCATTGAACGCGTGACGATTGCACGTACCGACGCCGCCGATTTTACCTTTAGCAGCTTGTATATCAACAACTCCGGGGGAGGTGTCGTAACTGTTGGCGGCTATCTCGACGGAGCTCTGGTCGGCAGTGCTCAGACCATCACTACCGGAGCTACAGGCACACTTAGTTTCGGTGCTATCGGTGTGGATGAAGTTCGTATAACCAGCGCAGATTTCTTTCAGACCAACATCGACAGCTTTGCCGGCGACACCAATCCACCCGCCCCACCGACCCCCACCCTTACCAGCGCCACCTACAATGCCGCCACCGGTGTGCTCACCGCCACCGGCACCAACATGACCACAGGCGACAACATCGATGTGAGCACACTTACGCTCACCGGTGAAGGCGGCAGCAACTACACCCTGACTGACAGCAGCAACGTGACGGCCAGCAGCAGCACCACTTTCTCCGTCACCCTCAGTGCTACCGACAAGGCCGCACTGAACCTGATCACCAACAAGAATGGCACCAGCTCCACCGGCGGCACCACATTCAATCTCGCCGCTGCGGATGACTGGAATGCAAACGCTACGGCAGGCGACACCGCAGATGCCACCAATACTCTGACCGTCAGCAACGTCGTCGCGCCAACCATTACCAGCGCCACCTATGACGCCAGCGGCGGCACCCTGATCGTAACCGGCAGCGACCTCCTGTCCCTAAGCGGCGCAGCCAACGATATAGTCGCCAACAAGTTCACACTGACTGGTGAAGGCGGCAGCACCTACACCCTGACCGATACGGCCAATGTCGAGGTCAGCTCCGGCACCGCATTCACACTCGCACTGAGCGCCACCGACAAAGCCGCACTCAATCAGATCATCAACAAGAGCGGCACCAGTTCCACCAGTGCTACCACCTATAATCTGGCGGCCGCCGAAGATTGGGCGGCAGGCGCCGATGCGGCTGTGGCTGTTGCCGACGTCACCAGCAACGGCATCACCGTCAGTAACGTCGCTCTGCCGACAATCAGCAGTGCCACCTTTGACGCAAGCACCGGTGTGCTAACGGTTACCGGCACCGGTTTGCTGTCCTATTCGGGTGCCAGCAACGATATTGATACCAGCAAGCTCACCTTCACCGGTGAAGGAGGCAGTACCTACACCCTGACCGATACCGCCAGTGTGGAGATTACCTCCGGCAGCAGTTTTACCCTGACACTAAGTGCGACGGATAAATCGGAGTTGCTTGCCCTGCTGAACAAGGATGGCACAAGCGCCAGTGACGCCACCACCTATAACCTGGCGGCAGCCGATGACTGGGCTGCGGGGGCCGATGCGGCGCTCAACGTGGCTGATTTGACCAGTAATGGCATTACCGTGACCAACGCCAATGCTGCGCCAGCATTGGGTAATCTGAATGGCGACAGTATTGCCTGGGCCGGTGTAGGCAATACGCTGATACTGGATGTCGGCGGCAACGCAGCGCTGTCCGATGCAGAACTGGATGCGCTCAATGGCGGCAATGGCGATTGGGCAGGCGCCAGCCTGGGTGTTCAACGCGCGGGGATTGCAGTATCCAGCGACATTCTGGGCTTTGATACTGCCGGTGCCATTTTCACCGTTAGCGGCAGCAACCTTCAGTCCGGTGGCCTGACATTCGCAACTTTCACCAATACCGGCGGCGTTCTGAGCATCAATTTCACCAGCAGTGGAACGGCTGCTACCACAGCACTGATGAACGACGTGGCGCAACATGTTACCTATCGCAATGACACACCCGCGGGTGATGCCACCCTGCGCTTTACGCTGAATGATGGCACTTCGTCCGCAACGGCGGATGTGACTGTCACCACAGATACCATCTACGTTACCAACACTTCGGACACTGCAACTGTCAATCTGGCCAATGGTGTCAGTTTCAGTGAAGCCGTGGCCATAGCCGCAGCCGATGTGACCGGTTCTCAAACTCTTGTATTCAGCAACAGTTTTAGCAGCACCATGACCCTGGCTGGCAATCTGGCGATTAACGAAAGCCTGACACTCAATGCCGATGCCGCCGATGGCCTCCGCCTGTCGGGCAGCACCATTACTCTCGGTGGCGGCACCACGCTGAATGTCACAAACTCCACCGGGTCGGTGACAATTTCCAGCACCCTGGCCGGCAGCGGCGGGCTGTCCAAGGCCGGCGCCGGCGAATTGGAACTGACAAGCAGTAGCAACTCGGGCATGGCCGGTGATATGGCCGTAACGGCAGGCACGCTGTTTATCACCAGCGATAGCCACCTTTCCTCCGGCACCCTGGTGCTGGATGGCGGCGAGCTATACATGCTGGTAACCGGCGGGTCCTCCGGATCGCCTGTCACCAGCACAATCGACAATGTCATCACCCTGGGTGCCAGCGGTGGCACCATCAGTGTCGGGGGCGGCGGCGGGCGCAATATTGCAGATTTCAGCGGCATCATTTCCGGCAGCGGAAGCTTGACCAAATCCGCCAACTCCATTTTGCAATTGAGTGGGAACAACAGTTTCACCGGGGAGACCAACCTGCAAGCCGGTACGCTGATCGCGAACCACAATAACGCCCTGGGCAGCACAGCCGGTGCCACAACCGTTGCAGGCGGCACAAATTTGCGCATCGCCGGCGGCCTGACACTTCCTGAAGCCATTACCCTTTCTGGCACAGGCAAGAACGTTGATGGTGTAGATTACGGCGCGCTCCATCTTGTAACGGGCAGCAGCACGGTATTAGGTGATCTAAGCCTTGCCACAGATGCCAACGTCAGTGCGGCATCGGGCAGCAGCTTGGTTCTTAGCGGCGCGCTCAATGGCAGCTTCGAACTGAACAAGACAGATGCCGGCACCCTGACGCTATCGAACGCAACAAACTCAGGCAGCATGTCCGGCGGGATCAAAGTATCGGCTGGCACCCTGTCCGTTGCCGGTGATAGCTACCTTCCGAGCGGCACCCTGTCACTGAACGGCGGTACCCTGGCGCTAACCGCGGCAACCACCATCGATAACAGTATCAGCCTGCTGGCCGATAGCACCCTGAGCCACGCCGCAGATGTGACCTTGTCGGGCACAATCAGCGGTAGCGCGACGACATTGTCCAAAAGCGGCGCCGGAACACTCACACTAAGTAATACGTCGAACAGTGTTTCGAACTGGTCTTTATCTGCCACTGCAGGTTCCGTCAGCATCAGTGCCGCTAGTCATTTGGCTAGCGGCGACCTTACACTCAACGCCAGCAACCTGCTGCTTTCAGGTAGCAACACCTATAGCAACAACATCAACCTTGCAGGCGATGCCACCATCACCACCAATGATGATTCAACTCTGGCCGGGATTATCAGCGGCGCAGGCAACCTGACAAAATCCGGCACCGCTACGCTGAGCCTGAACGGCAATAATATCTATACCGGCGCAACCACCATCAGCACCGGCGCCTTGCTGGCCAATAGCGATAACGCGCTGGGAACCACTGCAGGCGGAACGACGATCGCAAGCGGCGCTATTCTGGCTGTTAACAGCGGTGTGACAGTTTCCGATGCGCTCTCCGTTTCCGGGGTGGGGTTTGCCGGGTTGGGTGCCCTCTATTCAACGGGCAATACCACCATTGCAGGTGCCGTCACCCTGACCGGCAATACCTCCGTCGGAGTCACCAGTGGCGGTAACCAGACCTTCAGCAATACCATATCGGGTGCATCCAACCTCACCAAGCTAGACGCAGGAACAGTCACCCTGGCGGGTACCAATACCTATTCAGGTACCACAACGGTTTCTGCGGGTACCTTATCGATAACGGGCAGCACAAACAGTACAACCACCGTTGCCAGTGGCGCTACCCTGGCAGGAAGCGGCACCCTTGGCGGTGCTGTTAGCATACAAAGTGGCGGCACTCTGGCACCCGGTGTCGACGGTGCTGGAACCTTGACGCTGGGCAATGATTTAGCGATCAGCTCCGGTGGCACCCTGTCGGTCGATATCACTGGCGCCACGGCAGGTGCAGGCTACGACGTCGTCGATGTGACAGGGACTGTGGATGTATCGTCCGCCACCATAGCGACTACCCATAGCTATACCCCTGGCAGCGGCGATTCTTACACCATCATCACCAATGATGCTGCGGATGCCCTTACCGGAACCTTCACGGGTGTAGCTGAAGGCGGCACCCTCACAGCGGGCGGCAATGCAACCGAACTCAGTGCCAGTTACATCGGGGGTACAGGCAACGACTTCACCTTAACGGCACCGGCCAACCCGGTCGTGAACTCGGTCTCATCCTCCTCGCCTGACGGCTCCTTGAAAATTGGCGACCTGGTGTCGATTACAGTCGTTTTTGATCAGGTGGTCACCGTCAATACTGCCGGCGGAGCACCCCAACTGCATCTGGAAACGGGAACCACAGATCAAACGATCAATTATGTATCCGGTTCGGGTACCAGCATCCTGACCTTTCAATATACCGTTCAAGCAGGCGATGAATCTGCGGACCTGGACTATCTATCGACCAGTGCGCTGACGCTCAATGGCGCCACCATACAAAATGGCTCAGGCCATAACGCGATATTAACCCTGGCCGCGCCTGGCGATGTCAATTCGCTCGGCGCCAACAAAGCGCTGGTGGTAGACGGTGTGCGCCCAACCGCCACCATTGTCGTCACCGATACAGCGCTGAGCGCTGGTGACACCTCAGCTGTCACCATCACCTTCAGTGAGGCTGTTACAGGCTTGACCGCTGCAGACTTCAGCGTTGCCAATGGCGCCCTCTCCAGTTTGGGCAGCACCGATGGCGGTATTACCTGGACCGCGACTCTGACGCCCGGCAGCGATGTGGAAGACACCACCAACCTGATAGTGCTGAATAACACTGGGGTGATGGATGCCGCCGGCAATACCGGCAGCGGCACTACCGACTCCAATAACTACGCCATCGATAGCCTGCGCCCCACGGCGAGCATTGTCGTCGCCGATACAGCGCTGAGCGCTGGTGAAACCTCAGCTGTCACCATCACCTTCAACGAAGCCGTAACCGGACTCACCACTGCAGACTTTACTGTCGCCAATGGCGCCCTCTCCAGTTTGGGCAGCACCGATGGTGGCATTACCTGGACCGCGACTCTGACGCCGTCGGCAGATACCGAAGACAGCGCCAACCTGATCAGTCTGGATAACACTGGCGTGATGGATGCTGCTGGCAATGCCGGCAGCGGCACTACCGACTCCAACAACTACACCGTTGATAGCCTGCGCCCCACGGCGAGCATTGTCGTCACCGATACAGCGCTGAGCGCTGGTGAAACCTCCGCTGTTACCATCACCTTCAGTGAAGCCGTAACCGGACTCACCACTGCTGACTTTAGCGTCGCCAATGGCACCCTCTCCAGTTTGGGCAGCACCGATGGTGGTTTTACCTGGACGGCGACCCTCACACCCGATGCCAGTGTTGAGGACACGACCAACCTGATAGTGCTGAATAACACTGGCGTGGCAGATACTGCTGGTAATACCGGCAGCGGCACCACCGACTCCAACAACTACGCCATCGATAGCCTGCGTCCCACGGTGAGCATTATCGTCACCGATACGGCACTGGCGGCCGGTGAAACCTCCGCTGTTACCATCACCTTCAGTGAAGCCGTAACCGGACTCACCACTGCTGACTTTACTGTCGCCAATGGCGCCCTCTCCGCTCTAAGTACTGCGGATGGCGGTATTACCTGGACCGCAACCCTCACACCCGATGCCAGGGTTGAGGACACCACCAACCTCATCGTGCTGAATAACACTGGCGTGGCAGATACTGCGGGCAATGCCGGCAGCGGCACTACCGATTCCAACAACTACGCCATCGATAGCCTGCGTCCCACGGCGAGCATTGTCGTTGCCGATACAGCGCTGGCGGCCGGTGAATCCTCAGCTGTCACCATCACCTTCAGTGAAGCCGTAACCGGACTCACCACTGCGGACTTTAGCGTCGCCAATGGCGCCATCTCCGCTCTAAGTACTGCGGATGGCGGTATTACCTGGACGGCGACCCTCACACCCGATGCCAGTGTTGAGGACACGACCAACCTGATCAGTCTGGATAACACCGGAGTGGCAGATACTGCGGGCAATGCCGGCAGCGGCACCACCGATTCCAACAACTACGCCATCGATAGCCTGCGCCCAACCGCCACCATTGTCGTCACCGATACAGCGCTGAGCGCTGGTGACACCTCCGCTGTCACCATCACCTTCAGCGAGGCTGTTACAGGCCTGAGCGCTGCAGACTTTAGCGTCGCCAATGGCGCCCTCTCCAGTTTGGGCAGCACTGATGGCGGCATAACCTGGACCGCAACTCTGACGCCGTCGGCAGATACCGAAGACACCACCAACCTGATCAGTCTGGATAACACTGGCGTGGCAGATACTGCTGGCAATGCCGGCAGCGGCACCACCGATTCCAACAACTACGCCATCGATAGCCTGCGTCCCACGGCGAGCATTATCGTCACCGATACGGCACTGGCGGCCGGTGAATCCTCAGCTGTCACCATCACCTTCAGTGAAGCCGTAACCGGACTCACCACTGCGGACTTTAGCGTCGCCAATGGCGCCATCTCCGCTCTAAGTACTGCGGATGGCGGTATTACCTGGATCGCAACTCTGACGCCGTCGGCCGATACCGAAGCCACCACCAACCTGATCAGTCTGGATAACACTGGCGTGGCAGATACTGCTGGCAATACCGGCAGCGGCACCACCGACTCCAACAACTACGCCATCGATAGCCTGCGTCCCACGGCGAGCATTATCGTCACCGATACGGCACTGGCGGCCGGTGAATCCTCCGCTGTCACCATCACCTTCAGTGAAGCCGTAACCGGACTCAACGCTGGAGACTTCAACGTTGCCAATGGCGCCCTCTCCAGTTTGGGCAGCACTGATGGCGGCATAACCTGGACCGCAACTCTGACGCCGTCGGCCGATACCGAAGACACCACCAACCTGATCAGTCTGGATAACACTGGCGTGGCAGATACTGCTGGCAATGCCGGCAGCGGCACCACCGATTCCAACAACTACGCCATCGATAGCCTGCGTCCCACGGTGAGCATTATCGTCACCGATACGGCACTGGCGGCCGGTGAAACCTCCGCTGTTACCATCACCTTCAGTGAAGCCGTAACCGGACTCACCACTGCTGACTTTACTGTCGCCAATGGCGCCCTCTCCGCTCTAAGTACTGCGGATGGCGGTATTACCTGGACGGCGACCCTCACACCCGATGCCAGTGTTGAGGACACCACCAACCTGATCAGTTTGGATAACACCGGAGTGGCAGATACTGCGGGCAATGCCGGCAGCGGCACTACCGACTCCAACAACTACGCCATCGATAGCCTGCGCCCAACCGCCACCATTGTCGTCACCGATACGGCACTGGCCGCTGGTGAAACCTCCGCTGTCACCATCACCTTCAGTGAAGCCGTAACCGGACTCACCACTGCGGACTTTAGCGTTGCCAATGGCGCCCTCTCCAGTTTGGGCAGCACCGATGGCGGTATTACCTGGACCGCGACTCTGACGCCCGGCAGCGATGTGGAAGACACCACCAACCTGATAGTTCTGAATAACACTGGGGTGATGGATGCCGCCGGCAATGCCGGCAGCGGCACTACCGACTCCAACAACTACGCCATCGATAGCCTGCGCCCCACGGCGAGCATTGTCGTCGCCGATACAGCGCTGAGCGCTGGTGAAACCTCAGCTGTCACCATCACCTTCAACGAAGCCGTAACCGGACTCACCACTGCAGACTTTACTGTCGCCAATGGCGCCCTCTCCAGTTTGGGCAGCACCGATGGTGGCATTACCTGGACCGCGACTCTGACGCCGTCGGCCGATACCGAAGACAGCGCCAACCTGATCAGTCTGGATAACACTGGCGTGATGGATGCTGCTGGCAATGCCGGCAGCGGCACTACCGACTCCAACAACTACACCGTTGATAGCCTGCGCCCCACGGCGAGCATTGTCGTCACCGATACAGCGCTGAGCGCTGGTGAAACCTCAGCTGTTACCATCACCTTCAGTGAAGCCGTAACCGGACTCACCACTGCGGACTTTACTGTCGCCAATGGCACCCTCTCCAGTTTGGGCAGCACCGATGGTGGTTTTACCTGGACGGCGACTCTGACGCCCGATGCCAGTGTTGAGGACACCACCAACCTCATCATGCTGAATAACACTGGCGTGATGGATAGCGCTGGCAATACCGGCAGCGGCACCACCGATTCCAACAACTACGCCATCGATAGCCTGCGCCCCACGGCGAGCATTGTCGTCACCGATACAGCGCTGGCAGCTGGTGAAACCTCAGCTGTCACCATCACCTTCAGTGAAGCCGTAACCGGACTCAACGCTGGAGACTTCAACGTTGCCAATGGCGCCCTCTCCAGTTTGGGCAGCACCGATGGCGGCATTACCTGGACCGCAACCCTCACACCCGATGCCAGTGTTGAGGACACCACCAACCTCATCGTGCTGAATAACACTGGCGTGGCAGATACTGCGGGCAATGCCGGCAGCGGCACTACCGACTCCAACAACTACGCCATCGATAGCCTCACGCCGACCGTGAATTCGGTTTCTGTGCCCGCCAACGGCACTTATGTCGCAGGACAGAGTCTCGATTTCACCGTCAACCTGAATGAAGCAGTTCTGGTCGATACGACCGGTGGTACGCCGCGTCTGGCCGTTACCCTCGATGTTGGCGGTACTGTCTATGCCGACTATGTTTCCGGCTCCGGCAGTACAGCGCTGCTTTTCAGCCTGACCGTCCTTGGCGGCCAGCTCGATACCGACGGTATCGAACTGGGTACAAACATCGATCTTAACGGCGCGACCCTGCGCGATGGCGCCGGCAACAATGCCACCAGCGCACTGAACAGCATTGAATCGAATGCCGCAGTCCTGATCGATGCCGCGGCACCGTCCGCAACCTCGATCAGCGTTCCGGCCGACGGCGCTCTGGTCGCCGGTGAAATGTACTTTGAGCTTGTGTTTGATGAAGCGGTGTCCGGTGTCGACATCGGTGATTTCAGCCTGCTAACGACCGGCAATCTGGTCGGTACTCTGGATAGCGTGCAACAAATCAATCCAAGTACTTATCGAGTATTGCTAACCGGCATCAATGGTAATGGCTCCTTGAGTCTGGCGCTGAACGCCACAGGCAGCGGCATCGCAGATAACGCCGGCAACGCTCTGGCCACCGGAATCACTAGCCCAGGCTATGGCGTTGTAGCCCAGACGGGCGATCCAGAGTTTCGCACCAGCACCTTGGGAGCCAGGCCGGCGAGCAGCGTATCTAGTTTGCCCACAGCTGTCGCAGCTTCAATTTCGCCTTCACCGTTTGAGTCGCCGCTACAGCCGCAGCAGCTCTTTGTGGCACCGACACTCGGCAGTGGCATCCCGACCCTAAGCGCCCTCTTTATCAACAATGGAGCACCGGCACCCAGTTATCTAGCCCAGGTTTTTGCCGGCCATTCAGGCGATGGTAGCGGCCGGGGCTTTCTTGGATTTGGCGGGGGCGATGCCGGTGTCTTTGGCCACAGTACCCTATCGAATATTTTCGACCCGGACTCGGAACTCGAGCCCGGATCTATCCAAACGGGATTACGCGAAGCCTTTGGCACACCCGGTTTCGGCGCTCCCACACTGGGCCAGCGGTTACAGCAAATGCAGAACACTGAGCAACGTCAGATAGAACAACTCGCCAGAGCCTTGAGCGAAATTAATCCTGGCGAACCACATGCCTGATCAGAAATGCGACCAGAAATTCAGCCGCGACAAGGGGGCGGCCCAAGGATGAAAACAAGCCATAAAGTATTCACCACCAGCCTGCTGGTGCTGGCCATCAGCGGTTGCGCGGTTAGCAGCCAGCCGATTGAGCGCAGTATCAGCGAGCAGCGCGCCAAGACCGACCTGCTCAACATGTTCAAGGATCAGGAACCGCTTGCCGGCGAACTGACGCTGCATGACGCCATGGCACGAGCCCTCAAATACAACCTTGAAGGTCGTCTCAAGGTCATGGAAGAGGCTCTGGCCAACCGCCAGCTCGATCTCTCCAGTTTCGATATGCTACCGCGCCTGGCCCTGCAAGCCGGCTACGCCGGTCGCAGCAACATCAGCGCCTCCAGCAGTGAGAGCATCCAGACCGGCACCCAGTCACTGGAGCCGTCTACCTCCCAGGATCGCGAGCGCGGTGTGGCAGACCTGACCATGGTATGGAACGTACTGGACTTCGGCGTTAGCTACGTCAGCGCCAAGCAGCAAGCCGACCAGCGCCTGATCGTGCAGGAACGGCGCCGCAAGGTAGTGCACACCATCATTCAGGATGTACGCTCGGCCTATTGGCGCGCCATGGCGGCCGAAGGCCTGCTGACGAAGATTGACAGTCTGATGGCCCGCGTTGATACCGCCCGCAACAACAGCCAGCGTCTGAGTGAACAGCGTATTGGCGATCCAATTCAGGCCCTTAGCTATCAGCGGGCCCTGATTGAAGCTACTCGTCAGCTCGAAGAGCAGCGCCGTGCGCTCTCCCTTGCGAAAACCGAACTGGCCGCGCTGATCAACCTGCCCATGGGCACCCCCTTCCAGCTGGCCGCTGCGGGCGGCTATGAGGAACCACAGCTGAATGTGGAACTGAGCCAACTCGAAGAGGAAGCCCTGGCCAACAGGCCCGAGCTGCGCGAGCAGGATTACCAGGCGCGCATCAGTGCCGCGGAAACACGCAAAGCCATGCTGCGACTGCTGCCCGGGCTTGAATTTTCCGCCGGCAGACACTACGACAGCAACTCTTTTCTGGCCAACCAGAGCTGGGCCGACTACGGCGTAAAGGTCACCTGGAATCTGTTTAACGTACTCTCGGGACCAGCGGCAATCGATGTCGCCAAGGCCAGCGAAGCGGTTGCCCAGGCACGGCGTCAGGCTATGTCCATGGCAATCCTGGCCCAGGTTCATGTCGCCAATGCCAATTTCCACGAAGCCCTGAGGCAGTTTCATACCAGCCAGGAGCTGGCGCAGCTCGACACTCAGATCATTGAACAACTGCGCAATCGCTACAAGGCACAGGGCATCGGCGAGCTTGACCTGATCCAGGGTGAGCTCAATGCCCTGCAGGCAGAACTGCGCCGCGACCTTGCCTATGCCGCGCTGCGCAACAGCTACGGCCAGCTGTTTGCCAGTGCTGGCATGGATCCCCTGCCCGCCGAGCTGCCCTCAACCGGTCTGGACGCCATATCCCATGCCCTGGCCAACAGCGAAGCCCGCTGGCAAGAGGGCGACCTGCAACCCGGCTCCTGATCAGGATACAAGCTCCACAACAAAGGATGCCGGGCGCAAGGCCCGGCATTCATCTCGATTGTCTTCTTGCCCCCATGGAATCGCAGCCGCTCTGGAAATCTAAATCATGCAGACGCAACCTGCGTTGCATGTTTATTTCAGCAGGGGCTCGTAACGCTGATCCGTCAGGGTCTTCAGAAAGGCCACCAGGGCGGCGATACGCTTGTTGTCCAGCGCAGGGCCGCTCTCCAGTTCCTTGAGCGACAGGTTCTGCGCCACCTCGGGTGTGCCCCAGGGCTGCCCGGTTTCCGGATTGATCTTGTTGGCAGCGCTCTTGCTGTTGTAACTGTTGTAAAACCGCACCACGGTTTCCAGCTCGCTAAAGACACCGTTGTGCATGTAGGGCCCCGTCACCGCAACGTTGCGCAGCCCTGGCGTGCGGAACTTGCCGCGCTCATGCTCATCGTTCACCTGGGGATTGTTCAGCAGCCCCCCGTCCAGTGCATCAGATGCCATACCGCTGGCCGCCCGCACCGCCGTATTCACCGGCACACCTATGTTGTGGTACTGATAATTAGAGAAGGTTTCATCCGCGGCAATGGCCGACTGGCGCAGCTGATGGCACTGATTACAGTTGGTGAACTGCTGGGAAAAGAACAGAGTGCGGCCCAGGTCTTCCTGCTCAGTCATGCGGTATTCGCCGCGCAGGTAGCGGTCGTAACGGGAGTCAAACGGCGATACGGCATCACTGCGCTCATAGGCGGCGATACTGCTGGCCATGGCATCAAACGCAGCTTCATCACTTGCCAGACCCGCCTCACCAAAGAGTTCAGTGATGCGGGAGACGTAAAACGGATTTTCCTGCAGCCGGGCACGCAGAGTGGCCACATCAGGCAACCCCATCTCGATAGGGTTCAACGGCGGCCCCTTGGCCTGATCTTCCAGGCTCGATGCCCGTCCGTCCCAGAATTGGCCACCGACAAGGCGCCCTTCAGAGTCGCGATGAAATTCAGGCGTGAAGGCCGCATAGGTGACACTGGGTGCATTGCGATCTCCCAGGGAATGACCATCATCCCCCAGCGATACGGCGCCGGCCTGGGTGTTGACCCCAGGATCGGCAAAGCCCCGAGCAGGATCATGACAACTGGCACAGGACTGGCTGCGGTTGTATGACAGGCTGGTATCGAAAAACAGCGCCTGTCCAAGGCTTTCAAGCGCCTGGTGCCGTTGTGCCAAATCGGCAGGCTCTGTACGGCTGCTCACGCCTGTATCGGCTGCGACATTCGCGGCAAAAGCCAGCGGTAGCAGGCAGCACAGGAATGCGGAGAAGAATTTCACGATTACACCTCTGACGTACCGGCTAACAGCAATACCCTCAACTGTTCAGCTCATTAAAAACCGCAGGTGATAATCATTACTATTAGTATTAATGTCAAGCCACCCTCAGTGGCAGTCACGCAGCGACACCGTCTGAACACAAAAAAGCCCCCGACCGCTGCGCTCACACCGGTCGGGGGCTTTTGTATCAGGTTGCAGTGTATTGTCTCGTGAAAAGTCTCCCGAGGGAGTGCCCTGCGTGCTCTGGCGGTTTAGTCGTTGCCGCGTAGCGGCCAGATCTGGCGAATACGGTTATCGATGGCCTGGCCCCAGTAACTCTCGGCCGGTGTCCGCCAGCATTCGCGGTGCAGCCAGGCGAGGCTTTCGCGGTCGGTAAGCAGCAGGTTCTTTTCCGCCCGATTGAGGCTTTCCGGCCCCAGCTCCAGACAGCGGCTGCGTAGCTGCTTGAGTCGATGATGCTTGGCACCGCCCCCGTGGGAACGGGCCGTGGCCTGATGCACCCGATTCATCACAGGATCCAGCACCGCCCGCACCACGGCAGATTCGCCAAACTCCGGCAGTATCTGATGGCTGTTGAGGTCATCCAGTAATGCGGATCCCTGCTGCTCTTCCGCCACCATCAAAATGCGCTTGCGACGCAGCGCCTGACCAATACCGACCTTGCTCAGCAGCACCGAGGTGGGCGCCGCCAGAATCAGCGGCAGTGCCACCGGCACTGACCAGAAGAAGAACATCGGATCCAGCCACCAGGCAAAGCCCGCCCAGATCGCCGCCAGAATGGAGCCCGGCGCCTGATTCAGCAGCGCATCAATCCAGCGGGTTTCATCGCTGCGGTTCTGCCCGGCCCAGTTGAGTGTCACGTTAAACACGGCTTCCAGCACATAGCGGGTATGGGCCAGCATGCGGATGGGTGCAAGCAAGGCCGATACCAGTATTTCCGTGACAATACTCAGCAACAGACTGAAAAATCCGCCGTGAGCCTTGCGCCTGCCACTGAGCAATACATCTACAACGGCCAGCAGCTTGGGAAAGAACAGCAGAAATACTACGCTGCTCGCAAGGCCAATGGCCCACTCGGGATGCCATTCGGGCCAGAGCGGAAACGGGCTGTACTGCAGCGGAAAATAGTTCGTCGGCCAGAGTACCAGGCGGGTGGTTTCAATGGTCGTCAGCACCAGGAAGGCGAACCATAGCGGCGAGGCCAGGTACGACAGAATACCGTTCAGAAACGCCATGCGGTGCGCCATGCGCAGGCGCGGCTCGAACAGCATCAGCCACAGGTGCTGCAGATTGCCCTTGGACCAGCGCTTGTCACGGGTCAGTTCATCCACCAGGCTCGGCGGCGACTCTTCGTAGGTATGGCTGAGCTCCGGCTCAAGCCAGACTTCATAGCCTGCCCGGCCCATAAAGGCCGCTTCAACGAAGTCATGGCTCGCGATAGGCCCACTGAACAGACCCGGCCCGCGCAGGTGCGGCAAGCCGCAATGCCGCATAAAGGGCGCCACACGAATAATGGCGTTGTGGCCCCAGAAGGCCGCCTCGCCCAGCTGCATGGCCGCAAGACCGGTACTGAAGAGCGGTCCGTACACCTGATTGGCAAACTGCTGCACGCGGGCAAACAGCGACTGGGCGTTAATGATCGTCGGGCAGCTCTGCAAGATGCCGATATTCGGCTCGCGCTGCATCAGGCGTACCATTTTCAGCAGGGTGTCGCCACCCATCAGACTGTCGGCGTCCATCACCGCCATGTACGCGTAAGAACGGCCCCAGCGGCGCAGGAAGTCCGCCACGTTGCCGCTCTTGTAGTTCATGTTCAGGGTGCGACGGCGATAGAACAGACGCCCGTGGGCCCCCAGCTCGTCGCACAGCTGCTGCCAGGCCGCCTGCTCGGACAGCCAGACATCGGGCTCCCGGCTGTCGGACAGAATAAAGAAATCAAAATGTTCGATTTGACCGCTACTTTCCAGCGAGCGGTAGATGGTACGCAGCCCCCCCAGAGTACGGTTGACCGGCTCATTGTAAATAGGCATGACGATGGCGGTGCGCGCCAGCGGCGTGTCCACCAGTACGGCTTCAGGATGGCGGCGCAACAGCGACTTGGGGTCGCCACCAAGCCGACGCAGCCAGAAACCATAGAGACCAATCCAGAAGCCGACCGTGATCCAGGTGAACAACAGCGTGAAGAGGCCAATCAGGGCCTGCTCCAGCAGATTGCCACCGTGGTACGGCAGTACGGATGCCATGTAATAGGCACCGACCAGCGCCTGGGCTACCACCAGCAGGGTCAGCACCCCACGGCGCAACATCACCCGCCCACGCCAAGGCGTGGCGGCAGCGGTAGTCTGAACGTCGGCGAGAGCGGTTTGAACCCTCATGCCTTGTCTCCGTAACCGATACTGCCGCGTACAATCGCCGGGGCTACCGGTGGCAACGGCCGTTGCGGCAAATCAAAGCGCAGTGGCAACTCATCCATGACCCAGGCCATCAGATCCGGCTGCCCGGACTGCAAGCCTTCCTCAATCAGCTTGAAGGCAATCAGCGTGTGGGCATCGGTGAGCTCAGCCCCGGTGCCGGCCATATACTCCAGCACGCGGGACAGGGCGTGTTCCCCCAGGGTGTGGGCCATGAATTACTCCGCGGCCCGAATATCGTTGCTGGCCGGCAGACGGTAAGCCCAGGTCTCGGTCAGGGTTTCATCACCGATACTGAGGTAAGCCCGCAAAGACAGTGATTTCTTGGCCGCAGGACGCGCCAGAATCGACAGTCTCCAGCTCTTGAGCGCTTCGTTGTACTCCACAAAGTGCTCCAGTACCTCACCGCCATCCAGTGCCGTTACGTGGCTTAAAATCGGTGCCCGCGGGCGCTGCTTGTCGAGCAGGCCGCCGTCGAAATCCACCAGCATGCGGTAGGCGCCGGGCACATTGCCGCCACCGACAACATTGCCATCCCCAACGAAGCTACTGCTGACCTTGCCCATGGGGTTGCCGCCAAGCTCTGCGCCACCAAACTGCACCTCATAGCTATAGTCCAGCGGCTTGCCTGCCTGCACCTTGTCCTTCGGACGCCAGAAGGCAACGATGTTGTCGTTGGTCTCGTTGGTGGTCGGCAGCTGCACCAGCACCACCTGACCCGGACCCCAGTCTCCTTCGGTCAGCACCCAGCTGCTGGGGCGCAATTCGTAACGCGCCTGCAGATCCTGGTAATCGGAGAATTGGTTATCACGCTGCAGCAGACCAAAGCCGCGAACGTTTTCGGTCATCAGGTAATCCATTTCCAGCTCACGCGGATTCAGCAGCGGACGCCACATCCACTCGCCACTGGTGCCGTTCAGTACCTGCAGACCATCGGAGTCATGTACCTGGGAGCGCCATTCACCGCGTGGACGACCGCTGTTCTCGCCGTAATAGAACATGCTGGTGAGCGGGGCTACACCGAGCAACTCAATATCGGCACGGGGAAACAGGCGTGACTTGACCTTAAGCCGCGTCGTCTTGCCAGGGTACACGGTAAACTCATAGGCGCCGGCAGCGCTCTCGCCATCCAGCAAGCCATAGAAAGTCATGGCATGGGCATCGGGGGATGGCCGTTCCAGCCAGAACTCAACGAAAGACGGAAACTCCTCGCCACGGGACAGACCCGTGTCGATCGCCAGACCACGGGCCGAAATGCCAAAGGTATTGTCACGTCCTACGCCACGAAAATAGCTGGCACCGGCGAACACCATAAACTGATTGCGTTCCTTATCTCCCTTGAGCGGATAAGTCAGCTTGAAACCGGCATAGCCAAGATTGGCCGGCACGCGTTTGGCGACTTCAGGATCGGCGAAGTTGAAGTCGGTTTTGCGAAACGGCACCGTGTGACTACCCTGCGCATCGATGACATTCATTTTCACCGCATGACGGTAAAACAGGCCTGGCGGCACCATCATTACCTGAAAGCGTGAACTGCTTTCGCTCCACAGACTTTTGTCCGGATTGAAACGAATATTCTGATAGTCGTCGTAGCTCAGCGTTTGCATGAACTTGGGTATGGCCGCAGGCGCCTGATAGGGCACGGCGGCGAGCGCACGGGCCTTTTCAGCCACGTCATCAAAACCGAAGGCCGCCAGTACAGTCACTGGAAAAAAGGCACCCAGCAGCGCCAGGGCAGACAAAATCTTCTGCACTCTCTTACTCCAATCAAAGATTATCCCGCTAGCGGGCTTAGTAGGTATGTTGCGACAAATTCAGGCCGACTTATTACACCAAAAACGCGGTGCACGCTAGCATTCTTAACCTGAATAGCGGCTGAGCCTAGAATATATTCAACGCCTAACCGGTACAGCCAGCAATGCACCTGTTTCTCCTGCTCGGGGTACTCTGTTTTAAAGGTTATGGCACCTTAATCAGCTTGAATTCTAGCAACCCCGTCGCCACAGTCCGACCATGATAACGCAGATGGCCCTGCAGAGCCCGCACAGTACGCTCATCCTGTGCGGAAAGCTCTTGATCAGAAAGGGGAAAAACGTCATGGTGAGGTTCGGTTGTCAGATGCTGTGGCCTCTGGCACAGCCATGGTCTTTGCACTTACCAGGAGAACTCTCTCATGCGTCGATGCTTTGCACTCTTGTGTGCCCTGTGCACCAGTCTTCTGCTTGCCCCTTACAGCCTGGCCGAGCCGCGCCAACTGGTGATACTCAACTGGTCCGACTACGTGGATCCTGAGCTGGTGGTCGAATTTGAGAAACTGCACGATGCCAAGGTCAGTTCAGTCTTCTACAGCTCGGACGACCACCGCACAGAAATGCTGCTGGAGAATAACGGTCAGGGTTACGATCTTATTCTGGTCTCCGGCATAGACCTGCGGCTCTACGCCAAACGCGGCTGGCTCGCACCACTGGACCAGGCCCGCATCCCCAGCATCAGTCAGATCGACCCCCGCTGGGCCAACGCCTTCGACGACGCTGCCGCCTACGGCATTCCGTACTTCTGGGGCACCACCGGCATCATCTATCGCAGCGACCTGGTGAAAAAACCTATCACCAGCTGGCTACAGCTCTATCGCCCCGAGCCTGAGTTGCAATCCAGAATTTCCATGATGGATAGCTCAAAGGATCTTGTGGGCATGGCGCTTAAATCCCTGGGCTACTCGACCAACAGCACCGACAGCGCCCAGATCACAGCGGCCGAAAAACTGCTGCTGGAACAAAAGCCCCATGTACGCAGCTATCAGTACGTAACGCTGGACGAAAACTCCCCACTTCTCAACGGCGACATTGTCGCCTCCATGATGTATAGCGGTGACGCACTGATGGTGCAGGAACTGAACGAAAATCTTAAATATGTACTGCCAAGCGAAGGCGGCAACATCTGGGTCGACTACTTCGCCGTGGGCGCATACGCACGCGACCCCGAACTGGCCTACGCTTTTCTGGACTTTATTAATCAACCGGCCAACGCCGCCCGCCAGGCTCAGTTCGTGTACTACGCCACTCCGAACCAGGGCGCAGAGGCGTTGCTACCCGAGGAATTTCTGCAAAACTCGGTGATTTACCCCGATAGCGCAACCTTGCAGGCATCCGAGTTCTACAGCGAGCTCCCCCCCCGCATCCAGCGACAGCGCAATGCGGCTATGGCCAAAATACTACAGTAGTCCGATTAACCTAAAGTCAGTCTGATCACCGGGAACCTAAGGACACGCATCCCGCATGAAACTGAGCAGAAAAATCCCGTTGGTGATTATCCCGCTGATCGCGGGCCCCATGCTGCTGCTCGGCCTGCTGGCGTACCTGCAACTCAAGGACAGCGCCGAGACTCGGGGCATACAGTCCATTGATGCCTTGCTGACGCGCATCGACTCTCAGTTACAACAAATTATGACCACCGCTGATGCCAATATCGCACTCTTTGCCGATGATTCCCTGCTTAAAAGTTACCTGCTTACGGACGATTTGGAAGAACGCTACGCTCTGATGCAGCGTCCGCTGCAGCAAAAATTCAGCAGCATTCAGCGCGCCTACCCGGATTACTATGAGATCCGGGTACTGGCACCTGATGGTTTTGAAGACCTTCGCCTGTCGACACGCAACGATCCCAACCTGACGGAAGATGACAGCCACAGCCCCAGCTTTCTTGCGTTTCAACGGAGAACAAATGACGACTTGGCGCGGGTCGAGATTAATCCGGATAACCAGCAACTTGCATTGTTCGTTACCAGACGGATACGGCTGATTAATCCGGCGATCGACTCCTTTCAGTCAGAAGCCGCCTTGCGTGGCTACCTGAGTATCACGATTGACCTTGCCCCAGTGCTCGAATTGCTCAATGCCTCATCCTGGCCCAATGCCCTTCTAGTGCTAAGCACTTCCCAGGGGGACATACTCGGCAGTACCCAGGGCCATTCCATGGATGTGCTGCTGCACGACTATAAACTCGAAAGCATCATAATGCCGCAACCGCCGATGCTGCAGCCCATGCTGGATGGCCAACCCTACCTGCACCATGCACGGCAACTGCACACTAACCTCTGGGGCCATTTTCTGCTGCCAGAACGCGAACTTGTAAGGGAGTCCCGCTTTATTGGCCTGCTTGTTCTGGCTGTGTGCGTTAGCGCTATCGTATTCTCTATCCCCCTGCTGCTGGTACTGGTACGCAAACAGATGCTCGACCCTATCGGACGGCTGAACCAGGCCCTGGCAAGCCTGGGCGATAAGCAGCAGCTAATTCAGGTGCCGGTTCAGAGCGAGGATGAAATTGGCGAACTCAGCCGTTCATTCAATGGCATGAGTCGGGCGCTACAGAGCTCCAATGAAAAAATCCGCACCCTGGCATTTCGCGATAGCCTCACAGGCCTGCCGAACCGTTTGATGTTTAATCGGACTCTGCGCCGGGAACTCGAAGCCGCTCGCCAGCACAAGCATCACATCGCCGTACTCTTTCTGGATCTCGACAATTTCAAAAACATCAACGATACCCTCGGTCACCCTGCGGGGGATCAGCTACTGGTACGGGTCAGCGAAATAATTCAGGCCAACCTGCGCGGTTACGACAGCATGGGCCGCCCCACCGAAGACGACGCCAACCACGAGATGGCCCGCTTTGGCGGCGACGAGTTCACACTGCTGTTGCGCTATCTGCATTCCCCCGACAATGTGATACCGGTGGTGGAACGGATCCTTGCCGCACTGACTCACCCCATCGATCTGAACGGCACACCCTGCTATGCCGGCTGCAGCATCGGCATCGCCGTGTATCCGGAGGACGGCAACTCAGGTGATGACCTTATCAAACATGCGGATCTTGCCATGTATCAGGCCAAGGCCAGTCGCCGCGGTGGCTATGAATTTTTCTCCAGCACTACAGCGGAACATGCCAGAAAGCGCGCTCAGATCATTCAGAAAATGCACCAGGCAGTAGAGCAGCAGCAATTTGAACTCTACTATCAACCCATCATTGACAGCCGCAGCCGTCGGCTGTCTTCGGTGGAAGCTCTGATACGCTGGAACGACCCGGAACTCGGCCCCATATCCCCCGCCTGGTTTATCCCGCTGGCCGAGGAAAACGGGCTTATCCTGCCGATAGGCGCCTGGGTTATGGAACAGGCTGCACGCCAGCAACAAGCCTGGAAAGAGGCCGGACTGCCAAGTTTGCGCATCGCCATCAACATATCCAGCATCCAGCTACAACAAAAGGGCTTTGCGCAGCAGCTAACACAACTGCTGCGAAAGTATGAGCTCAGTTCCAGAGATATATATATTGAGCTGACCGAGACTGCACTGATACAGGGACAGGATCTGGTACTGGAAAACCTCTATGCTCTGCACGAACTCGGCATTCAGATTGCGCTGGATGATTTTGGCACCGGCTATTCATCCCTTAGTTACCTGCAGAATCTGCCGATCGACATTCTCAAGATCGACCGCAGCTTTATTATTAACCTGCAGGAAAAAAACAACGGCCTGATACTCTCCGCCATCATCACCATGGCTCACTCGCTCAACATGAAAGTCGTGGCAGAGGGCGTAGAAGATGAGGATCATCTGGCATTTCTCAGCGCTGAGGGCTGTGACCTGTTACAGGGTTATCTGTTCGGGCGCCCCTGCCCGCCGGCCGATATCGAACACCTGCTGGCGAATCAGGAACCGGTTGATGCCGAGCATCCTTCTGCAAGCTGAAACCCATACCGCACCACTGGCGTTATTTTCAATACGCAGACAAAAAACCGCCGCGCTCCCTTAAGGAACACGGCGGTATTTGGTTGCGGCTGATTTAAATTCAAATCACCCCTTGCAAGCCTTCAAGCCCCGGCTAGGAGGCTGTCCGAGAATGCTGGCCGTAGCGAGAGCCGACTGATTTGAGCGGTTTTTTGCGGTGTTTAAGGCGAATAGTGGTTCTATTTAACGCAAAACAGCAC
>NZ_BCNS01000097.1 GCF_001528745.1 Marinobacterium profundum | reverse complement strand
GACAGCCTCCTAGGAGGCTGCTAGAAAGCATCCTCAGGCAGCTCAAGCAGAGTGTCGGCCTTATCCATCATCGTCGCCGCCAGGCCTTCATTGCGCGGCAGAATACGGCGGAAATAAAAGCGTGCGGTGCTAAGTTTGGCGTCGTAAAAGGCAGTTTCGGTGCTGCCAGCGGCCAGCGCCTCTTGCGCCTTTACCGCACTCAGCGCCCAGATATAGGCCAGCACCGTGTAACCGCTGTACATCATATAATCGAAGGCGGCGGCACCAAGCTGGGCCGGATCTTCGCCAATCTCGGTGACAAGACGGTCGGTCAGGCTGTTCCAGCGTTCTAGCTGACGCTCCAGCTCGGCAAGCATGTCGGCAAGTTCTGCGTTATTGCGCTCGGATTCGATAAAGGCCTGCACCTCGGCGGCAAAGCCCCGCTGCAGCGCGCCCTTGCTACCGTTGATCTTGCGCCCCAGCAGATCCAGCGCCTGAATGCCGTTAGTACCCTCGTAAATGGGCGCAATGCGGGCGTCGCGCAAAATCTGCTCCATGCCCCACTCGGCGATGTAACCATGACCACCGAACACCTGAATACCCAGGCTTGCAGCCTCGACACCGGCTTCGGTCAAAAAGCCCTTGGCGATGGGGATCAACAGCGCCAGACGCTCTTGGGCGCGCTTGCGTTCAGCCGGATCTTCAGCGCTGTGGGCCAGATCAACCAGCTGGGCGCAAAGATAACTGAAAGCGCGGCCGCCCTCGGCAAAGACTTTCTGCGTCAGCAACATGCGCCGCACATCGGGATGCACAATAATGGGATCGGCGCTCTTTTCAGGCGCAGCAGCACCGCGCAGCGAGCGCATCTGCAGGCGATCGCGGGCATAGCTCAAGGCGCCCTGATACGAGAGTTCG
>NZ_BCNS01000096.1 GCF_001528745.1 Marinobacterium profundum | reverse complement strand
ACGGTAGACAGCGCCGCTCGCGGCCGCCCTGCCATGTGATAGTAGGGTCAAAACGGGACTTGTCGAAGCGCAGCTTTGACCCGGTTTGACGACCGCAGCATACTTGCCTGCGGGACGGGCCATCGCCAAGCATACCATCCGTTTAGCGCGGTGCCGGCCGAACGCATTCACTGCGAGGGCGCAGTTCCTACGGAGAAGTCTCCATCGTAGCACCTGATCCCATCCGCTCTTTATCCGCCGCGGCGCCCAGGTTGAGTATTGTTCCGCTTTTCAGATCCTGCAACAGGATATTAAAGCGTAATAATTATGGTAGGTTGGAATGAGCTTGCGAATTCCGACAACCATCACGAAGCGATGGCGCTCGTCGCATGATATCCGCGTCACAGTGGTGGTGGCTTTGTCTTGATCCGGTATGACCGCAATGGTCTATGTGCCCGCAGCGCGGGTCCCGTGGGGGCGCCAAGCGGTTATTTAACTAATCCCATCCGCGTTTTATCCGCCGCGGCGCTCTGTCTAGGGGGTAGGTCGTCAGTAACCGCCAACCGTCGGTGAATTCATCTTGAGCCAGGTGCGGTGACCGCCCAATAGTGTCGACTTACTTTTTCGGCGGACACTATCTCTGACTCGCCCAGGTGTTACGGACGTTTCAAATAAGCGTCGTTGTTGCACCTCCGGGTTCAAAGCTGTGATTGTCGAAGGCGATTAAGGAGGGTTGTTACTGAGGGATATCGAGAATAGATATTGAGAAGGGAGTTGCGGGTAAAAGGGTACCCCCGGAGCTGTAAGCCCCGGGGAGAATTGAGCTTCTGACTATCAGGAACGCTTTCTGGCGGCGGCCTTTTCCTTGGCTGCTTCTTCCTTGTCCGGTAGTGGCACGACCAGGGTGGGAATTTTGGAATGACGCAGTACGCTTTTGGCTACACTGCCGAGGAAGGTATGCATGATGCGGCCTTTCTCATGGGCACCGATTACGATGAGGTCGCACTGCAGTTCCCGCGACTTCTTGAGAATGTTTTCCGCCGGAGTGTTTTCAACAATGTCGACGGAGACTATTTTTGAGCGAAATGCCTTCTCCTCTGGCGCCAGCACATCCCAGAAATAATCCTGGCGTTCATTCAGCCGCTCGCGGGCGTGCTGGATGCGGTGATGCAAAAAGTCATCCCGGCTCTTGTCATTGAGCACGTAGGTTTGAAGCGCGAAGTGGGCATCGTCCGACAGCTTTTCAATCACATGAAGCACGTGAATATCGGCGCCGGTGGATTTGGCGAGATAAACCGCGTACTTGAATGCAAAGGAGGCGTTCTTCGACAGGTCGGTACAATAAAGTATTTTTTTGAATTCTGGCAGCATGGTATTTACCTCAGATTCTTCAATATGCCGCATAAGGGGCCCGCGCCCGTTATGGCGCGAGCTTTGTCCTGATAACTAATATCCCAGCAGCCTTGGCAGGAAGAGCGTCAGATCCGGGAAGAAGGCGATGATGAATACGCCAACAATGGATGCAAACGCAAAGGGCAGAGCCCGCAGGGAAATCTCTTCGATCGAGGTGCCGGAGATGCCGGAGGCAATAAACAGGTTTTCACCCAGCGGCGGCGTCTGAAAGCCGATTCCCAGACTGCAGACCACGACAATACCGAAGTGAACCGGGTCTATTCCCAGGCTGTAGGCGATGGGCAGTAGTACCGGCGTCAGTATCATGATGGCGGCCAGGGTTTCCATGAACATGCCGACAAATAGCAGGAAGGCGATGATCATGGTCCAGATCAGATACAGATTATCGGTAACACTGAGCATGGACTCGGCCACGATGGCGGGAATCTGGTTTTCAACCAGCAGGCGGCCAAATACAGTGGCGGTGAACAGAATCAGCAGCACGCGTCCGCTCAGCCAGGTGGTGGTTTCCAGAGAATGGAAAATGCTTTCGAGCTTGAGCTCCTTGTGAATGAACACGCCCACGAACAGGGTATAGAAAATGGCGACAATGGCGGATTCAGTCGGGGTAAAGAAGCCGGTATAGATCCCCCCCAGAATAACCAGAGGCGCCAGTATCGACCAGAAACCCTCTTTGAATGCCTTGGTGATTTGGTTGAATGACCAGCCATCACTGGTACCATGGTAACCGCGTTTTTTGCAGCTCACGTAGTTCATGATCAGCAAGGTAGTAGCGATAATCAGCCCCGGTGCAAAGCCTGCAATAAAGAGCTTGGGAATTGATACTGTCTGAAACTCGCCAAACTTGGCGATGGCCTCAGGTGGCGCGACCATGCCGATCGCTGAAATACCGAAGATCACCATGGGAATCGACGGCGGAATAATAATCCCCAGGCTACCGGCCGATGCCGTAATCGCCGATGCATAGCCTTTGTCGTAACCGCGCTTGATCATGGCCGGAATCATCAGCATCCCTACCGCTGCGGTGGTTGCGGGGCCGGAACCGGAGATGGCACCAAAGAACATGCACGCCAGTACAGCAGCGGCTGAAATACCACCGGTCACGGGGCCAGCAAAGCTTTCCGCCAGATGCACCAGGCGGCGCGAAATACCGGCGGCTTCCATCAGGGCGCCAGCGAGAATAAAGGCAGGCAGTGCCATGAGCGGGAAAGAGCCTACGGAGGTAAAGGCAATCTGAACAAACTTGATTGGGTTCTCGTCCAGATAAAGAAATGACACCAGGGCCGATACGCCCAGGGCGACGGTAATAGGTGCGCCCATCAGCAGCAGGCCGATGAAGCTGCCAAACAGAATTAATACGATGGATGATTCAACCATTACAAACTCCTGACCTAGACGGACTTGCTATTCTGTTTGTCTGAGTCCATCAGCTTTTCGACTTCGAGTGACTCGGGATCTCGAATATCAATGCCTTTGATCAGCTTGTAATAATTAACCTGCAGAATGCGAATAGTCATAAGGGAAAATGCGATAGGCAGAATCAGGTAAATATATTTCATGGGTACGCCGAGCGTCTGAGATTTCCAGAACAGGTTCATCTTGTGGAAAACAAAGTCGTAGCTCAGGTACACGAAATAGCAGTTGAAGCAGACCCAGATAAGGTCGGAGATAGCTTCCATGACGACCCCGACCTTGGGAGGCAGGAGTTTGAACTGGAAAGTCACACGGTTGTGGGCCGACAGTTTGGCTGCATAACTGGCGCCAAAGAATACGAACCAGACAAACATGTAAGTCGAAAGCTCTTCAGTCCATGAAAGGGAATGCTGGAACAACTCCCGTGAAATGATCTGCAGGAAAAGCAGTATGACGAAGACGGAGAGGAGAGTTCGGCAGATGTAACTCTCGATATTACCGAGAATCCTGAATAGAACCGTGGCTTTTGCCATAGTGAGTTCTCCTGGAAATGCGGACTGACCTGCCCGACGGGCAGCAGCGCCATGCATTCTAACGTGCTGATAGAAAACCAGAAGGCTGCAGGAATAGGGGTGGTCAACGTGCTTGGACCCGCCTATCCAGACAGCCTTCTGGTGGAAACCGATGCATTGCGCGGCCACCGCAAGGGCGGCCGCTAACAAGGGATCAGATTTCGTCGCGGCCCAGCGATTTCAGCACGTTGTTCAGGACGTCCTTGCCGCCGATGCTGTCGATATACTTCGGCCAGACCTTGCTTGTGGCGAGGTCGATCCACTCTTTCTCGTTATCGGCCGGATCAGCAATGACCATGCCTTTCTCGGTCAGTTCTGCCTTGATTTTGCTTTCCTGATCACGCAGGAACTGAGCGCTGTGGGCCGTGGCAGCCTTGCCAGCTTCCAGAATGGCAGCCTGGTCTTCGGCGGACTGATCCTGGAACACTGATTCGCTGACGATCAGGGGTTCAATGGAGAACAGGTAGCGCAGATTGGTAACGTACTTCTGTACTTCATCAAACTTCATCGCATATACGGTGATGTACGGGTTGTCCTGGCCATCGACAACGCCCTGCTGCAGTGCAGTGAAGGTTTCGGACCAGGCCATAGGCGTGGCGTTGATACCCCAAGCCTTGTAAGTGTCGATCATGATTTCGTTTTTGGGCACGCGAACTACAACGTCTTTCAGTTCTGCCGGGGTGGTGACCGGATGCTTGGAGTTGGTCAGCACGCGAAAGCCGGAGTAGGCCCAGCCGATAATCCGTACGCCGGCATCTCGCAGGGTGTTCTCGACCAGCTGCTCACCTACAGGGCCCTGGGTCAGGGTGATGGCATCGTCCAGGCTCTGGATCATGTAGGGCAGGGTGAGGGCGCCAACGGTGGGGGAGAAGGGGGTCACGTTGTTAATAGCCAGGATGGAGAAATCCAGGGTGCCGATTGCAGCGTCGTTCACGGTGTCCTGTTCGCTGCCGAGCTGGCCATTCATGAACAGTTTGGCGTCATGCTTGCCGCCGGTTTTTTCCATCAGTACTTCATTGAATTTCTTGCCGAGCTCATGCTGGGTGCCGCCTGCGGCATCACCGACTGCAACTTTGAAGGTTTTGGCCTGGGCCATTGTGCTCACGACTGCGGAAACAGCGAGGCAGAGTGACAGGGATAGAACTTTCGTAGCCTTACTTGGAAATTTCATTTGTAGCTCCGATTCTGGGTCCATCAACGAGTTCTGGGTTGTTATTATTCTAGTTGGCTCTGCCGGATATGAGATCTGGCAACTCCGTTCAGGGCATCAGTCCGCGCCCCGAGCGCTCACCCTGCAAGGGTAGGCGGTCGTTTTATATTCAACTTTGCCAGTGTGAATGTTTAGGGCCACTTCATATGCATGGCTGGGGCCAAGAGAAAAGGCGGCTAATTGACCAGTGTTAAAGCAGAGGATCTATGGGGGGAACAGCCCTGTACAGGCTGTTTTTCAGATGGAGACGGAGGCAATTAAAACATGCCATAAAAGGGCAGGTGCCAGCCCTTTTATGAGGGGTTTGTAGCGCAAGCATCAGGCCGCCTGCGCTGCAGGTGGCGCGGGGGCTCAGTCACAAGGAAGTGGCCCGGGCGCTGGGGATAGCGCCTGCCACGGCACGTAATCATATCCAGGCCATCCATGAACGTCTGCGGGTACGCAACAGCGCCGAGCTGGTGGAGCAGCTGCAGCTGGCCGGTTACTGAATCAGCTCGCTGTTCAGCGACGCCTTCCCCGCGCAAGCAGCTGCAAGACTTCCTCGAACACGGCGTTGTCGAGCCGATGCTCCATGTCCAGCGCCAGGTTATGGCGATAGTAGGGACTCAGATCCAGCCCGACACCCAGGGCATAGAGTTCCATGTCGCCGCGGGCTTCAATCTGACTTACCACCTGGCGCAGATGCACATCCAGCAGGTCGTCGCTGTTGGAGTGCAGGGTGGCACTGTCCATCGGGCAGCCGTCGGAAATCACTATAATGATGCGCCTTTCCTCGCGCCTTGCCTGCATGCGGCTTAAAGTCCAGAGCAGAGCCTCGCCATCGACGCCTTCGCGAAACAGATCCGGCTTTAGCAGTGCCGCCATGGATGCCCGGGCGCGCCGCCAGGGCGTGTCCGCATCCTTGTAAACGATATGGTTCAACTCGTTCAGACGGCCGGGGTTGGGCGGTTTTCCACGGCCAAGCCACTGCTTCATGGGCCGGCCACCGTTCCAGTGTCCGGTGGTGAAGCCCAGTACCTCAGTACTGGCGCCGGCCTGCTCCAAAGCCCTTGAAAACACATCGACCAGCATGGCGATGGATTCGATATGGGCCTTCATGGAGCCGGAGTTGTCGATCAGGAAACTGACCAGACAGTTGCTGTGGGGCTGATGGCGCTCCTGGCGAAACAGCTGTCGGTAACCTGGAGACGTGACCAGGCGGGACAGGCGGCGGGCATCGAGGCGACCTTCCTCCAGGCCGAACTCCCAGCCGTCGCGCTCAGGCGCCGACAGAATGCGCGCCAGCTTGCGGGCCAGGCGCGGCACATTCAGCCCCTGGGCGCGGATACGAGTATCCAGCTTCTCGCGCAGGTCCGTTAGCTGTTCGGCCCGCACCAGCTTGGCCGCAGGCAGCACACGATCGTACTGGGTGGTGAAAACGCGATAGCTATCGGCCTCGTCGGCATGCTCGCGCTCGCTGGCGGCGGCAGACTGGCCACCCAGCTCACCGTCATCGCCTTCAAGTTCCAGCAGCAGGCTGAAGTTCTGGTGGCTGTTCTCGCTGATTTCGGAGGCATCGCGCTCTTCGTTCAGCGCCATTTCCTGATTCAGTTCATCTATCATGTCCTGAATCACCGCGGCGATGGCCAGGGCATGTTCGGCAAAGGCCTGCTGGTCCTGGCGGGTGCGGCGCAACAGGCCAAAGTGCGCACCTATCTGGCGGCCCAGGGAGACGCGGGGCATTTCGATCAGCATTTCGGACTCTTCGCTCACCGGGTTGCCGCTGAGCAGTGCCCAACTCATCTGGGTGAGGGTGTAGAGCATAAGGCCGATATGGTTTTCGGTCTGCCCGGAGGCGTGGAATTGCGCGCTCCAGGCACTGAACCTGTGGGTCAGATTGGCGTGCACACCGGGATGATGGTCCTCGACCAGGGATTCGACCCGCAGCTGCTCCAGCATTTCGAATATCAGCCGGGCAATGGGCGCGGTGGGCTTGAGTTTGTCATGCAGGCGGCGGTCGTTGTGCCGCAGGCGCAGGGCTATGCCATCGGCGGCGCCGCGAAAGGAGCGAAAGTCGTCCCGCTCCAGATCGGTGAGCAGATGGGGCACGCGCACCGGATAAGCGCGGCCGTCAATTTCCAGCCGCCGGCCGCGAAAACGCAGGTTGCGGATGCCTGTTTCCGCGCGCATGGCGGCGCCGCTCAGTTCTTCGATCTGCTGCTGCTTGCGCTCAAGCCTGGGGGCGTCGCTGCTCTTCTCCGCAGCCTGGGGCGCGAGCTGCGGTGCCTGCTCTGGATCCCAGGCGGTGAGCGGTTTGTTGAAGCCGCTTTGAGTCATGGCTACCTCAGCTGGATGCGTGCAGCAGATAGGATTCCGTCAGTTCCTGATTGAAGCAGCGCTGGAAGTACTCGGCGACAATCGGCCGCTCGGCTTCATCGCACTTGTTCAGGAACGACAGCCGGAACGAGCGGGCCAGGTCATGGAAAATATCGTTGTTTTCGGCCCAGGAAATAACGGTACGGGGCGACATCAGGGTCGATACATCGCCGCTGGCAAAGCCCTGGCGGGTCAGCTCGGCTACGGCCACCATGGCGGCAACCTGTTTGTGACCCTCTGCTGTGGCGAAGGAAGGCACCCGGGCCTGTACGATGGCGATTTCGTCTTCGCGGGGCAGGTAATTGAGGGTGGCGACAATGTTCCAGCGGTCGATCTGGGCCTGGTTGAGCACCTGGGTGCCATGGTACAGGCCATTGAGATTGCCAAGACCCACGGTATTGGCGGTGGCGAACAGGCGGAAATAGGGGTGCGGATGTATAACTTCGTTCTGATCCAGCAGGGTGAACTTGCCATCGCGCTCCAGGATGCGCTGGATTACGAACATCACATCCGGTCGGCCGGCGTCGAATTCGTCAAAAATCAGTGCCACGGGGCGGCGCAGTGCCCAGGGAACTATGCCTTCCTGAAACTCTGTTACCTGCTTGCCATCGCGCAGGCTGATGGTGTCTTTGCCTACCAGATCAAGGCGGCTGATGTGACCGTCCAGGTTGACCCTTATGCAGGGCCAGTTCAGGCGTGCCGCCACCTGCTCGATATGGGTGGATTTACCGGTGCCATGCAGCCCCTGAATCATGACGCGCCTGTCCTGGGTAAAGCCCGCAAGGATGGCAAGTGTCACGTCTTCGTTGAATTTGTAGGCTGGGTCGATTTCCGGCACATGGTCGTCACGCTCGGTGAAGGCGGGCACGCGCAGGTCTGAGTTGATACCAAAGCGTTCCCGCACGGAAATCATAGTGTCGGGTTGTTCAATGAGCATCGTCTCGGTCATCAGTTCTGCCTCAGGTTAAACACTGCAAAGCCCCGGCGCTGCGATGCCGCAGGCGGGCGCTGGATAAAAGCAGTGTAAAGGAGGCCGCGCAGGCACGGAGGAACCAGATAGTACCTGCCTATGTGGCCAATGCTGCAGGCGCAGGGCTATTGCGCCGGGGGACTGTCGCGGCGGCACTCACTGAAAATGCGTGTAGTGCAGTTGTCGCAGGTGGGGCGGTCGAGACGCTCGTAGATGCGTGCGATGGCGATGCCCTTGCTGATGAAAATATTTTCTGCCCCCAGTTCCTCAATATGGCCGTTCTTTTCGAGGTAATGGGACACCCGGTCTTTCAGGTTGCTCAGATAAAGCGTGCTTCCGGCGGCACGGCGGCGCCGGGCCTCGTGCACCAGTAGCTCGGCACCGGCGATATCGATAAAGTTCATGCCGTTGCCGACGATCAGCAGGTTATCCTGCGGCAGGTCCTGCAGGTATTCCTTGACGTAGTTCACCGCGCCGAAAAACAGCGAACCTTCGATGCGGATAATGCGCAGCTGCGGGCATTCGGGCAGATCGCGACCTTCGTTGCTGACGAAGAAGGGCGTGGGGGAGGTCGGGTCCGGCAGCACCTGGACGATTTTCGGCTTGGAGGTGGTCTTGAGGTAGAACACCAGTGACAACATGACGCCGATATAGATGGCGAACTCCATGGCCATGATCAGGGTGGCGAGGAAGGTGATGATCAGCACCGAGGCTTCCGAGCGCCCGGCTTTGAGAATGGCGCCTATATGGTGAAAGTCGATCAGGTTCCAGGACACCACCAGCAGAATGCCCGCCATGCTGGGGATGGGCACATAGGCGGTGAGATCCGACAGCAGCAACACTATGATGGCCAGGGAGATAGCCGCGAAGACGGCTGCCAGGGGGGTACGCGCTCCAGAGGCGTAGTTAACCCCGGTGCGGGTGAAGGAGCCGGAGGAGGCATAACAGGAGAAAAAGGAACCGACAATATTCGACAGCGCCTGGCCCATAAACTCCTGATTACCGCTGATAGTCTGATGCGAGCGACTGGCCACCGAACGGGCTATGGATACGGCTTCAACGAGGCCGAGCAGGCCGATGGCAAGCGCTCCCGAGCCCAGCTGGTGCAGCAGTGCCGGCGAAAAGTCCGGCAGACTCAGGGGTGGCAGTGTCGCAGGGATCGAGCCCACCAGGGCAATGTTGTGCTCGGCGGCGCCGAGCAGTGCCGCCAGGAGGCTGCCAATAATCATGGCCAGCAGCATGTTGGGCCATTTGGGTAACAGCTTCTTGATAATCAGGCAGCTGAACAGGGTGCTCAGGGCCACAGCCAGGGAATACAGATTGGTATCGGGCAGGCGCTCCAGTAGACCGATCCAGGTGGAAATAAAGGTGCCATCGCTCTGCACGCTGACCCCCAGCAGGTTTTTCATCTGGCTGGAGGCGATGACCACCGCCGCGCCTGCGGTAAAACCGATGACCACCGAATGAGAGACAAAATTCACCAGTACGCCCATGCGCGCCAGCGCCAGCCCAAGCTGGAAGAGTCCGGCCATGAGGGTCAGCGTCAGAGCCAGTTGAATGAAGGCGGCGGAACCGGGCTCGGCCAGCGGGCTTATGGTGGTAAAGACGACGATGGAGAGTGCCGCTGTGGGGCCCGAGATCAAGTGGAAGGACGAGCCAAAGAGCGCCGCAATAATGGCCGGTACTATGGCAGCATAAAGGCCGTACTGGGGCGGCATGCCGGCGATAAGGGCGTAGGCCACGCCCTGGGGCAGCACTATGACTGCATTGGTAAGGCCGGCAAAAAAATCACAGCGCAGGCTTTCGCGATTAAGCAGGCGGCCCCAGAGTAAAAACGGGAACAGCCGTGTCCAGAGTGTCTGTTTGGGTCGGGTTTTTAATGCACGTGCCATGAAAGCCCCTGTGTCGGTGCGGCGGCTGGGATCCTATCGCAGAGCAGCCAGCGGTTACGCTCAAGCTTAGTGACTTCCAAGGTTAGCCCATAGTGCCAGATAAACGGGGTCTGTCATGCCATGGATCCTGGGACCGCAGGGGTACAGTGCCGCTGCTTTTTGGGGCTGCAGCTTTCTGAGTGCTTGGCTGGCCCCATCAATCCATGCTGGTTGGCGTTTGTCGCCTGGTCGCGCAATCTTCTACACTGCTTATATAGCCAGTTAACTTCAGCATATTCTTTTAAGTTATATGTTGGCGTCATGGCTGTTATGCCTGCTAGTAGCCTGTCGGACTTGGCCGATCGTAGCGAGGGAAAGTCCGTTTTGAGGCAGTTTTTGAGCTCTTTTGAGGCAAATAGTGGTTCTATTTAACGAAAAAGAGGACGAAAAATGACCAAAATCGGCTTTTCCGCAGTAGATCAGTGGTAAGTCCGACAGGCTGCTAGCTGCAGTGCCCGATTTTTGATCAGCACTGTGAAGGATAATCATGGTGTGGTCGCCTGCTTTTCGATCGCGGAGACTCCAGGTTGCGGCACCGGTATCGGGTTGGTAAATAATAATGAATTCAGTAAAAGCTGATGTGCCCTGCAGCCTTGATCCGCAATTGCTGATCGATTCCGTTGAATTGCCTGAGTTCGAGGCGCACGAAAAGCAGCAGACCAAATACACCACCTGTTACATGTGTGCCTGCCGCTGCGGCATCAAGGTAACGGTGGAAGACAACCAGGTTCGCTTTATTCAGGGCAACCCCAACCACCCGATCAACAAGGGTGTGCTCTGTGCCAAGGGAAACTCTGGCATCATGAAGCAGAATTCCCCGGCCAAACTCAGCGCCCCCATGTTGCGCAAACCCGGTACCGAGCGTGGCGCTGGCGAGTTTGAAGTCATTTCCTGGACCCGGGCACTGGATATCCTTGAAAAGCGCCTCTCCCACATCCGCGCCACAGATCCAAAAAAACTCGCTTATTTTACCGGCCGTGATCAGATGCAGGCCCTTACCGGCATGTGGGCGAGCCAGTTTGGCACCCTCAACTGGGCGGCCCACGGCGGCTTCTGCTCGGTCAATATGGCGGCCGGCGGTCTCTACACCATGGGCCATGCCTTCTGGGAGTTCGGCGATCCGGACTGGGACAACACCAAGTACTTCATGATGTGGGGTGTGGCGGAAGATCACAGTTCCAACCCCATCAAGATTGGTCTGAAGAAGCTCAAGGAACGCGGCGCCAAGTTTGTCTCCATCAACCCGGTACGTACCGGCTACCAGGCCATCGCTGACGAGTGGATCTCCATTCGGCCAGGCACCGATGGTTTGCTGGCGCTATCGATGGTGCATGTGCTGCTCAAGCACCAGCTGGTGGATGAAGAGTTCCTTATTCGCTACACCAACTCGCCGCAACTGGTGGTGAATACCCCGGGCGTGAAAGGCGATGGACTGTTCTACCGCAGCGCCGGCGAAATCCAAATCTGGGATCAGACGACCGACAGCTTCGCTGACGCCAGGCGTACCGATGTGGCGCCGGCCCTGTTTGGCGAGTTCAAGGCGCCGGATGGCACGCCGCTGCGCACTGCCATGAGCATTCTGCTGCACAAGTATCTTGACGACCAATATGCCCCCGAAAATGCGGCCAAAGAGTGTGGCGTGGATGCCGAGACCATCGAGCGTCTGGCACTGGAGATGGCCCATGTGGCGTTCAGGGAAACCATCACTATCGATGTTGAGTGGACCGACTGGGCGGGCCGCAAGCAGGACAAGTTCATCGGCCGCCCTGTGTCGATGCATGCGATGCGCGGTATTTCCGCTCACTCCAATGGCTTCCAAACCTGCCGTGCCATCCATCTGCTGCAGATTCTGCTCGGCACCATCGACTGCCCCGGTGGTCATCTGGCCAAGCCGCCGTTTCCCAAGCATGTGCCACCGGGCATCAAGCCTGCGAAGGAGTGCGCGCCCAATACGCCGCTGAAATCACCACCGCTGGGTTTCCCGACCTGCCCGGAAGACCTGGTCATCGATGCCGACGGCAATCCGCTGCGCATCGACAAGGCCTACAGCTGGGACGCGCCCATCTCCTGCCACGGCCTGATGCATATGGTGATCAGCAACGCGGTCAAGGGCGATCCCTACAAGATCGATACCCTGATGCTGTTCATGGCCAACATGGCCTGGAATTCCAGCATGAATACCGCCCAGACGCTGGATATGCTCTGTGCCAAGGAAGACGACGGCGAGTACAAAATTCCCTTTATCGTCTGCTCCGATGCCTTCCATTCCGAGATGGTGGCCTACTCAGACCTGATACTGCCGGATACCACCTATCTGGAGCGCTACGATACTATTTCGATGCTTGACCGGCCTATCTCCGAGACCCATGCCGCCTGCGACTCGGTGCGCATTCCGGTGATTCAGCCCGACCGCGATGTGCTGTCGTGGCAGGAAGTGATGATCGAGATGGCGGGCCGACTGAAGTTCCCGGCCTTTACCACCCCCGAAGGTGAGCGTCGCTACGAAGGCTACAAGGATTTCATCGTCAACTTCCAGAAGGAACCCGGTATCGGTTTCCTGGCGGGCTACCGTGGCGTGGATGGCAGCAAGTCGCTGCGTGGAGAGCCGAATCCGCGCCAGTGGGAAGCCTATGAAGAAAATGAGGGTTTCTTTGAATTCGAGCTGGGGTTGAATCAGCGCTATATGCGCCACGCCAACCGCGATTACATGGAGCTGGCGAAGGAGGCCGGCTGGGTGGGTTCTACCGATCAGATCCTGATTGAGCTGTATTCGGAAAAACTTCAGACTTTCCGCCTGGCGGGCCAGGGCCTTTACGACGGTCCCATGCCCACTGAAGAGCACCACAGGGAGCGGCTGGTCAAATATTTCGACCCACTGCCGTTCTTCTATATGCCACTGGAAGAGCAGCGTATCGATCGTGATGAGTATCCGTTCCATGCGGTGAATCAGCGGCCCATGTTTATGTACCACAGCTGGGACAGTCAGAATGCCTGGCTGCGCCAGATCATGTCGCAGAACTATCTGTTTATGAACCGGGTAGCGGGCGAGAAAGCCGGCATCAAGGATCTGTCCTGGGTCTGGGTCGAGTCGCACAACGGCAAGATCCGGGCCCAGGTGAAACTGATGGAAGGCTGCAACGAGAACACCGTCTGGACCTGGAACGCCATTGCCAAAAAGGGCGGCGCCTGGGGCCTGTCGAAGGACTCAAACGAGGCGACCGATGCCTTCCTGATGAACCATTTGATTTCTGAACTGCTGCCCGCGAAGGGCGACAAGCAAGACGGAGTGACCAACTCGGATCCGGTTACGGGGCAGGCCGCCTGGTACGACTTGCGCGTCAAGATCACGCCGGCGGCAGAAGGTGAAACCGGAAGCTGGCCGCTGTTCTCGTCCCATGAGCCGCTGCCGGGGGCCAAGGAATCGCCGCAGATGCTCAGCTACAGCAGTCACAAGAACGTCAACCTCAAGCGTCCGATGCTCGATATTCTGACGCGTGGCGAGAAGTAGGAGAGGACAACATGAAATGTAGCCTCTTTATTGCCTGGTTCGGAATATCACCCGATCTGCAGGACCCTAAATCTCCAGCGTCCGATGCTCAGCATAGCGCTGACGCCTGGCGAGAAATAACGGGAGAATAAGAATATGAAACTCGGACTCGTCGTCGATCTCGATACCTGCGTTGGCTGCCATGGCTGCGCGACTGCATGCAAGCAATGGAATACCTCCGGCACCATAGGCCCACTGTCGGATAAGGACCCATACGGCCGTGATCCGTCGGGCACCTGGCTTAACCGGGTACGCACCTACGAAGTGGGGGATACGCCCAACAGCAAGACCGTCCACATGCCGATGTCCTGCATGCACTGCGAAGACGCTGCCTGCGTCACCGTCTGCCCGACGGGCGCCTCTTATAAGCGCAAGGAAGACGGCATAGTGCTGGTGGATCAGGACAAGTGCATGGGCTGCAACCTCTGCTCCTGGGCTTGCCCGTACGGCGCCCGCGAGCTGGATCCGCAGGAAGGCACTATGAAGAAATGTACTCTCTGTGTGGACCGCATCTACGATGAAAAACTGCCGGAAGCTGAACGCCAGCCCGCCTGCGTGCTGACCTGCCCGACCAGCTCGCGGGTGTTCGGTGATTTCGATGATCCGAACTCCGAAGTCAGCCGCCTGACGCGCGAGCGCAGCGGTCAGCAGCTGATGCCGGAACTGGGTTACAACCCGGTGAATACCTACCTGCCACCGCGCAACAAGAAGGTGGTTGAAAGCTACCAGTTCAAGCCGTCTCTGGGGGCGACCGTGAAGCAGTGGGTTAACAAGGTCATCACGCGCTAACGGTTAGCTATATATCGCAACTGGCCCGCTAGCGGGCCCGGACTGGAGTTGTTGCCATGCATCCGGCATTTTCTGTACTGATCTTTACCGTTACCTCCGGGGCCGGCTATGGCCTGTTCGCCCTGATGGTACTGGCACAGCTGGCGGGGCTGAATGCGCTGCAGGACAGCACCCTGCTGCTGTCCGGGGGTGTGCTGGCGCTGCTGATGATCACCATCGGCCTGCTGTCGTCCACGCTGCACCTGGCGAATCCGAAGAACGCCTGGCGCTCCTTTGCGCGCTTTCGCACCTCCTGGCTGTCCCGCGAGGCGGTGTTCGCCGTGCTCTTCTATCCGGTGGCGCTGCTGTATCTGTTTGGTATCTACGTTCAGGGCAGTGAATTGAGCGCCCTTTACAGCGCCTGCGGTGTGGTGGCGGCGATGCTGGCCATGGTCACGCTGTTCTGCACCAGCATGATCTATGCGAGCCTGAAAACCATTCGTCAGTGGTGCACGGCGCTGACGCCGCTGAACTATCTGTCCATGGGACTGATGTCTGGTGCGCTCTGCCTGGCCACGCTGCAGGCGTTGCTGCAGGATGGCCTGTCGCCGGCGCTGCGCAGCGCAGGTCTGGGTCTGATTGCCCTGGGTGCGGTGGCCAAACTGATCTACCTGTTCTGGATCGGCAAGCCCGCCGGTGCCACCATCAAGACCGCCACCGGCTTTACCCAGGCCAGCGTGCGGCTGCTGGATGCAGGCCACAGTGCCGGTACCTTCCTGACCAATGAGTTTGGCTATACAGTGGCGGCCAACAAGTTGCTGCGCCTGAGATTTGCCATGGTGGCACTGGCCTTTGTCGTGCCCTTTCTGCTGCTGCTGCAGGGTCATGCTGTGGCTACCTTGCTGGCGGCGCTGCTAGCGCTGGCGGGGTTGCTGGTGGAGCGCTGGCTGTTTTTCGCCGAAGCCCGGCATGTTGTGCGCCTGTATCACGGCGACCAGCGCACCTGAGACAGTAGGACTTTTTCGTTAATTCTGAGCCGCCGTGCCGGGTACCGGTGCTGCTGCTTTTGCGGGTAAAGGCTTTGCGAAGCGCCCGTCTCAACCTGATACACAAGGATGCTTTGAAATGATGTTTGAATCCCGCAATCCGGCCACCGCCGAACTGATTGAAGTCTTTGACCTGCTCAGCGGTGCCCAGCTCGAGGCGCGCCTGGAGAAGGCCCAGGCGGCGAGCCTGGAGTGGCGTGCCACTGACAACGACCAGAGGGGCGCACTGCTGCGCCGGATCGCGGCGGTACTGAGGGCCCAGCGCGAGTCTTTGGCGCGGACTATTTCGCTGGAAATGGGCAAGCTGCTACCCGAAGCCCTGGGGGAAGTAGACAAGTGTGCCCAGTGCTGTGAGCACTACGCCGAGCACGCCGCGGCCATGCTGCAGGATGAACTGATCCCGACCCATGCGCGCCGCTCCCTGGTGAGCTTCGAGCCGCTGGGCACCATTTTGGCCGTGATGCCGTGGAACTTCCCCTTGTGGCAAGTGTTCCGTTTCCTGGCGCCAACGCTGATGGCCGGCAATACCGCGCTGCTCAAACACGCGCCAAATGTGTCCCGCTGTGCGCTGCTGATCGAAGACATACTGCGTGAAGCCGAGGCGCCTGAAGGTCTGTTCAGCACTCTGCTGATTTCCGTCGAGCAGACCGCCGCGGTTATCGCCGATGGCCGTGTGCACGGCGTCGCCTTTACTGGCAGCGAAGCTACCGGGCGCAAGATCGCCGCCATGGCGGGGCAGAATCTGAAAAAAGTGGTACTGGAACTGGGGGGCTCCGATCCCTTTATCGTGCTGGAGGATGCCGATCTCGACAAGGCGGTGGAGTTCGCCATGAAACTGCGCTTTGGCAATGCCGGCCAGATCTGCATCGCCGCCAAGCGCTTTATCCTCACGCCCACCATAGCCGATGAGTTTGTCGAGCGCATGTTGGCCCGTGTGGCGCAGTTGCAGACCGGCGACCCGTTGCAGGCGAGTACGACGCTGGCGCCCATGGCGCGGGAAGATCTGCGCAGCGGATTGCAGCTGCAGGTGGATGCGGCCCTTGCCGGTGGCGCCCAGCTGCTCACCGGTGGCGCTGTGCAGGATGGCCCCGGCTGGTTCTATCAGCCCTCGGTGCTGGACAAGGTGAAGCCCGGCAACATGGCGTTCGATGAAGAGCTGTTTGGGCCTGTAGCATCCATTGTGCGGGCGGCGGATGCGGAAGATGCCATTCGTCTGGCCAACGCCACCCGCTTTGGCCTGGGGGCCAGCATCTGGACCGCCGATATCGAACGCGGTGAAGCCATTGCCCGGCGTCTCGAAGCCGGTGCCTGCTTCGTCAATGCGCCTGTGGCCAGCGATGTGCGCATGCCGTTCGGCGGCACCAAGGCGTCGGGTCTTGGGCGTGAGCTGGCGAGTTACGGCATTCGCGAGTTCTGCAATATCAAGTCGCTGTGGATCGCGGACTGAACGGTGCGGGCCGCCTGATGGCTTTATTCGCCCCCAGGAGTAACGACGAGGATGTTGCATGATCGTCATTGGTGGCTCTGAGCTGCTGTTGCTGCTTTGCCTGGCGCTGGCCAGTTATATTCAGGCCACAACCGGCTTTGCCTTTGGTCTGATAGTGATGGCCACAGTTACGGCGCTGGGGCTGGCCCCCATCGATGTGACGGCGCTACTGGTCGGTGCACTGACGCTGGTCAATGCAGCGGCGACGCTGCGAGGAGGCCTCTGGCGGGACACTAACTGGCGGGCGCTGGGGCTGATATTGGCAACCTGCCTGCCGGTCACCTTTGTTGGTTTGGAATTACTCTCTTACACCAGTGAGGGGCAACTGGGACTGCTCCAGGGTACCCTGGGGCTTTGTCTGGTCGGCAGCAGCTTGCTGATGATGTACCGGGTAAAACAGCTGGAGCAACCCTCCTCGATCCCGGCCTTTGCCTTCTGCGGCGTGCTGGCCGGTCTTATGGGTGGACTCTTTGCAGTCTTTGGTCCACCCGCCACCTTTATGATGTATCGGCAGCCAGATCGTATAGCCGCTATTCGTGCGACTCTGATTTGCCTGTTCAGCGTGATGTCAGCATTGCGTCTGGTTGTCGTACTCTGGACGGAGCCGGTGGGCGAGAGCTTTGTCGGCCTGGCGCTGCTGGGGGCACCAGTGGTGATGTTCGCGGCCGTGGCTGCGCGGCGCTTCCCGCCGCCTCTGTCCAATCAGGCCCTGCGGCGCTTTGCCTTCGGCCTGCTGCTGTTGTCCGGCGTCGGCCTGACAGTTAAAGGCTTCTTCTGAGGTGCTGATGTTTAGAGCTGGTGGACATCAGAGCCCGAGCCACTCGGGGCGGCGCGGAATATCCACAGAAAAGACGCGCTCCATGCGGATGATGCCCCGGGCGACCAGTTCGGCGACATCCGCCTCGGTCGGGCCCTTGATATGGCTGCGATAGATCAGCACCCGGGTTACGCCGCGATGATCTTCGGGGGTCCAGGTTGCCGGTGAACAGACTCCCTCGAGTCCCACGGGCACCCAGTCCCTGTGCTGGTAAATGCCCTGGCGGATATTTGCGCCGCTGATACCGCCGTTTCTGTCGGCCCACTCCATGGCTTCCTTGATAAAAAACATCGAACAGACCCCGCGGATGTAGTGCACCGGACGGTACGTCTGGCCGGTAGGGTCCGACATTTTGGAAACTTCCTGCACTGTGTACATGCCCGGGACATCGTCGCCCCACTTGGCGGCGCCCATGACCCAGACCACACCATCGGCCGCGTTACCTGCCGCCTTCATTACATTTTCATCAAAGCCCCAGATATTCACCATGAACTGCGTTTGAACCTGGAGCGCCTTGCAGGTGCTTAGCAGACCGGAAACTGAGGCAGTGGTATTGGCGAGATAGGCGTAATCAGCCCCCTGGGAATTGAGCCGTTCGCACTGGGTGCTGTTATCGCCCGGCGTCATGGGCATGGCAATAACCGGCAGTACCTCGAAGCCGAGTTCCGTGGCGTAGGCCTGACAGGCTTTTTTCGGCGCATTGGGGTAGGGATGGTTTTCACCCATATGGACGAATTTTGGGGTGCTGGTTTTGCCGCGGGCTTTCCAGTCTTCACGGGCCCATTGCACCAGGCCGCGACAGGCGTCCGAGTAGGATGGGCCATAGAAAAAATTATAGGGGGCGGCCCGGCCCTCGACACCACGGCCGGTAGGATCCGTCAGGGAGGCGGCGTAGGAGGCCGAGAAATAGGGTATTTCATCCTCGGCGACAGCGCTGACCAGAGCTTCGGTGGAGGGTGTGCTCCAGCCATGAATGGCCAGTACATTCTGGGTTTTCCACTTGCGGTAACCCTCCAGCGCCCTGGGAACCAGGTAGGAGGTATCGACGGTATCCAAGTCGATCATGCGGCCATTAATACCGCCATTGGCGTTAATCCAGTTGCTTGAATCAATCATAGCCTGGCCGTAGATGCGCCCGCTCCCCGACGCGATACCGCTTTGATCCACGAGCTGCCCCACCAGGAGGTAGGGGCCGGGTTGGGCCATGGAGTCAGCAGGTTTGCTGGCCGGCGCAGCAGATGGCGCGGCGACGTCCTGCTGTGGCGCCGAGGGGGCAGAAGATAGCCAGACCGCGAGACCGCCCAGCGTCAGACCCAGGGCCAGTGCGGCGGCCGCGAACTGCCATCCTGCGCCAGCTGGCGCTTTGTGCGCAGGCAGAGGCATGTCGCTGGCGCGCACCCGGTAGACATTGACCGGCTTGGCTATGTTCTTGACGCGCTGTTCGCCGAGAAAGTCGTAGCCGAAGTGCACCTTGCCTTCAACGGCATCGTAGACTGAACTGGATATACAGATACCGCCAGGCTCGGCCAGTGCTTCCATGCGGGCGGCAATATTGACACCATCGCCGAAGATGATGTCGCTCTCGTCTTCGATAACATCGCCGAGGTTGACGCCGATGCGAAACTCCATGCGTCTGTCGGTCGGCAGCTCCAGGTTACGCCCTTCCAGCACTTTCTGTATTTCGACGGCACCGTTAACGGCTTCCACGGCACTGGGAAATTCGGCCAGGATATTGTCGCCGGGCGCATCGACAATGCGCCCCTTATGACGTTCGATGACCCGGCCAATGGCCTGCTGATATTCCTTCAGGGTGTCGACGGTGGCCTGCTCGTTTTCGCCCATCAATCGCGAGTAACCGACGACATCGGCACTGAGAATGGCGGTAAGTTTGCGCTGACCCTGGGACTGGCTCATGGAACTGTCTCACTGCAAGGAGTGTATAGGCGCTGTGTACAGGCCGAGGTACCGCCGATTGCCGCATACCGCTGCAATGCGCGGGGTACCCTTAAGTGTAGACGGCTGCGGTGTTGAGGATGGTACGGAGCCTGAGTCTCGTGCCGGGCGCCTGTGGCAGATCTCAGAAGTTAAAGGCCAGCGGTCAGAGAGCAAAGATCAGTCAGGGATGCGGTAGGCATGGACAGCGTTGAGTCCGAAAATCGCTGCGCGGTCAGTCTCGCTGAGGCCCCCCAGCAGGGTCTCGGTTACCGACAGCCACTGCTGATAGCCCCCGCCAAGCTTGCAAACAGGCCAGTCGCTGCCCCAAATCAGGCGTCTGGGGCCAAAGGTTTGCAGCAGGTGATCGACGTAGGGTTTCAGGTCCTCCGCCGTCCAGTTTTCCGCCGCTTCGGTCACCAGACCTGATAGCTTGCAGAAGGCGCTGGTCCCTTTCGCCAGCGCCGCCATATCACAGGCCCACGCATCAAAAGCGCCCTGGCGTATCTGTGGCTTCGAGCCGTGGTTGATGACGACCCGCATATCAGGGTAGTGATCGAGCAGTTGCTGCAGATTGCTGAGGTGTAGCGGGAGGGTCAAGGCATCTAATGTCAGGTCATTGGCGATCAATGCGTCAAATGCGGGCTTCAGCTCCGGGCGCAGCATCCAGTGAGGGTCGGGGATATCCTGGATCATGGGCCTAAAGCCCACCAGAACCGGATGGGCTGCCAGTCGCTCTATCTCGCCGGTTACTGTCTTGCTTTCAAAATCCACCCAGCCGACGACGCCCTTGATAAAGGCATGTTGCTCGGCGAGTGACAGTAAAAACTCGGTTTCCTGGATTGTCGGGGCGGCCTGCACCAGCACAGTGCCGTCTATCCCGGTTGTCTCCAGCATGGGGCTCAGGTCATCAGGCAGAAAATCGTGATACAGCATGCTCAGCTCGGGTGTGAGCCAGCCGTAATCCGCTCTGTCGAGTTGCCAGAAATGCTGATGAGCATCGATTTTCATGGTTGGATAACACCTTTTTTCAGGATGATATTGCCATAAAGCCGTCGCTCGCCGGTCTGAACGATCGCGAAGGCGGATTTTGCGCGTTCGTAAAAAGCAAAGCGTTCCAGGCTGCCAATCTTCGCCGGGTGATCGGCCGTTGTATCGATGATGCATTGGAAATTTGCCACAATCTCCGGAATGGCGTCGGCGTCGTCTACAACCTGCATGGTTAATACCGGGACAGGCTCGAAGCTGTCGAGCGGCATGACTTCGAGGATCGCCCGCAGGACATCGGTCGCCAAAATTCCATCCAGCCTGATGCATTTGGGGCTGGAGCTTTCTGCCGGAAAATTTGCGTCCGCTATGACGATTTCGTCGCCATGGCCCATGGCACGCAGTGCGTGCAGAAGGTCCGGTGATAGCACCGGCGGAATATTACGCAGCATGGGGAGTCTCCATCGGTTGCAGCGCTGCGGTGCGCTTATTGCGAAAATTTGTATCAGCCACTTTCAGGACCAGTGCTTTCTGGCGCGGTACTCGTGTAGCTGGGTATGGCGTCTTAGCGTGTGCGAAAGAAGGTTGGATGCTGACCTTCCAGTGGTTCGAGCTGTGTGATGAGTCGCCCCAGGTGCAGCTTCATTGCAGATTGGGCGGCGACAGGATCACTCAAGCGAATGGCGTCCAGGACTGCTTTATGTTCCTTGACGGCTTCTGCCGGCCGGCCTTCTTCGGGCAGCAACAGCATGCGGGCACGTTTCAGTTGCAAGGACACAGTCGATGCAACCGAGGAGGCTCCAGGGAAGCCGGTGAACTCCATCAGCAATGCATGAAACTCTTCGTCCGTCTTGTAGAAGCCCGCAAAATCCCTGTCTTCCACCAATAGCTCCTGCAGTCGCAGGTTCCTGGTTAATTGCGTCAACTGCTCGTCGCTGCGCTGTTCGGCAACTCTTGCAACTGCCGCCAATTCCAGCGCCTCGCGCAGGAAACTCGCTTCGCGAATCTCATCCATCGAAAAGCAGGAAACCCGCGTTGCCGACTGGGGGATGACATCCACCAACCCCTCTGCAGACAGTCGAGCTATGGCTTCTGATACCGGTGAGCGCGAAACGCCGAGCTGTTCGCAAATGGCGCCTTTTCTCAGAATCGTACCCGGCGGGTAGGCCATCGAGAGGATGGCTTCGCGCAGGGACTGGTAGACCCGCTGGGCAAGGGAACCACTCAGGTCTTCTATGTCGGTGAGGGTGACTGCATTCATTTCCATTACCTGAATACTAACATGTTAGTTGACGACAGATGTGTCGAGTGCTAGTTTGAGGATACAACAAGGCACATGAAATGTGAATTTCGGAACAAGGGGGCTCAGCGTGAGTAAGGCTACAGAGACAATTCGCCTGCATCCAAACGACAACGTCGTGGTTGCTCTTTGCGATCTCACCGCTGGGCATGCACTGCAAGGTGCCAATGTTTGCCTGCAGCAAGCGGTAGCGCGTGGACACAAGGTTGCAGTTTGCCCAATCAAGGCGGGGCAAGATCTGATTCGATATGGCCAGATCATTGGTCAGGCCACGGCAGATATTGCAGCGGGTGCACATGTGCATACGCACAACCTGGGGATGGGAGAGCACTTGCAGGACTATGCTTTCGCGAGCCAAAGTGTCGCGCTGCCCGTTGCGAGCGATGAAAGAACCTTCATGGGGTATGCCAGAGCAGACGGCAAGACAGGCACTCGAAATTACATCGGAATTTTAACCTCGGTTAACTGTGCAGGCTCGGTCGCCCGCTTCATCGCCGAGGCTGCGGAAAAATCCGGGCTGCTCGATGAATTTCCCAATATCGACGGCATAGTGCCTATCGTTCACAGCTCGGGCTGCGGTATGTCTGGCAAGGACGAAGGTTACGACACCCTGTTTCGCACTCTTTCTGGATATGCGCGACACCCCAATTTCGGCGGAATTCTGCTGGTGGGTCTCGGCTGCGAGGTGATGCAGGTTGATGCTCTGGTCGGCGGGCGTTCGATTCGGGCAGATGGCGCCCTGCACTATATGACTATCCAGGCAGAGGGCGGGACGCGCAAAACCATTGAAAAAGGGCTTGAGGAGCTGCGCGCCATTGCTGCAATCGCCAATAGTGCCGAGCGCAGTCCCGCCCCGGTTTCGGCTATCACTGTGGGGATGCAGTGTGGTGGCTCGGACGGTTATTCCGGCATCACGGCCAACCCTGCACTGGGCTATGCCTCGGACCTGCTGGTACGCCACGGCGGCACCACGATTTTGTCTGAGACCTCGGAGATCTATGGCGCTGAACATTTGCTTACCCGCCGCGCTGTGTCTCAAGAGGTGGCAGAAAAGCTGATTGCACGGGTGCGCTGGTGGGAAAATTACTGCGCGCGTAATGGCGGGGAGATGGACAACAATCCCAGCCCTGGCAACAAGCGCGGCGGCTTGACCACTATCCTCGAAAAGTCACTCGGCGCGGTCGCCAAGAGTGGTACAGCTCCTCTGAGTGATGTTTACCTCTTCGCTGAACCGATCGACACCAAGGGCTTTGTCTTTATGGACAGTCCGGGTTACGACCCCTGCTCGGTAACCGGTCAGGTCGCCTCCGGGGCAAATCTGATTGTCTTTACGACAGGCCGTGGTTCTGTCTCCGGCTACAAGCCAACGCCCTGCATCAAACTTGCCACTAATACAGAGATGTATACACGCATGTCTGACGACATGGATTTGAATTGCGGAGACATTGTTTCCAGCGGCGTGAGTATTAAAGACAAGGGACATGAGCTGTTCGAACTCATTATTCGTGTCGCCTCCGGCGAGCAGACAAAAAGTGAAGAGCTGGGATTTGGCGGGGCAGAGTTTGTGCCTTGGCAGATCGGCGCAGTCATGTGATTTGAAAAACTAAAACAGGAGAATCAAGCATGCGGCTTGAAGGCAAAACAATTCTAATTACTGCTGCCGGACAAGGCATTGGTCGAGCCAGTGTACAGGCCTGCGTCGCTCAGGGTGCGCGGGTTATTGCTACCGATATCAATCTGGATGCGCTCGAAAGTTTGCAGCGCGAGTCAGACTTAATCGAGACCCGCTTTCTGGATGTGACCGATGCCGAGGCTGTCAACGCGCTCGCCGCAGAGTTGCCAGGGCTGGACGGACTCTTTAACTGCGCCGGTTTTGTGCATCACGGCACCATACTCGAGCTTTCAGATGAAGACTGGGACTTCAGTGTCAGTCTGAACGTAACCTCCATGATCCGCATGTGCCGCGCTTTTTTACCTGGCATGTTGCAGCGCGCGCAGCAAACCGGGAGTGTTTCGATCCTGAACATGGCGTCTATGGCATCCTCTATTAAGGGTTTTCCTGCCCGTACCGCCTATGGCACAACCAAGGCTGCGGTCATTGGGCTGACCAAGGCGATTGCCGCTGATTATGTAAAGCAGGGCCTGCGTTGCAATGCGCTTTGCCCTGGCACAGTTGATACGCCATCCCTGCGCGGACGCATTGCGGCTGCGGCTGATCCGGTTCAGGCCGAGAAAGATTTTATCGCCCGCCAGCCCATGGGGCGTTTGGCTCAAGCATCCGACATTGCGCATATGGTCGCTTATCTGCTTTCAGATGAAAGCCAGCTTGTGACAGGACAGGCGATGCTGGTTGACGGCGGAGTCACCATCTGACGAGAAACCTCACCATCTAATAATTATTAAAATAGGTTTTGGAGGGTTGCGGGATGACACTACTTGTCAAAATGCACGGGATCGAAAAGTGGTTTCCAGGGGTGCATTCGCTGAAGAGTGTGCAGTTTGATCTGGCTGAGGGAGAAGTCCACGCGCTGATGGGGGAAAACGGTGCCGGCAAGTCGACTCTGATGAAGGTCCTGTCGGGCATATACAAGCGCGATGGCGGTGACGTCTGGGTTCGGGGTGAGCTGGCTGAACCGGCTGGACCACGTGAGGCGCAGGAGTTGGGTATCGGAATAATCCATCAGGAACTCAGCCTGATGAACGATCTGACGGTTGCGCAGAATGTATTTATCGGACGTGAGCCCAGAGGTTTTTTGGGGCGTTTGGATGAGCGTGCCCTGAACCAGCAGACGGCGGAAATTTTCGCCACGATGAACCTGAAACTTGATCCCAAGGCCATTGTCGGGACTCTGACGATTGCCAAACAGCAGATGATCGAGATCGCCAAGGCGCTGTCATTCCGCTCTCGTGTGCTCATCATGGATGAACCTACGGCGGCACTGAATGATGCGGAAATCGCTGAACTCTTTGGCATCATTCGCCAGCTCAAGGCTGAGGGCGTGGGCATCATCTATATCAGCCACAAGATGGACGAGATAAAGCAGATTGCAGATCGGGTAACCGTTATGCGCGATGGCGAATACGTCGACACTGTGCAGGCGAGCGAGACGCCGCTGAGCCGAATTATCTCGATGATGGTCGGCCGTGAGGTGCAGGAAAACCCGCTGGTAGTGCCGGACACCTCTGGCAACGAAGTCGCGCTTGAAGTCAGGCAGCTCAATCGAGGCGCAGAAATACGCGACGTCAGCTTTTCTGTAAAAAAGGGCGAGATACTCGGATTTGCCGGTCTCATGGGCGCCGGCCGTACCGAAGTGGCCCGTGCAATCTTTGGCGCCGATCCGCTGGAGAGCGGCGAGATCAGGGTTCACGGCAAGGTTCGCAGCATCAAGTCTCCCAACGACGCTGTCTTTGCCGGAATTGGTTATCTGTCGGAGGATCGCAAGCACTTTGGCCTAGCCACGGGCATGGATGTGCGCGCAAATATATCCCTGGCAAGCCTGAATACCTTTACCAGCCGGGCGGGCGTGCTGGATGAAAAGGCGATGAAGGATGTCGCTGTCGGTTATATCAGCCAGTTGGGTATTCGTACGCCGTCTGACCGGCAGGAGGTTCGGTTTCTTTCCGGGGGTAATCAGCAAAAAGTGGTTATCGCCAAATGGCTGCTGCGGGACTGCGATATTCTGATTTTCGACGAACCCACCCGTGGTATCGATATAGGCGCCAAGTCTGAAATCTACAAGCTACTTGAGGAACTGGCGGGCCAGGGTCGCGCGATCATAGTGATTTCGTCCGAGCTGCCCGAGGTCATGCGCCTCAGTCACCGCATTGCCGTTATGTGTGAAGGGCGCCTGACCGGCATTCTGCCAGGTGGTGCGGGTACAACCCAGGAAGCAATCATGCAATTGGCCACGCAGCGTGAAGCTAGCGTATCGCTGGCAGGAGAAAAATAATGAGTGCCGTAAACCCGACTATAACCACAGTGCCCCCCGAAAAACCCAAAAGCCTGTTGTCCCGGCTGATTGAAATGGGGACCCATCAGCGGCTGCTGGCCTTTGCCAGCCTTATAGTGCTGCTGATCGCTTTCTCCCTGGTCTCACCCAATTTTATGCAGACCTCCAACATGATCGCCATCCTGCAGGCGACCTCGGTTAATGGCGTGCTGGCGATAGCCGCAACCCTGGTGATTATCACCGGCGGCATCGACCTGTCCGTCGGCACCCTGATGACGTTCACGGCGGTGATGGCCGGTGTCGTATTGACCTACGCGGGTATGCCGTTGCCCCTGGGCGTGGTGGCTGCCATTGCGACCGGTGCACTCTGTGGTCTTTGTTCCGGCACCTTTGTGGCCAAGATGAAGATCCCGCCCTTTATCGCCACACTGGGCATGATGCTGATTCTCAAGGGACTGTCGCTGGTAATTTCGGGCACCCGTCCGATTTATTTCAATGACACGCCCGGTTTTGACCTGATTTCCCGTGGATCCCTGATTGGTGAAATCATTCCGGCGCTGCCCATTCCCAACGGTGTGCTCATCCTCTTCCTGGTCGCCGCGGCTGCCAGTTATATCCTCGGCCGCACCGTGCTTGGGCGCTATGCCTTTGCACTGGGCTCCAACGAAGAGGCGGTGCGTCTGTCCGGCGTCAATACGGATGGCTGGAAGATGGCGATCTACGCCCTGGCCGGCGGTATTTGCGGCATCGGCGGGCTGCTGATCGCTTCGCGTCTTAATTCTGCGCAGCCGGCCCTGGGTTTGGGGTACGAACTTGAGGCCATTGCCGCTGTTGTTATAGGTGGAACCTCACTGTCCGGCGGGCGGGGCACTATCCTCGGTACCCTGATCGGGGCCCTGATCATGGCGGTGTTGACCAACGGTTTGCGGGTTCTCTCGGTCGCCCAGGAATGGCAAACCGTGGTGACCGGAGCAATTATCATTTTGGCCGTTTATGCCGACATGATGCGTCGCAAGAAAGCCTGATATCGAATTACCAACCGAAACAGTTTTTAACCCTGTGAGGGGGCGATCCAGAGTCCCCGCACAACCTCGACCCAAAAAAAACAGAAACTGAGGAAATCAACATGTTGACACGTCGCACGCTACTTGGCGTTATTGGTGCAATCACTCTGAGCGTTACCGCTCCTGCTGCTATGGCCCAGGAAGAAATTTATATCCCGCTGATTTCAAAAGGATTTCAGCATCAATTCTGGCAGGCTGTGAAATTAGGTGCTGATCAGGCGGCTGCAGAATTTGATGTGCGGGTCACTTTTGAAGGTCCTGACAGTGAAACTATGGTGGATCGTCAGATCGACATGCTTGCCGCGGCGCTGGCCAACAAGCCCAGCGCCATTGGCTTTGCCGCCCTCGATAGTCAGGCTGCCATCCCGCTGCTGCGCAAGGCTGCCGAGGCGGGTATCTCGGTCGTCGCCTTTGATAGCGGTGTGGAGAGCGATATCCCGGTAACCACCGCCACGACTGACAATGTCGCGGCGGCGGCGCTGGCCGCAGACAAGATGGCGGAATTCATTGGCGGGGCAGGGAAAGTGGCAGTGGTCGCCCATGACCAGACCAGCCGTACTGGCATCGACCGTCGCGACGGTTTCCTCAACCGCATTGCAGAGGCCTATCCGGATGTTGAAGTGGTCTCGGTGCAGTATGGCCAGGGTGACCAGCTGCAATCGACTGAAGTGGCCAAGGCCATTTTGATTGCGAACCCGGGCCTTTCTGGCATGTTTGGCACCAACGAAGGTTCTGCCATTGGTATTGTGAATGCCGTGCGCGAGATGAGCGCGACCGATCTTGTCATCATTGGCTACGACTCTGGCAAAGCCCAGACCAATGCGATTCGTGAAGGGGTGATGGCCGGTGCTATCACGCAGAACCCTGTCGGCATTGGCTATGAAACCGTCAAGGCCGCCCTGAGTGCCTATCGTGGCGAGAAGCTCCCCGAGATCATAGATACCGGCTTTTACTATTATGATGCGTCGAACATTGACGAGCCCAAGATTGCCGCTGTGCTCTACGATTAATCGTTTTCAGGGGCATGATCCGGCTTAAATTACCGGGTCATGCCTTTATCCCTCAACACGGATTCAACAACAGGAAATCTACATGAAGCTTCTACGCTACGGGTTGGCAGGCCAGGAAAAACCAGGTGTTCTGGATGAGAACGGCCAGGTCCGCGATCTCTCTGCGATAGTGCCAGATATCGCCGGAGCTGCGCTTGGCCGCGACAGTATCGCGCGCTTGCAAGGGCTGGATATCAGCACGCTGCCGATCGTTGCAGGCACGCCGCAGCAAGACCTGCGCCTGGGTGCCTGTGTTGGCGCTGTGGGCAAGTTTATCTGTATCGGCTTGAACTATGCCGATCACGCTGAGGAATCCGGTATGCCGGTGCCTCCTGAGCCTGTGATGTTCAGTAAATGGACTTCGGCTATTGTTGGGCCTAACGATGATATTCAAATCCCCCGCGGCTCCCAGAAAACGGATTGGGAAGTTGAACTGGGTGTGGTGATAGGTACAGGCGGCTCCTATATCGATGAAGCGGATGCCATGAAGCATGTGGCTGGTTTCTGCGTTATCAATGATATTTCGGAGCGAGAGTACCAGCTCGAGCGCTCGGGCACCTGGGACAAGGGCAAGGGGTGTGACACTTTCGGCCCTACAGGACCCTGGCTGGTTACGCCCGACGAGGTAGGTAACCCAGATGAACTGGGCCTTTGGCTCGAGGTTGACGGAAATCGCTACCAGAATGGCACTACGGCGACCATGGTGTACAAGGTGCCTTTCCTTATCGCCTATTGCAGTCAGTTCATGAGCCTGCAACCCGGTGACATTATTTCGACTGGAACCCCGCCGGGCGTGGGTCTGGGCATGAATCCACCGAAATATCTCAAAGGCGGTGAAGTGATGCGTTTGGGCATCGATAGACTGGGCGAGCAACGCCAGCTCGTGCGTGCCTTTGATCTGTAAGCAGCTTGTCGTTTGAAAATGTATACAGACAGCGCTGATCCCGTTTTTTATCTGACCGCTGCCTGCACAACTGAGCCCGGTGGAATTTTGCTCATCCTGCGACAGAGTATTAATCCGCAAGAATCAAAGCAGCAACTTGCCTGCCGAGTATTCAGCCGGACGTGACGGACAAATCGGGAGGGAATCTGTTTGTCCACCGGGTTAGAAGTATTTAAATAAAGTTTATGGACTGGCCTTCCCCTAAATACCCATAAAAATTGACGTGGACTTTAATCATGAAAACCAGGGTTATGGACAGGAGCGGTACGCCGATAACTGAGTTGGGCTTCGGTGCCGCAGGAATTGGTAATTTATTTCGCAGTATTACCAACACTGAAGCCCAAGCGGCGGTGAATGCGGCCTGGGGTCAGGGTGTACGCTATTACGATACCGCCCCCCACTATGGCGCTGGTCTTTCCGAGCGCCGCCTGGGGCTGGCGTTGCATGAAAAGCCACGGGATGAAATATTTCTCTCCACCAAGGTAGGGCGTTTGCTGCATCCGCTGCAGAAAAACGCACCCATGGAAGAAGCCGGTTTTGTCGGTGCGGCGCCCTTCAAACGTCATTATGACTACACCTATGATGGGGTCATGCGTGCCTTTGAGGATTCGCTGCAACGCCTGGGCGTGGCTGAAATTGATATGCTGCTGATGCATGATCTGGATGTGTTTACCCAGGGGGAAAAGCTGCCAGAGCTATTCCGTATTGCCATGGATAGTGGCTTCAGGGCGATGTCTGAGCTGCGCGATCAGGGGGCCGTCAAGGCCATCGGCCTGGGCGTTAATGAGTGGCAGGCATGTGATTCGGCGCTGGATCAGGCCGATTTTGACTGTTTTATGGTGGCTAACTGCTTCACGCTGCTTGAAAATGAAATTACTGAAAGCTTTACCGCCAGATGCAGCCAGAAAGAGGTTTCACTTATTGCGGCCGCGCCCTTTAACTCGGGCATCCTCGCCAAGGGATCAGCCGGCGCAGGGCACTATTTTTATGATGCAGCGCCGTCTGAGGTCATCGACAAGGTCATTGGGCTGGAAAAAGTATGCAGTGAATATGGGGTTCCCTTGCCCGCCGCCGCAATTCAGTTCCCCCTGCTATATCCCTGCGTCAAATCGGTTGTTATTGGCATGACCAGCGCTGCCAGAATACAGCAGAATCTTGACTGGTATGAACACTCGATTCCAGCTGAATTCTGGCAGGCACTTATGGACAGAAACTACATAGCTCCTGTCACCATCGGTTAACACTGGGGTCTCGGTGCTGTTATTTCAGTACTCTGATGTCAGTGCCACTGTTTCAGGTTGAAACGCATCTCCGCGATCTTGGCGCTGACGACCTTTTCGAGGTGGCTCAGCTCGCTCAGCAGCTGCTCCCGTGTGGCTGCGGGTTGGCCCTGGCGGGTCAGTTGCTGCAATTCGCCCAGAGCGCCGAGCAACTCGGCGGCGGAGGTATTTTTGGCCGCGTGGGGGAAATCGAATTTCATGCTGTGAGGCAGGCTACTGCCGTCAGTGCTGTGGAAGTAGATCTTGAGTTCGTCGCTGTGGCTGCCTTCCTTGAGCGCATAGCGCGCAATGGACTCAACCTCGGTAATTCCCATGGCAGAGAGTGTCGGGTACTTGTGCATGAGATCTCCAGCTTGTCGGCAAAGGGTGGCGGCAGTTGGGCTGAGCGGCAGTCCTGTCCTTGTATATAGGGGGAGAGCCATGATGGTCCGTCTGACAGGGTAGGGGCTTTGGCGGCATTGCTCTAGCGCCAGTCGCCACTGAACGATGATGCCAGTCAGGCAGACGGGAAAGGCGCGCTTGGTTCCACCCAGGCAGCAAGGCTGGATCTAGCCACAGCGGGCCTTGCTGGTCATGATGCAATCATGCGCCCTGAATGGCGCCTCTGTTTATAAAACACTGCTATAAAAAAACGAAGGTGACGATATGGCTGCAGCAAGCGTGGAAATCAAACTCAGCGAACAGGCGGCAAAGCTTTTTGCGGACTACGAGCGTTATACCAATGTAACGGCTGAGGTTTACATCAACGAGCTGGTGGACAAAACCCTGCCCACACTGCAGGCCATGGTGTCGGCATTTGAAGAGTGCCAGGACAACCCGGATGCGGTGATGGAAGTCTTCGGTCGCAAGATGGGTGAGATGATGCTGGAGCAAAAGCAGGCACAGCAGGCGGCCAGCGAGTCGCACTAAGTTGCATCAGGTTTCGCAGGTGCCTTGATATGTTTCAGTAAGAGCAGCAGGCAGTGGCTATAGAGCCACCGCCGGCAAAGCGCCTTACTTCATGCTTTCGATCTGACGACGCAGTTCGTCGATTTTAGAGTTCACCACGGTTTCGAGGTGATTCAGATCTTCCAGAAAACGGGCTTTCAGGTCTTCTGGCGGCAGGGCGGCAGGCTGGGTAGTCAGCTTGTTCAGCTCAATCACGGCGTTCTGCAGCGTTGGGCTGCTGTCGGTGAGGCTGTCCCATTTTTCACCGCTGCGGAACTGCATCGGGATGGACTTGCGCGGACGTGCAAAAGTGAATTTCTTGCTGCGTGACAGCAGCGACGCCTTGGGGCGCTTGTAGTAAATTTTCAGCACGTCCACATCGCTTTCGCGGCGCAGGCTGTACTTGGTGATGTCTTCGAAGGAGCTAATGCCCATCTCTTCGAGCGTAGGGTAATCTGACATGAGTTCGGTCTCGCCAATAACAATGGATAAAGGGTCGTCTGGCTATAGCAGGATAACCGCAAAAGCCAGTATCAGCACATTTGGATATATGTGCCGTCTGTAATCGAGATTGTTGTTATTGTCGAAGCGGGCAGATTATAGAGCCTGCAATCTGTCCGCATAGATCCAGCGCTAGCTCCCGTTGGTGCCAGCCGGGCTTACTTAAACCGCCGCGACCGAGTCCAGGTAGCGCACTATATCCGACGATTCATACATCCACTGTACATCGCCGTTTTCGCTTTCGATGCGCAGGCACGGCACTTTCAGCTGTCCACCCTGTTGCAGCAGTTCCTGGCGGTAGTTCGCCTGCTTTTTCGCATCCCTTGTTTCAATCTTCAGCGACTGACGACGCATGGCGCGACGTACTTTGACGCAAAACGGGCAGGCGGCGTACTGGTACAGTGACAGGCGCGAGGTCTGCGTATCTAGCACGGCCTGTTGCTCGGGTGTACGCTTGATGCCCCTTGGGCGGGTCAGAAAGTCGAGTAGCAGAATGATTCGTCCAAGAATCCAGCGGATGATCGCCATCGTGTAATACCTTTGAAAAGCTGATTCTGTAAGAGCGCCGCTTTATATCACAGATACCGGTGTGCGGTCGAATTTTGATCAGTGTCAGGGCTGCTTACAATCTTTTTACAATACCCATACGTTTGTCTGACCGCCCGAGCGCGCGGGCGCCCTAGAGTGCAACACAGACAGTGACCATTGCAGCGCGACCGGCACTGTATACACTCAACCGGGGAGAACGATCATGCATACTGGGATAAAACATCATTGCTGGCTGCGGCCACTACTGTTGCTCGTGCTTTGGCTGCCGCTGGCAGTACAGGCGCGGGAGGTGGGCCTTAATCTGAGTCTGGCCACGCCCGTGATGGACGCCGGCAGCACTCAGACGGCCTTTATCAAGATAGCTCTGCAGGGGTTCGAGCAGGAAAGCCAGGCGCAGCGCTCGCCGGTGAATGTCGCCATAGTGCTCGACAAGTCCGGCTCCATGAGCGGCGAGAAAATAGCCAATGCGCGCGAGGCGGCCATTATGGCGATTGCGAGCCTGGATGCACGGGATATCGTCTCGGTGATCAGTTATGACTCCCGCGTTCAGGTGGTGGTGCCGGCGACCCGGGTGGAGGATCGCCAGTCGATTTATCGCGCCATTCGTCGGTTGCAGGCCGGCGGCAATACGGCGCTCTTTGCCGGCGTTAGCAAGGGCGCGCGGGAAGTGCGCAAGTTCCTGGAGCGCCAGCAGGTGAGCCGGGTCATATTGCTGTCCGATGGCCTGGCCAATGTCGGGCCCCAGTCACCCCATGAACTGGGACGCCTGGGCCAGTCCCTGGCCAAGGAAGGTATCAGTGTCACCACTATTGGCCTGGGACTGGGGTACAACGAAGACCTGATGACCCAGCTGGCGGGCTTTAGCGATGGTAACCATGCCTTTGTCGAAAATGCCGCGGATCTTGAACGTGTCTTTCAATATGAATTCGGCGATGTTATGTCCGTTGTGGCGCAGGATTTGAACATCGAAATTCGCTGCCTCAATGGCGTACGGCCGCTGCGTCTGATCGGGCGTGAGGCTGAGGTGATCGGCGACCGGGTGCGCACCCGTCTGAGTTCGCTCTACAGTGAGCAGGAAAAGTTCGTCATTCTCGAGGTAGAAGTCCCGGCCCACGCCGCTGGCAGTACTCTGGATCTGGCCGAGGTGCAGCTGGATTACAACAATCTGGCACTGCGGGAAAAACGCCAGCTCAGTGGCCTGGTACAGGTCGCCTTCAGTGCCTCGGAGCAGGAAGTGCAGCAGGCGGTCGACAAACTGGCACTGGAGTCTGCGGTGGAACAGGTAGCCAATGAATACAGCCGTCAGGCGCTGGAGCGGCGTGACCAGGGTGATATCGAAGGTGCCAGGAGCATTCTGCAAAAAAGTGCCAAGCTGCTGGGGTCCAAGGCCGACAGTCTGAGTTCGCCTCGTCTGGAGGCGCAGAAAGCCGAAGCGCTCAAAGATGCCGATGAAATATCATCGGAAGATGACTGGAACCGCAAGCGCAAGGAATTGCGCGAACGCCAGTACAAACGCTCCACTCAGCAAACCTATTAACGGAAAAGGGAGGCCTTTGAGCCTGTGAGATATCGCGCCCCGCTGTTGCTGATTCTGTTGGTGCTCCTGCCCGTGCTGCTGTTGGGCTGGCTCGGCCTGCGCCTGCAGCACAACGAACAGCAGCTGGTGGGGTTGCAGCTGCAGACGCTGATCGAGCAGCAGTTGCAGTCAGTGGATCAGCAACTGCAGACCCATTTTCGTCAGCTTGAAGGTGTGCTGGCACAGCAGGCACAGCGCCTGCAGCGCCAGACGGACCACGACTACAGCAGTGAAAACTTGCGTGCCTTTATCAAGGACTCGGTCTACGTGGAGCAGCTGTTTGTACTGGGCGGCGACGGGAATAGCGAGCGGCTGTTTCCTCCGCGCTTCGCACCGCTGAGCCAGGCGGAGCAGCGTTTTGTCGAGCAGATGCAGCCACTGTGGCAGTCGCCGGACCTGTTTCGCCCGGCGGCTGCTGATCCCGTGGATCAGCGGCAGCAGGCACCGGTGCTGGCGGCGGGTGATTCCTCCAGTTATCTGGCCAGTGGCCAGCTGCGGGCGCCGTCGGCCCCGGCCGAGCTGGCGCTGGATCTGGCGGACGCCGACTCTGTAACCGCCAAGGCAGAAGCTGTTGCCACTGCGCCTTCTGGCTGGATTGCCTGGCACGCCAACACCGGTTTAATGCAGGTGTACTGGTGGCGCGATGATCAGGGGCGGACACTGGGCTTTGTGCTTAACAGCGCACGCCTGCTGTCGGATCTGATTAACCGCTTGCCGGAGGGCGAGCTGGGCGACCGGCAGTTGGGCAATGCCGAAATTCGCCTGCTGGACAGCCGTGGCAGCACTCTTTACAGCTGGGGTGGTTACCGGGCCCAGGGCAATGCACTGCGCGTGCTCTGGCTGAACCATCCGCTGGGCAGCTGGCGGCTTGAGTATCATGCCCCGGCCGGCACTCAGGCCGGAGCCCAGGGCGCGTTCACGCAGGTGGCGCCGCTGCTGCTACTGGCACTGGGGCTGGGTCTGCTGGGCTATCTGTTGTACCGCGAGCATGGTCGGGAGCTGCGACTGGCCCGTCAGCGGGTCAATTTTGTTAATCAGGTGTCCCACGAGCTGAAAACCCCGCTGACCAATGTGCGCCTCTATGCCGAAATGCTGCAGGAACGTCTGGCGGATGACGAACAGGACCCCGTGGTGTTGCGTTATCTGAATGTTATTACCGGCGAGAGTCAGCGCCTGTCGCGCCTGATCGACAACGTGCTGAGTTTCTCCAGGCTGCAGCGCCAGCGGCTGCAGTTACGTTTTGAGTCCGCCGATGTGGATGAGCAGATTGACCGCATACTGCAGACCTTTGTGCCCCTGCTGCTGCAACGCGGTATCGAGGCCGAATTTGCCGCCGGGATAGGCGCCAGGCTGCGCTACGATGCCGGCGCGCTGGAGCAAATTCTCAATAACCTGCTGAGCAACTGTGAGAAATATGCGCCTAACAGTGGCCGGCTAAAACTTGAGTCCTGGTTGCAGGGCTCAAGCATTTATATTCGGCTACAGGACCAGGGCCCGGGGATTGAACCCGGCGAGCAGCAGCGGATATTCGAGCCGTTTTATCGCAGCAGCAACAAACTCACCGATGGCGTGGCGGGCACGGGTATTGGTTTGGGGCTGGCGCGCGAACTTGCCCGCGCCCACGGTGGTGACCTGACCCTGGAGCCCGGCGGGCAGGGCGCCTGTTTTCTGATTCGGCTGGAGTTAAAACCATGAAAATACTGATTGCCGAAGATGATCTGAATATCCGCCTGGGGCTGACGGATCTGCTGGAGGCCGAGGGCTACAGCTGCCTGGAGGCCGCCAATGGCGACCAGGCCTGGGCGCTGTTCGAGCAGCACAGGCCCGACCTGGTGTTGCTGGATATCATGATGCCGGGGCAGGACGGCTACAGCCTGTGCCGGCGCATCCGTCAACAGGACCAGCAGCTGCCGGTGATCTTTATTAGCGCCAAGTCGGAGGAGATTGATCAGGTGCTGGGGCTGGAACTCGGAGCCGATGACTATATCAAGAAGCCCTTTGGCAGCCGCGAGGTGGTGGCGCGCATCCGTGCTGTCACCCGTCGCTGTCTGGCGCGGCGCATGCAGCCCGCCGAAGATGACAGCTTCCAGATGGCGGACCTGCGGGTGTTGCCGGCGCAGCTGCGGGCCGAGCGCAGCGGCAGTCGCATCGACCTGAGCCTCAGGGACATGCAGATTCTGCAGTTGCTGCACCGTAATCCTGGCCGGGTATTGAGCCGTGACGAGCTGTTTGATGAATGCTGGGGGCGCCACTATCTTCCCAGCAGCCGCACCCTGGATCAGCATATCTCCAAGCTGCGCAAGGCGGTGGAGCTGGATCCGCGCAACCCCGCGATTATCGTCACGGTGCACGGCGTCGGTTACCGCTATGATGGCTGATGGCACTGCGGCTATGCTTTGAGCTGAAATGCGCACAATGGCAACGGATGCTGTTCTGTAAACGCCAGACGGAGGATACATAATCCCATGCGTTGCACTGACTGTGGCCAGGACAATATAACCGGCGCCCGTTTTTGCGAGCACTGCGGTACCCGCATGGCGCGCTGCTGCCCGGGCTGTGGTCAGGTCGTGAGTCCGACTGCCCGTTTCTGTAATGCCTGCGGTATCGCGCTGGAAGATGCGGCCCCCGAGGCGTTGCCGGCCGCCACTACCGCAGCGCCCATTCACTATACCCCGCCGCATCTGGCCCAGCGGATACTGGCAGAGCAAAGTGCCCGCCAGGCGCGCGGTGGCAATGGCGGCGAGCGCAAGACCATTACAGTGCTGTTCGCGGACATGACCGGCTCCACAGCACTGATTCAGGATCTGGATCCGGAAGAGGCGCGCCGACTAATCGACCCGGTACTCGAGCTGATGATGGAAGCTGTGCATCACTACGAGGGCTATGTCGCCAAGTCTCTGGGTGATGGCATTCTGGCGCTGTTCGGGGCACCCATCGCCCACGAAGACCATCCAAGACGCGCACTCTATGCGGCGCTGCGCATGCAGGAAACGATACGCCATCACAGCGATCGCCTGCGGCTGGAGCAAGGCATTGCGCTGCAGGTGCGGGTGGGTATTCACAGCGGTGAAGTGGTGGTGCGGGAAATTCGTACCGATGACTTGCACACGGATTACGACCCAGTGGGCAATACCATCAACATAGCCGCGCGCATGGAGGGTATTGCTACCCCCGGCACCATCCTGGTGAGCGAAGCGAGCCATCGCCTCACAGAGGGGTACTTCAACTTCAAGCCATTGGGAGAAACTCGCATCAAGGGCCTGTCCGAGCCTTTGGCTGTGTATGAACTGCAGGGGCTCGGCGCCCTGCGAACCCGGCTGGAGGTAGCCGCGCACCGGGGGCTGGCACGCTTTGTCGGTCGCCGGGGCGAAATGGTGCAGCTACAGCAGGCGCTGGATAAGGCCTGCAGTGGTCAGGGGCAAATAGTCGGTGTGGTGGGGGAGCCGGGTGTCGGTAAGTCGCGGCTGTATTACGAGTTCAAGCATCGCGCGCAGCAGTCCTGTCGAGTACTGGAGACCTTTTCGGTTTCCCACGGCAAGGCCTTTGCGTGCCTCCCGCTGATCGAGTTGCTGAAGAATTACCTGCAGATTGGGCCCAAGGATGATGAACGGCAGCGGCGTGAAAAAATCACCGGCAAGGTGCTGACGCTGGATCGCAGCCTGGAAGGCAGTCTGCCCTACCTGTTCTACCTGCTGGGGGTGACCGAGGCCGATTCAGCGTTGCGGCAGATGGATGGGCAGGTGCGGAGACAGCGCACCTTCGAGGCGATCCGCCAGTTGCTGGTGCATGAGAGCCTCGATCAGCCGCTGGTACTGATTTTCGAGGATCTGCAATGGCTGGATCGCGAAACCGAAGCTTTCCTCAGAACCCTCAGTGACGGTGTGCCCGCTGCTCGCATGTTGCTACTGGTGAACTATAGACCCGAATACCAGCACGACTGGGGCCAGAAAAGCTGCTATACCCAGCTACGCCTCGACCCGCTGGGGCCGATAGAGGCGCAGGAGCTGCTCGCCGCCCTGCTGGGGGACGATGCATCCCTGGCGGCGCTCAAGCCACTGATCATGACCCAGACCGAAGGCAATCCCTTCTTTCTGGAGGAAGTGGTGCAGACCCTGGTGGAGGAAGGCGTGCTCAGTGGCAGCGCGGGTAATTTTCAGCTACAGCAGGCGCCGGCGGATCTGCATATACCGACTACGGTACAGGGGGTTCTGAGTGCACGTATTGACCGCCTGGCCATGGCCGAGAAGGCCCTGTTGCAGACTCTTGCAGTGATCGGCAAGGATTTCCCCTGGAGTCTGGTGCAGCAGGTGGTCGGGCCGCCGGATGACGATCTGAAACGGGGGCTGTCACGTCTGCAGGCGGGAGAGTTTCTGTATGAACGCCCGGCTTTTCCGGAAGTCGAGTACACCTTCAAGCATGGCCTGACCCAGGAAGTGGCCTACGGCTCTCTGTTGCAGGAGCGGCGCAGCCGGCTGCATGAACGCACGGCCCAGGCGATTGAAACCCTCTTCAGCGCCAGTCTGGATGATCGCTGCAGCGAGCTTGCGCACCATTACAGTTGCAGTGGTAACGCCGGCAAGGCGGTGGAATATCTGCTGCGGGCCGCAGATCAGGCGATGCACCGCTCCGCCAGCAAGGAGGCGCTGGCGCACCTGCGCCAGGCGCAGGGCCTGCTGCCGGCACTGCCCGATACGTCGAGGCGGGCAGAGCTGGAGCTGCAGCTGGAGATCAGCCTGGGGCATGTCTGGATGGCGGTGCGCGGCTTTGGCGCCACTGAGGTTGAAACGAGCTTTACCCGGGCCATGACCCTTGCGCGGGAGCTTGGTGACAGCAAGCCGCTGTTTTCCGCGCTGGTGGCATTGCGCCGGTTTTATACCCTGAGGGCCGATTTCGGTGCCGCCCAGGCCATGGCCGAACAACTGCTGGTTATGGCGCAGGCAGCAGCAGACCCGGCCCTGCTGGTGCAGGCCCATGCTGCCCTGGGGGCGACTTCGCTGTTTCGCGGCCAGCTGAATGCTGCGCAAAAACACTGTGACCAGGTGCTGGCGCTCTATGATGCGCACGAACATGCTAGCCATGCCTTTGTGTACGGCATCGAGCCCGGAATTCTGGGGCGGATTATCGGCGCCTCGACCCTGTGGTTCCGCGGTTTTCCCGATCAGGCGCTGAGGCGCTGTCTGGATGCGCTGGAACTGGCACAGGAGGTTCCCAACCCTTATACCCTGGCGGATCCGATGATCTTTAGGGCGGAGCTGCATCACCAGCGCGGTGAAGTTTCAGAGGCGCGGGAGTGGGCCGAGTCGGTTATTGAGCTTGCGACCGAGCAGGGTTTCCCCTATTGGCATGCCCGCGCCAGTATCCTGCGCGGCTGGGCCCTGGTTGAGCAGGGCGCGTCGGCTGAGGGCATTGGGATCATTCGCCAGGGGATGCAGGATTACCAGGCCACTGGAGGCGAGTTTCTCAAACCCTACTTTATGGCACTGCTGGCCGACGCCCTCGGCAAGGCTGGTCAGGAGCAGGAGGCGTTAACGGTGCTGGATGAGGCTCTGGACTGCGTCAAACGGACCGGCGAGCATTTATATACGCCGGAGCTTTATCGGCTGAAGGGGCTGTTGCAGCGGCAGCAGCCTGAAGTCGCGCTAAATTACCTGCAGCAGGCCATAGCGCTGGCCGCCAAACAGGGAAGCCGCTCGCTGGAGCTGCGCGCTGCGGTCGACCTTGCCCGGCTTTTGTCCGGGGGCGAGCAGGGGGCCAAGAGGCGGGAAGCCCTTGAGTTACTGGCCTCGCGTTACAGTTTGTTCGATGAAGGTTTTGATAGCACCGATCTGCTGGCGGCCAGGACGCTGCTCGAACAGCTGAGCCAAAAAACGGATGCAAACTGAGGCCTAACTCAGCGGTGTAAATGCCAGCCCCAGCGCGCACTCAGTGACCAAATCACGGATTAGCGGTAGTTATGATTAAGCCACGCTGGTGGCGCCATGGTGAGCGATTGCGCTGTAACTTCTCGGCCGATGGTGCGAGGACGATGTTGCTAACTGAAATTGTAATTGCTTCGGCGTGCAGTTGGTAAACTCTTGGAATTCCTTATAGAAATGCGACTGATCATAATAACCATAGTCATCATCCAGGCTGGCAAATGAGGGCGATTGACCTGGATCCATCCACTCGCTTTCTGTACCGCTGACCAAGTGCTCCAAGGTGGCTTGAAAACGCACAATACGGGCGTACTTTTTCGGCGACAGCCCCATCTCGGTATTGAATTTATGGCGCAAGGAGCGCGCGCTGCAATGCACCTCATTGGCAAGTTCTTCGATGCGAATCACGCCACAGGTTTGATGGATCCGCTCCAGACTGTGCCCAATCATGTCTGTTTGTCCTCCGTCCATCACCCCGTTCTGGATTAACCATTGCTCTGACCAGCTAACGCGATCGGAAAAATGCGGGCATTGGGTCAAGTGATCTATCCATTGCTCTGCATCAGAACAGATATCCACAAGGTCGACTTTGCATCCGGTCACTTGCTGGTAAGGCACAAAGGGCAGGCGTCGACTGACAGAAGGCGACAACCGAATCCCAAAATAGGTTTGCCCTGGCTGATTAAAAACAGGCGTCCAGCGCAGAGCACTGCCGCGTAACCACGCCTGAGGATTCATATCGGTGCAACAAAACAGAATGTCTGCACAGCCATCGGGCACCGCCTGGATAGGCAAGTCTGATAAGGGCGCGGTGAATTGATAGTAAAGCACGGACAGACCCGGGTAACGAATCAGGCGTTGTTGGTAATGCTCACCGCTTAATTTAAAGCCGTATTGCAGCGGAATATAGTGTCCCAGGGTCATTCCATGCTCCAGATGCTTCGCACCACCGTTGGTCAAATGGCTGGTTTTTTACGCCAAAGTCCACTTAATAAGCATGGAATGTGCCAATTTTTCGATGTGTCTATATCGTCCGTTTTTTACAATACCCGCCGATGGAGCCTTGTCATGATTATTTAAGCGAGTAGCAGAAACTAGATAAACAAGGAACATCGCAATGACGTTTAAACCAAAGGCGCTGGTCAAAGCGCTCATGCTATGTGGTGCATTAAGCAGCCCTGTGGTTCTTGGCCACGGTAGTCCGGTGGAGTACATCACGCTGGAGTCGTCGTTGGAGAGCACGGGAGCCTCCATGTTTTTTGACCAGGATGCGCAGCAGGTACATATCAACAAGGGTGAGGTGCATATCAGGGCTACCGTTGGAGAAAGACAGGCTGAAGTGAATGGCAAAATTATCGACTTGATGGCGCCTATCAAGGTCGAGAATGGCCAGGTTCTGGTAGACAGTCAGTTTGCCAACGAAGTTTTGCAAAACCAGCTGTTACAAACTTTTGCCGTGAGCGCAGGTGTGCATCCGATGGATCCATTGAGTGCCGATGAAATCGCTTTGGCAAGCCAGGTGGTCAGGCAATCGGCACATTACAAGGATAATTTGCGTTTTACGGAAATCCTGTTGGCCGAGCAGGACAAAGCCAGGGTCTGGGACTGGACCTTTGGCGGCAACCAGACCTTCCAGCGCCTGGCCAACTTTACGGTTCTGGATGGAAAACAGGTCATTGAAGGCACCGTAGACCTTGGCAGCAAAACGGTGACACGCTGGGAGCCTATCGAAGGTGCCCATGGCATGGTGATACTGGATGATATGGTCACGGTGCAAAAGGTCATCGAAAACAGCCCGGCATATGCACAAGCTCTGGCGAAACGCGATATTCATGATGTGAGTAAAGTCATCGCGACCCCGCTCACTGTCGGTTACTTTGAAGAAGCCGATGGTTTGAAGCAAGAGCAGCGCCTGCTTAAAGTAGTGTCTTACCTGAATGTTGGTGATGGCAACTTTTGGGCCCACCCCATTGAAGGTTTGGTGGCGGTGGTCGACCTGGAAACCGAGTCCGTCTTGAAGATCGAGGACGACGGTGTGATCCCGGTTCCCCTGACGCCACGTCCCTACGATGGCCGAGACTTAAAAGAGAAAGCGCTGGTAAAACCGCTGATCGTGAGTGAGCCGCAAGGCCCTAACTACAGCATGAATGGCAATATGGTGCATTGGCAAAACTGGGACTTCCACCTGAAGCTGGATTCGCGGGTGGGTCTTGTACTTTCCACCTTGACCTATAACGATGGTGGCACCAAACGCAAAGTGATGTATGAAGGCTCCCTCGGTGGCATGATCGTTCCCTATGGCGACCCGGATACAGGCTGGTATTTCAAGGCGTATCTGGACTCGGGTGATTATGGCATGGGCGTTTTAACCTCGCCGCTGGAACTCGGATCAGATGTGCCGACGAACGCCAGGCTTTTCCCTGCGACCGTCGCCGACAGCAATGGTGAGCCTTATACCATTCCCAACGCCATCGCCATTTTTGAGCGCTACGCAGGCCCTGAATACAAGCACTATAAAATGAAGGGCGACTCTCGCAATGAAAGCCGCGCCCGTCGTGAATTAGTGGTGCGCTGGATCAGCACTATTGGCAACTACGACTACATGTTTGATTGGGTGTTACTGGCCAATGGCACTATCAAGCTGGATGTGGGCGCGTCCGGAATCGAAGCAGTCAAAGGTGTTAACGCGCGTACCATGCACGATGCCACCGCAAAAGAGGACACGCGTTATGGCACCCTGATTGACCACAACATCGTCGGAACCACGCACCAGCATATCTATAATTTCCGATTGGATCTGGACGTTGATGGCGAGCAAAACTCGTTGATGGAGATCGACCCTGTAGTGGCGAAAAACACCGCAGGTGGCCCTCGCAAAAGTGTCATGACCACCAATGAACGGATCGTGCCAAACGAGCAGGAAGCGATTCAGAAATTTGATCCGTCGACCATTCGTCTGATGACCAACACCAATAAAGAAAACCGCATGGGGAACCCGGTGTCGTATCAGGTTATTCCGTTTGCTGGCGGCACTCATCCCATCGCCAAGGGGGCGTTATTCAGTCCGGATGAATGGCTGTACAAGCGGGTGAACTTTATGGACAAGCAAATCTGGGTAACGCAATACAACCCTGAAGAACGCTTCCCTGAAGGCAAATACCCCAATCAGGCAAAAACCGATACGGGGCTCAAAGCCTACACGGACGACAATCAGTCGATTCAAAATGAAGACAATGTACTCTGGATGACCACCGGCGCAACACACATTGCCCGTGCAGAAGAGTGGCCGATGATGCCGACTGAATATGTTCATGCCATGCTGAAGCCCTGGAACTTCTTTGACCAAACTCCCACATTAAACTTGCCCAAAGAAACGCCGCACCAACATTAATCAAAAATGGGCCTTGTCCGGTCGGCTCTGAATGAAATGAGGCGACGGCCAACTCTTCGCATAGGTGGGTTGGCCGTTTTTTGTGCGTCTTTCAATGGCTGTTGGTCTATTGCCTGGCACCGAACTCAGTGCAGGTGTTAGCGATGCCGGATCGGCAGGGCGCTTGCTCGCCTCTGATGACGGAATGTGCCTGAAGATAAGCCACACACGGCAGAAGGTTGTATCGTAGTGATCGCGACCGCGATGAGATATGGCTCACCACAGCGAGCAATCAGCACAGGAGGTGCAGGGTGCCTGATGGCAGGTGTCTTAGACGCGGACTGTCCCGTTTGCAGGCCGGGGAGTTTCCGGCCTGGCCCGGTTGCGGGGTAAGCAGAGCAAGCAGAAGGGCACCCATGAGTTAATGGCCGCACACTATAACGTTTTTGATGAAGGCTTCGATTCCGTTGCCCTGGAAGAAGGGGTTTTCATAGTGGATTTTTTGACTTATTGGGGTGGTTGGCATATCTAAAGACCGTAAATACCGCATTTGACTTTTAATGATAGTTGATGATATTGATCGACTTCGATTTTTGCCTGGCGGTTTGAGGTTAGCTGTATGAAAAAATTAACGACTTCATCTAATAATCCGACTTTGGATGATGTGGCCCGGCACGCAGACGTATCGCCCGCGACAGTATCGCGATTTCTAAATAATCCGAGCGTTGTTAGTGAGCGTAGTAAGAAGAAAATAGAGGAGGCAATAAAAATTCTAAACTACGTTCCCCATGCGGCTGCACGTACCCTCGCGTCCAACCGGTCGCGTATGATTGGTGTTATAGTTCCGTCATTGGATGACACCCTTTTTGGGCGTTTTCTTGAGTATTTTCAACATCGTATTTCGAATGAAGGCTACACGACGGTTGTGGCATCTTCTAACTATTCTACTGAAAAAGAACGTCTCCAGATTAACCAGATGGTTTCCCATGGCGTCGACGCAATATTACTTGTCGGCTTGTCACGCGATGAGTCTGTTTACACTTTGCTCAATAGCAAAAAAATTCCATACATTATCACTTGGGTTACGGATGGTTTGGGCGAACACCCTTGTGTGGGGTTTGATAATCATGCTGCAGCCGCAAGAATTACAGATTACCTAGTAGGAGTAGGGCATAGAAAATTTGCCATGATCTCGGGTATTTTGCAAGGGAATGATCGAGCATACAATCGCTTACAGGGCGTGCGTGCTGCCTTGGCTCGACATAATTTAAGCTTGCCTGATGAGCTTGTTATCGAAAGACCTTTTGGGGTTGAACATGGACAGGAGGCATTTCGTATCTTAATGTCTGGCTCTAGCCGGCCGACCGCAATAGTCTGTGGTTCGGATCCCCTGGCCTATGGTGCTGTTTTTGAGAGTAAAATACTGGGAGTTGATGTGCCTGGAGAGGTCTCTATTACCGGGTTTGATGATACCTGGCTGGCACCTCATTTGACGCCTCCATTAACGACACTAAGAACTCCCCAGCAGCAGATAAGTTTACTCTCCGCGGAATATCTGATCTCCAGGCTAAAAGGCGAAGATGTGGGCTTTCCTCCGACTTTGGATGTTGAATTGGTGGTACGGAAGTCATGCTCTAGCCCACCTTGATTTAACTGCTTCTTAGCGCTATTCCCCTAGGGTTATCCGAAAGTGAGACTTGGATCGCGCCACCTTCAGCTTGCCTGAAAGGGGAGCATTACCCTGCCGCTGGAGACACTCTGCTCGGCAGATCCTGGCAGGCTGATACCTGAAAGCGGGCCTGCTGCTTGGCTGTCAGCGACGGCTTTTTCATTCGGGTGGCCGAGTAGGTTCAGTCATGAAGGGGGGCGAGTATCTTTGACCCGATAGTTAGCTAAGGGTTGTTGTTTACAGAGTTATTTATATTTATTTTATATAAAAATCAATAAGTTATATTATCTCCTGTCGATGCTGTTTGTGCGTTCAAATGGTGCGATCACCTTAATAAGCATGAAAAAATGCCCCTTGAGAGTGCATTTGTCCTTAGGGTTCTGACGGCTCATATGCCCAAATGATCTCAAGCAACCTGTAAATATAATTAAAAAATTCAGTCAGTGTATTGCGTATGGAGATGTGTGGTGTTAAAAATGAAAGCGCTTTCATTGTTTGGGTGGTTTGGCCTAGATTATTAAATAAACCTGAAACCAAGCCCTGTAAGTAAGGCCAGCTATATGGGCGGGTGTTGCGAAAACACACACTAAGGAAAAGTCATGAAGAAGCATTGTAAGGTAGTGATTATTGGTGGTGGAATCGGTGGTTGTAGCACCCTCTACCACTTGACTCGTGAAGGCTGGACAGACGTTGTACTGGTCGAAAGGAACGAGCTGACATCCGGTACGACCTGGCATTCCGCCGCTCAGGTTACCAATTTTGGTGCGGTTCAGACGATGGTCGGATTAAAGAGCCATAGCATCAAGCTTTACAAAGAGTTGGCTGCCGACCCTGAAAACCCCATCAACTACCATCATGCTTCCGGCGGTATTCGATTAGCATCAACCCAAGATCATCTCGATGGCTATAAACACTTTATTTCGCTGGCAAAAGGAATGGGCGTCGATTTTGAATTAATTGATGCGGCTGAATGTGCCAAGCGTCACCCGCTGATTGAAACCCATGAGCTGTTGGGCGGTCTTTGGGATCCGCTGGATGGTGACATCGATCCCGCTCAGCTTACCCAGGCATTGGCGCGTGCGGCTCGTAAAGCAGGCGCCGAAATATATCGTCACTGTCCCGTTGAGAATGTCTATCAAAAGCCGAATGGTGAATGGGTCGTTCAAACTGTAAATGGCGATATCACCTGTGAAAAAGTTGTCAATGCCGGTGGTTATCGAGTGAATGAAATCGGTGACATGATAGGGGTTAAGTACCCTGTTATTTCGATGGAACACATGTACTTCCTGACCGAATCTATACCCGAAATACAGGCCTTTGGAAAACGCGTTCCTTTGCTGCGTGACCCACTCGACGATTTCTATAGCCGCCAGGAAAAAGACGGTTTGCTGGTGGGTATTTATGAGCAGCGTTGTAAAACCTGGGGCATGGACGGTATAGACCCTAACTTTGTTAACGCACTTTGCCCTGATGACCTGGATCGCTGCCTGGATAACATGGAGCGTGTCTTTAAGCGTATGCCATGCCTGGAAAGAACCGGTATCCGCAGCATCGTCAATGGCCCAATCACTTATTCTGCCGATGGTAACCCGCTCGTAGGCAAGACCCCTGGATTCGATAACCTCTATTCTATTATCGGTCTTCGTGCCGGTTTGGGTGAGGGTGGTGGTCACGGTAAGATCCTGGCCGAAATCATCGTTCACGGTGAGTCAGAGTGGGATACCTGGGCGATTGACCCAGCACGTTTCACACGCCATGCGAACACTGAATTTACTGCTCGTAAAGCGGTAGAAGATTACCAAAATGAATTCCGCTTCCATATGCCCCATGAGTTCCGCCCGGCAGGCCGTTTGGCGAAAACCACGCCAATCTACCCGGTGTTGAAAGCAAAAAATGCCGAGTTTGGAGTGGTGAATGGCTGGGAACGCGCCATGTTCTACAAGCCTGATGCTGATTTTGAATTCAAGCACAGCTTCCGTTTTACCGATACCGAGAAGGTTGTTGCCGCCGAAATCAAAGCGGTACATGAAGGTGTTGGCATGATGGAAGTCAGTGGCTTTAACCGTTACGAAATCAAAGGTCCTAAAGCGGCTGAATGGCTAGACAGCCTGATGTGTTCCAATGTGCCGAAAACAGTAGGTCGCGTTGGCTTGTGCTACTTCCTTACCGGTAAAGGTAATGTAGCGGGCGAAGCAACACTGGCTAAACTTTCAGATGATACCTTCTGGTATGGCTCTGCGGCGGCTTCTGAGTATCACGATATGGATTGGTTGCGCACCCGTCTTCCCAAAGATGGAGGTGTTGTGATTACGCCAATGACGAATAGTCACACCATTTTGGTGGTTTCGGGTCCCAAGTCTCGTGACTTGCTTGCGTCCTTGTCTCCTCGTACAGATTGGTCAAACAAAGCCTTCCCTTGGCTTACGGCGAAACCTGTGTTCATTGGTCATGCTGAAACCCTGGCGATGCGCGTTAGCTTTAACGGTGAACTAGGTTGGGAGTTGCATGTACCCAATGAGCAACTCTTCCTTGTTCACTCCCTGTTAGACGAAGCGGGCTCTGCATTCGGCCTGGTGCCGTTTGGTATGCTGGCAACCGAATCCATGCGCCTGGAGAAGAGCTACCGTCACTGGAAAGCGGATTTGATCACTGAATTCGACCCCTTCGAAAGTGATCTGAATCGCTTCATTAACATGGACAAGGAGAGTTTCCCTGGTAAAGAGGCTCTGATGGCGAAGGCGGGGCAACCTGCACGCAAGAAATTCGTCACCATGACAGTTGATTGTGAAATCGCCGCGGCACATCCGGGCGACTCTATCTGCGTCGGCGGTAAAGTGATTGGTACTGTTACCTCAGCGGGTTACGGTCACCGCGTTCAAAAGAATATCGCCATGGGCTTTATTGATCCCGCTTATGCCCATGAAGGCGCTGAGTTTGAAGTGGAGATCATTGGCGAGCCCTATAAGGCCCAGGTGGTGCAAAACTCTATGTTTGATCCTGAAAATGCTCGACTTAGAGCTTAAGGTTTCGAGTTTTTAATCTGAAAGTGAGTATATCAACAGGCAAGAAGCTGAGGCTGAATCGGCTTCTTGTCAATTAGATATCGGGAAACGTTATTTAAAATAATTTCATCGTAAAGCCGGTTTGGCTAATTATTTTAGATAATCATATTTCTGAGTGTTGTGTCGGAAAGTTTTCAGGAGGATTTATGAAAATTTTAGTGGGTGTAAAGCGTGTCATTGATTATAACGTGCAAATCAGAGCTAAAGCAGACGGGTCAGCTATAGAGCTCGAAAACGTCAAGATGGCCATCAACCCCTTTGACGAGGTTGCTGTCGAGGCGGCGGTTCGCTTGAAGGAAGAGGGCGTGGCCACTGAAGTCATCGCCGTGTCCATAGGCCCGGAAAAGGCCCAGGACACCCTGCGTCAGGCGCTCGCTATGGGCGCTGATCGCGCCATTCTGGTGCCGCACGCCGGCACCACCGAGCCGCTGTCCGTGGCCAAAACATTCAAGGCTCTGGCCGAGCAGGAAGGCGCGGGTCTGGTGATGCTGGGCAAACAGGCCATCGATGACGACTGCAACCAGACCGGCCAGATGCTGGCCGCCCTGCTGGGCTGGCCCCAGGGCACCTTTGCCTCGAGCCTGAAGGTGTCGGGCGAGCAGATTGAAGTCACCCGTGAAGTGGACGGTGGCCTGGAGACAGTGGCACTGAACCTGCCGGCGGTTATCACCGCCGACCTGCGCCTGCAGGAGCCGCGCTTTGCCTCCCTGCCGGCCATCATGAAGGCCAAGAAAAAACCGCTGGACAGCATCAGCGCCGAGTCCCTGGGTGTCGATCTGACCCCCCGGTTGGAACTGGTCAAGGTGGTTGAGCCCCCGGTACGCACGACCGGCAGTGTGCTGGTAGCCAACGCCGCCGAGCTGGTGGAAAAACTCAAACACGACGCAGCGATCGCTTAAGGAGACGCACCATGACCATTCTTGTCATCGCAGATCACGACAACTGTACCATCGCCTCGTCGACCTTTAACACTCTGGGCGCCGCCGCTCAGATCGGTGGCGATATTGATGTCCTGGTACTGGGCGGCGAGTGCAGCACGGTGACAGCTGCCGCTGCCGCCATCCCCTGTGTACGCCGGGTGCTGAGCGCCGACTGCGAACTCTTCGCTCAGCCCCTGGCTGAAGACATGGCGCCGCTGGTGCAGCGCTGTGCCGAAGGCTACAGCCATGTGCTGGGATCCACCACGACCTTCGCCAAAAACCTGTTGCCCCGCGTCGCTGCGCTGCTGGATGTACCGCAGATCTCCGATATCAGCGGCGTGATTGATGCCAACACCTTTGAGCGTCCGATCTATGCCGGTAACGCCCTGGCCACAGTGCGCAGCCATGACGCCATCAAGGTGATCACGGTACGCAGCACCAAGTTCGAAGCAGTAGCGGTTACCGGCGGCAGCGCCGAATGCCTGGCGATAGACGCGCCTGCCGCCCAGGCCCTGGCACGTCTTGTCAGCCGTACCGAAGCCAAGTCCGGAGGCCCGGAACTGACCACGGCACGTATCGTGATTTCCGGTGGTCGCGGCATGGGCAACGGCGAGAACTTTGTCCTGCTGGATACAGTCGCCGCCAAGCTGGGTGCTGCGGTGGGTGCATCCCGCGCTGCGGTCGATGCCGGCTTTGTACCCAATGATTACCAGGTGGGCCAGACCGGCAAGGTGGTGGCGCCTGATCTGTATATCGCCGTGGGCATCTCTGGTGCCATCCAGCACCTGGCTGGCATGAAGGACTCCAAGATGATCGTGGCGATCAACAAGGACCCGGATGCGCCCATCTTCCAGGTGGCAGACTACGGCATCGTCGGTGACCTGTTTGACGTGATGCCCGCGCTCGACGCCGCGCTCTGAGACTTCGATTACCTTTAAATACATAGGAACCGAGATGAAGAACAAACCTGCATACATTCTTAAAGTGTCCTGCCCGGGCAAGGTCGGCATCGTTGCCGCCGTAGGTAACTTCCTGGCCGACCGGGGCTGCTTTATCAAGGAGTTTCAA
>NZ_BCNS01000095.1 GCF_001528745.1 Marinobacterium profundum | reverse complement strand
CGAGCGAGGACTGGGTCCTCGCCTGCGTGGGTCTGCGCCACCGTCAGTTGGGTATAAGAGAAAGCCGCTCACGTCGTTAACACGCACATACTGCTGTTCGCCGATGATGGTGCCGGTGCTGCTCTCGTTGCTGAGCAGGTAAACGGTGCCCACCTCCGGGCTCTCGGCATCCAGGCGGGCATAGACGGTGATCAGGCGCTGGCCGATGAGCTGGTCACCCAGCAGCACGTAACGGCTTTCCGGGCCCTGAACCACGTAGCTTTCGATGCGATCCTGCGCCTGGGCGCGCTCGTCGGTATAGGATCCAGTCGTGAACATGACCACCGACACTTTGCCGTCGTCCGGGGCGTCGGTGATGATGGCGTGGCTGCCGTAATACATATCTTTATTGGCGGTGCGCACGGCGGCGTAGGCCTTGCGCAGGTTGACGCGGCCATAGGTGCGATCGAGGCGGCTGATATCGGGGAACAGGTTGTTCACCACGCCATCCACCACTTCCACGGCGCTCATCAGGCCGCCGCCATCGTCTACGTCCAGCAGGCGCTCGGAGGCCATGAGTTTGATATCGGATTCTAAAATGGTCATTCGGTCACCTGTTTAAACGCATATAAAACGCAGGTTAATCTGGTAAAACTCGCCGTCGCTCGGGTCTTCAAAAGGCGCTACCGGCACCGCTTCAATGGCTTGCTCGCTGTGGCGAAAAAGCACCTGGTAACTGTCGGCGCCGATCAGCAGGGTGCGCTCGGTGGCGGCCACCTGGGCCATGGCATAGAGCTGCTTGAGGACACCCCGCGTGACCCAGCCATTTATCAGGGTGATCGGGCGGCCGGCGAGCTGGGCCGCTTCCTGCACTACCAGGCTGCCGGCCAGGCTGACGTCGGCGACCTGGCGCACGGCGCTCCAGTTGAATTCGTCCTGCCACTCCAGTTCGCTGGGCAGGGTGATGGCATCCAGGCTGATCATTTGGTCACGGCTCCTACCTCGGCCAGGCGCTCCAGCAATGCCTGGGCGGCGGTGTCTTCGGTGTTAATGGCAAAGGTCTGACCACGGCTAGCGAACTGCAGCGTGACGGTGCGGTTGCTGATCTGCGGCGTGGCACTGGGGATGCCGGCCAGCGCAGGCCCTGCTGCTGCACGGGCGGGGCTGGCTTGTGCCTGTCCCTGACGCCTGCGCAACTCGTAGGCTTCGCGCAACAGCCGTATGGCTTCCTGGGCTTCACGCACGGCGGCATCGTTGCTCTGGGCACGGGCATTGCGCAGAGCGGCATCCAGCTCGGCCAGGCGACTCTGGTAGCGGCGCTGATCAATGGCGGCGGTGTCGCCTTTTAGCTGGTCGAGTTCATCGCGCAGGCCCGATACGGTGCTGGAGAGCGAGCCGGTGAGCTGGTCGGCGGTCTGGCGGGCGGCGTTCAGCGCCTGGCGCAAAGGGGCGAGATCCTGCTCGCCCAGCAGGTTAAAGCCCGACAGCGCACGGTCGCCCTGCATGGCCAGCCGCGCCGCTTCATTGCCACCGGCCTGAAGGGTGGCAATCATGCGTTTGGCGGCGGCGTCCTGACTGTCGTACTGTTCGAGCAGGCGCTTCATGTTGTTCTCAGCTTCCCACCAGGCATCGGCGAAGTAGCGCGGATCCACGCCGTTTTGCGCCGTCTTGATGCGCTGGATGGCCGAGTCGGCCACCTTGCCCAGGGCCGCCGACTTGGCCTTGAGTTCATCCACCGAGTGGCCCGCCAGAGTGAAGGCGCTGGTGCGGCGCTCAACCGATTTCGTGTTCTCATCCACGGCATCGGTATTGCTGTCGGTCTGTTTGCTGTCCTCGGCGGTGGCGCTGGCTTTATCGGCCACGGCGCGGGCGGTTTTTTTCGCCTGGTCTTCGGCGCTTTTCAGGCTCTTGACCTGGCTGAACATGGAGTCTTCAGCCGTGGCTTTCAGCTCCTGGTACTTCTGTTTGATGGCCTCCAGCGCCTTCTGATAATCGGCCGCCGACAGCTGGCCGGCTTCAAATGACGCCCGCAACTGCGCTTTTAGCTGGTCCAGCGCCGCCTTGTTTTCGATCTGATTAAACGCCTTTTCAAAACTGGCGCGGATAATAGCCCCCGACTCCTTGCCCTGGATGCCGGCCGCGTGCAGCTGCTCGATCACGGTACCGAAGGACTTTACGGCCTCGCGTTCAGTGCGGGTGAATCCCGTGCGCACCTGTTCCAGATCCACCCCCAGCTTGATCAGGCTGGCATCCAGCACCGAGTCAACCACAAAGGCCATACTGCGCACGGCGGCGCCGCCATCCTTGAATGTCATCTGGGCATTCTTGCGGAACTCGGCCAGCTGCTCGCTGCTGAGCTTGCTCAGGGTGGTGGCGATCCCCTCGCGGATTTCCGCGTCGGTCAGTTCGCTGCCAACCCGCAGCTCGTCCACGGCCAGCGCCAGGGTCTTGATGCTGTCGGGGCTGGCGGTATTGAGGTTCTCGAACAGGCTTTGCAGCGCGGCCTGGGTCGTTTCGCCCTGGGTGCGGGCATCGGTGAAGGCCGTGACCAGCTCGGCAGCGGCGGCTTTGGCGGTATCAGCACCTGCTTTTGCATCTTCGCCTGCTTGTATTGCGGCTTCGCCGGTCTTTTTGGTTTCTTCCTGGAGCTTCTGCTGGGCGACGGTCGACTCGGTGGCGCTTTTCTCAACGTCGTCGGTTAGCTTCTTCCAGCCCTCACCAATATCGCCAATATCTTGCTCGGCTTGCTTTACGAGTGACTCTAACGCCGCATGCACGCCCCCCGCCATGAGTTCAAAATTTCGAACTGTTTCATCACTGGCTAATCCGAGGAGGTTCAGCAGCTTAGTAACACCCAGCTCGACATCGGCGAGCCAAGCCAAAATCTGTACGGAGAAAACACCGATCGCCTTAGTCGCTAGCGTGGCAGCGTTGTACACAATCTGGAATGCGCCAGCGACGCGGCCCAGCGTCCAGGAAATAATGTCTCCCCAAACCTTTAAATTGCCATCCGCCGCCAGCTCGCGCAGCTTCTCGGTCAGCGCGCCCACCTCGGCCGCCAGCGGCTTGAGCAGCGGATCAGTCAGGGTCTTGCGCACCCCGTCCCAGGCACTGCCAAAGCCAACCCATGCGCCGGTGAGGTCGTCGGTGGCGGTGTCGGCCATCTTCTTGGCGGCACCGTCGGCATTGCGCAGCTCGGTTTCAAACTCGCGAATACCTTCCGAGCCCTCGGCCAATAGCGCGCGCAGCGCAGGGCCGGCTTCGATACCAAAGGCATTGATCGCCGCCTTGCCCCGGTCGCCCTTCTGGCCCAGGGCATCGATCAGCTCGATAAAGTTGGCGGTGGGAATGCCGAGTTTGGTCAGCTCCTTGCTGGCCTTGCTGGCCGGGTCTTCCAGCTGCGCCAGGATCGCCCGCAAACCGGTACCGGCACGCTCGCCACGCAGACTGTGCTTGGCCAGCACATCCAGCACCGCCGTGAGCTGCTGCAGATCCAACCCCCGGGCGCGCGCCTGGGAGCCGGTATAGCTGATGGCGTTGCCCAGATCGACCATCTTGGTGTTGGCCAGCGACGAGCCACGCGCCAGCACGTCGGCCGCCTCGCCGCCCCTGCTGACATCCAGCTGCATCACAGCCAGCGTATCGGACACCAGCGAGGCCGCTTCTTCCAGCCCCAGGCTCTCGGCGGTGGCCACCGCCAGCAGGGTGGGCAGCAGGCCGATGGATTGCTGGGCGTTGTGACCGGCACGGGCGAGGATCTCCAGCCCCTGACCTGCCTGGGTCGCAGTAAACTGGGTGGTGGCACCGGCCTCTTCAGCGGCGGCGGTGAGCTGGCGCATCTGCTCGGCGGTGGCGGCGGTGACGGCCTCCACCTTGTTCATCTGGCGTTCGAAGGCGGCGCTGGAGCGCAGTGCGCCGCCAAAGAGCCCGGCCAGCCCCGCTGTAACGGCACCGCCCACAAAGAGCGCGCCAATGCGGGACTTGAGCTTGCCCAGGCCGCCAGCGGTTTTGTCGGCCTGGCGGTCGACGTCTTTCAAATCATCGCGGAACCGGCCGGTACCCCGGTGCGCCAGCTCGGTGCTTTTTACATAGCGCCCGTTCGCCTCACGCATGCGGCCGGATTTATCGATAAAGCGCCCGGCGGCCTTGTCGACCTCGGTGAGTTCGTTGCCGAACTTGTCTGTCTGGGTGGCCGTTTTATCCAGCGTCTCGCCCAGCTGCTCGGCCTGCTCGCCGGTCTGCTCCACCTCGGAACGGAACTTGTCCAGCGGCTTGCTGGCCAGGTTCTTGGCTTTGATAAGCAGATTAAGGGCAAGATCGCGGGCAGACATGGCGGTACCGGTCAGTGGTTATACAGAAGGGGCCGGCAAGCCGACCCCTTCTGTTAAGGTGCGGGGGTTAACACCCGGGGTCTACTCAGGCTCAGGCGGTTTCCTGATCCAGATAGAAGGGCGCGGTCTCGCCATCGAGCAGCTTGATCTTGCCGGCCAGGGTGGCGCTGACGTACTCGCTGGCAAACAGATCCACGGCCTCAGTGGGCGCCACCACGGCTTCAGGGATCTCCAGCTTCACCGGCAGGCCGGTGGCCAGGTTGGTGCCGTCCAGGTACAGCTTGATGCGGATGATCGAGCGGATAGCGCCCTTGATGCGCGTGCCGCTGATGGCATTGTGGGTGTAGTCCATCTTGATATCAGTGCTGGAGTCGGTATCCAGCACGCCATCCGGCGTGGTGCGGATCATCCCCAGGGCATAGTTGACCTCGTAGGCGGCGGCCGCGATGCCGGTGACGCCATCGGACTCGAACACCGCCAGGCCCGCGCTGGCCAGGTTGCCCTGGGGCAGCTTGAGCCACTTGTTGCCCGCCGGCAGCGTAAAGGCGGCGGCCGACACACTGGCGCTGGCCTGGTTGAGCACCTCGACATCGCCCAGCAGTGCCAGGGCCAGCAGATCGGCGGGCTGATCATCAATGGCGATGGTCAGCTCGGTGGGCTGGGGCAGCACCACTGAGTCGAGCACCTGGCCGTAGCTGGTCTTTTTCTTCGAGGTCCGGTCGACCGACTCGGACGGCGTATTGATCTGCAGCTGGGTGACGTTGATCGGGCCCACCAGACCGGTGGAAACACCGGCATCGGTAAGGCGGTCGAAGTAGACGTCGCCGGCGAGTAACAGTCCGCTCATGGGTTAGCTCCTTAACGGTTGGCTTTGGTTCGAAATTTAAGATTGAAGGCCAGGGGGTAGTAGCCGAAGCCACCGCTGAAATAGGGTTTGGGGGCATTGGCCCGGGTGAGATTGCCCAGGGGCCCATGGTGGCCGCATAGCGTTTTCAGCAGGGCCGCGATCAAAGGCCCGGCCTTGTTGCCATCGCGTACCTGGTGCACCGCCAGTATCACCAGCCAGGTCTGATCGGCGTGGCCCATCACCCCGCCCTGGGCGTTATCCTGCACCCGGTCACCGAAGTAGATGACATGGGCCGCCGGCGTGATCTGACTGTTCTCCGCCATGTCGGCCAGATCCTGGCTGACATACACCTTGCGCAGCCCCGGTACCGGTGCCAGCGCAGCGACAATCGCGGGCTCAGCCGCCAGGTAGTCGTCCGCCAGTTCTTGCATCTAGATGAACCCCTTGCTGTTGCCGCGGCGGAACACATGGCCATCGGACTGGATCTCGGCCAGGTTCTGGCTCGGCCCCGCCTCGCCTTCGTCTGGCAGCCCCAGGCTCAGGTCACCCTTGCCGAGCGCCGTGAGGAACTTGATCACCGCTTCGTAGCGCTTCACCAGCTGATCGTCGGCACGCACGTCGTACAGCAGGAAGCGGGCGATATCGCAGCACAGCCGGTTCAATACCGCCGGTACCGTAGCCAGCGGCAGCTTGTAACGGCCGCCGATATAGCCGTCGATCTCGGCACTGGCATCAGCCAGCACCTGATCGATCACGCTGGCGACAATGGCCCCGGCCGTACCGTCGCGATCGGTGAGGCTGATCAGCTCAGCCTCGCCGAAACGCTGCACCAGATCGGCCTGGGTGGCGTAGACAGTCACGCGGCGTCACCGCCGGGGGCAGAGTCAGCCACATGCACCGGCACCGCCTTAATGGCCGCGACCAGTTCTGCCTTCTTCATGCCACCGACACCCGCGATTGCCAAATCCGTAGCCAGCTCGCGCAGCTCGTCGACTTTCAGTGTGTCGAGATGAACCTGCTGGACGCCTTCCCCGCCGACGTCATCCGGGCTCAGCTCGCCGTCTACACGCTCAGAAACGCCACCTGAGTCCAGGGCCCCTTGCGGATCAGCAGGCGCAGCTGGCGGCGCACCGTCTGCAGTGCTATCGGGGATGATCGCCACTGCCAGACGCGGCTCAGCTTTGAGCTGTTCCAGTTGTCTGGCGCTGAAAAAATCGTCTGGATAAGTCTTGGCAGCCATCGAGTGAGCGACTCCAGCTCGGCGAAAGCCCTCAACGGCAGATGAAATACGAATCGACATTGCATACGTCCTCCAGATTTAAGTCGTGGCCGGCCACACACGGGTGTGGCCGACCGGTTCAGCGGCCGGGGTTTATTCCAGCCAGGGCACCACTTTCACCTCAACGGCCTTCCAGTTGGTATTGCTGCCGCCGTTGGCCAGGCGCTCTGCAGCAACCACGGCATTGGCGGCGGCTCGGTTAGACGGCCCCACAACCAGCATCTTGGGCATGATGCCCAGCGGGCGGCCCTTGTCGGACTTGAACCCCCCCATCGCGGCCATCGCGGCATCGAAGTTGGTGGCATCGAGCGCCGCTTTGGAGCCAAACGCCATCTGCCAGAAGCCAAAGCCGGCGTTAACGCGGGCATCCACGCCGTAGAGATACTCATCGGCCATGAACACATGGTCGCTGTTGCCGGCATCGGTCTTCGCGAGAAGGCGGTACTCGCGCCGGCGCTGGAAGATCAGCGGCTTGAGTGGGCGGCCGGTTTCCAGCAGGAACCAGGCGGGGCTGGAGCCGGCCTGCATGTTGCTGACCGATGTCGCACTTTCGCCCTCGCCCACCGGGTGGTCGGTATCGAAGAAGTACTGGCCGTCGTAGCAGGGGGTGCTGAAGCCTGCAGCCAGCAGGCCGAACACCAGTTCATCGGGATGGGTGGCAGAGGCGTATCCCATGTCCTGGAACTTGGGCATCAGCACGCCATAGGCATCATCCTCGATACGGTCGGCCGGGATGCCTTCGGTGGCTTCGAACTTCTTGTTCTTCAGCGAGTAGTCGTACACCTTCATGCGGTTGACCTGGCGATCGCCCAGCCACTCGCGCAGGCGGCTGAACTCGCCCAGCCAGCTGTAATCCTCCTGAGCCGTGGTCGACGGCACCAGGGTGGCGACCTCCTGCCACAGCGGTGTGTAGGACGCGCGGCCCTGCTGGAACGCAGCGTTGACTGCGCTGTAAAGCGCGTTCAAGGCGCCGGGGGAAATATCCATCGTTATGTCTCCTGAGCATTAATGCGAGGTTTAACCGCTGTTAAACGCCGATATCGATCCAGACGCCGTCGCTGTCCACCTGGGTGATTTTGCCGGCCGCTGGGCGGCTGGCGGTGTCGTCGCTGGACGATACGGTGCTGGCATCCACCCAGTAGGCGGTGGCGCCCACCATCGAGACGGTGATGTCGGCGGCGTTATTGACGAACTTGTGCTCGCCGGTGACCACCTCGGCGCGCACATCACCGTTGGCGCCGGTGCTGTTGTCTGCCCCCAGGGTGGTGACCCCCACGCTGGTGCCGGTACCGCCCGACACAGGGGTCAGGTAGCCGCTGGCCAGCAGCGCAGGCTCGTTCTGGCTCAGCACAGTGGCCGCCTTCACCGGGTAGGCGCGCTTGCGCCCCAAACGCTCTGCAATAGCTCCCATCAGTTCAGCTCCTGCTTGGATTTAAGGAAGTCGGCTTTGCTCAGGCCGGTGGCTTTGAGCACCGCCAGATCCTCGGCGCTCAGGTCATCGTCCTTGGCCTTGTCCTTGGGCGGCACCTTGTCGTGGGTCTGGGTGGCGCGCAGCGCCACCACGGCCGGGCGCGCCTCGATCAGGGACTTCAGCGCCGCCACACCCTGCTGGGCGGCGAACTGTTCCAGGTAATCCTGTTCAGAGGCCAGCACTCGACCTTCGCTGCGGGCATCCTTGAGCAGCTGCTCGACGCTGGTCTGATCGCTGCCGGCCTTGAGCGTGGCCATTTCAGTGACCAGGGCGTTGTAGGTGGCGGCAGGCACGTACTTGGACAGGTCGACAGCCTGGGCACCGGCGGATCCGGCACCGGCCTTGAGCGCCGCTACTTCGGTTTCCAGGGCTTTGGCCTGGGTCGCCTGGCCCTGCAGGGCCGACAGTGCCGCCAGTGCTGCGGTGCCCTGCTCATCGGTGAGGCTGGCGTCGGCGGCGATCTCGATGCCGAGCTTGGCCAGCAGTTGGCGCAATGCTTCATTCATGGGGTGCTGCTCCTGTTCATTAGGGGGCGAGGATGCCGGGTGAGTAGGTGTGCGGTTAATGCGGGCGCTCAGTGCCTCCAGCGCCTGCAGGCCATCAATGCCGGGGCGATTGACCAGGGCCGCGCTGTGCATCAGCAGCGGCGTGCCGCTGTCCTTGTCGTAGGAGAAAACGGCAGACAGGTATTTGTATTCGCCGTTCTGGATATGATCGCGGGCGCGGGACGTCCACTGCGGGCGTATCCATAGCCCGGAACCTTCCCGCCACTCCATGTCCTTGAACCAGGCAGCGGCAGGCGCGGGCTGGCCGTTGGTCTCTGAATAGAGGGTCTGGTGTTCGTAGTCGATGACCAGGTCATTAGCCGCAGCCTGCGCCTGGGCAATCAGCCTGGCGGCAATGTCGGCATCGATCTGCCAGTGCCCACCCGGCACATCGAACGGGCGGCCATCAATGGCGCTGAAGCGGCCCGCCGGCAGCAGCTGCTGCCAGCCATTGGCATCGGCGGCCAGGTCGAGCGCCAGCACCGCCACCGAAGACGGTGCGCGGGCGCTGAGGGCGGCAAGGCCGGGGGTTAAACTGTGGGGTTTGAATGTGCTCATACCGCCATGATGGCGGTATGCGCGGGGGAAGTGGTTTAACGTGGGTTGGAGGTTTTACGGGGCTTGTCACGCAGCCAGCAGGCCAGACCATGCAGCAGAATGCAGAGCATGGGGGATGACAACAGCAGGCTAAGCCAGCCCAGTTCCAGAGCGCGCACAATGATCGCAGCCATATCGTGCCCTCAGTGCAAAGACTCAGGCGCGGCTGACGGCTGCACCTCTTTTAAACGAAACTCGAACGCCACGCCCAGCACTCTGACCTCCATTATCGGCGCCTCCCCGGCCTTGACCAGCGCAGCCAGGTTCTCGATGGCATCGGCGAGCCAGTCTTTCGCCGGCTGCTCGAAGTTTGCTACACCTAATTTACTCATGAGTCACCATTGCGAATACTGATCGAGGGCCGGGCATTCGACGCCCAGGGGCTCCCATTCCAGCACCGGCATGGTACGGCGGCGATCAACTGTGCCGGTGGCCAGCTCATCGAGCACCACAAAGGTCTGCTGCATCTGCCGGATGGTGTTGGGCAGCTCGCGGCAGAATTCGGCGATATCTTCGTCCGCCAACTGCGCAAGATCGGTGATGTGATTAAAGCGGTACTGACGCGGCTGAGTCATGAACTTTACCTCGCTGGTTTGAGCTTATGCCTGGCGCCCTGCTTCAGCCGACGCCAAACCCTGTTTAATCTTTCTCAGATGTGTTTAACGCCTTCCGACCCATACAAAGATACCCCGACGCCCGAACGTCGCTTAGACGGGCTCTCAGGCGCTCGGCATCAGGGATAGGATCTCGTCCTCCAGAATCTCCAGTATCTCGCGCTCGTCGTCTTTACCCAGCCCCAGGTAAGGCCGGGCCGGGGTATTACCGGCGAAGCTGTGGGCACGCACATTGGACCAGACCGGGAACTTCAGCATGCGCCCGAATGCCTGGGTCACCAGACGCTGGTGCGCCGGCACCTGTATCTGCATGCCCTGGGTGCCGAACTGGTGGGCGGCGGCGTAGTCCTGGGTGGCAGGCCCGGTGCTGACACCGGCCTCATCCTTACCCCAGAAGGGGAAGATGGTATCGCGCAGGTGCAAGGTGGCGCCGTGCAGGGCCTTGCCCGGGATCGGCAGCGAGGTGCGCGAGCCGCCGATGTTGTAGCCCTCATCCTTCTGCGCCTGGGTGGCGGGCGATACCTTGGCCCAGGCCACGCCATCGGGGCCCTGTTCGCTGTCGAAGTGGTCCCGGGTGCGCCGGTGCAAATACTCGGCAATCTCGATGTTTACCGGGGTCAGGTCGCTGCTGAGCGCGATCAGCCGATTGATGGTGCTCTGCAGGTTGCCATCGTCGTACTCAATGCTAAGACTATTGTGCGCACCGGCCATGCTATTGCTCCCCTGCGTTGGTTACTTGCGCGCCACGTTGATACAGCAGCACGCCCTGGCGCAGTGCCGCCAGCTCTGCCTCAGTGGCAACACCCGTGGCCCCGTGCCAAAGCCCCTGCCCCTGCACCCAGCGGGTCAGCAGCTGCTGACCTTCTGCGGTGATCCAGCGCGACAGGTAACGGCGGGTTAAACGGTATTTACCCGGTACTGCCAGATCGGGTTCGAGCGCCGCCCAGATTTCATCGGGCTGCTGGATCGCCTGGGCCAGCAAGGGCAGGTGCTGCGGGTCTATGGATGCGCTGCCAAAGGGCGCGGCTGTGCGCTGGCCCCGGGCATCCTGGAACAGCTGCTCGCTGATCAGCAGCGGCTCACCCAGCACATCCCGAAACACCTGGCGTTCTGGCGCCAGCGTGCCCGCTGCATGGAACTCGCCCACAAAGGCGTCGATGTAGGCATCATCACTCAGGCCTGCATCCAGCAGCTGCTGCGGCCTCACCTGGGTGGGTGATGGCATGGGCGTGGCATCGGGCTGGCCAAAGGGGATCGGACTCTGGCCTGCCGGCCACTGCTGCACCTGACTCGGGCTGTTGTGGCGCAGCCAGCTTTCCCCCGGGCGGTGATCAAAACCGGGATCTATACCCAGCGGGATCTGGCGTACTTCGCCGCTGCGCTTGTCGACGAACTCCCGAAACTCATCGGCCGGCGCCGTATCGGGGGCGGTCTTGCCCAGGCGCTTGAGTTCACGCTTTGATACCGGCAGCTTCTTGCACTTGCAGCCGTAGCCATTGCTGGGGCTGTGCAGGTTCCACCAGGGATCCTCGGCACTCAATACCAGCCGGTCCCATGCCTTGTGCTGCGGTCTGTAGTTCTCAGCACCCGAGTGGCGGTATTCCATATAGGGGAAGCGGGCGCGGTGCGCGGGATCCGCCATCTGCACTTCACGCCCGGCGTTGTAGCTCTGGCGCACGTTGGTCTCGTAGATCAGGCGCGAACGCCAGCCCCGGCTGCCCTTATAGTCCCAGCCGTGGGTAGCAACGATGTCATCGAAGCGCTCGCGAAAGGCGGCCAGGGTTTCGCCCTGCTCGATGGCGGCCGTAATGGCGGTGGCGAAGCCCTCCACAATGGCCTGCTTGTTGGCACCGGCCACCATAAAGGCGTGGTCATGCTGCGCCCCGTACACATCCTGCCAGCCATTGGTGGGCAGACCGAGCTTCTGGCTGAAGTACTTGATAGCCTCATCGAAGGGGCGCGCCCCTATGTCTGTGGTGACACGCAACGGCATTAGCGGGCGTCCTGCAGCAGCTCATACCGGCCCGCCAGTGCGGCCACGGTCAGAGCCTCGGCCATGGCGTCGGTGAGGGCAGCGGCATCCAGATCCATCGCCAGCAGCCCGGCCTGCAGCGCTTCCAGGCTGTCGGCCGATTCCACCAGGGCGCGGATCTGATCCAGCCAGGCAGACACCGCATCGCCGCCGGCGCCGTGCAGCTGCTCGCTCACCTGGCCGGCGGTATCCGGGGCTTCAGGCTGGCTAACAACCTTCAACGCCGCCAGGCTGGCCGCCAGACTGGCGGCGCCCCTGGCTGGGTCCGGTGTCGTGGCCTGCGCCAGCGCCAGCACGGCCTCGCCTTTCTGCGCCTGGGGGATGCGGGTTTTCTCATGCACCCAGTTCACCGGGATCTGCACGCCCAGCTCCACTAGTCCCTTGAGCGGCGTGGCAAACTGCGCCAGATCTTCCGGGTCGTTTAAATCGAACACCAGCCGTGGCGTGCGCCGGGGCGATCGGTAGCTTTTGCCGTTGAGCATATAGAGCGGCAGCACCAGATCACGGGTGAGCGTGTTGCCCAGGCCCTTGAGGTCTGAGTCGCGGATCTCCTGGCGCACTTCGTTGTGCACGCTGCCAAGGGCATTGGTGGAGCTTTTACCATCGGCCTGACTGGTGAGGGTGCCGCCGAGAATCGCCTTGCTCTGGCTCTTCTCGCACCAGCTGATCATGGCCATGAACGGATCACTGGCGCCATCGGCGGCCTTCTCGAACTCGATTTCCATGCCCCGGGGGATAATGCCGCCGGCATTGTGGCCGATGCTCATCACGGCCCGCAGCAGGGTCATCTTTTCTTTTTCGCTGGCGCCGGCCGGATATTTGCCCAGGCGCAGCGGCAGGCCGTAGATCTCCAGGAACTCGGCCAGATCGCGCACGCTGTAGTTCTTGAACAGGAAGGGCCAGGCCAGCACGCGGGCCAGACCCCGGCGCGACAGATAGCCAGACTTCACCCGTGCCTGGTGGCTGATCCAGCTGAAGGGGCGCAGCTCCACGCCCTCGTGGCTGCCATCGCGCAGGCGCAGCTCGTTACGCTGGTCAGGATGAACCTGGAACCAGCTCGGGTCGCGGTACTCGATGTGCGTCACAAAGTGGGTGTTGTCGGCAAAGTCCCAGCTTAGCTCCAGATTGGCGAAGCCCTTGAGGATGGCATCGCCGCAATCGAAGATGCAGTCGTCCAGCCAGGTGGCCGAGCGCAGCAGCGCCTCGATCATCTCGGCATCGCGCTGCTCTTCTGCGCTGGCCCCAGGCGGCGGTTCTATGTTCCAGTCTGGCCCCTGCCACGCCAGGCGGCGCTTGCCCAGCTCACTCTGGATGTGGGCGTCTTTCTCTTCCATGTCTTCGGCCAGTTCGCACTGGCCGATCAGATCGCCCTGCTCGGCATCACGCAGAATGCGCGCCAGCTTGGCAGGGGTCAGGCCGCTGGACGGATGATCCGCATAGTGGCGGTGCAACTGCGCCAGCTTTGCCTCGGCTTCGGTCTGTGGTTCGGCCAGTTCGCCCAGGTCAAAGGGGCGGCCGTTGATATCCAGAATGCTGCTGTGAGCCATTACCAGGTGCCTCGTTGAAAACTGTTTAAATAGTCGTCGCTGTCATCATCGGGCTCGCCCTTGCCCGGCAGCGGGGTGAACTCGATGGCGCTGCCCTCCATATAGCTGGCGCGTACCGCCATGCACAGCGCCACGGCCGCATCGCCGTGGCGCTGCTGGCCATCGGTTCCCTTGCCGCTGCCCTTCTCGATCACCGGCACGCCTTTAACTACCTGGATCTTGCGCAGGTCATTCAGCACATCGGTGGTCTTGGGGATCTCGATATCGGCGTCTTCAAATTTGGCCTTGAACTTGGGCATCCACTCCCGGTACCAGGGCAGGTTCAGCTGCACCTGGTCCACCAGGTCGGTACCAAACTGCAGCGCGGCCGCTTCCGCCAGGTAGCCGCCGTTGCCGGTGGCATCAAAGGCGGCGCCGGTGAGGCGCGGCAGCCTGCGCAGGATGTAGAACATGATTTGCTTTTGCGACTCGTAGGGCAGGTTGCGCAGCTCCACCAGGAAGGGACAGCGCAGCCGCGTATCCGGCAGGATGATCAGGGGCGCAAAGACGGTGAGGTCGCCCTTGCGGGCAAAGTCTTCGCCGAAAGAATGGCTGAAGTCGGGGTTGAGCTTCTCCAGCGGCGGCGCCAGCTGGGCCTCGCACCAGTCGTCAATCTCGGCCAGGCGCTGCTGATCGGACCAGAGCATAAAGCCCTGGGGCGCCTCGTACTGCAGCACCGGAATCTCGGCACGCTGCGCCCGCTCAATCAGGCTGCGGTTGATATAGGCACCGCCGCCCTGCTTGGGCACACAGTAATACTCTTCGAGCGCGTCTTCTTCGGTGGCGGTGTCTTTCAACAGGCCCGCCTTCCAGGCGTCCTCAGCCTGCTGGCTCCAGTCCTTGCGGGTGATCTGGCAGATGCGCTGGTAGAGCCCTTCGGCACAGGCATCATCCAGCGTCACGGTGTGCACGCTGTAGCGCTTGCGCCCGGCACGGCTGTCCTGAATCAGCTGGTTAAACAGGTTATCAACGCCGTTATGGGTTGATATTAAACGCACCTTGGCGCCCCACATGGTGAGTGCCAGCGCCGCTTTCAACACCTCGGCCAGGCGTTCATGGAAAGCGGCTTCGTCTATGGTGACGTTGCCCTGCATGCCGCGCAGATTGCTGGGGTTGGAGCTGAGTGCCTGTACCTTGAAGCCAGACGCAAAATAGACAACGAAGGTTAATATGTCCTTGTCGTCGTCTTTCAGTACCTCTTCCTGGATCTCGCCGGCGGCACGATCGAACGCCTTGGCCCACATGGCCACCGCTTCGATAAACTCCCGCGCCATCTCCTTGTTACTGCCGACATAGAAGTGGTTGCAACCGCCTTCGTTCTTGGCGGTACCGGCGCAGAGCGTGGCGTCCGCCGCCTCCGCCCAGGTGATACCGGTACGGCGCGACTTGTCGCAGATCTTCAGTGGCGAGTCGTCGGCGATCCAGCGCTTCTGGTATCCGAGCAGTAAATCGTCTGCACTGAACTGCTGCAGATCGGCGAGGCTGGCCTGTATGGCCTGGGTGATGGCGGCTTGCTGGAGGTTCATGGTTATATGCCCTCAGCAGCGAGTGTAAGGGTGAACTTTTCAACCCCTCCAAAGTGAGTGGACTGCTGGTAGCGCTCCTTCATATCCTCAGTCAGGCCTGCAATCAGGTCGTCAAACGACTTGTAGTAAGTCTTACCCTCTGTATCCGTCACGATCAGACCGTTGCGGATTCTCTCCACCTGGTACTGAGCCATCACACTATCCCCAGTATCTGCTGCTTGATCTGCGCCACGCTGTCGGCGGTGAGGCCCTGCGACTTGGCGACGGTATCCACGGCGGCGGACGCTTCGGCCGCAAACGCCTGGCGAATCTCTTTCTCGCGCTTGTGCGCATTCATCGCCGTGGATTCGAGCCGCTGGGCCGCCAGCATGGCGTCTTTCAGCATGGCGATATCGACGCTCTCCTCGGGCTTGAGCATCTGGTCGCGCATGGCGCGGAACAGCTGCGAGCGGGCGATCTCCAGAATCAGCTTGGTGGTGTCGCCCTGGGGCGCGTCGCCCAGATCCGCCACCAGGGCGCGGGTCTGTTCGCGCAGCTCCATCAGATCCCGGCCCACCTGCGCCATATCGGTGGCGTAGCGGTTCAGGCCAGAGCGCGACAGCTTCTGCTCCTCTGGCAGACCATGCTCCTCGATCGCCTCGTTGATGGCGTCCAGAATCTCGCTCTGGGTCCAGCTGCCATCGCGCAGCATCAGGTCCAGCGACTTGCGGACTTCCTGCGGCAACAGGTCAATCTTGGAGCGGCGCCCGCGCGTAATTTTCTCGGCCATATCAGCTTTCCTCGGGTAGAACCTGATCGGCAAATTCCTTACGGACTTGCTGCACCGCTTTCTGAAACGCCCGCTCAGCTTGGGCAACTTCAGGGCGCTTACGCAGGTAGTGCTCCTTGAATCCCTCGCAACCGTCGACGTTCTTGTCGATTTCCGCCACGACAACCGCTTCGGCAAACGCTCGGATCACCTTTTTCTGACTGGCGCTGAGAGGCTTAATGGCCATCGCTATGCCCCCGGCCCGGGGCGCTTCACACCCGGCACCGAGGCGCGGCCCTGGGCGACATCGAGGCCGCGCTGGGTCAGGGTGACAACCAGCACAGAGGCCACCGGCTCGCACTTGATCAGGTCTTGCTCGGCCAGCCAGTTCAGCTCGGTGTGCAGCTTGTCGCGGCTGACAGAGTGGGCAAACATATCCAGCCCCTGCTGCAGGATGCTGGAGTTAACGCGGTAGTCCGCATCCTCTGCCAGCAATCGCAGGATCACCAGCCGCCGGTCCTCTTGTTCAAACGTATTAAACGCCATGGCAGTCACTCCTTCAGGCCTTGCTGTTCATCAGGTAATCGTGGATGCGGTCCAGCGTGTTGGTGACGCGGTTGAGCGTGCTCTGCACGCCGGATACCTCCGCCTGTAACTTCGCAAAATCGTCATGGGTTGGCGTGTGGCGCAGGCCCTCTTCCGCCCGTGTAAGACGCTGCTCCTGCGCATCCTGGCGCTCGCCAAGCTTATCGATCTGGGCACGGTTGTCGCTGCGGCCCCGGTCGATCCAGACGAAGATCATCACGCCCAGGGTCACGATCCACTGCACTACGTCGAGCCAGAATTTAGCGTCCATGCTGTGCACCTTTTCGCTCCTGTATGCCCTGGCAATGGATGCAGCGCGCGGCTGTGGGCTTGGCCGCAAGCCGGCCCGGCTGCACGGCTTCATCACAGTCGATGCACAGCACCTGGCCATCCACAATCAGCTGCGCGGGTTCTGCGCACTGGCGGGCGATGTGGGCGGCCTGCGCATCCTGCTGGTTCTGCAGCTCGCGCTCCTGGGCGCTGTCGTATAAATCGGGCATTGCTAATCCTTTCTCATGGCCTGCATCAGGCTGGGGACGGTTTTCTCAACACTGCGGCCCACCACATAACCACCGAGGCCAATCTGCAGCAGCGTCCAGGCCTGATCGGACAACCGAAACGCGGTCAGCCCCATGGTGTCGAGCACCACCAGTACCAGGAAGGTGAGCATGGTGATGGGGCGCCAGCTGCGCTGCAGCCAGCTCTGCCCCTGGGCCTCGGCAATAATCACCGAACTCTTGGCCGCCAGCAGCTTGGATTCGTACTCGATCAGGGTCTGGCTCAGCTCAGACTGCAGCCCAAAAATCGCGGCGCGGGCCTGCAGGCGTTCCTCGTCAGAGGTGTGTAATGCGTCCACCATCTCGGTGACAGGTGTCACCAGCGCGGTAATGGCGGACCAGATAGGGTTGGCCATCAGGCACCTCCCAGCTTGGCGAGCAATAGCAGCGCAGCCCCTAAGCCCGCCACGCCACCGCCGATTTTCAGGCCTTCCACTTCGCGCCGGAACACGCCTATCACCAGTGTGATGGCCCCGCTGAGGATAATTGCTGCGGCATAGAGCCCCAGCATAACGAAGGCAAGACTCGGCATGGCGGCCACCTCACAGGCTCAGCGCAAAGCGCTGCAGCAGGAACAACCGGCGATGCCAGCCACGGGCAAAGCGCAGCTGACTTTCGTCGTCAAGGCACAGCTGGGTGTAGTACTTGGCGCGGTAACTGAGGAAGTCTGCCAACGCAGCGGCATCAGCCTGCTGGGCTTTCGCCAGCGTCTGCGGGCCTATATAGCCATCAATGCCAACGCCCAGGGTGCGCTGCAAAAAGCGGATGGCATCACGGGGGGCGTGCTGCACGGCGGCATCAAACACCATCGCCGCCAGGCGGGGCGGCAGCTCGCTGCAGCGGCAGGCATCCCAGTAGCGCTCGCGGTAGCGGGCTATGGCCTGTTCGCGGGTGGGTGGCCAGGGCATGTCCTGATTCCAGCGACGCGCCAGGCCATACCAGGTGTCGCCGCCTTTATCGGCAGAGTCGTTGCTGTGCTCGCCCTCGATATCGGGGCCCAGCAGCCAGTTCACGGCGAGGTCAAAGCAGCTTTCAGACATAGCAAAATCCCCAGCAGACTGAAGTTAAGTTCGTAACGTTGAACTTCAGTGTGCCGGGGATTGAGGGGGGTGTGGTTTAACCTGGGTTGGAGGCTATTGCAGGCTGTGGCTGAGGACGTTGCCGTTCAAATCCACTACGGCGTAAGCAGACTGAGTGACCACCGCGCCAAAGGCGTTAGTCCCCCTGAACGCGGTGGTTACCTGCAGCGTTTCGCCCCCGTCGACATAGGTGGTTTTAACGTGCTCGTAACTCTCGGGGTTGTGCATTGACGCCTTGATAATCGGTGTAAGCCCTTCGTGGGAACCATCCCACTTGCTGAAGTGCTGTTCGATACGCTGTACGTGCGCCTGCTCGGCCGTAAGCTGAGGCGGCTCCTGGAATGCACTGCTGATCATGCCGTACACCAGCAAGGCCGCGAAGCCGACCCAGAACTTTTTGGCGGTGGAGGTTTCGCGCCAGAGCGCCAGAGCACGCTGCCGATGGCCCTTGTCTTTGAACCAGACGATGCCAAGCAGGGCCGCCAGAATGAACAGCGAGGGAATTTCGGTAAGAACACTCAGCAGAGCGCTGAGCAGAATGCAGCCTAGTACGACAAAAAAGGCTGCGATAGTGTTGGTAACTTCCGTTTTCACTGACATGGGTCTCTCCTTTGACAGCGCAGAGGATAGCCCACGAACACGCCTCAGAACAATTCCGGCTGCACCTTCTTCATGTGCAAGCCGCGCTGTTCCTTGATGATGCGGTACACATGCTGGGTGCTGATCTTGTAATGGCTGGCCAGATCGTCGGGCACGATGCCGCGATCGTGCCAGTCGCGGAACAGCTCCACATCACGCACCGCCTGGCGGAACCTGTCGCCCTTGGGGATATACACATGCCGGCCGCCGCAGTACATCGACTGCTCGGCCATGAGCGTATGGGCGATGCTGCGGGCCTCGTTGGCGCTGTAGCCCCGGCGCTGCATGGCGGCCTGGTAGATATCGATCAGGTTGGCCAGATCCTTGGGCCACTTCTTGCGCACCTCGTCGGGGATCTCGTCCAGGTGATCGAGCAGCTCATCGCAAAATGAGCTGTCGCCCAGCAGGTCGTGCTGCTCTTCCTCGCGTGTCTTAGTCATGCTGCAGCTCCTTGCGGTTGGTGCAGTACTCGGGCGAGTCCTGCACGCTGTAGTCCTCAAACTCCCGGTACCAGAAGATGCGCTGCTGCTGCAGCAGCTGGCGGATCACCTGGGCCGCGCTCAATTCAGGATTCAGGCTGCACGCCTGCTGCACGGTGGCAATATCCTGCTGTTTCCAGCTGCGGTACTGGCGTATGTGCCACTTCTTCAGCGCCTCCAGCACCTTGGCCGCAATCTTGGGCTCGCGCTCCAGCCATTCCAGCCGCGCTATCCCCACACCGCCGTTGATCTGGCTGCTCATGCGCAGGGCGTAGGCCGTTAACGCCGACTCAGACCCATCGTTAACGATGCCCATCTGGTGCATCTGGATCCAGCGCGCCCGCATCACGTCGATCAGCTGCCCCTGTGACTTGGGGCTGTAGTAGCCCTTGCTGCGGCGCGGCGCACCGCCTTTGGCTTTGAAGCCGGCGGCCTGCAGCTGCGTAATCACCTGGTACAGCTGCGCCAGCGTCATGTCGGAGCAGCTGCGCAGCCCAGTCAGGCCCTGCAGCATGTCGCGATAGCTGTCGTCATCCAGCGCCAGCTGCTTTTTGCCGATGTGGATCTGTGCCAGTGCCGCTTTGCGGTTGTCTTTTTGCGGGTGTTTCATGTCTGTTTAAACCTCGGTTAACGCGTTGCGTTGCAACCAAAAGCGCACTGCCTGAATTCGCTTTTGCGTTGCATTTAGGAGTTTTTCCTAACGATAAATCGGGCGGGCACTGCTTAACTGCATGGCAGACGCGCCCAGCGTCGCCAAGGAATGCAGGCAGGCCACGGATGGCTCGAAACATTCCACGCCGCGCCCGGCTTGAACCTCCAGGGCGCGGCACCTTTCCTTACCAATCCGTATCTCTGATATCCATGATCGAGCTGGTCACCGCCGCCCGCTTGCCCTGCCTGGATTCCGTCACCATGCCCGCCGGCAGCGCCGCGATCGGCTGGCCATTGTCGCCACCCTCCAGCACCCGCTTTAGATAGTTGTGATTCGCCAGGGGCTTGAACTGGCCCTGCTGCTGCTTGCTGCGCATGGTTTCGACGGTGTGCGCCAGGGCCGGCACCAGCGCCGCCGTGGGTGCCAAATCCAGTGCATCCAGCGCAATGCGCAGCGCCCGGTCATTGGCCAGGTCCCGCGTTTGGGCGCGGAACAGGCTCAGATATCCCACCAGCGCGCTGCCGGCCTGGGTATCGAGTTTGACCAGCAGGGCCAGCAGCTCGCGCCCGGCTTCGTCCTGCACCAGCGCCTGCAGGTTGATGCGGCTGTGGCACACGGGGCAACGACTTAACTGCATACGGGGTCGGCCTCGGCAGGTTCCTGGGTCACTTTGCTATGGCCGATCTGGGTCAGTTCCAGGCCGTCGAGCTTGCGGTACTGGCGCACCAGGGACAGGGCGCTGGTGAAGCCGGGATCGAAGTACTCCCGCTTATCATGCAAATCGGGGAAGTGCTTTTTCGCAGCCCGTTTGCCAAAAACTTTTTCGGTATCCTTGATGAACTTGGCCGAGTACTTGGTCCTGGTGCGGGTGCGCCACAACTGGCGTACAACCGGCAAAAAGCCCTCGGAATCCGGCATGTACCAGACGCCACGAATGTAGCCATCGATATAAACCTGCAGCTCAACCCGGGTTTCGGATACCCGCCTGCGGCTGATTGACACCTCATGCCCCTGGTAACTGAATTTCACGGTCGGGAACAAGCCTTTCAGCTCCTCCTCAACCTCCGCCCACTGCTCTTTTGTGATCATGCTATTGCTCCCTGGCTGCTCATCAGTACCGGGCAACCACGCCCGGCAGACGCCCGCTCAGTGCGGGCGTTTCGCTAGGCGTTGACCGCATCCTTCAATCCCTTCAGCGGCTTAAATTTCACGGCCCGCATCTCCGGCAGCGCCAGCGGTGCGCCTGTGGCCGGGTTGCGAACGAGACGGGCAGCACGGTGTGCCAGGCTGAATTTGCCCAGGCGCGACAGCAGCACCTCGTCACCTGCAACCAGGGTGTCGGCCACGGTCTCGGCCAGGCGCATGACCACGGCTTCAACCTGGGTTTTGCTCACGGCCACGCCGCTGGCTTTAAGGTCGGTAGTAATGCGCTCGATCAGCTGTGCCTGGTTCATTGTTTTGCTCCGGTTGTTAATGGGCGGTTTGCTGGGGCGGCGGCGGACATGCCATCCACCACCAGGGCCACGGCCAGGGCGAAGTTTTCCGCCTTGGTGGGCAGGTTCAGCGGCGCCCTTGTGTGCCAGCACACACGGGTCAGCACGCGGCTGATGCCGTTATCGTCCTGCACGTCTTCCAGTTCGATGGTTACTTTTGCCATGGTTTTAAGCCTCGTCTGGCCGGGTGTGGATGTAGCCCAGCGCCCAGCGTAGTGCGTCGTTTACACCTTCTTCATAGGTGCCCTCGGGGTGGTCTGTGCTGTGCTGGCGGCCATGTTCCTCAGACCATTCCAGTACGTCCATCAGCTCGGTTTCGGGGACTTGCATTGCAAGGCTCATCGGTTCATCTCCTCATTCACGCTGCGGTGCGGGCGAAAGATCAGCACCTGCCGGCCCGGTTCGCGCTCGATGCGCTCAAACAGGCCGAAGCCATCCAACTGTATGCAGTCGCCACGCTTGATACGCAGCACCACCAGTTTTTCCAGCGCCTGCAGGGCTGAGTCGGCTTGCCCCTGGGTGAGTCTGGCCTGTGCGGCCAGCTGGGCGGCCAGTGCCGCCCGGTTGATTATTTGCATGGGTCACCCCCTTTAAAGAGACGCCATATCCAGCGAGACGGGGCGGAAGTTATCCTCCGCGCCCAGGCGCTCATAGATGCGGATATAGGTCTTGCTGCCGGTGACCTGGATGCTGTCAGCGATGGCGTCCATTGCCATGCGCCACTGCGGGTCGTCGATCGCCAGGCGACGCAGCCCCAGCACACGGCCGGTGCTGATCTTGCCTTCCTTATCGACCTGAAAGGCATGGGACACCAGCGCCTGAATCTCCGCTGCAGAGCCTTGCGCCCAGCGCTGAATGCACTGGTCGATCAACTCCTTGGCCACCTGCAGGCGTTCGTCAAACACCAGGCTTTCACTGATGGCCCGCTGAATCTTGTAGCGGCCATCAATGCTGCTGAGGGTGACGTTGCCCTTCTTGCCGCCCAGCTGCACGTCGTAACGCTCGGCGCTCAGCTCGATAAAGGCTTCGATATCGCCCAGCACGGCGAACTTGAATTCTTCCATGGCGCGCTGCAGCGCCAGCGCCTTGCCGACGATATCGCCCACCAGGTCGTTGCGGGTCAGGTCGATCTCGTCGATTTTGGACACCGGCACCAGGCGCCCTGCCTGGTCCATCAGGTAGCCCTCGGGGATGTGTTGTTGCACGGCGTTGTTCATGCGCTTGCCCTCTGCTGTTGTGCTGTTTCTTTTGCTGCCTGTTGCTCTTCTTCCACCCGCTTGCACAGCCCCAGCAGTTCCCGCCAGGGTATGGCGTCGGTTCTGCCGGCATAGGCCATCTGATCGATGGCATCGCACAGGATGGCGCGGGTGGTGGAGCCGTTGTCGTAACGACTCAGGGCGGCGTTTACCTCGTCTTCAGGCACCCGCCTGGCGCGGGCCAGCTCACAGGTGCCACCGGCCGGGCGCAGGCTGTGCTGCAACACCAGGCGGCAGTGAATGGAGGATTTAGCCAAATCAACGATGTAGTACTGAACTGATGCCATGATTCCTTTCCTCTTCAGTTAGTTGCGTTCGATCCAGCGCACCTGGCATTCACCCACGATTGCCACGCGCTCGGTCTGCCGCCGGCCGTTCTTGTTGATCCACTTGCTCACGGCCTGGCGAAACTCGCGACATGCCGGGCCCTGGATAATTTCGATCGGCGGGCTGTGGCCTTCGATGCTGATGGCGGTGACCGTTAAACCGCGTTTAACCAGTACATTCACCGCCAGATTCACCTTGGCCAGCTGGCCTGCGATGTGTTCGTTTTGAACATTTGCACGCGTCATCACTTGCTCTCCTTGTGCTGCATCTGCCATAGCAGCAGGTTGTACTGGGTGGCGATACGGCTTAACTCACGCTCCAGCAGTTCCACGTTTTTGCGATCGCTGTCGCCGGCCATGCGCCGACAGAAGGCAATCTGATCATCCGTTTGATAAGGTCGCAGGCCCGTGTCGGACTGCTGTACCGCCTGGCGCTGGGCCTTGGCGGTGGTTTCCAGATTCGAGTTCGGGCAACCCGCCCGGCAGGCGCGGTACAACCGCACCCGCTGGGGGTTGGTGGCCGAGAACGGCCGCTGCTGGTGTGCCTCGCACTCGTGTATCGGGATAATCCCCAGCACCGGGCATTCCACCGTCCGGTCCATGTAATGGCCTTCGACCTTGCGGCGCAGATCCGCAGGCTCTGCCGGGTATTTCCCGCCCAGCACCTGGCTGATCATTGTCTTGCTGACTCCCAGTTCCAGCGCCACTCGGCTCTGGGAGCTTGTCGCGACTTGTTCGCGCAGTACCTCCAGCCAATCACTCATGTCCGTGTTTCCTTGTAGGGGTACAGGGTGTTGCGCGCTGGGCAGAATACGCCGTCGTTGCGCACGATCGGGTGCGCATGACCGACATCGATATTCAGCCGAAACAGCGCGCAGTTCCCATGTTCCGGCGCATGGCGCTTGACCTTGCGCACCAGCCCCACCCGTTCCAGCCGTTTGATGTAGGCGCAGCAGGTGGCGTAGGCCGCCTGCGATGTTGCCGCCAGTTCAGCCAGGGAGAAGGTGCGCAGGATCCGGCAGCTGTTCCAAATGCGCTGGCGGGCCGAGTTGGCCCGCGTAAAGCTGGCGCGCTTGTCGAACTGCAGCGGTTCGGTACTGATAACCCGGTAGGTTGCGGCCACAGGGCCGCCCCCACGCTGCACCAGCTTCACGCGCTTGTGCTCTTCCAGGAAGCGGATAAACCGCTTGGCCCGGCCTCGCGCAATGCCCACCGAATGGGCCAGCTCCACCGCTGTAAACAGACTCACCGCATCGCCCTCATCCGCTTGATTAACGATCCATGTCCACGCTTTGCGTCGTGCCTGACTCACGTTTCAGCCTCCTACGCCACGGCCCGGCGCATGCCATGGAAGGGCTGATCCCCCCAGTGGCCGATGGTGACGATATCCAGCTCATTGGCGCGGGCCAGCTTCTCGATCTGCGCCAGGCCAATGGTGATGCGACGCATCTCGCCACTGGCGGATTGCCGCAGCTTCTCCAGCAGCTCGGCTTCCACCTGGATGCCGCGTTCCAGCATGCAATCGGCCATCACCATCACGTCATCCAGATCCGCCGGGCGGAACTCCACCCACTCGCTGATGCGGTTGAAAAACTGCTTGCGCGAGCTGATGCGCTTGGCGATCTGATCCATGCCGATCAGCACCACCGGCACTTCGGTGGCGTCGTACAGGTCGCGGATAGACTCCAAAAGCTTGATATCCCCCATCAGGTAGTCGGCCTCATCAATGAACAGCGGGCGTTCGTACATGCTCATCTGTTCGATGATGTAATCCACCATGCGGGCATTGCGCTGCATGGGCTGGGCCCCCAGTTCGGAGACGATGCGCCCCAGCAGGCTGCTCGATGTATCGTTGGCCCGGGCGCGCACCAGCACGCCGTTGACCTGGTTGAACAGGTAGGCCACCGAGGTGGTCTTGCCAAAGCCGGTAGGCCCGTGAATCAGCCCAATACCGGGCACCCCGTAAGATCGGTTGTAGAGCGAATCGAACGCATTCTGCGTGGCGATCACGTTCTTCACCGGTGCGACTATTGCTTTCATCTGCTACTCTCCTTGATGTTTGGCGGGCCCGCGCTCAGCAAAAGTTGGGGCCCGTTGATAGTGACCTTCTGGCCACTCTCCCGTGGCGCGCTTCAGCTACTCTTGTGCTGCTTGCGCGCCATGATTTCGTCGATCTGTTTCCCGCCAAAGCGGTTATGCCGCTTGTAATCCGCCAGGTACTCCAGCTCGCTCGGTTTCAGCTCACGCTCAAGCGATTGCTCGGCCAGCAGCCGCGCCTTGTCGTGTTCGTTGCGTACCTGCAGGCCCTGCTGCTGCGCCACGGCCGCCTGCTTGGCTTCAATCGCCTCGCGCTGGCGCTTCAAATGCGCAATTTCGGCCTCGGAATACTGCGGATCGGTGGGCTTGCGCAGCCGATCGGCGGTCTTGCTCAGCGCCGCAATGGCCTCGTTGCTGTGTTCGCGGCTCGGCTGCGGGAACAGCGCCAGGCCCTTGGCTTTGTCGGTGAAATGGTCGATGGCATCCTGGTGCAGCCCGTCCACGCCGAAGGTCTTGGCTAGCTCCTTCATCTCGCGACGGAAAGAGCGCAGCGCCTTGGCGTCTTCGCGCTTCTTGGCGCGGAACGCATCCGGGCTCACGCCCTGGCCGATCATGCGTACATCCACCGCCTCAACCCGCAGATCCCAGCTGCCCTCGCGGTACAAAAAGGCCCGGCCCACGTCGTTCGGGTCCAGAAACACTTCCACTTTCTGCCCCTTCCACTCGTGTTCCATCAGCTCAGGTGCGCTGTATTCCAGCCCGCCACACTTGATGCGGCCTTTCAGCACCCGCGCAGTGCCGGCCCGGTTCAGCAGCACATCCAGCGCGCCTTCGTCACTCACAGCCCAGGGGCTGTAGCCGGAATCGGCGTACTTCTTGAATGGGGTGATGCCCTTCATGCCCTCGCCCTGGTGGGGCCGGTGGTGGTAGTAGGCATCCAGCCAGTTATCCAGAAACGCCTGCAGCTCTTCGCGGGTTAAACGCAGGTTAAAGCCTTCTTTTTCAGCCTCGGGCCGGCGTTTTTCAGCCAGCCGCTGGGCGAAATGCTTGGCCGCTTCAATCACTTCGCGGTCCGCCACGTTGTGGCCGATATAACCCGGCAGCAACTCGACAATGCTGTGGCTCAGGGTGCGGAAAAAGCGCTCTATAAAGGGCTTTTCCCAGCCGCTGTAGGGGTTGGCGCGCTCCTGATTGATGCCCAGCAGGTTGAATACGCCCGTGGTGCGCCGGCTCACGTAATCCGAGCCGTTGTCCGTCTTGGCCACGCCGCCTTCGTTGAGCGTGCCCCAGTCGAGCAGGGTCTTGCGCAACAGCAGGCAGATGCCTTCGGAGTCCGATGTCGGGCTGACTATCATCTTTACCCGCCGGGTAAAGCAGTCGATCACCGCGATAATCGAATGCCGCCCTTCCTTTAGCATTGCGTCCACCGGGGTCGAGTCGAACTCCCAGATATCATTCGGCTGGCTCATCCAGGGATAGGCCTGCTCCACCGCGCTGCGGTACTTGCTGTTGTAGCGGTTCGGGTCCGTCACATAGGCGATGGCGGCCTGGTTATCGGCGCTCCACTGCACCACCCAGCGGCGGATGCTGGAGGGGCTCGGGATCTCCCAGCCCATGCCGTTCTTGGCGCTGTGCACTTCCAGCAGTTCGCGCAGGTGGCAGGTTTTACCCGCCAGATGCGGCTTGCTGGTGATGATCGCCCGCAGGAAGTTGCCCATGTCGGGCTGCTCATCAATCTTGCTCTGCACCGCACTCTTGTAGCGCCCGGCCAGCGCTGCGGCGCCGTCTTCGTCCAGCGTCTTCTGCCAGCGTCTCAGGCTCATCCAGGACACCGTCGGCACCGTCTCAAACACCCAGCTCGGCAGTGTCAGATCCTGCGTGCTGTAGGCCTTGGCGAAGGCTTTCTCGCCTGCAACCTGCTGGCGAGAGCGTATGTAGGGCGCCACAAAGGCCTTGCCCGCCTGCAGAATCAGCAACCGTGCTTCGGCCCGCTGACGCGGAACCTCAGGCAGGTTGATCAGCTGTTTAAGGCCGCTGGATTGGGCCTCTTTCGAGGCCCCCTGGCGGGCGCGGTTATCCAGTGCAACCGTCGCTTTTGCCTGTATCGCAATCGGTGACTGCGCGGCGGTTTCGGCGTCGCTTTTGGCAAGGGCGCGCTGGGTCTCAATGGGCAGAGAATCAAGCTGATATTCCAGCCCTTTGCCCTTGGCACGATGGCGACTGACCCACGCGTCTTTTTTCGCCCGACGGATTACGCCACTTTTGCTAGCTGGCAGTCCTTCAATGCCCGCCAGCTCGTCTGCGGTCAGCCACTCTTTAGTCATCACTGCGGCCCTCCGCATTGATGCCCATGACCGCATCAAACACCTCGGCTTTACTGGGCCGAGCGGGCGTTTCTGCGGTATGCTTGGCCTCTGATCGAGTGCGGTACTTAATGCGCGCCCCGTCTTCGTCATAGCGTGTCGGCCAGATCACCGCAGCAGGCTCTTCAATGCCCCAGCTGATCACGGTCTCGCCCAGTTCGCTCTGGCGCTGTCGGGCGCTTTTGACCAGCGTGTACCGGCTGATGTTGTTGTCTGGATGCTCCGCATTCCAGGCCCGGGCAAGTCCGGCATAGCTGCCAAAACGGCGCTTCACCGCACTCTCGATCTCTGTGTAATGCCAGTCGTTGGCGCGACTGGCATTTTTTTGGGTGTGTAATGTCTTCATGTGGACAAAGATATCGTACGATCAGACGATCTGCAACACATTCGTGCGGTCATTTTCTACGAACGTGCGAATTAGTAGGATCTAGATATTTTTATCCAGTAAATACAGAGGGTTACAAAGATAGTGACCAGCAAAAATAAAAGTGACGTCACGGTCACATTCTCCGAATCCGAAAGTGACGGGTTCGAATCGCGTATAGAAAGGCTTATTGAACAGGCAGGCAGTGCGACAAAACTCGCACGAATGGCCGGAATATCAGAGTCTGTCGTACGAAAATGGCGAAATGGGCGCTCAGACCCATCCAGGCTGAACTTAATCGCCCTATCTAAGGCTACGGGCACAAACCTGGAGTGGCTAGTTACCGGGAACGGCCCTATGCGGCCAGGGGAGGCAGGCGAGACGATAACGCCAGCGGCGGCCGACTTCGACCGCGCTATCTTCGCCAGCGTGCTCACAGCGGTAGAGGAAGGTATGGAACAGTACAGGCTGCGGCTTGCGCCACAAAAGAAGGTCGAACTCGTCCTGGCGCTCTACGACATCTTTAAAGACAGTGACAAACAGCCCAGCACCGCTACAATACTGCCCTTCTTGAGAGTAGGAGCTAGATAGGGAGCGTTATGGACGAACGTATAGCCAGAGCCGTACAGGCTGCATTCGGCGACCAGGGAGCCTGTGAGCCAGCGGCAAACCACAGCCGCCACACCAGCATCACCATCAACGGCGACATCACCATCCAGATCGCCATCGAAAAAAACTGCGTTTAATCCCCATTTAAACAAAGAAGCCCCCAGGCCATTGCGACCTGGGGGCTTCTTTGTTTATTCACAAATCACCTGGTGCGATCAGGCCATTTTCGCGTACTTTTAACAAACTGCCTGAATCGGCAATTTTCACCCCTTCGACCGCACCCACCCTTCTACAACCCCCGTATTCTCTACAATCCCACCCACGAATTCCCACTCAATCCGAGCCAATCCCACTTACCCTGGATTTAACAGACTATGTGGTGGGTTACACCAAGGCTACTCCCGCCAGAAAAAAATGCATAAAAAAAGGGCCGCAGCCCTTTTCAATCCATTTTTACAGACCCGACTGGATCAGCAGCTCGGCAATCTGTACCGCATTAAGGGCCGCCCCCTTGCGCAGGTTGTCCGACACAACCCACATATCAATACCATTTTCGCTGGAAATATCTTCCCGAATACGGCTGACAAATACCGCATCCTTGCCCGTCGCCTCGGTCACGGGAGTGGCCCAGCCACCGTCGACAGCTTCGTCGAGGACCTCAACACCCGGCGCCATCTGCAGCATTTCACGCACTTCCAGTGCACTGATCTGCTCGCGGGTTTCGATATGCACCGCTTCGCTGTGACCGAAGAACACCGGCACACGCACACAGGTCGGGTTCACGCCTATATCCTCGTCTTCGAGAATTTTGCGCGTTTCACTGACCATCTTCATTTCTTCGCGCGTGTAACCGCTATCGTCAAAACTGTCGATTTGCGGCAGCACGTTGAACGCCATTTGCTTGGGGAATACCTGCACATCGATATCCTGCCCATTAAGCAGCAGCGCCGTCTGACGCGCCAGCTCCTCAACCGCCTTGCGACCACCGCCAGAGACCGACTGATAGGTTGCAACATTGATACGACGAATGCCGACACTGCGGTAGATAGGTGCGATTGCCACCAGCATCTGAATCGTTGAGCAGTTGGGGTTGGCGATAATGCCACAGTGATCCTGAATACGCTCAGGGTTCACCTCAGGCACAATCAACGGCACTTCGGGTTCATCACGAAAGCAGGAACTGTTGTCGATGACCACGGCACCCGCCTCGACCGCCACCGGGGCGTACTGAGCAGCGGCATCGGCGCCCGCCGCAAACAGCGCTATCTGCACCTGGGAGAAATCAAAATCGGCAACATTTTTTATCCGGCGAGATTTGCCGTTAAAGTAAACCACACCGCCGGCAGAGTTATCACTGCCCAGCGGGTACAGGTTTTCAACCGGAAAACCACGGGATTCCAGCAGTTCGATCATGGCCTCACCGACAAGGCCGGTCGCTCCAACTACTGCGACGTTATAGGTCTGACTCATCACATCTCCAAAAGCAGGCCAGCCCGAACATGTCGGGCTGGCGAAAAACCCGGCGACAGCAGTGCTGCGCCAGGTTCAAATTGTGCCACTGCGTAAAGGCAGTGATTAGTCGGCCATCAGGATCCGCAGCATGCGGCGCAGCGGCTCTGCCGCGCCCCAGAGCAACTGATCGCCGACGCTGAACGCATTCAGGTATTCACCGCCGAGGTTCATCTTGCGCACACGACCCACCGGCACCGACAGGGTACCTGTGACCTTGGCAGGCGTCAGTTCGCTCATGGTCAGCTCGCGGTCGTTGGGTACCAGTTTCACCCAGTCGTTGGCATCGGCAATCATGCCTTCGATTTCGTCCAGCGGGATATCCTGCTTCAGCTTGATGGTAAAGGCCTGGCTGTGGCAGCGCATGGCACCGATACGCACGCAGGTGCCATCGATGGGGATAGGCTGCGCCGACAGTCCCAGAATCTTGTTGGTTTCGGCAAAACCCTTCCATTCTTCGCGGGTCTGGCCGTTTTCCAGCGGGCTGTCGATCCAGGGAATCAGACCACCGGCCAGCGGAACACCGAAGTTGTCCGTGGGCATCTGACCGCTGCGCAGCGTTTCCGCCACCTTGCGGTCGACATCCAGAATGGCACTGGAGGGATGCAACTGATCGGCCACAGAACCATGAATGATCCCCATCTGGCTGATCAGTTCGCGCATGTGACGCGCGCCACCGCCGGATGCAGCCTGATAGGTCATGGAGGTCAGCCACTCAATCTGGCCCGCCTTGAACAGGCCGCCAAGACCCATCAGCATCAGCGATACGGTGCAGTTGCCGCCGATGAAATTCTTCACGCCACGGCTAAGGCCGTCCTGGATGACATTCAGGTTCACCGGATCCAGCACGATCAGGCTGTCGGCATCCATGCGCAGGGACGAAGCCGCATCAATCCAGTAACCTTTCCAGCCAGCCGCACGCAGCTGAGGGAAAACATCCTTGGTGTAGTCGCCACCCTGGCAGGAAATAATCGCATCCATCTGTTTGAGCTCATTAATGTCCTGAGCATCTTTCAGAGCCGGGATGGATTTGCCAATATCCGGGCCAGCTTCGCCGACCTGGGAAGTGGTGAAGAAGACAGGCTCATCGATCTGATCGAAGTCCCGCTCGTCCCTCATGCGTTGCATCAGCACGGAACCAACCATTCCGCGCCAACCTACAAAACCTACACGTTTCATTCTTTTCCCCACTGATTGGAAAGATAACCAACGACAAAAGCCAGCCTGTGTCAGGCTGGCTTCTTGCTGCCCTGAAAAAGGGACGCCGGTCAGGCGTTCAGCGCACGCAACACAGCATCACCCATTTCTGACGTACTGACCGCCTGCATGCCGGCGGACATGATGTCCGCAGTACGCAGATTCTGATCCAGCACCTGGCTCACCGCCGCCTCGATTTTATCTGCAGCTTCTGGCGCCGCCAGAGAGTAACGCAACATCATAGCGACTGAAAGGATGGTTGCCAACGGGTTGGCAATACCCTGGCCCGCAATATCCGGCGCCGAACCATGACAAGGCTCGTACATGCCCTTGCCATTTACATCCAGCGATGCCGAGGGCAGCATGCCAATGGAGCCGGTCAGCATGGCTGCGGCATCCGACAGTATGTCGCCGAACATGTTGCCCGTCACCATCACATCAAACTGCTTGGGCGCACGCACCAGCTGCATGGCGGCGTTATCGACATACATGTGCGACAGCTCGACATCCGGGTACTCCGCCGACAACTCGATCATGACTTCACGCCACAGCACCGTCACTTCCAGCACATTAGCCTTGTCAACGGAACACAGACGCTTGTTGCGCGCCCGCGCGGCTTCAAACGCTACACGACCGATACGACGGATTTCATTCTCATCGTAGACGTAGGTGTTAAAGCCTTCGCGCACACCACCGTCCTTGATGCGTACACCGCGGGGCTGGCCGAAATAGATACCGCCGGTCAGCTCGCGCACGATGAGGATATCGAGTCCTGCAACCACTTCAGGCTTGAGGCTGGAAGCATGGGCCAGCTGTGGATACAAAATGGCCGGGCGCAGATTGCCAAACAGGCCCAGCGCAGAGCGAATGCCCAACAGACCCTTTTCCGGGCGAATGGCGAAATCCGGTATGGCATCCCATTTGGGACCACCCACGGCACCCAGCAGAATGGCATCCGCAGCTCTGGCCGCAACCAGGGTTTCATCGGGCAGCGGCTTGCCTGTCGCATCAATGGCGGCGCCGCCGACCAGCTGTTCGTCGATTTCCAGCCCCAGATCAAACTGGCTGTTTACGCAGCTGAGTACCTTGCGCGCTTCGCGTACGATCTCCGGGCCAATACCGTCACCGGGCAGAATCAAAACTTTCTTGCTCATGAACATTTCCTATTTCGTAGTATCGAACAGCCAGGGCGCTGCCGAGCTACGGCGCGCCTCGTAGGCATGAATATCATCGGCGTACTGCAGCGTCAGGCCAATATCGTCGAGCCCGTTCAGCAGGCAGTGCCTGCGAAAGCCATCAACGTTAAATTCGATTTCACTGCCGTCTGGCTTGCAGACCCGCTGGCGCTCCAGGTCGATGGCAAGCTCGTAGCCTTCGACGGCCTGAGCTTCGATAAACAACTCATCCACCACGGACTCATCCAGCACTATCGGCAGCAGGCCGTTCTTGAAGCAGTTGTTGTAAAAAATATCGGCAAAGCTCGGCGCAATAATGGCGCGAAAACCGAAATCTTCCAGCGCCCAGGGGGCGTGCTCACGGCTTGAACCGCAGCCGAAGTTCTTGCGCGCCAGCAAAACACTTGCACCCTTGTAACGCGGCAGATTAAGCACGAAGTCCGGGTTCAGCGGACGCTGGCTCGCGTCCTGATCCGGCTGACCTTCATCAAGGTAACGCAGTTCATCAAACAGGTTGGGGCCAAAGCCGCTGCGCTTGATCGACTTAAGAAACTGCTTCGGGATGATCAGGTCGGTGTCGACGTTGGCACGGTCCATCGGTGCGACGATGCCCTGATGCAAATTAAACTTGTTCATAGCGGGTCTCCTTCGCGCTTAGTGTTTGACGAACTCACGCACGTCCACAAAATGACCGGCAATTGCCGCCGCCGCCGCCATGGCCGGGCTGACCAGATGGGTACGACCCCCAAAGCCCTGACGCCCTTCGAAGTTGCGGTTCGAGGTCGATGCACAGTGCTCACCCGCGCCCAGTTTGTCGGGGTTCATGGCCAGACACATGGAGCAGCCAGGCTCGCGCCATTCGATACCCGCATCGATAAAGATCTTATCGAGACCTTCAGCCTCGGCCTGCGCCTTGACCAGACCGGAGCCCGGCACTACCAGCGCCTGCTTCAGGGTCGAGGCAACCTTGCGACCCTTCACGACTGCAGCCGCTTCACGCAGATCTTCAATGCGCGAGTTGGTGCAAGAACCAATAAACACCCGATCCAGCTGAATCGCGGTGATGTCCTGATCCGCCTGCAGCCCCATGTACTGCAGCGCGCGGCTGTAGCCTTCACGCTTGGTAACATCGGTTTGGGCCGCGGGATTGGGCACCTTGCCACTGACACCGGCGACCATTTCCGGCGATGTGCCCCAGGTCACCTGCGGCTCTATATCCGCCGCATTCACCTGAACCACAGCATCGAACTGCGCATCAACATCGGAAACCAGGTTTTTCCAGGCGTCTACCGCCAGATCCCAGTTGGCGCCCTTGGGCGAATAGGGACGCCCCTTGACATAATCAACAGTGATCTGGTCACAGGCCACCAGACCGACGCGGGCACCGGCCTCGATCGCCATATTGCAGATCGTCATTCGCCCTTCCATCGAGATGCCAGCCATGGCCGAACCGCCAAACTCAATCGCATAACCCGTGCCGCCAGCGGTGCCAATCACACCGATAACATGCAGAATCACATCCTTGGCAGTAACACCTGTACCCAGCTGGCCATCAATGCGCACCAGCATGTTGTCCATTTTTTTGGTGATCAGGCACTGGGTTGCCAACACATGTTCAACCTCGGAGGTACCAATACCGTGCGCAAGCGTTGCGAAGGCGCCGTGGGTCGAGGTGTGGGAGTCGCCACAGACCACAGTCATGCCCGGCAGAGTCGCGCCCTGCTCCGGGCCTACAACGTGCACAATACCCTGGCGCAGGTCGTTCATTTTGAATTCGGTAATGCCGAAGGACTCGCAGTTGTCATCCAGCGTCTGCACCTGGATGCGCGACACCGGATCAGCAATGCCCTGCACGCCGCTGGAGCGCTCCGTGGTCGGCACGTTGTGATCAGGCGTGGCCAGGTTGGCATCAATGCGCCAGGGCTTGCGATTGGCGATGCGCAGGCCTTCAAACGCCTGGGGAGACGTCACTTCGTGCAGCAGGTGTCGATCAATATAAATCAGCGCACTGCCATCATCATTCTGGCGCACGAGGTGGTCTTGCCACAGTTTGTCATACAGCGTTTTACCGGCCATTTTTCGCTCCTCCAAAATCGGCTGACAACTCTCTGCGGAACTCGCCCGCAGCAACATTGACGCATCCTATGCCAGTGCTTCACATAAAACAAATTCGTTATTTTTATAGTTTGAATTCCAAACTGGAATACATAAACTGACAAACAGTCTATTGCGAGCATGATCCATGGATACCCATACCCTGCAGGCCTTCGTCTGTGTCGCCCAAACCGGCTCCTTTTCCCAGGCCGCAAGCCAGCTATTTCTGACCCAGTCGGCGATCAGCAAACGCATCTCCCTGCTGGAAGCCCAGCTCGACACCCGCCTGTTCGATCGTATCGGCCGCCATATCAGCCTGACCGAGACAGGACGCGCACTGCTGCCACGTGCCAATCGGGTTCTGCTGGAGCTGGACGACGCCAGGCGCATGATCGGCAATTTATCTGGCGAGGTACAGGGCCCTCTAAGCCTGGCCGCCAGCCATCACATTAGCCTGCACCGCCTGCCGCCGATTTTGAAAGCCTATCGCCAGCGCTACCCGACAGTGACGCTGGAGCTCAAGTTCGATGAGTCCGAGCGCGCCTTTGAGGGAATACTCAAGGGCGATCTGGAGCTCGCGCTTATCACCCTGTCCCCCAACCCCCACACCAACATCCGCTCAGAAACCATCTGGCAGGATCCGCTGCACTACGTCGTTGCCAAAGAACACCCGCTGGCCACAAAAACACAATTGTCGCTGCAGGAACTGACACACTACAGCGCCATACTGCCCGGCAGCAGCACATTTACCCGCCAACTGGTTACCGAACAGTTTGAACAGCGCAATCTGGCCCTGCATGTAGGCATGTCCACCAACTATCTGGACACCATTCGCATGATGGTCAGCATTGGCCTTGGCTGGAGCCTGCTGCCACAGTCACTGATTGATGAGGATCTCAAGGTGCTGGACCTGGGGTCGGCCCCCATAGTGCGGCAGCTGGGCTACATCTATCACCGCGACCGCACACTGTCGAATGCCGCCCACCGCTTTGTGGAAATGCTGCGTGAACTGGGCGAAAACGCAACTGAGGAGGCCAGCGGAGGGCCAGTACTGTACTCTGGCAGCATCATTGCTTCATAACGGCCACAGGGCTGTATTAATATGGGCATCCGCAGCAAGGCGTCCGGAGACACCTTTTGACCGACGATTTTCGTACCCTGATGGAAAAGTGGCTCGAACAGCAGCAAGCCTACTGGGCCCAACTGTCCGCCAACGACTTATCAGCGCACGGGATCTGGGGCGACTTTTTGAAGGACAGCACCCCCAATGGTGACAAGGGCGGTGAGCCGCAGCAGCGCATTCTGGCCCAGCTCGCCGGCCAGATCCTTGTGCTGAACCAGTATGCCGAGCCCTTTTTCAAGGCCCTGCAAAACCCGTCATCCGGGATGACACTGACAGATACCATCGAGCACTGGCTAGATGCACTGCAGCAACAGGCGGGCCAGGATGCCACCCAGAGCTGGAAACTGCCGGACAATCTCACCAGCCTGCTGCACGCATCGGGCATTGATGCAGAGCAACTGCTCGACGGAGCCGCCCTGGAGGCACTCAGCCGGCTTTTTGTTGCATCGGGTGCAACCGCCAGCGATGCCAGAGCCCAGGCCCTGGAGGCACTAGAGCTGCTGCTGGACTACCAGCAGGCACTGCAACAGTATCTGGGCCAGATAGGCGAGATAACTCATCAGGGCGCCATCGCGCTCAGCACTCAGTTATCCCAGGCCGATAGCGCTGTCACATCTTTGGCAGGACTGCACGACCTCTGGGTCGAGCACTATGAACACGCCTATCGTCAGCAGGCCTTTGGCACCGCCTTTCAGGCCGCCCACGGGCGTCTGTCCAACGCTCACATGCGCCTGCACCGCTTCGCCCAACAGGTGCGCGATGCGCGGCTAAAGACCGCGGGCCTGGCCACCCAACATGAATTGCGGCAACTGCGCCGTGAAGCCCATGTGCTTCGCAAGCAGGTACGCCAGTTGCGACTACAGCAGAAGCAACAGCAAGATCGCGAGGCGACAGCCACAGCGCCGGACAACACTGCCATGCAGGCACTGCGCGCAGAACTCGAGGCGCTGCGCAGCGAAATCAGAAAGCCCGCCCCGCGTCCAGCAACCGGCAGGAAACGCCAAGCATGAAGGGAATCGATCTGGACCCCGACAAGGTCTGCGAAGAAGTACAGGCCCATCACCGCAAGCTTGTTGACAGCTGCAAAACCCTGACCGAGATCCGCGCCCTGGACGTTGGCCCCACCCCCTGCGAGGTGATTTACCGCCAGGACAAACTGCGTTTGCTGCATTATGTCAGCGAAGCCCCCAAACGCTGTCAAACGCCGTTGCTCATCTGCTATGCCCTGGTCAACAGGCCCTACGTGCTGGATCTGGATACCCGCCGTTCACTGGTACAAAAGCTGCTTGTTCTGGGGATCGACCTTTACCTGCTCGACTGGGGCTACCCGGATGCCGGCGACAGCCATCTGGATCTGGATGACTACATCAATGACTACCTCGACAACTGTGTCGACCAGGTACGCCAGCGCAGCGGCCACGACCGCATCAACCTGCTGGGCATCTGCCAGGGCGGCACTTTCAGCCTGTGTTACAGCGCAATCCATGGACACAAAATAAGAAACCTGATCACACTGGTAACCCCGGTGGATTTCCACACCCCGGACAACCTGTTGAGCCATCTGGCGCAGAAGGTCGATGCCGACCTTGCGGTGGAAACCTACGGCAACATCCCCGGCAGCATGCTTAACGACGCCTACCAGTCACTGATGCCGATGCGCCTTGGCATTCAGAAGCAACTGCGCATGCCCGACCAGCTGCAGAACCGGGGCAAGGCACTCAACTTTCTGCGCATGGAAAAATGGATACACGACAGCCCGGACCAGGCCGGCGAGGCCTTCAGACAGTTCATTCAGGATTTCTTTCAACAGAACAAGCTGGTGCTGGGGCAGATCGTCATCGGTGACAAGGCCGTCGATCTGCACAAGATCCACCAGCCACTGCTCAATATCTATGGCGAACAGGACCACCTGGTGCCACCATCCGCCTCGACTGTGCTCGCCGATCTCACATCGTCCAGCGACTACGAAGCCCTGCCGATAGCCGCCGGCCATATTGGCATCTTCGTCGGCAAAGGTGCGCAAAATCTGCTGGCACCCCACATCGCTCAGTGGCTGCTGCAGCGCGACGGCTAAACGCCATGCCAGACATGCGGACACAAAACCGCCGCATTAAAGCGGCGGTTTGATTCCTCAGAGATCGCAATCAGATCAGTCGACTACTCTCTATCGACTTACTTGTCTGGCTTGCTGGAAGCAGCCGGCTTTGGCTTCTCGGCCTCGCCCGCTGCCTCCACGCCGTCGGCGTTACGACCACCCGGCTTGAACATATTCCACATCGCCATGTTCTGATCCGCCAGCCGGTTCATCACCGTCAGCGGATTGGCCACGCCCATCATGTTCTGCATTTGCTCGCGAATACGATCCTGATGCTCGAGAAAGGCCCCGACACTCTGTTCGATATACTGACTCATCATGCCCTGCATACTGTCACCGTAGAAACGGATCAGCTGCTGCAGCACCTGATTGGTCAGCAAAGTACCGTGACCTTCAGCTTCCTGCTCCGATATGATTTGCAGCAAAATATTGCGCGTAAGATCATTGCCGGTTTTGGAATCCTGCACCTGGAACGCCTCACCGCTAAGTACCAGCAGCTTGACGTCTTCCAGCGTCACGTAACAACTCTTTGACGTATCGTAAAGTCGACGGTTGGTATACTTTCTTAGTATGCGCAAGGCACCCACTCTCTCGTTGCTTTCACTCATTCGCGATCCGACCTCAACATCAGTCAGAAGCTTTCCCGGCTTCCTTAGACGCACCTTTATAATTAGTCATCATCTTCAGCATCATCTGCTGCAGCGCCTCCATCGAACCCAGACCACCGGTCATGTAGGGCTTGAACAGGGTCAGCGGATCATAACCATCCGCCCCTGATGCCATACGTTCGCGTATCTGGTCGAGCATTTCCTGCTGAAAGCCTGCAATATCCGGCAGTCCCAGCATCCGGCGCATTTCATCCGGCGTCATATCTACATCAATCTTGAAATTCATACTGTCCCCGAGATCGATCGACCAAGCTGAATTTATAGTATAACTGCACTGCAATACAAATCTAACGCTCATTTTGCTGCAGTTTTTCCGGACGAATCCAGATTATTGCCAGCATGATCGCCACCAGACTTGCTGCAGCTGCAGTCATGAAAGCGACTGCGGAACCCTGGGTATCCCAGAGCAAACCCGCAGCAAGGGCCCCTGCTGCGCCACCGGCACCAAAGCCCAGACTCGAAAACAACGCCTGCCCCTGCCCCTGCGAACGCTCTGAAAAGTACTGCTGTACCAGACTGATACCCAGCGCGTGCAGGCAACCAAAGGTCGCAGCATGCAGCACTTGAGCCAGCAGCATGAACGGCAACCAGTCAGGTACCCAGGCGATCAGCAACCAGCGCAGCACACAGAGCCAGAGGCTGATCAGCATCAGAGTACGGATGCCAAAGCGACCGATCAGCCGGTGCATGATGGCAAACACCAGAATTTCGGCGATGACCCCCAACGCCCACAGCAGCCCTATCTGCCCGCGACTGTAACCCAGACTCTCCAGCAGCAGACTGTAAAAGGCGTAATAGGGACCGTGCCCAAACTGCACCAAAAACACGATACCGTAAAACGCCATCACCTGAGGGTTGCGCAACCTGTGCAGAAAACCCTCCCCCTGAGCGGCTTCCCGCGTACCCTGCGCAGACGCACCGACCAGCAGACTCGTGCACCAGATCAGCAGCATCAGCCCCAGCATGATCCAGGGCAGCCAATCGATGCCAATCAAATCCAGCGCCCAGCCCAGCACCACCACGGTCAACACAAAGCCCACGGAGCCCCAGAGCCGCAACTGGCTGTAACGGGCCCGCTGGGCGCCGAGATGACGCAGCGTAATCACCTCGAACTGCGGCAGCACCGCATTCCAGAAAAACGAAAAAGCCAACATGACCCAGGCAATGCCCGCAGCGCTGTCTTGCCAAAAAATCGCCAGAAACACCAGGGCCGTCATGCCACTGCCAAAGCGCACAATCTCGATACGCCGCCCTGTTCGATCCGCCGCCCAGCCCCAGATATTGGGCGCCAGAATACGGGACGCCTGCACAATAGCCATCAGCATACCGATGGTGCGGGCATCAAATTCAAGGCTTTTAAGATACAACGGCCAGTAGGGCACTATGGCGCCAAGCAGCGCGAAATAGAAAAAATAGAAACCGGACAAGCGCCGGTAGGGAATGGGCTCAGACATTAGTGCCAAACTTGCCTGCCAGGGCCTGAGCAGCCCACTGAAGCATTCAGGTAACGCATTGACTGCGAATCCCCACCAACGGGGGACCCGCAGCAAGGAACGCTATCAGGCGTCCTTGAGGGCATCAACAACAAACTGTGGCAAGGCAAAGCTGCCGCAGTGCATCGCCGGATTGTAGTAACGGGTCTTGATACCCGATGCTGCGAAGCGCTGCTCGATCAAATCCAGCGGCTGCGAGGGCAGACTGGCGTTATCCGAGCCCCAGGCCAGGGTCATGTTGCCACCAATATAGGTCGGTACCGCGGCACAGTAGAATGTCTGATCCTTGAAGTACGGGCTCAGGCGACGGCGGGTCGTCAACACTTCCTCTACCTGCATGTAAGCCACACCATTTTGCGCCACAAAGACACCACCGTCGTTGAGGCAGCGCTTGCAGCCTTCATAGAAGGCGCTGGAGAACAGCACTTCACCGGGTCCGACAGGGTCGGTGCAGTCGGAAATAATGACATCGAACTTCTCGTCGGTCTGCTGCACAAACTCGATACCGTCGGCAATCACTATATTGGCACGGGCATCATCAAAGGCGCCCTGGGAGTGATTCGGCAGGTAGGTTTTGCACATGTCGATCACGGCCTGGTCAATCTCGACTTGAGTCACATGTTCAACGCCCTGATGCTTCAGGACTTCGCGCAGGATGCCGCCATCGCCACCACCGATAATCAGCACGCGCTTGGCAGCACCATGGGCAATCAGCGGCACATGGGTCAGCATCTCGTGGTAGACGAACTCATCTTTTTCGGTGGTCTGAATGATGCCGTCCAGCGCCATCACTGTCCCGAATTTCTTGTTGCGGAAAATGATCAGATGCCAGGAGTCGGTTTGCTGTTCAAACAGCACTTCTTCAATCTCAAAGCTCTGGCCATAGCCGTCATACAGTTTTTCGGCGTAATTCGAAGTCATCTCTTTGCAAAACCCTTTAATACGATTGCTTTGGCCGCCGCCGGCGACCGCTCTCTCAAAACACCAGACAGCCTCTGGCGGTGCTCTTTTAGCGTAAAACAGGCACGCTTGTCGTGACGTCCGCGTTCTGCCCACGGTTCCGCAGGTAGTGATCCATCAGCACTATGGCCATCATGGCCTCGGCGATGGGTGTCGCACGGATACCAACGCAGGGGTCATGCCGCCCCTTGGTAACAACCTCAATCGCTTCTCCCTGGGCATTGATGCTGCGCCCCGGCAGACGCAGACTCGATGTCGGCTTGAGCGCTATATGGGCAATAATGTCCTGTCCGGTGGAAATTCCGCCCAGCACGCCGCCAGCGTGATTCGACAGAAACCCTTCGGGCGTCATCTCATCACGGTGCTCGGTACCCTTCTGCTCCACCACGGCAAAGCCATCACCGATCTCAACACCCTTGACGGCATTGATGCTCATCAGGGCATGGGCCAGATCCGCATCCAGCCGGTCAAAGATCGGTTCGCCCAGCCCCACGGGCACATTGCGTGCAACCACTGAAATGCGTGCACCAATGGAGTTGCCCTCTTTGCGCAGTTCATCCATGTAGACTTCCATGCGCGCGGCAGCCTCGGCATCCGGGCTGAAAAACGGGTTGCGGGCAACCTCTGCCCAGTCAAAACGCTGCTCATCGATGCGAATGGGCCCAAGCTGACTCAGGTATCCGGCAACCTCGATACCCTTGCTGGCAAGAAACTTGCGCGCAATGCCGCCGGCCGCCACGCGCATAGCGGTTTCCCGCGCAGAAGAACGACCGCCACCGCGGTAATCGCGAAAGCCGTACTTGTGGCTGTAGACATAGTCAGCGTGGGCCGGACGGAAAGTATCCGCGATATTGGAGTAATCCTTGGAGCGCTGATCGGTGTTCTCAATCAGCAACCCGATGGGCGTGCCTGTGGTACGACCCTCGAAAACACCGGAGAGAATGCGCACCTGATCGGGCTCGCGCCGCTGCGTAGTGTGGCGCGAGGTGCCAGGCTTGCGCCTATCCAGGTCGCCCTGCAGGTCGGCCTCACACAGTTCGATTCCCGGCGGGCAACCATCGACCACACACCCCAGTGCCGGACCGTGACTTTCGCCAAAGGTGGACACCGTAAACAGCTTACCGAAACTATTTCCAGACATATGTGTTCCTGTCACAGCAAACCCGGACACTGCCCCGCTGCCGGTTAAAAACCGACAACCCTGGCCGCGCCTGGTGATAAATTAAACGTACTCTGCGTCTCCTGGCCTGTTAGCAGCCTGTCCGACAGACTGCCAGGCGCAGCAGCCAAAGCCTCAGAAGAAATCGCGGTACTGTCGCAGGTCTTTGGCCGTGATCGCAAAGACACCGTTGCCATGCTCAAGCTCAACCCAGATCAGTGGTACCTGGGGGAATTCCGCCATCAGGTGCACCTCGCTGTTGCCGACTTCCACCACCAGCAGGCCGTCTTCGCGCAGAAACTCACAGGCCTGGCGCAAGATATTGCGGGTAATGTCCAGCCCATCTTCGCCGGAGGTCAGCGCCAGTTCGGGCTCGTGACCAAACTCGGCCGGCATGCAAGCATAGTCGGCCGCATCCACATAGGGCGGATTGCTGACAATCAGATCATAGCTGCGTCCTTGCAACGAACTGAACAGATCGCTCTGGATCACATTGACGCGATCTTCCAGTCCATGGCGGGTAACATTGCGTGCCGCCACTTCCAGCGCCTCGACAGACACATCCACAAGGTCGACTTCGGCTTCCTCGAATACGTCGGCACAGCCAATACCAATGCAGCCACTGCCGGCGCACAGATCCAGAATACGTTCAACAGGCCCAGGCCGCAGCCAGGGTGAAAAGCGCGCCTGTATCAGCTCGGCAATGGGCGAACGCGGTATCAGCACGTTCTCGTTGACATAAAATGGCATGCCCAGATACCAGGCCTCACCGATTACATAAGGCAAGGGTTTGCGCTCTTCGACGCGCAGGCGCAGGAACTCCACCACGCGTTTGCGCTCACCGTACGTCAGGCGCGCATCCATCACCGCAGGATTGGTATCCCAGGGCAGATCAATGGCCCCCAGCACCAGCTGAACCGCTTCATCCCACGCATTGTCCGTGCCGTGACCGAAAAATACCTGCTCGCGACTGAACTGACTCAGACTCCAGCGGACAAAATCACGTATCGTATACAGCTCATTTACAACCTGTTCTTGATCGATGCTCATTCCAAAACCGATAATAGAGGGGAGTTTGTGCCGCACCATAGCGACCACAGCGCTCAGACCCAATATCCAAAGCGGTGCTCCAAAGGCGCCTATGTTAATGAAAATATTGAAGTGACGCCATGTCAGACCACAAGCTTCCCGCTGATGACTCAGTGATTTCATTCGAAAACCTGATGCAGGACGTGAATCGTCACCAGCACGACCGCGCCGATATCGGCCGTCCAGCCTCCGATCAGCAGAGCCTTGACTACAAGCGCGCCGCCGCCACCCGTGAAACCCGACAGGTTATCGACGGCCTTTCCAGCGAAGCCGCCGAGATCGTCGAGTCCAGCGATGAACTGCTCTTCGCCGCCCCCGGCATCCAGATTGGCCTGATGAAACGCCTGCGCAAGGGACATATTCCCTGGGAACAGGGGCTCGATCTGCATGGCATGACAGTAGATAAGGCGCGGGACGAACTGTGCCGCTTTATCCACGATGGCCTGCGCCAACAGGTGCGCGTGCTGCTGGTGGTGCATGGCAAGGCCTACTCCCAGGCCGGCGCCCACCCGATTCTCAAATCGCTGGTCAACGATTGGCTACGCCAGCTCCACGGCGTCATGGCGTTCTGCTCGGCCCAGCCGAAAGATGGCGGCACCGGCGCGCTCTATGTACTGCTAAAACGCAAGAGCGGGAAAAGTGGTTTACCCTGATAGCTGATAGCAGCGACAGATCATACGGGTCCCGGGAGGCAGCATGGAACAGGAATACGCACGGATCATTGAGGCACTGGGAGAAGATATCAATCGCGAGGGCCTTAAGGACACGCCAGCGCGGGCGGCCAAAGCCATGAAATTTCTTACCCGCGGCTACGAGCAATCACTGGACACTGTGGTCAACGGCGCACTCTTTCCATCGGACAACAGCGAAATGGTGCTGGTGAAGGACATCGAGCTCTACTCCATGTGCGAACACCACCTGCTGCCCTTTATCGGCAAGGCCCATGTAGCCTACATACCCCAGGGCCGCGTGATAGGGCTCTCCAAAATCGCCCGCATCGTCGACATGTTTGCCCGCAGGCTGCAAATTCAGGAAAACATGACCAAACAGATCGCCGAGGCCATAATGCAGGTGACGAACGCCGCCGGAGTCGGCGTGGTGATTGAGGCCCAGCATATGTGCATGATGATGCGCGGTGTCGAGAAGCAGAACGCCAGCATGAAAACCTCGATGATGCTGGGTTCGTTTCGAGACAGCCTGGCCACTCGCAACGAATTCATGTCGCTCATTCGCAGCTAACAGACACAGCTTAGATCAGCGATCAGCCATGGGACAGCGTCAGCCTGCCCTGCTCCATCGCAGATAGCCGCTCCCGCGCTATCTGCCGGCCAATTTCGATCAACTCCTCAGCGCGGTGAAACTCATAGAAACTGCAGACTTCCTTGGGAATAGTAATACTCAGATCCGGTGGATAACCCGCAATTTTGTATTCACTCAGCGCACTCTGCATCACCTCCACCGAGCTCAGCAGAATATCGAACCGCCCGCCAAAACGCGCCTTTTCGCCAGTACCATTGGCCGCAGCGCCACCTGCAGCGACCGAAACTTCGGATTGAAGTTCGCCATCATCACCATGACCGCTATGATCCAGAAAGGCATTCTGTGGCATATCCACCACAGGCAAACGGTAACGACTGGTATTCAGATCAACAGCCACTATGAGGTCGGCATGGGCTGCGACGGTCGGGACTATGGGCAGCGGATTCAGCACGCCGCCATCCACCAGCACGCGGTTATCGGTCACCACTGGAGTAAAAAAACCAGGCACCGCCGCCGATGCACGAATAGCGCTCATGAGTGAGCCTTTCTGAAACCAGACTTCCTTCTGGTGTGACAAATCCGTCGCCACGGCAGTAAAGCTCAGCGGCAGACTTTCAATATCAGGATCCCCCGCAAACTCACGCAGCCTGGCAAACACCTTGTCGCCACGAATGGCACCGCGGCTGAAAGTCACATCCATCAGGCGCAGAATATCCATTCGCGTCAGGCCCGACACCCAGTCCCGATAGGGCTCCAGCGCACCGGCAGCATACATGCCCCCCACCAGCGCACCCATCGAGCTGCCGGCGATCGCCTTGATATGGTATCCGCGACGTACCAGCTCCTCGATCACCCCGATATGGGCGTAACCTCGGGCACCGCCACTGCCCAGCGCCAGGGAAACGCTGACCTTGCGTTCCATTACTGCGCCGCGGATCGAATCACGACCAGCGCCCCCTTTCGGCCCGCCAGTACCGTTGGCACCAAGGGCCCCACGCCAAAGCCCTGTACATTTTCAACACCGGCACTGCGCACAGCCGTCTCGATCTGCTGCGCCATGGCTCCGGATTGCGCGAGTGCCTCCTGCGCATCGCTCCCCTGCTGATGCAGCACCAGCCAGAACGCCTCGGCAGGTTCGAATTCCGCCAGCAGCTGCACCAGCGGGTCAACCACATCCAGCGGCGTGGCCGGATCCATCGGCAGGGTCGCAAAACCCGCCGCCTTTAGCTGCTGTACCAGCTCACTGCCACCGGTGACAGACACGACATCAAGTTGCAGATACACGCGCCTGTTGCCACGTTGCACGGCATAGAGCGCCAGGTAATCGGTCCCCAGACGCGCCGCCATATAAACCTGGGTACGATCCAATCCGTAAAGCTGTGCAATACCGAAAAAATCATTGGCCCAGTAATGACTGCTGCCACAGTCCCGCCCCTTGCACTGGAACAGCACCTCGGCGCCCTGTGTCATCAACTGGGCACGGAAATGCTCGAAGGCATCGCTGGGCTGATGCGTATCGGGAATACGATAAGTAATGCGGGTAAGTTCGCCCTCAAGCGCTTTGCGCTTGTCAGCCACCACAATATTGTTGGCCTTTTTGAGCTCGGACAGCATCAACAGATACTCCGGCGTCGGCCTCTGCTGATAGCTCTCGATCCAGGACAGCGGGAAGCGCTTGAACTGCCCAAAATCAGACGCCCCCTCAACATCCGGCTCCGCCAGAACGGCACAGGACAGTAACAGGCCAGCCAGCATCACACAGGTTTTTCTCAGCACGGTCAGACTCCATTCAATTCAACATACAGACCGGTTGCGGCGGTGGTCGCAGCACCTTGTTACCCCACACCCTGCGGCATTGAAGCGCGAAAAGCTACAGGCGCAGCCTAAAGCCCGGCCGCCAGAGGATCAACAAGCCAAACGCCAAAGCGCTCACATTAACACCCGCCGCTACCTTAAAGCGGACCCGCGCACCTATTCAATGCATACAGGGTTTTCGCAAGCTATTGATAATCAGTGTAGCAATCTCTGCGGCGGCACCCGCCTCCAGGTGCAGATGATGATTGCCCGCCAACACATGCAGCCGCGCATCCGTCAGCAACGGCAACAGACGCTGCATGCGCGCAGGGTCAATACCCTCATCCCCCAGCACCAGCTCCACCGGCGCCCTGACAGCCAGCAGAAAAGCTTCAACCTGGGCCTCGCTCAACCGCACCACAGAGGGCAGCAGCAAGGCAGAATCACTGCGCCAGCGCCAGCCACCGGAGCAACGTTCAAGCCCCCGTTCCACCAGCCACTGCGCTGCCTCTCGACTTACAGGCCAGCGACCATTGACCCGCGCCTCAACTGCCTGCTCGAAGCTGTCATAGGGGCGCAGCGTCCTGCGCCCGAGCCGCCGCTGCTTGTTCAGCGCCTCAGCCATCAGGCTCGGCAGTTTCTCAGCCTCGTACACCAGCGGCGCCAACCCCTCGATCAGAAACAGTTGCGCCACCCGATCAGGTACACAGGCTGCCAGCATCATCGCCACACCTGCACCCATCGAATGCCCGAGCACACTGAAACGCGCAACGCCAAGCTGATCGGCAACAGCCAGCACGTCCGCGACATTGTCCCAGATATAGTAGGGCGAACCTGACGGGCGATGCCCCGACGCGCCGTGGCCGGCCATATCGATGGCAATCAGGCGCACACCCGATAACAGCGGTGCCAGTTGCATGAAGGTAGCTGCGTTATCTAGCCAGCCGTGCAACGCGATCACAGGCACCGCAGACGAATCACCCCACTCCATGACGGCCAGGCGGCGTCCGTGCACTTCAAAATTTCGGCAACTATACATTCGCTTTGCTTCATCCTTTTTGTCCGTGCAGAATGCGCCCAGCATAGCGAAATGCGTTACCATCACCTAGCCAGCCTGTCAGACTTAGTATTGATCTGCTGCGAAAAAGCCGAATTTGATCATTTTATGTACTCTTTTTTTGTTAAATAGAACTACTATTCGCCTCAAAAGAGCTCAGAATTGCTGTAAATCGGTCTTTCCCTCGCTACGATCGGCCTAGTCCGAAAGGCTGCTAGCCATTCAGCCAGGAAAGCTCCATGCCGCCTAACTCCAGCGCCACACGCACCTCGCCCTTTACGTTCAGGCTCGAACGGGATCCATCAATGCGGCGTCCGCAAACGCTGTTTTTTGTTCTGTTCAGCCTGCTGGCACTGGCCGCGCCGCTGTACTATCAGCAAAACATGGGCGGCGAAGGCTTGCATTTACCCTACAACGCCTCCACCTGGATCGCGGCACTTTTCGTCATTGCCACAGGCCTGCTGTTTGCGCTGCGAAGGCTACAGCTGGTGCTGCCGCGCTATGCACTCGCCCTCTTTGCCCTGCCCGCTGGCTTTCTGATCAGCGGTTTTGTTACCGGCGTTAACAATCCGTCCGAATGGCTGATGCGTCTGGGCTACGTATTAGGGGGCTTCGGATTCTTTATTGCCCTGTTCCAGTTTCGCCTGCAGCGCAGGCATGAGGACCTGGCTCTGGCTCTGATTTTTTGCGGCATCATGCTACAGGCCCTGATCGGCTGGGTTCAGCTGCAACAGCTACCTTTTTTCAGCGTCCTGGTGCCGATCGCCAGTAACAGCCAACCCATCGCCATTTTTCAGCAGATCAACCTGGCGGCAAGCTATCTGGCCACAGGCCTCCCCGTGGCAGTCTATCTCGCGACCCGACCGGGCGCCCTGCATGCACCCTGGCTGATTCGCATCCTGCCCTATGCCGGCCTGGTACTATGCAGCGGTGTGCTGCTGTCAACCGGCTCCCGTGTAGGCCTTTTGGGCGGTGCCCTGGGCCTGCTGATGTCGCTCGCTGGACGACGCCACTTCCTGCGCCAGCACAAGGGCATCGCCCTGGCGCTGGGAGTATCGCTGTTACTGGGTTCAAGCTTTCTGCTGTCAGAAAAGGTCGAAAAGGGGTCAGCTTCAGCATTAAACAAGATCGAACGACTGCAACAGGGCGGCCAGGCCGACATACGCTTTTCGATTTATGAAATATCGCTGGATACCATCGCCACTGCACCAATGTTCGGACACGGCCTAGGCAGCTTTCAGACCGTCTGGCAGGAGGAACGCGGCAAATTTCAAGATGATCACCCTGACCTTGACCTGGGCCCTCGTTATACCCACCCCCACAACGAGGTACTGTTCTGGCTGGTAGAAGGCGGTCTTGTGGCCGTAGCCGGAATCCTGCTCTGCGCCGGCGCTATCGCCTGGCGCCTGGTACGCCTGGGTTCGCAACGCGGCCTGCTACTGGCCGGCATGCTGCTGCCCATAGCGCTGCACACCCAGGTCGAGTTGCCATTTTATATCTCGTCGCCCCACTGGTTCCTGCTGTTATTCCTGCTCTACCTGACCTTCAGCCTGCGTCCGGCATACCTTGGCCTCAAGCTATCCCGGGCGGCACACGGCCTCTGCACGGGCCTGCTCTTGATCATGCCGGTGGCAGGCTCGACCTTCTTGCTGCACAGCCTGGTGGCCAACACAGGCATCGTCAATTACATGAAGAGCCGCGGGCAGTATTCCGAATTTCTCCAGCCCGCGATTAACAACCTTTACTTCTCCAATCAGGCCACCTATCTGCTGATGAAGGAATCGCTGCATATTGGATATAGCCTGGACGACAAACAAAACAGTAAGAGCTTTATCGCCTGGGCTAAGGAATACCTGCAGCGCACCCCTGACACTCAGCTGTTCTACGATCTCGCCGGCGCTTATGTGCATATCGGAGATCATCAGCGGGCGCAGCAAGCACTGGAGCGCGGGCTCTACATATACCGCCATAACGGTCGCCTGGAACAAGCCCTAGTGGCACTTAAAGCCGGCGACATAGATAGCCACCTTAAGGAACTGGCGGCCAAGCAGGCCGCCCGCAGCCCCCAGGCGGACAACGCCGGCCTGACCGGCAGCGGCGATTGAGCCGCAGTAATACCAAAGCTGAGAATTTTGCCCGATGCTGACAGACAAACAGGCAGTGAAAGTGGGGATAGAAGACGTAGCGCAGAGGCCGGACAAGGATAGCGACGTCTGCAGTATTAAAGCTCAGACGTTCAGCTTTGTGACCAGACGCGCAAGACCTGCTGCCGGCCAGTCGAGTTCGAGCATTACCAGCGCGCCAGGATCCATGGGTTCTGCATAGCGGGCATCTCCCGCCACCAGAGTCGTGATCAAATTACCTACCAACGGCTGATGTGCCACCAGCAGCAGGCCCTGCCAGGGAAGCTGCTCCAGCTGCACCAGCGCATCAGCGGCAGGTGACTCAGGCACAAAGGCCGCCTCAGGCACCAGTATCGGCACTGACAATATCTCTGCCGCCTGCGCTGCGGTCTGGCGTGCCCGCAGGTACGGGCTTGAAACAATAGCCCTGATACCTTTGAGCTGATCCTTGTGGGCTGCCAGCATCGACCGCACTGCTGCCGTGCCCGCCGGCGTCAAGCTGCGCTCGGCATCTACGGCAGCATCCCAGGCCGCCTCGCCATGACGCATGATAAAAAGCTGCATGACCCACCTCTGCTTTTCATGTGAAGCCTGACGCCTAAGGCATTACCGCTGACGCCGACGTTTAACACCCGGGGTAAGCGCTTGCGCGATACGAACCGCTCAGCCGCGAGGCTATCAGCTGCGGGGCAGGACAAACTCGACATCACTGCTTTGCTCATTGAGCATCAGCATCTTCGCCACCGCCGCGGCCGGTGCATGGTTGAACACCACTTCGTAGAGGCCGGCGACCAGAGGCATGTAAATTTCCAGCTGATCAGCCTTATCCTTGACGCGATGCAGGGTGTTGACCCCTTCTGCAACTTCACCCAACGCCTCAACGGCCTGCTCCAGCGTCTTGCCCTCACCAAGAGCAAAGCCGACCCGATAATTGCGCGACAGCGGTGACATGCAGGTGACAATAAGATCTCCCACACCCGCAAGCCCAAGGAAGGTCAGTGGATTGGCACCCATGCTGACGGCAAAGCGACTCATTTCCGCCAGACTGCGGGTCATCAGCATGCTGCGGGTATTTTCCCCCATGCCCAGCGCATTACTCATGCCCGCGGCTATGGCGTAAATATTTTTCAGTGCGCCACCCAGCTCAACACCATACATATCGGTACTGGCATAAACTCGAAAATAGGCCGTATGCAGCGTTTTCTGCACCAGTTCGCGCAACGCCTCGCTTTCACTGGCAATAACCGTCGCCGTGAGCTGCTTCGCCGCCACTTCCTTGGCAAGGTTGGGCCCGCTCAGAACACCTATACGGGCATCTGGCAGCTCATCGGCGAGGATTTCACTCATCATACTGAAAGTGCCTGCCTCGATACCCTTGGTGGTACTGACGACCATTTGACCGGGCACCATATAGGCTCTGGCTTCATGCACTACAGCGCGAAAACCGCCGCTGGGAATAGCCACAAACACCAGTTCAGCACCGCTCAGCGCGTCTTCCAGGCTCGTATGCGCCTCAAGCGTAGCCGCCAGCGGATAGCCCGGCAGGTATTTGCTGTTCTCGCGGTTTTGACGAACGCTCTCGACCTGTTGTGCGTCACGCATCCAGAGCCGTACCTGGATGCCTTTTTCCGCCATGATGTTGGCCAGCACAGTACCAAAACTGCCGCCGCCCAACACGGTTACTCGCATCGCACCCTTCATTGATCAAGACTCCCTGAAATTAGACTGTGCCTGGGCACACTGCCAACGCAGTGATGCCGTGATGCAATCAACGGCGCCGACGGGAAGCCGGCGCCCTGGCAATCAAACCCTGGGCGTGGCACCGGATTCGTCGGCAGCATCGACCAGGATCTTGGCACTTTCTTCAGCACCTTCGTTGGTACCCATATCAGCCTGCGGCAACACGGCCAGCTTCAGATCATCCTGAGCGACCGGGATCTCAGCCACCTTGTCAGCATCTGCAACCAACTCGGTCTCTGCAACCTCGTCAGCCTGATCAACCTGGTCAACCTGGTCAGATTCTGCAGCCGGCCCTGCTTCGACAGAGCCCTGCGCAGTCGGCGCCGCAGCTATCTCATCGACGGGGGTTTGCGACCGAGCTTCAGCAACCAGCTCTTCAGATGAGACTTCAGACGAAACCTCAGACGAAACTTGCTCCTGAGCATCAACCGCATCAGTGGCAAGTACTTCCTCTGCTGCTTCTGCCGCAGGAGCCGCCACCGGCATGATATCGAGCAACAGCTCAGGATCAGGATGCAGGCAGTTCATTTTCACACCGGTTTCCACTTCAATTTCCGGAATCAGGAAAGAGTCGTTTTCACAGGCAAAGCACACCGAGGCACCGATGGCGCCGGCGCGACCAGTACGGCCGATGCGGTGTACGTAATCTTCCGGGTCTTCCGGCAACTGGTAGTTAATAACATGGGTCACACCGTCGATATGAATGCCACGTCCCGCCACATCAGTGGCCACCAGTACCTGGATCTTGCCGCTGCGGAAATCTTCCAGCGTACGCAAGCGCTTGTTCTGCGGGATCTCGCCGGACATCAGCGCCGCGCGCAAACCATCTTTCTCGAGCCTCTCGGCCAGGGCACGGGTTTCATGACGACGGTTGCCAAACACTATGACCTTCTCAATGCCATTGACACGGATGTAGTTGCGCAGCAGACGATACTTCTGACTGCTGGACACCAGGAATACGGTCTGGCTGATATTGTCAGTCGTCTTGCGATCAGGTTCGATTTCCACCCGCACCGGATCCACGGTCCACTGCTGCGCCAGGCTCATGATATCGTCGGAGAAAGTGGCGCTGTAGAGCAAGGTCTGACGATCCTCGCCCTTGCGCGGCGTCTGGCGAATAATGGTACGCACATCGGGTATAAAGCCCATGCTCAGCATGCGATCGGCTTCATCCAGCACCAGCACTTCAACGTTGTACAGATCCACTTCCTTGGAGCGTACGAAATCGATCAGTCGCCCAGGCGTCGCCACCAGAATATCCACTGGGCGCTCACGCAGCTCAGAACGCTGCTTCTCGTAATCCATGCCACCGACCAGTGCAACCGCACTGATATCGGCATACTTGCCCAGATCCACCGCATCAGATGCGATCTGCAGCGCCAGTTCACGTGTCGGCGCCACAATCAGCACACGGGGCTCGCCCATGCGACGCTCTTCACCCAGCGGGAAGTCGATCAGATCGGTAATGATGCCTGTCAGAAAGGCCGCGGTCTTGCCTGTACCCGTCTGAGCCTTGCCAATAATATCCTTGCCGGCCAGTGCAGACTCGAGGGTCGCCGCCTGAATCGGCGTACAGTACTGATACCCAAGATCATGGATGGCATGCAGCATGGCATCAGGCAGGTTGAAGTCATGAAAACGGGACTTGCCTTCTTCAACGGGCACTACAAAATCAGCCGGCGACCACTTCTGCACCTTGGGGGTGCTGCGGGGGCGGGAGCCACCGCGCTTGCGTGATGAACCGCGGGATGGACGTCTGCGCTTGTTGCTTTTATCGTCGTTAGTCAATGTGAAACCCTAAATTCTGTTAGTTCAGTTTGCGCCTGAAAGGTGGTAACGCATCCAGCAACTGTCTGCCATAACGTTTGGTAACCACTCGGCGATCCAGCAAAATAATATTGCCGCTATCCTGTTCTGTTCTGAGCAGGCGCCCAACCGCCTGAGTGAGGCGCATGGAAGCCACGGGCACACTCCAGTCGATAAAGGCATTGCCGCCCTGGCGTTCAATCCACTCTGCCATGGTTGCGTCAACCGGATCATCCGGCACGCTGAAGGGCAGCTTGGTAATAATGACTTCGGTCAGGTAGTCACCGGGCAGGTCGACACCTTCGGCAAAGGACGCCAGACCAAAAATAATGCTCTGCGTGCCCTTGTCGATTGCCGCCCGGTGCTGCTGCAGTATTTCATTCTTCGAAAACTGGCCCTGGGACAGAATCGTATTCTTAATGGAATCACCCAACTGTTCAAGCACAGTGCGCATCTGACGCCATGAACTGAACAACACCAGGGTTGCGCTGGCCTGGGGCAAGCGCTTGGCAAGAAAGTCTGCAACCTCCGCCGTATGCGCCTCGGGATTGGAGGGATCCGCCTGCATGGGCGGCACCCAGAGCTCAGCACAACGCTGATGGTCAAACGGGCTTTGCAGGCGCTCGCAAGGACTGTCCGCCGGCAAGCCCAGATCCACCAGCACACGATCGAAATGACCTAGTGCCGTCAGTGTTGCCGAGGTCACAACAGCACCGTAACAATGCTGCCACAGATGCTCACTCAGGGTTGCTGCCGCCGACACCGGACTGCTGCGGCACTCGAAATCAACGCCGTCGGGCGATTCGATAACATTGATCCAGCGCGCCGTTGGCGAACTGCCCTCCGGGTCCGGATTGCGATAAGAGCGCGCCAAAGAGTGAATAGCCTGCATCCGTGAGAGCAAGAGCCCGGTTTGTGGATACCAGCGCTCCGCCGCATCCTTTTCTATCTCTGGAATACCTCCATCGATGGCCTCTTTAAGCAAATCCACAATCTGCTCGAACTTGACCACCGCCTTGTCTGCAACCTTGGCCACATCACCGGCTTCGATGCGCAACGCCTCGGGCAGCTGGCCGTTGGGGAAGCGAAATCTATCCGATTTTGGACTGCCGTTAGACTCAGTAAGCAGAGCCCGCAAGGTACGCTGGAAGCTTTCCAGGCACTGATTCAAGTCGGTAAATGGCTGGGACAGCTGCGTCACATAGGTACTGAGCACCTGGTGCTCGCCGCAGTCTACACGCATCTTCTCCAGCTGGCGTGTGGCCGCCGAGAGCCAGCGAATACTGCCCGCTACTCTCATGCTGTAGGAGAAATGACCGATCGCCTTGGCCGCCAGATGATGGCCCTCATCAAAGACGTAAATGCTGTCGGCGGGATCCGGCAAAATGGCGCCGCCACCCAGGGCCAGATCCGCCATCACCAGATCGTGATTTGCAATCACCACCTCGGCCTGATCCAGGGATTCCCGCGCCCGATAAAACGGACAGGCGCTGAAGTTATGGCAGCGTCTGTTAGTGCACTGCAAGTGATCACTGGTGAGCGGATGCCACAGCTGATCTTCCAGCTCGCGCTTGAGGTTATCCCGGTCACCGTCCCACCGCCCCGAGGCAAACTCGTTCAGCAGATCGCGATAGAGCCCCAGGTCTGCTTCATCGAGCTTGTGTACCTGCTCATCTTCGTACAGAGCCATCTGCCCCATCGCGCCCTGGCTATCGAGAATACGCTCAGCCTTGCTGATACAGAGGTAACGCCCGCGCCCCTTGGCCAGACTCACCTTGACCGGCAACTGGGCGTGCAGCGCTATATCCGGCAGGTCCTTGTATAGCAGCTGCTCCTGCAGCGCCACGGTTGCGGTAGAGAGCACCAGTTTCTTGTTGGCGGCCTTGGCTACCGGGATGGTGCCCAGCAGATAGGCCAGCGTCTTGCCGGTACCTGTACCGGCTTCTACCAGCACCACATGGCCTTCGGACTGACGAACACCCGAGGCATCGGCCTGGATACCGCCAATAACGCGCGCAACGGCACCGACCATCTGGCGCTGGCCATAGCGTGACTTGAGACCCTTGGCGTCTAGAAACGCCCGATAGGCCTGCTGAATCTGTTGTTTGAGGTCCTCGGTAAGCAACGCGGCATCCGGATCGGCTGAGACAGGAGCCGCGATTCTAGCAAAACACTGGATATATCAACAGAATTTGCTTTACGGGATTGAGCTACTGTATATACTTACACCTACTGTATAAAACAACAGGTTAAAACCATGAAGCTGACTCGCCGACAAACGGATGTGCTCGAGTGCATCAAAAAGCATATCGAAACCTCCGGCTACCCGCCCACGCGGGCCGACATTGCACGCGACCTTGGCTTCAAATCAGCCAATGCCGCCGAAGAGCACCTCAAGGCACTGGCGCGCAAGGGCGCGATTGAAATCATTCCCGGCACTTCCCGCGGCATTCGCCTGCCGGATCCAGGTCTCGATGCCGCCAATGAAAGCCTGCCCATCGTCGGCCAGGTCGCCGCAGGCTCACCCATACTGGCCGAGCAGCATATCGAAGATCACTGCACCATCTCCGCCGATTTTTTCCATCCGCCGGCACACTACCTGTTGCGGGTAAAGGGTCAGAGCATGCGCAACATCGGCATCATGGACGGAGACCTGCTGGCGGTGCACCAGTGCCAGGAAGCCCGTAACGGCCAGATAGTCGTGGCGCGCATTGGTGACGAAGTCACGGTAAAACGCTTCAAACGCGAGAATAATCGCGTCTACCTGATGGCCGAAAACGAAGATTTTGCCCCCATTGAGATCAACCTCAAGGAGCAGGAAATATCCATTGAGGGCCTGGGTGTCGGCGTTATCCGCCGCGGAGGAGAACCACTATGAACCTTGCACCCATACCCAAATATCGCCGCACCCTGTGCCAGGGCAAGCGCCAGAATACGGTCAGCACAAAAGCCTCCCCCAGCAACAAAAACGCCGGCAAGCTGACCGAAATCATTACCCACGACAGCAACCTGTCCAGCATGCCCCTGCTGATGCCATTGCTGGCTCAACTGAGCCGGGATGATCGCTGGTTCGCCTGGGTCGCACCGCCTGCACTGCTGCCAAAGACACTATTGACTGACGCCGGGATTGATCTTGGCAAGGTCATTCTGCTGCAACCCGACAGCGGCCACAGCGTGTTTGACCTCGCCCGCCGCGCCTTGAGTGCAGGCACCTGCCATGCAGTCATTTCATGGCCGGGCTACCTGTCAGAATTTGAACTCAAAGCGCTTGAGCAGGCAGCCGCCTGCGGAGACAGCCATGGCATCCTTATTCGAGGCCGTGAGCACGCCTGATACCGCAAGAGTCTGGCTGCCGAAATGTATCTTTTTGGGAGTGCCGGAGGAATGAGAAATATTGGGTTACGGACAGCCACAAGCACCCGGACTGCATTGAGTGAACTGCAGCCGGGGAAGCGCAATTAATGAATAACAGGCGACCTTAACACATCGGCCTCAGCTTCACGCTGACGCGCACCCGCCTCGGCCACCAGCTGCACACCGGCCGACAACATGATCTTGGCTATATTAATACGCTCATCACCCAGCTTGCTGGACAACTCTTCAGAAAAGCTCAGCGTCAGTAGCGGCTCATCCTGCTCACTGGAGCGACGAACGACAATTTCGCCCGTCTCCAGCATGACAATTTCAAGCAATGCGTCTTTCATATAATCCTTTTGTCTTTTACTGTGGTGCCCGCTGACCGCCTTGAAATCTGCTATCAGTACCTTTAACCAGCGCACATCTGCGCTCGATACCTGAATGACAGACAGGGCGCCCCACTCACACTGACCGCGACAATTTCACCATTCCTGCATACCCGCACGCAAGCGTTCCACCAGCTGAGACAGCTCACGCTGCCATAGCTGACACAACTGCGGCGTGACCTCTGTTGGAGTATCGGCACTGAGTGACATCAATCGAATCTCGGACTGACTCCCGACAGCACTGCTTGCCTGGGGCCTGGCAGCTGACTGCCAGCAAGCCTCATAGGCTGCACGCATACGCCGCAGCCAGCTCGTGGCATCCTGCTCCAGCGAGGCCAACTCAGTGTGCTCAGGCGACTGCACCGCTGCCTGCTCAAACAAGCCGTCAAGGTCGGTGAAGTTCTGCAGCTCTGTCATATCCAGGCGGTAGTGATCACCGATTTCACGCAGAAAGGCACCATAGGCCGACGCCAGATGAAACAGCACCGACTCCTGGCAACACTCAATTTGGGCCTGCCGACTCCAGCCAGTGAAGGCCTGCGCCTGGAGCAGCGGCTCCAGCTGAAGCTGAACAAAGTTCAGCTTCTGACTAGTGCGGGTGACAAATTCACTCATGCAATCTACTCCGCCAGCCGTTATTTGGCTTTTTTAGCCTTATCTTCCACTACCCAGCGACCACCATCAAAGTAGGCACGCCATCCGGTTGCCTTGCCTTCAACCTCCGTCATTACATACTGCTCCTTGGTCTTGCGACTGAAGCGAATCAGCGTCGGATTGCCGTCGGCATCCGCAACGGGCGCATCAAACAGGAAGCTGTACTTGGGGTCGATTGCCTCCTTGTGTGGCAGCAACTCCCGCACCTTGGGTGGCCGCGTTTCGCGATTCTTTGGAAACTGACTCGCCGCCAGGAAAAGGCCACTGGCACCGTCGCGCAGAATATAGGTATCGTCCACCTTTTCGCACTGCAACTCAGGCATTGGCACTGGATCCATCTTGGGCGGTGCGGCTTCGCCACTTTTGAGCAGCTTGCGGGTATTCTTGCATTCGCTGTTGGAACAACCGAAATACTTGCCGAAACGGCCGGTTTTAAGCTCCATCTGGGCGCTACACTTGTCGCACTCAATGGTCGGGCCTTCATAACCCTTGATGCGATAACTGCCAACCTCGACTTCAAAGCCGTCGCAATCCGGATTATTACCACAGACATGCAACTTGCGGGTCTGATCGACCAGGTAGGAGTCCATCGCGGCGCTGCATTTAACGCAGCGGTGCTTCTTGCGCAACAAACGCGACTCCGCCTCATCATCGGCATCTTCACTCACCACCTCGTCGCCGGACACCAGATTAATGGTTTCCTTGCAACGCTCCTTGGGCGGCAGAGCATAGCCGGAACAGCCCAAAAACACACCGGTACTGGCGGTTCTGATCATCATGACGCGGCTGCAGACCGGACAGGGGATATCGGTTTCCGTCGGCGTATTGGGGCGCATACCGCCTTCTTCACTGCGCGACTCTTCAAGTTTTTTCACAAACCCTGCATAGAATCCATCAAGTACCTGTTTCCAGTTCTTGGAACCACTGGCCACATCATCCAGCGCCTCTTCCATGCGCGCGGTAAAACTGAAATCCATCAGGTCGGTAAAGTTTTCCGTTAGCCGCTCGGTAACGATATCGCCCATTTTCTGGGCATAGAAGCGCCGATTTTGCACCTCCACATAACCGCGATCCTGAATCGTTGAAATGATCGCTGCATAAGTGGATGGACGACCGATACCGCGTTTTTCCAGTTCCTTAACCAGGCTTGCCTCGGTGTAACGCGGCGCAGACTTGGTAAAGTGCTGCTTGGGGTCAAGCACGTCGAGCGCCAGCGCCTGGCCTGCCTTGAGGTCCGGCAGTATAACGTCTTCGTCGTTCTTGCCCTTGGTCGGAAATACCCGGGTAAAGCCATCAAACTTGAGAATACGACCGCGCGTACGCAGCTCGAAGTCTCCGGCACTGACCTGCACTCGCGTACTGAGATATTCCGCTGGAGTCATTTGACAGGCCAGGAATTGGCGACGAATCAGGTCGTAAAGTCGCTCGGCGTCACGTTCCATATTGGTCAGCGCCGTCGCCTCAATGCTGACATCGGACGGTCGAATTGCTTCGTGTGCTTCCTGCGCGCCTTCCTTGCTGCTGTACACCACAGGCGCATCGGGCAGGTATTTGCTGCCGAACATATCGCCGATGTACTCGCGGCACTGCTCCACGGCGTCGACGCTGAGGTTGGTGGAGTCAGTACGCATATAGGTGATGTAACCGGCCTCATACAGCCGCTGAGCCATCATCATGGTTTTCTTGACGCCGTAGCCCAGGCGCGTACTTGCGGCCTGCTGCAGCGTTGACGTGATGTAGGGCGCGCCAGGCTTGGTTGTGGTCGGCTTGTCTTCTCGCTTGACGATTTTATAGGTCGCGCCTTCCAGCAGCTTCAGCGACACATTGGTTTCCTGCTCGCTGACCGGCCTGAACGCCTGGTCCTTGAAGCGGGTCACCTGCAGCCGCACAGCGGCCTTGTCGTCAGTCAGCGTATCGGCGTGCAGCTCCCAGTACTCTTCCGGTACAAAGGCACGAATTTCCCGCTCACGCTCCACCACCAGGCGGGTCGCGACCGACTGCACGCGTCCGGCGGACAGACCACGCGCAACCTTTTCCCACAGCAGTGGCGACAGCATATAGCCCACCACACGATCGAGGAAACGTCGTGCCTGCTGCGCATTGACCCGCGCCAGGTCAAGCTCGGAGGGCTTCTCGAATGCCGCTTTTATGGCCTTCTTGGTAATTTCGTTGAACACCACGCGGCGGTAGCGGGAATCATCCCCGCCTATAGCCTCACGCAGATGCCAGGCAATGGCCTCCCCCTCGCGGTCCAAATCCGTTGCGAGATAGATTTCGTCGGCGTTTTCCGCCAGACGCTTCAGTTCTTCAACGACCTTTTCCTTACCGGGAAGAATCTCGTAGCGGGCCGCCCAGCCATTGTCAGGGTCAACGCCCATGCGGCCGATCAACTGTTCCTTGGACTTGCGCTCCTTGTACACCGCCTTGTCCTCGGGCGACATCTTGCGTGTCAGCGCCGCCTGGCGCGCCCGTTCCTTCGGATCACTTTTGGTTGCGGTTCCGCTGGTCGGAAGATCGCGAATATGGCCTACGCTCGACTTAACGACATACTGGCTGCCGAGGTATTTGTTTATCGTCTTGGCCTTTGCCGGAGACTCGACGATAACGAGTGACTTTCCCATAGAATAATGTTCCTTGGCGCGGAATCGGCTAACTGAATCAGCGTGCATATATAAGTGCTGACATTGCGGGGGTCAAGCAAAGCGAAGAAAAAGCTGCTTTTTTGGCCACGATAGGGCCAGAACGCTGCATCAGATGAAAAATGCTTCTGTTACACTTTATAATTCAGAGAGTTAATAACCAACCCCCATGGCACTCATGCTGCACGACAACATCATCATACTCATCATAATCGCCGTTGTCGGACTATTGGCCCTAATTGGCAGCCACATTATCAGCCTGCGCGAACAACATGCCCGCACTCAGGCTGAGCGGGTAAAGTCCCTAGGCCAACAGGCAGAGCATGGCATCAATGCCCTGGGAATTTTGCGTGCCTGCAGCTGCAAGCCAGAGATTATTGACCGCATTGAAACCCATGTTGCAGGACTGATCAGTGAAATGGCAGCCCTGACGCCCGACAACCCACTTCTGAGCACACTGAACAGCCAGAAACAGAACGCGGACCGCTCCACCGCAGCAGCTGCGGCGCTAAACAGTGACCGCGCTATCAAGCGAGCATCCATCTTCATTAATTATGCCCGCGAGCTGTTGACCGAAATGGCTCAGAATAAAAATTTGTCACCGACGCTTGCGAAAAGTTACGCGCAGGAGCTGCACTGGCTGAACGTATCAATTATTGCCACGGCGCATCTGACTCAGGGCCAGAAAAGCCTTGGCATTCAGGACAAGCCCGCCGCCCTGTCGCACCTAAAACACGCCAAGGCGGTCCTGACCCGCGCCATGGTGCCACAGCAGTTCAAGCAGGAACGCCTGACCCAGATCCAGACACTGCTGGATAGCCTGGAGCCACGCCCGCAACGCTCAGACGGCACCCTGGCCGACAATCTTGAGGCCTATTTCAAGGACTGAGCCTCTAAACAGCGTCAATCAATCGATCAGGCCTCATCGATACGGGCAAAACGCGCGACTGGCTCACCCGCCGGCCCCGAGACAGTTTCGACAAACATCGCCAGGGGCCTTACCCAGAGCGCCCGCTCGCCGTAACAGGGCCTATAGACGACCAGCCACTCTTCAGTTTCCGAATGACGAGCACAGCCCACCACTTCGTATTCACTGCCCTTGTAATGCCGATAGAGCCCCGGCTGCGGCTGTTGCAGATTGCCCATATTCATCTCCTGTCAAAAACTCCGATCTGAGACGCGCTGAAGTGCAGCCCGAATCTTCTCAACGCCTTCAATGCCGCCACGCTCGCCCCAGAATGCAGTGATATAGAGTGATGTCGACTCCAGCGCAACCACATCCACAGGCAGCGTGGGCAACACCTCTGCCAGAACATCAAGCTGCTCTTGCGACAGCATGCGCTCACCCTGCTTCCAGCTCCAGCCTTCAGGCAAACCCTCATTGGCCAGCGAGTGGATGCGAAACAGCTGCCAGGGCTGCAGACGCTCGCGCTGCACTGCGCTTAGACCATGGCGCAGATAGCGGTAAGCGGCACGCTCATACTCCTCGGCTTCAGCCTCGCCCGTCGCACGAGGCGCCGTCAGCCTGACCATTTGCACCTGCAGCCCAAGAGTACGGGCCTTGCTGCGCACCATCGCCTGAGCTTTTTCCCGCGGCGTTGGCATGGCCCACATCATGGAACCTATGAGCGACAGCATGATCAATATGATTATTCCCCAGGTCCACATAAGGTTCGCATATCCTGCTGAATGTTTGAGTGCCCGATTCCCGGGTCGCTATGCTAATCTCAAGTTAACGCAACCAGACGGAAACTTTTGATCATGAGTGCTTATAAACGAATCTTGCTGGCGGTTGACCTGTCTGAAGAATCAGATCAGCTAATCGACAAAACCTGTGAGATCGCCGAGCGCAACAACGCAGAGCTGAGCCTCATTCATGTAATCGAGCCTCTGAGCTTTGCCTACGGCGGTGATGTTCCCATGGACCTGACCACTATTCAGGAGCAACTAGACGACCACGCCCGCGTAAAGCTCGACAGCTTTGCTGCCCGCCTCAGCCATCCGGTGACACACAAATTCATTGTCAGCGGTCACACTGAATCTGAAATTCACCGCCACTGCGACGAGCATTCCATCGATCTGGTGATCGTGGGCAGCCATGGCCGACACGGCCTGTCGCTGCTGCTCGGCTCTACCGCCAATGGTGTACTGCACGGCGCCCACTGCGACGTACTCGCCATACGCGTGCAACAGATCAAATAAGTTTTTGCCCCGGGGCCGGCCAGCGCCGCCCCGGTTTCACTTTAACCAAAGAATTCAGCAGCGACCGCCCAGCAGCCGCTAAAGCGTTTTAGTCCTGCATTGCTTCCAGTTCGACCCAGCGCTCCATCAGCGCTTCCACCACTTTTTCCTGCTGCGCAAAGGCATCAAGCCCGGCCTGCACCTTGTCCTGACCCTGCTCATAAAAACTGCTGTCCGACATGGCGGCCTGGAGCTCAGCCAACTTGGCCTCAGCGGCCTCCAGTTGCGCCGGTAGCCCGTCCAGCTCGCGCTGCACCTTGTAGCTCAGTTTGCGCGCAGCCTTGGGCGCCCCTTCCTTGCCCAGCACCGGTTTTTCAACCCGGCCTTTGGACGCCTGGGCCACAACTGGCTGCGGCCTTTGGCGAATCCAGTCGTGATAACCACCCACGTATTCATTGATCCTGCCCTGACCTTCAAAGACCAGAGTGCTGGTCACGACGTTGTCGAGGAAGGCACGGTCATGACTGACAAGCAACACTGTACCGGTGAATTCCAGCAGAATTTCTTCCAGCAGCTCCAGAGTCTCCACATCCAGATCGTTAGTCGGCTCATCGAGCACCAGCACGTTGGCTGGCTGACTGAACAATTTGGCCAGCAGCACGCGGTTACACTCGCCGCCGGACAGCGCCTTGACCGGCGTTCGAGCACGCTCAGGCGCGAACAGAAAGTCGCTCAGGTAGCTGATGATATGGCGGTCCTTGCCATTGATAGTGATGCTTTCGCGGCCCTGGGAAATGTTGTCGATAACCGTTTTTTCCATATCGAGCTGACCACGCAGCTGATCGAAATAAGCCACTTCAACCTTGGTACCCTGATTCACTACACCGCTATCAGGCGCCTGCTGACCCAGCACCAGCTTGAGCAGGCTGCTCTTGCCAATACCGTTGGGCCCGATCAGGCCAATGCGATCACCGCGATTGATGGTCAGCGACAGCTTGTCCACCAGGGTACGACCATCGTAGCCCAGGGATACGTCCTTCAGTTCTGCCACCAGCTTGCCGGAACGCTGAGCGGTTTCCAGACCAAACTTGGCCGAACCCTGACGGTTGCGCCGCTCGGATCTTTCGCTGCGCAGCGCTTCCAGCGCCCGCACGCGGCCTTCGTTACGAGTGCGGCGTGCCTTGACCCCCTGGCGAATCCAGACTTCTTCCTGGGCCAGCTTCTTGTCAAATTCGGCATTGTGACGCGCTTCTTCGTTCAGCATCTGCTCCTTGCGCACCTTGTACTGGCTGTAGCTACCAGGGAAGGACACCAGCTTGCCGCGATCAATTTCGACGATGCGCGTTGCCAGAGACTCAACCAACGACCGGTCATGGGAAATAAACAGCAGGCCGCCGCGGAAGTCTTTCATCTGCTGCTCGATCCATTCGATGGTTTCGATATCCAGATGGTTGGTAGGCTCGTCGAGCAACAGCAGGTCAGGCTCCTGCACCAGGGCGGCACCGAGCGCCGCACGTCTGCGCCAGCCACCGGACAGCTCTGACATAAGGCGATCTTCCGGCAGACCCAGGCGTTCCATAACGCGCTGGACCTTCTGCTCAAGGTGCCAGCCATCCACAGCCTCGATTTGCTGCTGCAGCACATCGAGTTTGGCCATGGTGCGCTCGTCATGTTCCATCACCAGTTCTTCGTAGCGTCGGCGCATTTCCACGACTTCACCCAGGCCGCTCATCACCACGTCCCGCACAGCACGCTCATCCGCCGCCGGCAGCGCCTGGGGCAGTTCGGCAACACGACAGCTCGGATCAACCCAGAACTCGCCACCATCGGCCTGCAACTGACCGCCGATAAGTTTCAGCAAGGTCGACTTCCCTGCGCCATTAAGCCCCACCAGCGCAACACGCTCGCCAGGGTCGATCTGAAAACAGACTTGGTCCAGCAGTGCCCTGGTACCAAAGGCGATGGAAATATTGTCAAGTCGTATCAGCGGCATAGTGTATGTATTCGGCTCATTTGAGGGACGCACATTCTACAGCAATTCCGCTGCAAATATGAAAACTGTTCAACCCCTGTATTTTGTACAGATGACTCCAGTAGACTGGAGGCTAATTCGGCTAAGCAGGGCTGTAAACAAACTATGAAACCACTCTCCAGGATGTGCGCAGCGCTAACGCTGGGCTGTACTTTTTCGCTACCAACACTGGCTGCCAGCACCCTAGATACCTTTGCTCGCGAACGGGCAAGCTATATACAGGCCAGGCAGGCGGTGGCAGCTGGAGACTGGGAAACCTTTGACAACATTTCACCCAAGCTTAAGAACTATCCGCTTTATCCCTATCTGGAGTACGACCAGATGGAACGACGCCTGGCCAGCGCCAGCCAGAGTCAGATCGATCAGTTTGCCGCCAGCCACGCAGATACACCGCTGGTATCGCGCCTGCAGCGCAGCTGGATCAACCAGCTGGCACGCCAGCAGGCCTGGCACGGTCTTCTGCGCGCCATGGAGCAAAACCCGATCAGCGGCACAAGGTACAAATGCCTGGAGCTGACAGCACGACTCAATACCGGCGACACCGCGACAGCCTACACCGGCGCCAAGGAACTTTGGGATGCAGGCACTTCCCAGCCCAATAGTTGCGACCCGCTGTTTGACAGCTGGATCAAGGCCGGCAACCTCAGTTCCGATATAGCACTGAGCCGTTTTTTCAAGGCAGCTGAAGCCGGCAATACCTCACTGGCAAAATACGTACAGCGCTACCTCACCCAATCTGAACACAAATCAGTCAGCGAACTGTTCCTCAAGGTCAGCGCAGATCCTGCTGCCCTGAAAGACCGCAGTCTGCTGAGTTCCGCCAACCCGCTACACGGACGAATTGCCGCCTATGGTATCCGCCAACTGGCGCGCAAGGATCTGGAGCAATCATTCGAGCTCTGGGTACGCGATCGCGATCGCCTCAAGGTGGATGCACAACGCCGGGACACTCTGGACCGCTACTTCGGCGTACGCATGGGCAAGAATTTTCTGCCCGACTACGAGGCACTGATGGTGCGCCTGGATCCCGATTTTCAGCAGGAAGAGGTTACTGAATGGCGCATTCGCAATGCCCTCACCCGGCTTGACTGGAACAGGGTGCAGCAGCTGATCAAGCGTCTGCCAGCAGAACTGCAAGCCAACGAGCGCTGGCTTTACTGGAATAGCGTGGCCATCGACCGCACCGGCAAGGGCAGCAATAGCGAGGACAGCCTGTCCAAACTGATCGGGTCGCGCAATTTCTACAGTTTTCTCGCCGCCGAAATGCATGACCGCCCCTACAACCTGGAGGATGAGCCGGCGGGTTTTGACAAGGCGCAACTCGATCGCCTGGAACAAAACCCTGCGTTCGCACGCATGCGCGAACTGCTTTTCCTCGAGGAAAACTACCAGGCGCGCTCGGAGTGGAACCACGCCCAGTCCCGACTCAATGCCGAAGACCGCCACGCCGCCGCCCATGTTGCCAGCCGCTGGGACTGGCATGACCAGTCCATTCGTGGCGCCATCAGCTCGAATCGCTGGAACGACCTGGCGATCCGCTTCCCGCACCCCTACAAGGCACTGTTCAAGCAGTATGCCGCAGAGCGCGGCATCAACCGCACCTGGGCACTGTCCATTGCCCGCCAGGAAAGCGCCTTCCAGGCCTCGGTACAATCCAGCGCCGGCGCCCGCGGCCTGATGCAGCTAATGCCCAGAACCGCCGCCCAGGTGGCCAAGCGCTATACTGTGCCCTATCGCAACAGCACAGACCTGAACACCCCTGAAACCAACATCTCGCTCGGCACCGCCTACCTCTCCCAGATGCTGGAGCGCTTCAATGGCAACCGGGTATTCGCAACGGCCGCCTATAATGCCGGCCCCCACCGAGTGTCGCGCTGGCTGGAAGAACGCGGCAATCTGCCGCTGGATATCTGGATAGAAACCATTCCGTTCGATGAAACCCGCAACTATGTGCAGAACGTACTGGCATTTGGCGTCATCTACGATGTCCGTGACCAGCAACCCACCCGCATGCTGAGCCCGGCCGAGTCCGCTTTGCTGGCCCTGTACCAGCCCGATGGCACCAAGAAGCTTTGACGCCAGCCTCCGCTTTAGTGACAAGCCCGCCGAAACCTAATCAGGAGCCGGCGGCACACAAGACCGGGCAGCCCCCACACCGCTGCGCTTATGATCTCCGCCTTTCATAACCCCGCCCACAGCAGGAACAAGACCGTGCTTGAACCCATGACCGACATTGGCGCCAACCTCACCGACAGAAGCTTTGCCGAGGATCTGGATGCCGTGCTGGCGCGCGCCACCGAGGCAGGCGTCAGCACCTTGATCGTGACCGGTACCAGCGTCGCGGGCAGCGATGCCGCCCGCAAATTGTGCGAGAGCCGGCCGGGCCAGCTGTACTTCACAGCAGGCGTGCACCCGCACCATGCCAGTGACTACAGCCATGATGCCCACGAGCAGCTGCGCCTGCTCGCGCGCCATGACGCCTGTGTCGCCATCGGTGAAACAGGGCTTGATTTCAATCGCAACTTTTCCAGCCAGGACGAGCAGATTGCCGCCTTCGAACAGCAGCTAGCCCTGGCCATTGAAACCGACCTGCCCCTATTCCTGCACGAGCGCGACGCCCACCCGCAACAGCTCGCCATGCTCAAACGCCACCGGGACTCCTTCAATCGCGCAGTTGCGCACTGCTTTACCGGCAGCGAAGAAGAGCTGCATGGCTACCTGGAGCTGGATCTGTATATAGGCCTGACCGGCTGGATCTGCGATGAACGCCGTGGCAGCCATTTGCTGCCACTCATCAAGGCTATCCCGGCGGACCGCTTGCTGCTGGAAACAGACGCACCTTATCTGCTACCACGGGACATTCGTCCCAAGCCAAAATCGGGACGCAACGAACCTCGCTACCTGCCTCATATTGCCGAGCGCGTGGCACTGGCCACCGGCGAGCCAATTGAGGCCCTGCGAGCACGCCTACATGCCAACAGCCAAACGTTCTTCAATCTGAGCGACCGCTAGCATCAGCTGGTTGCAGCCAATCGCCTAACTCAGACCCCCAATAAACGCCAGCAAACCCGCTCGATCAAACGGCCAGCCAAGCTCTGCGCCGCTGGCCTCGTCCAGCAACACCGGAATACGCACACCATAGAGCTCGACCAGAGCATCCTCGTCGGCAATATCCACTTCATCGACACTGTGCTGTGCTGGATCCAGTGCGGTGACGATAATTTCAATCGCCTCATCGCACAGATGACAGCCGCTGGTACTCATCAATAAAAAATGCCGCATTCTGATTCCTTGCCATCTAGTTCACTGCCGCCAAATTAACCCTTCCCTGCCAGGCTAATAGCAACGCAGCCCAACATTCTAGCGAGCCCCTCGCCCGGCCGCAAAACAGCCTTGCAATTGCAGCTAAGGCTACGTCTCTGTAATGGCGGCGTAACAATCACAATGTGCTCACGGAATAACCGCCCCATCCGCTCTCATTACCATTGCGCACCTGCAATATAATTCTTTCAAAATTAGACCCTCACCCCATTGAGGGGTTGTCAGGGCCTTTGTCTCAAGGCTATGCTAGCTCTTCTCATTTGTTTAGCAAATGCACAACATCGGCCCCTGCCAAGCTGTCGAGCAGACTCAGCAAGGCGAGCATTGCGGATGTCGATCCAGCCGGAGAAAACGGTATTCATGGATAAAAACAGCAACCCTCTTTCGAATCCTCAGGAGTTTATCGACTACCTGAACACGGAAACGAAGAAAGTCCTGGAAATGTTCAACACCACAGGTGGTGATGACGTATTTACTCAGTTCACCCAGTCCTGGACCGAGCTCACCACGCGCTCTTTTGAAGATCCGACCGTCTGGATTCGTGCCATCACCGACTACCAGACCGCACAGCTGAACCTGTGGCAGAGTCTGTTTACCGGCAGCGCCGCAGGCAACGTAGAGCCAACCCGAGGTGACCGCCGCTTTCAGGCGGAAGAATGGTCCGCCAACCCGGTATTCAGCTACATCAAGCAGTCATACCTGCTGACCTCCAAGATGCTGAATGAAATGGCGTCCAACGCCAACCTGTCGGAATCCGAACAGCGCAAGCTGGAGTTTTACACCAAGCAGTATATTGATGCCCTGTCCCCGACCAACTTTGCCGCCACCAACCCGGAAGTGCTGCAGCAGGCTCTGGAAACCAAGGGCAAGAGCCTGGTCGACGGCCTGAAAAACCTGCTCGGCGACATCGACAAGGGTCGCATCTCCATGACGGACGAATCCGCATTCGTGCTGGGCGAAAACCTTGCCCTGAGCGAAGGCTCAGTCGTGTTCGAGAACGACATGTTCCAGCTGCTGCAGTACAAGCCGCTGACCGAGCAGGTCACTGAACGTCCGCTGCTGATAGTGCCGCCATGCATCAACAAGTTCTATATCCTCGATTTGCAGGAGCACAACTCCTTTGTGCGCTACTGTGTCGAACAGGGACAGACCGTTTTCCTGGTGTCCTGGCTGAACCCCTCCATCGAGCAGGGCGACATCAGCTGGGATGACTACGTCGGCGAGGGCGTCATCAAGGCCATAGACGTGGCCCACGATATTGGCGGCGCTGACAAGGTCAATGCTCTGGCATGGTGTGTTGGCGGTACATTGCTGGCAACCGCCCTGGCCGTTATGGCGGCACGCAAGGACAACCGTGTAGCCTCTGCGACCTTCCTCACCACCCTGACCGACTTCAGCGATCCGGGCGACCTGTGCGTCTTCATCGACGAACAGCAGGTCAAGCGCCTGGAAGACAAGGTCAACAACGCTGGCGTTCTCAATGGCCGCGAGCTTGCGGCTTCGTTCAACATGCTGCGCTCCAACGACCTGATCTGGTCCTATGTAGTCAACAACTACCTCAAGGGCCAGACGCCACCGCCGTTCGACATTCTTTACTGGAATAGCGACTCCACCAACCTGCCAGCCAACATGTACACCTTCTACATCAACAAGATGTACCTGGAAAACAAGCTGGTCGAGCCCAACGCCCTGACCATCTGTGGCGAACCGGTGGACCTGCGCAAGATCAAAATCCCTTGCTACTTCCTGTCCACCATTGAAGACCATATAGCGCCATGGAAAGGCACCTTCAAGGGTGCAGAGAACTTTAAGGGCAATGTTGAATTCGTCCTGGGCGCCAGCGGCCACGTAGCCGGCGTTATCAACCCTGCATCCAAAAACCGTCGTCACTACTGGACCGGCGGCGAACAGGGCAAGAGCGCTGATCACTGGTTCGATACCTCAACCCAGCAGGAAGGCTCCTGGTGGACGCACTGGGGCGACTGGCTGAAACGCCGCGCTGGCAAAAAGCAGGACGCGCCGGCCGACTTTGGCAACGCGACTTTCAAGGCAATTGAACCGGCACCCGGACGTTACGTCAGCGCACGTATCGACTAAAGCTGCAGGCCTGAGAAACAACGGCGGCGGACCTCAGGGACCGCCGCCGTTTTTGTTTGTACAAGCATCGCCTTGCCCCTTCGCAGCCGCCCCTCTATCCTGTGCCCCCATTACAAGTTTCACGTTCGGAGTGACGGCATGCACAACCTCAACTGGAGCCATAGGCACGCCGCCCGGTCTGTGTGTCCGCAGCAGTTGCATAAAATTTGCGCGACCGGTAGCGCGCCGATGCCAGCCGCTGAGTTGGCGTCTTGAATTCCCCCACCATCAGCGCTCCGCCACCCCGCAGCCCCCGCATCTGTATGCACGAAGCTCGCATCCTGCTAAAGCTCGGCGGGCCCATTATGGTCGCACAACTGTCGCAAACAGCCATGGGCTTTGTCGACACTCTGATGGCCGGTCATGTCAGCGCGCGAGATCTGGCCGCCGTAGCATTGGGCAACGGTATCTGGATACTGGTTTTTTTGACGTTCTCAGGCGTACTCATGGCCACCACACCGATGGTCGCCCAACACTTGGGCGCTAACCGCCAACAGGCCGCAGGCACCGTATTTCAACAAGGGTTCTGGATTGCACTGTGCACAGGCCTGCTGGCGTTTATCAGCGTGCGCAACTGCGCCTGGCTGCTGCAGCAGCTGAATGTAGCACCTGAGTTAGCCGCCTTGACCCAGGGCTATTTGCAGGCTATTTCCTGGGGCCTGCCGGCGATACTGCTGTATCAGCTTATTCGCAGTTTCTGCGAAGGTTTCGGCCTGACACGCGTGGTCATGAAAATAGGCCTGCTCGGGCTGCTGCTCAATATACCCCTTAATTACATCTTTATTTACGGCAAGCTCGGCCTGCCCGCCATGGGCGGCGTCGGTTGTGGCTGGGCCACCAGCATCGTCATGCTTGCCATGCTATTGGCCGGCGCACTCTATTTATGGCGCAGCCAGGCCTTTACTGAAGCCGCGCCCCTGAGCCGCTGGCAGCGCCCAAGTTTTGCGGCAACCCGGCAATTCATGCAACTGGGCTTCCCCATCGGCCTGTCACTGCTGATCGAGGTCAGCATGTTCTCCCTGATCGCCCTGCTGCTTGCCCCGCTGGGCGACATTACAGTGGCCTCCCACCAGATCACCATGAGTTTTACCGGCCTCACCTTCATGCTACCCCTGAGCATTGCCCTGGCCATCACCATCCGCACCGGCCACCTGGTGGGCGCTGCCGACTACCCGCGAGCAAGGCGCAGCGCTTTTACCGGCGTGCTACTGGCACTGGGCTGCGCACTGGTGTCCTGCAGCGTCATGCTGCTTTTTGCCCACAACATTGCCAGCCTTTACTCTCCCGACCCGGTCGTTATCTCGCTGGCGGCCCAGTTGCTGGTCATAGCCGCATTTTTTCAGTTTTCCGACAGCATCCAGGTGGCCGCCGCAGGCGCATTGCGCGGCTACAAGGATACGAGCATACCCTTGCTGCTGGTATTTGTGGCTTACTGGCTGGTCGGCATGCCGGCGGGCTTCATACTGGGACTCACCGACCTGGCAGGCCCAGCCCGAGGCGCCGAGGGCTTCTGGTACGGCCTGGTACTGGGCCTCAGCCTTGGCGCCTTGCTACTCGGCACACGCCTGGTATGGATGACCCGGCGCCATAGCCTCCGCCTGGCGCAGGCCTAGGCAGCATGCACAGGCCGTTGCGAAACTGCGCCTTGCTGCTGTGCCTGAGCGCACTACTGGCTGGCTGCGGGCAAGCAAGCCCTGAGGACATGCTCGACAACTACAGTGACCGGGTCGCCCGGGTACTGGACGAAGCCATCGACAGCCACCTGGACGCAACCCCCGCCATTGCGCTACTGCCGCCCCGACGCGAACGCCTTTTACCGCTGACAGACCTGCGCCAGGGACTGATCGAGGTACTGACACTGCGCCACTGCAACCTGCTGGGGCTGATTGCCCAGCGCAACAGTTCACTGGGCAAGGTCATGCTGCCCTCAAAGCAGCTCGTGTACGAAATGCGCCTGCTAAGTCAGATTCGGGACTGCCGTTTGGCACTGGCACAGAGCCCTGAAACCCTTACTGATGCCGATACCAGGCTCATGCAGCAACTTGACAGCATCCATCACCTCAAGACAAAAGAACTGCCCGCCGTACTCTGGAATGCGATCTACGCCTCTCGTGAAATGGAGAGCAACTTTTCCATTGGCGACCCACCGCTGCCGCTGCGCCTGAATGATAACCAAAGCGATGGCAGCGAGGCGGCACTGCGAAGCCTGCAGACATTAACCGACCTGCAAACACTGATCGCCAGCCCCCACTGGCAGTTACCGGCAGGCCTGGATCAGCTTGAGCAACACTACCAGACACTTGAAGCCAACCGCTTTGGCAGCCAGTGGCTCAAATCCGTCTGGCTGCTCAGCCAAACCCTGGAGCACACCGCACGGGCACTTGATCGCAGGCAACAGCGCGCCAACATCTGCCCCCAGCAAAGACCCACTCCAAAAGCCCGCATACTGCTGAACGTGTTCACCAAATATTACGCTGCTGAGGTTCAGCCCTATATGGCACGGGTTGATCGCAGCGGCCAGCGCTGGCGGGCTCTGCACCGGCAGTTGCTCGATAGCCTGCCCGCCACAGCCGCAATGCGTGAGTATCAGTGGCGCATATTTGCCGACGCCAACCCCGACAGCCTGTGGCAAAGCTATATCCAGGCCCGCGATCACCATAGCCGCAGCTGGCAGACCACACTGCGACAGTGCAACCTGATGCCTGGGCGCGAATAGCCGTTGCTGCTGCCGACTGACAACACCCGCTACTGAGAGCCACTGACGACCGCAAAGTGTCGACGCTTCGATCAACTATTCAGTCAAACTGAACCCTGTGCTGAAGTTATTCCGCTATTTAATCCCGGGCAGACCTAGATAATGGCTCCATCAACCAACTGTTGCGGAGACAGAGACATGACCAAAGTACTCGTAGTTCAATCCAGCGCCCTGAATGAAACATCCAACACCCGCCTGCTCACAGCCAAGCTGCTGGCACGCCTGGGCCGTGATTCAGATATCACCGTCACCACCCGCGATCTGGCACAGGATCAGCTGCCCCATATCACCGACCAGACCCTGGGCGCTTTTTTCACCCCGGCCGATCAGCGCAGCGCCGAGCAGAATGAGATCATCACCCTGTCCGATACCCTGGTGGCTGAACTCATGGACACCGATATCGTTGTCATCGCCGCCCCCATGTACAACTTCGGTGTGCCTTCGACCCTGAAAGCCTACTTCGATCATATCGCCCGCGCCGGCATCACCTTCAAGTACACCGAAACCGGCCCCGTGGGCTTGGTCCAGGGCAAGCAGGCCTATATTGTGACCGCAACCGGTGGCATCCATGCCGGTACGCCACGTGATTTCGTTGCCCCCTTCGTAACCACCTTCCTGGGCTTCCTGGGAATCAACTCGGTGGAAACCTTTGCCGCCGAAGGCATGAGCATCGCCGACCTGAAGGAAGAATCACTGAACAAGGTGATCAGCGCCATCGAGCAACTGTAACAGCCATTTACCGCTCAACACCGCAACGACAAGAGGCCGGCGCCGGGAAGCCGGCCCGGCCTCTTCTACCACCCAGACTTAACTCACTTAATCACAGAGGTGAACCCATGGGATTACTGGTAAACGGACAATGGCATGACCAGGGTTACGACACCAAAAGCCAGAAGGGCGCCTTCGTGCGGGATGAATCCCGTTTTCGCAACTGGATAGGCGAAGGCAACTTCAAGGCCGAGGCGGGGCGCTACCACCTGTATGTATCCCTCGCCTGCCCCTGGGCACATCGCACCCTGATCGGGCGCAGCATCAAGGGCCTGCAGGACATTATCAGCGTCAGCTGCGTACACCCGTTGATGGCCACCAACGGCTGGGAGTACCGGGCCGATCCCGCCTTCAATCACTCCGACTACCCCAGCGGCGACCCGCTTTATAACAGTCGCTACCATCACGAACTCTATACCCGTGCCCAGAGTGATTACAGCGGCCGCGTCACAGTACCGCTACTCTGGGACAAGCAGCAGCACACCATTGTCAGCAATGAGTCGGCCGATATTCTGCGCATGTTCAATAGCGCCTTTTCCCATCTCGTGGACCAGGGCCCTGACCTGCATCCGCACCCCCTGCGCGCCGAAGTCGATGAGATGAACCAATTTGTATACGACGCCATTAATAACGGCGTTTACCGCTGCGGCTTTGCCACCGCCCAAAGCGCCTACAATGACGCCTTCCAAAGCCTGTTTGAAGCCCTGGATACGCTGGATCAGCGCCTGGGACAGCAACGCTACCTGCTCGGCAGCCGCATTACCGAGGCTGACTGGCGCCTGTTTACCACCCTGATACGCTTTGATTCCGTCTATTTCGGCCATTTCAAAACCAACCTGCGCAGCATCAGCCAGTACCCCAACCTGTCAGGCTATCTGCGCGAGCTTTATCAGTGGCCTGGCATCAGCGCTACGGTCGACATGAAGCAGATCAAACACCACTACTATCGCAGCCACAGCAGCATCAACCCCACAGCTATAGTGCCACGCGGCCCAGCACTGGAACTGACAAGACCCCACAACCGCGCACTCTTCCCCACCGCATCTGCATAAAGCCTGCGCTGAGCACTTGAGCGAAACTGCGGGATGATCCATGATGACCTCCCCAGGGAACAGGATGTGCCAGGTGCTAACGCAGCGACGCTACCAGCAGGATCTACCGGGCCCCAGGCCCGCGCTTCGCACGTTGCTGCCGCTTCTATTGGTTCTGACCATCGCCGCCAGCATTGCGCTTGTTGCCGACGACAACACCGGTGTTCGACTCAGCCAGGCCAGCATCAACCAGCTCGGCCAGACCTACGGCGAGCCCGCCCGTCGCCGCCTGGCAGCCTGGCAGCGACTGCTCACAGATCTTGCGGATGCCGACGAAGCCACCAAACTGCGCGAAGTGAACCGCTTCTTCAACCAGGTGCGCTTTCTCGACGACATAGTCCACTGGAAAAAAGCCGACTACTGGGCCACGCCGGTGGAATTTCTGGTGAGCAATGGCGGCGACTGTGAAGACTTCTCCATCGCCAAGTACTACACCCTGCGCGAGCTCGGCGTGCCGATCGAAAAGATGAGCATCGCCTACGTCAAGGCCCTGGAGCTGAACCAGGCCCACATGGTACTAACCTACTACCCGCAGCCCAGCGACATCCCGCTTGTACTGGACAACCTGATATCCGATATCAAGCCCGCCAATCAACGCCCGGACCTGCTGCACGTATACAGTTTTAATGGTGACAACCTCTGGCTGACCAAGAAAGGCCGGCGCGCCGATCTTGTGGGCGCCTCGGATCGACTCAAGCCCTGGGTTCAGCTGCAATCGAGGATCAATGAACAGCATGACAAGTAGACACAGGAAGAGACCATGTCACTCGTAAACCAATTGATAGCCGCCACGCTGGTGGCAATGATGGGACTTGCCGGCGGCACTATCTATCTCGCCTCGGACAGCTCCAAACGAATGCTGACCAACCAGCTGGAGTCCCACGCCCTGGACACCGCAACACACCTGGGGCTTTATCTGGCGCCCTATATTGCGGGCCGGGATGCAGCCACGGTGGAAACCACCATCAATGCCATCTTTGACAGCGGCTTTTATCAGCGTATTGATGTGGTGACGGCCGAGGGTGACATGCTGTTCAGCAAATCAACCCCGCCGGTGATTGGCAACACAGTGCCACAGTGGTTCGTCGACCTTGTTCCGCTCACGCCACCGGCCATGACCCGCGAGGTCACCTACAACTGGGCCAAAACCGGCACCATATTCGTGCAGGGGCACCCTGGCTATGCTTACCAGGCATATTGGCGCGTCGCCAAGGAGACACTGATCCTGTTTCTGTTCCTGGCCCTGCTTTCGACCCTGGCCATCGGCCTGGTGCTTCGGATTATTTTGCGCCCCCTAAAGGGCGTGGAAGATCAGGCCATTGCCCTGACGCGCAAGCAGTACATAGAACAGCCGCGCATTCCTAAAACCCGGGAGCTGCGCCGCGTCGTCGAAGCCATGAACCAGATGGTGCGCCAGGTTCACCAGATGTTCGAAGAACAGAGCCAGAATATTGAGGAACTGCGCCGCCAGGCGTATCGCGATGACCTCACTGGCCTGCCCAACCCTCGCGCCACCCGGGCTCAGCTGGGCGAGCGTCTGGACTACCGCCAGGACTTCGGCCCCTGCGCCCTGCTCCTGGTACATATCGACAAGCTACAGGCACTCAACCAGGACCTGGGGTCCGAGAAAACCGATAATTTCATCCGCCTGCTGGCCGAGCAACTCAATGGTATCTGCACCAGTACCGGCGACCACGTCATGGGCCGCCTCAGTGGCGCCGACTTTACATTGCTACTTAAACTGCCGGCACCGGATCAGTTACAGCGTATCGTCAACAACCTGCTGAGCAGCATTGATCAGGACTACCAGCAACTGCGCCAATCCGAGACCCAGGAAGCCGCGCCCGTGAGTATCGGCATCGCCCTTGGCAATGATAAGACAGGCGCGGCCCAGCTGCAGTCCAATGCCCGACTGGCCGTAGAAAAGGCTCTACAGGAAAGCAGACGCGCACATCAGTTCCAGGCTCCGGGTGATCCGCAGCCCATTGATGAAAGCTGGCATGAACACGTCTCCGCTGCCATAGAGAATGAACAGATATTCCTGCAGGCACAGCCGGTCATTGCGACGGATGAGGGCCAACTGCACCAGGAAGTGTTCGCCCGTATCCTCAACCGCGACAAGAGCCTCTGTAGCGCCGGCGACTTTATCAGCGTGGTGCGCGAACTGGGCCTGATGACCGACATGGACCGCGCCGTGGTCAATCACGCCCTGCAATACCTGCAGCAAACTCCGTTGGGCACCGTCCTGGCCATCAACCTGTCGAACGAATCCGTAACCGATGCAGGCTTTCGCCAGTGGCTGCTGGAGCGCCTGACCACACTCAACGAGCGGGCACGCCTTTGCATCGAGCTGAATGAATCCTCGGTACTCAACAACCTGACGGGCATCGAAGGACTGCGCAATGCACTGCGCACACTGGGATGCCGCTTTGGCGTCGACAACTTCGGTGTGCACCCCAGCGGCTTTGGCTACCTCTACAAGTTGCAGCCCGACTACATCAAGATCGATGGCTCCCTGCTGCACGATATCGACAGCGATGCCCAGGATCAGTTCTTTGTCAGCAGTCTGGTCAGCGTGGCCCACAGCCTGGACATTGCCGCTTACGCCGAGCGCGTGGAGCGCAGCAGCCAGCTGACCCAACTGCTGCGCCTGAAAATTGATGCCACCCAGGGTTTCCTGCACGGCACACCCAAGGCGCTTGAATAAGAGGGGCAAGGGGCAAGGGGCAAGCCAGATAAAGTCAAAAAATGCACACAAAAAAACGCCGCTGCGGTTGCAGCGGCGTTTTTTATTCCCAGCCCAGATGATTACAGCAACAGGCCACTGCCCATTCAGCTGAACGTGCGCAACCAGCGCTCAAGGCTGCCAGCATCCATGGCACCGGCCTGACGAGCGACTTCCCGGCCACCCTTGAGCACCAACAGGGTCGGTATGCTGCGAATGGCAAAACGCTGCGCCAGATCCGGCAACTTTTCCGTCTCCACCTTGGCAAAGCGGAACTGCGGCTCCAGCTTTGCAGCAGTCGCGGCAAACACCGGCGCCATCATCTTGCAGGGGCCACACCAGGACGCCCAGAAATCCACCACAACGGGAATATCACTCTGCCCGCTCAGGCGATCAAAGGCCGCCACAGTCTCAACCTCAACGGGTTTGCCCGCAAACAATGCCTGCTTGCAGCGACCGCAACGCGGCTCCTGAGCAAGACGCAAAGCAGGCACACGGTTGGTAACCAGGCAGTGGGGACAGCAGAGATTGAGAGATTCAGACATGGCTCAGGATCCAGACCGGGGAAAACGGGAAAAGATAGACTCGCAATCGCAAAAAAGAAAAAGCGCTGCGCGTACAGCCTGCGCAGGGAAGGATGCCGTTGCAGGTGCCACAGACAGTCAGAGCAAAGTTTGACAGCCTGTGACACTGCGCTGTTAGCGACCCTTGAGGTTAACCAGCTGCTCGAGCTTGTTGCTCAGACGGTCGGATTTTTCCTTCTCGGCCTGCGCCTTGCGCTGTTCCTGTTCGCGCTCGCGACGCTGACGGCTGATTTCCTTCAGCTTGCCTTTGGCGTGTTCGGCTTCCTGCTCGGAAACTTCACCTGAGGCTTCGCCCGTCAGATCGATACGGGCATTACCCGCTTTAAGGCTGCGGTAGTAAGACAGCGTGCGCACATAGGATGCCAGCGCGCGCTTGATCTTGTTTTTGGCGATTTTCTCATCCGCCAGCAGATCTTCCTGAATACCAATCTTGAGCGGACGCACCTCGGTACGGCTAAACGCCTTGGGGTAGGTTTCCATCAGCAGCTTGAGCGCCGCCTGGTTAGCAACCCGGTTCTTGGAGCGAGACTTGGTATTCTCGGTGTTTACAGTACTTTCGGTGCTTGCCACGTCGTTCACGGTTACGCTCTCGGACTGTTGCTTCAGGGTATCGACGCGAACCTGTTCGCGCTGTTCGAGCATTTGATCCAGCTCGCCAAGCAACTGCTCAGTCTGCTCAATTACTGCATTTACATTGTCATTCATCGGGCTTAGCCGGCTCCCTTGCGTATCAGGTATCGGTACTGATCGTTTTCCACATTCTGAGCCAACAGCTCGTGCCCCAGAAAGGTGCAAAATTTGGGGATATCACGCTGCGTGGACGGATCAGTGGCGACCACTTCGAGCACCTGCCCCGCCTGTAATTCGCGCACACGGTTATGCAGCAGCATCACCGGTTCCGGACAGAAGAGTCCACAGGCATCCATCACCTGATCGGGTTTTATATTGCCCATTTATTCACCAGTTAATCTCGAACGCGGCCATTGTCGCAAATATGACTGCGCAGAGAAAGCCACAGAGACATTGCGATTGGACGCAAAGCCATTACGCTTAATCTAGACTCCTCACATTGCTACCAGAAAGGAGCAGCATCATGATTCGTGTCCTCATTGAACGACATATCGCCGACGACCTTGCCTCGTACTATGAACAAGCCGCCCGCGCCACCCTGACCGAGGCCATGCAGGCCCACGGATTTATCTCCGGCGAAGCCCTGCACGACATCCAGAACCCCAACCATCGCGTGGTGCTGGCCACTTACCGATCCATTCAGGACTGGCAGCGCTGGGCACGCTCAGCTGAGCGCCAGGAAGCCATGGCAGTGATAAACCCAATGCTCATCAGCGATGAAAAAATAACCCTGCTGGAGCACTGAGCGCCACCGTATCCATTACAGCATCCTGCTATTAACGTTAATTGACAAAAAGGATCAGAGCCTGGCAACCACAGCACAGACTGCGGCCAGATGCTGATCCTGAGTGAAACCGGACGCCTTTCTCGGCTTCAGGTCGTGATCTCCGTCTTCGAGCCAGTGCAACTGCAGCTGCGCCGACAGCCCATAGGTCTGCACCGTTTCCCGGTTGCCCAGCGCATCCCTTGTACCCTGAAAAACATGCACCGGCAAAGGCAAGCTCACCAGATGCTCAATGCGTGGCTGCTGTGGCTTCTTTGCAGGATAAAACGGATAACCAAACACCAGCGCGCCCCGTACACAGGCAGGCGCATCATCGAGCAGCATGGTGGCGACCCGCCCTCCCATGGACTTTCCCGCCAGCCACAACGGCACACCGTCATTCAGTTCATCAATGCGGGCGCGAAAATGCTCAAGCAGCTGCGGCATGCGACTGGGCGGCCGGCGCCGACCATCTTCACGCCTGGCCTGCATATAGGGGAATTCAAACCGCATTACCTGATAGCCACACTCAACCAGCCCCTGTGCCGCCGCCTGCATGAAATCAGAATCCATGGGGGCACCGGCACCGTGGGCAAATAAAATGCGCCCCTTGAGAGGCTCACCGTCCGTTATAAACATTGCATCTTCCATTTTAGCGCCTAGGCTGAAACTTCTTGATTCAGATCAAACAAAGTAACGATATATACGACTTTAGACCCAGCCCCTTGGGCCACTGTCATACCAAAAGACATTAATTAGCGTCTTTTACCGTCGTGGTTACGACTTTTTGACGAATAAATTCTCAATATCTTTCAACGTGTTAAATATTTACGGTTCGCAAAGCGGCGAAATCGAGTACAATCCTGCCGCGGAGTTTGGGTGCGACAATGTACCGCATCCAGTAAAGACTTCACATTGTAAACAAAGATGCGTTCCCAGATAATTGCCGCCGGAACGTTTTCCCTTTCACTAGCTTGTTGATGAGAGTCTGACATGAGCACAGCAACTGAACACCCGACATACAACTACAGGGTGGTACGACAGTTTGCCATCATGACGGTGGTATGGGGTATCGTCGGTATGGCCGTTGGGGTTCTGATTGCAGCCCAGCTGGTTTGGCCTGCACTGAATTTCGATACGCCCTGGCTGTCTTTCGGACGTATTCGTCCCCTTCACACCAATACCGTAATTTTCGCGTTTGGTGGTTCCGCCCTTTTTGCCACGTCCTACTACATAGTGCAGCGTACCAGCCAGGTTCGCCTGTTCTCCGATGGACTGGCGAAGTTTACCTTTTGGGGCTGGCAGGCCGTTATTGTCGCTGCCTTTATAACACTGCCCATGGGCATCACCTCCACCAAGGAATATGCTGAGCTTGAGTGGCCGATCGATATCCTGATGGGGATGGTCTGGATCAGCTACGCGATCGTATTCCTGGGTACGGTAAAGAACCGCAAGACCTCGCACATTTATGTGGGTAACTGGTTCTTCATGGCGTTCATCATCACCGTGGCGGTGCTGCATATAGTCAACAGCCTGGTGATCCCGGTTTCACTGTTCAAGTCCTACTCTGTCTACCCCGGCGCCGTTGATGCCATGGTGCAGTGGTGGTACGGCCACAATGCGGTTGGTTTCTTCCTGACCGCAGGCTTCCTGGGAATGATGTACTACTTCGTTCCCAAACAGGCCGAGCGCCCGATCTACTCCTACCGCCTGTCGATCGTCCATTTCTGGGCGCTGATTGCCACCTACATCTGGGCCGGCGGCCATCACCTGCACTACTCAGCCCTGCCTGACTGGACCCAGTCTGTAGCTATGGTGATGTCCCTGATTCTGCTGGCTCCCTCCTGGGGCGGCATGATCAACGGCATGATGACCCTCTCCGGCGCCTGGCACAAACTGCGTACCGACCCGGTACTGCGCTTCCTGGTGGTTTCGCTGTCGTTCTACGGCATGTCCACCTTCGAAGGCCCTATGATGGCAATCAAGACGGTTAATGCACTGTCCCACAACACTGACTGGACCATCGGCCACGTACATGCGGGCGCTCTTGGCTGGGTTGCGATGATCTCCATCGGTTCGACCTACCATATGATCCCGCGCCTGTGGGGCAAGGCCCAGATGTACTCCGTACGCCTGATCAATGCCCACTTCTGGCTCGCGACCATAGGTACCGTACTCTACATCTGCGCGATGTGGGTTAACGGCATCCTCCAGGGTCTGATGTGGCGCGCAGTTAACGAAGACGGCACCCTCACCTACAGCTTCGTGGAAGCCTTGGCCGCAAGCCATCCGGGCTACTTTGTACGCTGGCTGGGCGGCGCATTCTTCCTGACCGGCATGCTGCTGATGGCCTACAACACCTGGCAGACAGTGCGCAAAGGCAGCCGCGCACCATTGGTCGATTCGGCCCCGCAGACAGCTTAAGGCCGATAGGAGCTCTTCTCGATGATCAAACATGAAACAATAGAAAAAAACATCGGCCTGATGGTACTGCTGATCATTATCGTGATCAGCGGTGGTGGCCTGGCGGAAATCGTTCCGCTGTTTTTTCACTCTTCGACCACCCAGCCGATCGAGGGCATGCGCCCTTACACCGCACTGGAAAATGAAGGCCGTGACATCTATATCCGCGAGGGTTGCCACGTCTGTCATACACAGATGATTCGACCCTTCCGTGCGGAAACCGAGCGTTACGGTCACTACTCCACCGCCAACGAAGACGTGTGGGAACATCCCTTCCTGTGGGGATCCAAACGCACCGGACCTGATCTGGACCGTGTAGGCGGACGCTACTCCGACGACTGGCACCGCGCGCACCTCTACAATCCGCGTGACGTTGTGCCCCAGTCCAAGATGCCGTCGTATCCCTGGCTGTTCGAGAACCGCGTCAGCGGCTCCGATACTGAAGCCAAGCTGAAAGTCATGCGCAAGTTGGGCGTGCCTTACACCGACGAGCAGATTGAAGATGCCCAGGAAGCCGTAAGCGGCAAGTATGAGATAGACGCGCTGGTCGCCTACTTGCAGGCGCTCGGCAAAACGCACTCCGAATACAGCAACAAGCGGTAAGCAACGTGAGTTACGAAGTATATGGCCCATATATACCGGTGATCATGCTCATCACCTTTCTCCTCCTGTTTGTCTGGGTAATGCTCCCAAAGAACAAGAAGGGATTTGATGAGGCCGCTAACCTTCCCTTCGACGACGAAGAGAAACCGTCGGATGCTAAGGCCGATAACGGGAGAACGGAAAAATGAGTGCTTTTTGGAGCGCATGGGTAACAGTGATCACCCTGGCGGTCATTTTTGGCTGCACCTGGTTGCTGTTCCAGACTCGCAAGAGCGAGACCCACAAGGAATCCACCGACGTAACTGTCGGTCATGTGTACGACGGTATCGAAGAGTACGACAACCCGCTGCCTCGCTGGTGGTTTCAACTCTTCGTCGCCACGGTGATCTTCGGGCTGGTGTACCTGGCCCTGTATCCGGGCCTGGGTAACTTCAAAGGCCTGCTCGGCTGGACGTCCACGGGTCAGTGGGAAGAAGAGATGCAGCACGCCGAAGAAGTCTACAAGCCGGTGTTTGCGAAGTATGCCGCCCTGTCGATCGAAGATCTGCAGACTGAGGAAAACAAGTCCGGCCTGCAGATGGGTCAGCGCATGTTCGCCAACAACTGCAGTGTCTGTCACGGCTCAGCAGGCACCGGCGCCTATGGCTTCCCCAACCTGACTGACAATGACTGGCTGTACGGTGGCGAGCCTGCCACCATCAAGCAGACCATCATCAACGGTCGCAACGGCGGCATGCCGCCCTGGGGCTCGGTGCTGGGTGAAGAAGGTGTTCGCGATATGGCCAGCTACGTGCTCAGCCTCAGCGGGCGCGAAGTGGATCCGGACGCCGCACAGCGCGGCGAAACCCAGTTCCAGGCTCTGTGCACCGCCTGTCACGGCCAGGACGCCAAGGGCACTCAAGCCCTGGGCGCACCGAATCTGACTGACGATGTATGGCTCTATGGCGGCAGTTTCGAAGCGGTGACACACAGCATTCGCAGCGGTCGCGCAGGCATGATGCCGGCACACAAGGACCTTCTCAGCGATGACAAGATCCACCTGATTGCCGCATACGTTTTTAGCCTGTCAAACGACTGACAGACTGCGCAACTGTGATCAAGACGATATGATGCAGATCATATCGTCTTTTTTATGGGTTCCTTATACTGGATACGGACTCTGCCCACTGTGACCCTCCGGGCTCCGCAACATCCCGCTCCAGCGGGACACAGTGGACAGAGTCTTCAAGAAGACGATCAAAAGCCGCGACAGAGTCTCGACAAAGCTGCCGACTATCATCCGCCTGGCAGGCCAGTACCGCGTTAGACGAAGAGTAAAGGCATGAATCAAATACCGGTCAAAGACATCACTCCAAAAAGCAGCCAGGCCAAGGTCGAAACCTACGACCTCTACGCCAAGCGCGAGCACATCTACGTCAAGTTCTACAAGGGGCTGTTCCGCAACCTGCGCATGATATCGGGTTTCATCATGCTGGCAGCCTACTTTGGCTTTTCATGGCTGCAATGGGATGGCCACCAGGCAGTACTGTTTGACCTGCCAAACCGCCAGTTCCATGTCTTTGGCATGACCTTCTGGCCACAGGATTTCATGCTGCTGTCCTTTTTGCTGATCATTCTGTCTTTCGTGCTCTTTCTCGTTACGGCGGTGGCCGGACGCCTCTGGTGCGGCTATGCCTGCCCGCAGTTTGTCTGGACCTGGTTTTTCATCTGGGCCGAGCGCATTAGCGAAGGCGACCGCAACCTGCGCATGAAGCGCGACAAAGCCCCCTGGACCGCTGAAAAGGCCGTCCGCAAAACCATCAAGCATGTACTCTGGCTGCTGATTGCCGTCGCCACAGCGATCGCCTTCGTCGGCTACTTCAGCCCTATCCGCGAACTGGTACCAAGTCTTTTTCGCTGGGACCTGGGCCCCTGGGAAACCTGGTGGCTGGGCTTTTTCGCCCTGGCAACTTACGGCAACGCCGGCTGGTTGCGCGAACAGGTATGCATCTACATGTGTCCTTACGCCCGCTTCCAGAGCGTGATGTTTGACCCCGACACCCTGGTCATCTCCTACGACGAAAAACGCGGCGAGCACCGCGGCAAACGCAAAAAGGGACTCGATTATAAGGCCGAAGGCCTGGGGGACTGCATCGACTGCGGTAACTGCGTGCACGTCTGCCCGGTGGGTATCGACATCCGCGACGGCCTGCAGCACGAATGTGTGGCCTGTGGTGCCTGCATTGACGCCTGTGACGATGTGATGGATCGCATGGGCTATGAGCGCGGGCTGGTACGTTACACGACTGAACACGCGCTGGAAGGCAAGCCGACCAAACTGCTGCGCCCGCGTCTCGTTGTCTACGCCCTGTTGCTGGGAGGCATGCTGGCTGCTTTCGGCTACACCATCGCCACCCGCATACCGCTGGAAGTCGATGTGCTGCGCGACCGCGGGCCTCTGTTTACCCACACCTCCGATGGCAAGCTTGAGAACAGCTATACGCTCAAACTCGCCAACAAGGCCCAGCAGGATCACCGCTTTGAAATCAGCGTCAGCGGCTTCGATGGGCTCGAGCTGGTAACAGACTCCCAGCTCAACATTGCTGCGGGCGAGCTGGCCGATGTTGCCCTGCGCCTGCAGGCGGACCCCAGGATACTGCACCGCCCTAACTACACCATTATTTTCCACGTCCGCTCGCTGGATGACCCATCAATAAGCCTGGATGCCGAAAGCCGCTTTCTCGGACCCGCCCCCAGGCGCTGAACTAAACAGCAGCACAGCACTCTCAACAGCCCCGGGGCAAGCTATCGCAGCAGCCGTCCCCGGGATTTTCGGTTAGAATAGCGCCGCACGCGGACAGCTGTTCGCCCGTCACCGCTTTAGCGCGCTTTAAGGATCATCATGCAGCAAGACAACATCGCCATCGGGCCCTGGTACAAACAGCCCTGGCTCTGGTTCATCCTGGCCCCGGTCATAGCTTCCGTTATCTCTGGCACAACATTTCTGGTTCTGTCGATCGTCTCTGCTGATGGCATCGTCAAGGACGATTACTACCAGGTTGCCAAGGGACTGGAAATCGACAGCAGTCTTTCCGACAACGCAGCAGCCCTGGGCCTTGTCGCCGACCTGCTGATCGATGATGTCACCGGCGGTATAGGCCTTACTCTGCACGGCAAGGTGCCCGATGACTTGAGCAGCCTGACGCTGGAAATCATCCACCCGATTCATCAGAAGTATGATCAGAATGCGCAGCTGCGCCGCGTACCCGGCAGCACCCGCTTCACTGGCAGCCTGCAAGCCGCCCTGAGTATCGGCAAGCGGTACCTGGTAATACTACCGCAGGACAACAGCTGGAGCCTGCGTGCCGAAGCTCTGCCGCCCTACGACCCACTGCGCATTCAGCTATCACCGGCGCACTGAGCCCAGACACCATGGCAACTCCCTTGAGCTCCGCCAGCGCTACTGCGCAGCCAAACATCGCTGCACAAACCAGCAGCTGCTTTCACTGCGGCCTTGCTGTGCCCGCAGGCAGCCGCTATTTCCTGCAAATCGACGGCGAGCCGCGCGAGCTTTGCTGCCCCGGCTGCCTGGCCGTGGCACAAACCATCGTCGACAGCGGGCTCGACGGCTATTATCGCCATCGCAGCGGCACCCCTGGCGGCGCGGATATTGCCGGCCGCGTCCTGCCCGACGTACTGGCACAGGAGCTGTCGCTCTATGATAAGCCCAGCATGCAGCAAGCCTTTGTCACGACCCTGGACGACGGCAGCCGCGAAGCGAGCCTCGTTATCGAAGGCATAACCTGCGCCGCCTGTACCTGGCTACTGGAACATCACCTGCAAGGCCAGCAAGGCGTGTTGCGCGTGAGCGTCAATCTTAGCAATCACCGCATGCGTCTGAGCTGGGATACAGCAAGCACCAGTCTGAGCCTGCTGCTGGGGCAAATTTACCGTATCGGCTACCAGGGCCACCCCTACCATCCTGACAAGGAAGAGCAACTGCTCGAGCAGGAAAAGAAGCGCGCCATCAGACGCCTCGGTGTCGCCGGGGTCAGCATGATGCAGGTGATGATGTACGCCATCGCCCTCTACGCCGGCGCCCTGCAGGACATGGAACCGCAGTTTGTCAATTTTATCCGCTGGGCCAGCCTGATCATGGCCAGCCCCGTCGCCCTTTACGCTGCCCTGCCGTTCTATCAGGCGGCGCTGCGTGACCTGCGCAGTCGCCACCTGAGCATGGACGTACCTGTCTCCATCGCTGTGCTGGGCGCCTACAGCGCTAGCGTCTGGGCCACCCTTACCCAGAGTGGCGAGGTCTATTTCGACTCGGTCACCATGTTTACCTTCTTTCTGCTTATCGGCCGCTATCTGGAAATGCAGGCGCGTCATCGTACCGGACGTGCCGGCAATGCGCTGCTTAACCTGCTGCCCAACAGCGCAATCCGCATCGTCGACGGTGAAGAACTGCTGGTACCGGCCAGCGAACTCAGGGTGGGTGACCGGGTACTGGTAAAGCCCGGCCAGAGCCTTCCGGCTGACGGTATTATCCGGCGCGGCCACTCCTCCATCGACGAATCGGCCCTGACCGGCGAGTACCTGCCCATTCGCCACGGCGAGGGCGACAGCGTCGTTGGCGGCACACTTAATGTCGAGAACCCTATCGAGCTGGAAATCAGCCAGGTGGGGGGCGATACCCAGCTATCCGCCATCGTTCGCCTGCTGGATCGCGCCCAGAGCGAAAAGCCCGCCACCGCACGCCTCGCCGATCGCATTTCAAGCTATTTTGTGGCTGCTGTACTGCTCACCGCCAGCCTGGTCGGGCTGATCTGGTGGCAGCTCGATCCTGCCAACGCCTTCTGGATCACACTGGCGGTACTGGTCGTCACCTGCCCCTGCGCCCTGTCGCTCGCGACCCCCACGGCACTGACCACCGCAACCGGCACATTGCGCCAGCATGGCCTGCTGATCACCAGGGGCCATGTACTCGAGAGCCTCGCCCGCGCCACTCATATTGTCTTCGACAAGACTGGCACCCTCACCCAGGGCAACCTGAGTCTGCACAGTGTCACTTGCCTGGGCGCCACACGCGATCAAGCCCTGCGCCTGGCCGCCGCCCTGGAAGCCCACTCCGAACACCCCATCGCCAAGGCCTTCCAGCCGTTTTTGGACAAAGCCGCAGAATCACTTGAATCCCACCTTGGATTGGGGCTCGAGGGCACAATCGATGGCAAGCCGTATCGCATCGGCACGGCGGACTTTGCCGCCGCACTCTGCCCGCAAGCACCCAGACCCGCATTGCCCGACAAACAGAGCCAATGGCTACTGCTGTGCAGCACCCAAGGGCCGCTGGCCTGGTTTGGTCTCGATGACCAGCTCAGACCCCAGGCACTTGAGTGCATCCGTTCCTTGCAGGCCCTCGGCCTGCAAATTGAGCTGCTCTCCGGTGACAGCTCACCTGCGGTGCAGCACGTCAGCCAGAGCCTTGGCATCGACCGCGTTTACGGTGGCATGTCGCCCGACAGCAAGCTGGCCCATATCAACGCCTTGCAGCGCAGTGGCGCCCAGGTGGTCATGGTCGGCGATGGCATCAACGATATCCCGGTACTGGCCGGCGCCCAGACATCCATCGCCATGGGCTCCGCCACGGATCTGGCCAAGACCTGCGCCGATTCGGTGTTGATGTCTGGTGATCTCAATCGCCTGGTAGATGCTGTTTTGCTGGCACGCAAGACCCGCAGCGTTATCCGTCAGAACCTCAGCTGGGCCCTGCTGTACAATCTGCTGGCGCTGCCACTCGCCGCCAGCGGCTTAGTCGCACCCTATATGGCTGCCATCGGCATGTCCGCCAGTTCACTGGTGGTGGTAGGCAATGCCCTGCGACTCTCAAGACGCGTACGCAGACCCAACTCCACCTCGCAAGCGCCTAAGACAGAGGGGTAACAGTGGCTAGATTGCGGATTCATGGCACCACCCCTTACAGTTGCGCCGCCATCGGCCTGTCCGCCAGCTCATTGGTGGTGGTAGGCAATGCCCTGCGACTCTCAAGACGCGTACGCAGACCCAACTCCACCTCGCAAGCGCCTAAGACAGAAGGGTAACAGTGGTTAGATTGCGGATTCATGGCACCACCCCTTACAGTTGCGCCGCCATCGGCATGTCCGCCAGTTCACTGGTGGTGGTAGGCAATGCCCTGCGACTCTCAAGACGCGTACGCAGGCCAAGCACCAAGCTGAAAGCTTAAAGCTGAAACATCAAGAAGGTCAGACATTAATATGAGCCTACCCCCGGCCCAAATTGAAACAGACACCAAAGGCTGATCCATGGACATTCTGTATCTGCTTATACCCATTGCCATCATTTTTGTTGGCTGCGCCCTCTGGGCCTTCTTCTGGAGCGTCAACAGCGGCCAGTTCGATGACATGGAGTCTCCCGCCCACAGCATCCTGTTTGATGATGACGATAACCTGATCCCCGACGACGCCAAACAGGAGCGCGTCCGCCCTGCAAAGCCAGGGACCCAGGCCCCTGGGACTAATCCGCCCAAGAACGATACCCATGTCTGAGGGGCTTTCGATCGGCACCGCCATAGTGCTGGGGCTGCTCGGCGGCGCCCATTGCATCGGCATGTGCGGCGGCATCGCTGCCACAGTAGGCATGACCCGCCCCGACAGTCGTACGCCCGCCATCGTTCTGTTGCTAGGCTACAACGGCGGGCGCCTGCTGAGTTACGCACTGGCCGGCGCCCTGCTGGGCGGCCTCGGCGTATTGGTGGCGGGCGGTACCGCAACCCTGGTGCTGCGCACCCTGGCAGGGTTAATGCTGGTTGCCATGGGGCTCTACATAGGCCAGTGGTGGAAAGGTCTGCTGCTGCTGGAGCGTGCCGGCAGCGGTTTGTGGCGCTACCTGCGCCCGCTGGCTGCACGCTTTCTGCCGGCCCGCACGCCCTTGCAGGCGCTGGCGCTTGGCCTGTTGTGGGGCTGGCTACCCTGCGGACTGGTTTACAGCACTCTGATCTGGGCTTCCGCCGCCGGCGACTGGCAGACCAGCGCCCTGCTGATGGCCTGCTTTGGTCTGGGCACTTTGCCCGCCATGCTCGCCACCGGGCTTATGGCCGCCCAGCTGCGCCAACTGCTGGCACGGCGCCTGACCCAGCAACTGGCAGGCAGTCTGATTATTCTGTTCGGTCTATTTACCCTAGCCCCTATTCTGGCGTTCTGACCCATCACCAGTGCCCATGACTTCAACCAAGGCGCCAAATGATGGATAATTGCACGCTTAAGTCGTTTAGGCAGCGTCCTCGCCATGCACCCCAATCCGAGCGTCCTATCAATCCAGGAAACAGGAAGTACCTATGGATGAGCCACGCAAACCCGGAAGGTCAGGTCCTGTACAGCAGGCGCACTGCAACAATTGCAGCCTGAGCACACTGTGCCTGCCGGTTTCACTGGATCTGACGGATATAGATCGCCTGGACACCATTATCAGCAAGAGCCAGCCGCTAAAGAAAGGCGCGCTGCTGTTCGATCAGGGCCAGGCATTCGGCTCCATCTTTGCGGTACGGGCCGGTAGCGTTAAGACCTATACGGTTACAGCTGAGGGCGACGAACAGATCACCGGATTCTATTTCCCCGGCGAGCTGATCGGCCTCAGCGGCATGGATTCAGGCCAGTACCCCAACGCCGCGCGGGTGCTTGAAACCACAACGGTATGCAATATCCCCTTCGACCGTCTGGATGACCTGGCAGGTGAACTGCCGGAGCTGCGACGCCAGATCATGCGTACCATGAGCCGGGAGATTCGTGACGATCAGCAGATGTTACTGCTGCTGTCGAAAAAAACCGCCGAGCAGCGTCTGGCCACTTTTCTGATCCGGCTGTCGGAACGCTTTCGCATCCGCGGCTATTCCAGAACGCGCTTTCGCCTGTCGATGTCACGCAACGAAATCGCCAACTACCTGGGGCTGGCGATCGAAACGGTCAGCAGACTCTTTACCCGCTTTCAGAAAAGCGGCCTGATACAGGTGGAAGGCAAGGAAATCGACATTACCGATATTGCCAAGCTATACCTGCAGTCCGGCGAGTGCCCAAGCCTGCAGCAAACGAGCTGAATACTGTCGAGCAGCACCGCCACAAAGCTGCTCAGCACTAGTTAAATTACTGAATCACAACCGCAGCCGCGCTGCGCCCAAGGAGTTCCTGCATGCCCTACGATGAGTGCTACGTAAAATCGGTTATCCGCACCGTTGCGGACTGGCCCGAAAAAGGCGTCATGTTTCGCGATATCACGCCTATTTTCAAAGATCCCAAAGCCCTGCGCATGGTCACGGATGATTTTATACAGCGCTATATCGGCACCGACATTACCCATATCGCCAGCATTGATGCCCGCGGTTTTCTGATCAGCTCGATCATGGCCTACCACCTGAACCTGCCCCTGGTACTGGTGCGCAAGAAAGGCAAGTTGCCAGGCAAGACCGTGCAGGCTGACTACGCGCTGGAGTACGGTACCGGCACCGTTGAAATGCAGATCGACGCAGTAGGCCCTGGCGACCGTGTATTGATTTTTGATGATCTTATTGCCACCGGCGGCACCATCCTGGCCGCCAGCACCCTGATAAAGGAGCTGGGCGCCAGCGTCTATGAAGCCGCCGCACTGATCGACCTGCCGGACCTCCAGGGCTCCACCCGCATTCAGGACGCCGGCATTCCGGTGCACACGCTGCTGGCCTACGAAGGCCTCTGATCTGCCCGTCACCGACGGCGCAGCTTTGCGTACCTCGGTGGCTTGTTCCATTGGCCATGGCAATTACGCCATGAGCCGCTAGAATAGCGCCCCTACTCAGCAGGCAACGATATACCATGTGGTTCAAAAATCTGATCTTTTATCGCTTTAGCGCCACCTTCGACAAAGACACTGAGGCGCTGGAAACCGCACTGGCAGAAACACCCTTTCAGCCCTGTGGCAGCCAGGAACTGAGCCGCTCCGGCTGGATTGCGCCCTGCAAGGCCCTGCCCGACAGCCTGGTTTACAGCTGTGCCGGTTATCACCTGATCTGCACCCAGAAAGAAGAAAAAATCCTGCCCTCGGGCGTCATTCGCCAGTCACTGGAAGAGCGGGTGCAAAAGATCGAAAAAGACGAGGCACGCAAGATTTATCGCCGCGAGCGCACCCAGCTCAAGGACGAAATCATTCTGGATCTGCTGCCCCGCGCCTTCAGCAAGCGCAGCCAGACCTATGCGCTTATAGCGCCCCAGGCAGGCCTTATGCTGGTCGATGCCTCGAGCCACAAGAGTGCCGAAGACCTGCTTAGCCAACTGCGCACCAGCCTGGGGTCACTGCCGATCATCCTGCCAGACGTCAAGCAGTCTCCGGCGGCGGTGATGAGTCACTGGCTGGAACAGCAGGAACCGCTGCCTAGCTCGCTGCAACTGCTCGATGAGGCCGAACTGAAGGACAATCTGGTCGAAGGCGGTGTAATTCGCATCAAGGGCCAGGAGCTCACCAGCAGCGAGATTGTCGCGCACCTCGAAGCCGACAAGCGCGTCGCCAAGCTATCGCTGGAGTGGGACGAAAATCTGCGTTTTCTGCTGCACGAAGATCTCAGCGTGCACCGCATCAAGCAAACCGATCAGTTCAAGGAACGCCAGCAGGATGTGGCCGACGACGAACTCGCACGCTTTGATGCCGATGTCGCTCAGCTCGGGCTCGAGCTAACGCGCCTGATTCCGGATCTGCTCAACGCCTTTGGTGGCGAAGTCGCAGGCGCATCCCTGGAGCCCGCACCCAAAGTGTGAAATCCCCACCAGGGCGGTGAAGCGATTCAGTTGAAGCACACAATTTGAAGAGAGCAGCCGCCCGCTGTAACACCCCTGCAAGGCCCCGGAGACCCTATGTACAGCGTTAAGGAAATGTTCTACACCCTGCAGGGCGAAGGTGCCCAGGCCGGACGCCCGGCTGTTTTCTGCCGTTTTGCCGGTTGCAATCTCTGGTCCGGCCGGGAGCAGGATCGCAGCAGCGCCATCTGCGACTTCTGCGACACCGACTTTGTCGGCACCGATGGCCAGAACGGCGGCAAGTTCGCTACCGCACAGGCGCTGGCACAGGCCACCATGGCGCTCTGGCCGGATCCAGCCCAGGGTACCCCCTACCTGGTTTGCACCGGTGGCGAGCCCGCATTGCAGCTCGATACAGCCCTGATCAAGGCCTTCAAAACCGCAGGCTTCGAGATTGCCGTCGAAACCAACGGCACCAAACCCCTGCCCGATGGCATCGACTGGATCTGCCTGAGCCCCAAGGCCAATACCAACCTGGTGATAACCACTGGGCAGGAGCTCAAGCTGGTATACCCGCAACTGCTGGCTCCGCCTGAACGTTTTACGTCCCTCGCCTTCGAGAATTTTTACCTGCAGCCGCTGGATGGGCCCGATGCGGATGCGAACCTGCGCCGCTGCGTACAGTACTGTCTGGGTCATCCGCAGTGGAAGCTAAGCCTGCAAACCCACAAGATTCTGGGCATCGACTGATGCATGAACGGGTGTACACGACGGTGAATTACCCCACCATAAAAGCATCCACAGGCCCGTAATTACAGGCCTGCAACGTTATACCCACATCTACTGTGGATAAGGATGTGGGTGAGCGGGCAAATATGCGCCACTCACCCCATGACAGGGCTACCTCATACAGATCGATCAAATATTAGACAGCAGTGACCTTCATATAAAAACAAAGAGTTGCAATAGATTTTTCAAGAAAGCAGTGATATTCAGCCTGTTGGCTGGCGATTTTGTTATGTAAAATTTCTGCAACAGCCGCACCCCGGGCGACGCTTTACAGCCCGGTGCAACCGCTACTATTAGCGCTTATTACTCAGTGGATCCGTAATGTACACAGCCAAGCAACGCCAGCAAGAAGCCCAGAAGGTCACCCTGGTCGGCAGCCTGCTCGACGCCGTTCTCGGCATCGCGAAAATTATTGTAGGCCTGCTGTCCCATTCCCATGCCCTGATTGCCGACGGTATTCACTCGCTGTCGGATCTGGTCACCGACTTCATGGTTCTCCTTATTCTGCGGGTATCACACCAGGAACCCGATGAAGACCATCCCTGGGGTCATGCCCGCTTCGAAACCGCCGGCACCGTTATGCTCGGAGCCCTTTTGATCGCCGTCGCAGGCGCCATGGCCTACAACAGTGTCGGGCTTATCTTCAGCGGTGACGCCCTGAAAATTCCCGAATGGCCCGCGCTGGTGGTGGCCGGGCTCTCAATCGTCAGCAAGGAATGGATCTATCGCTATACCCTGGCCGCAGGCAAGCGCCTCAAGTCGGATTTGATCATTGCCAACGCCTGGCACAGTCGCAGCGATGCCTTTTCATCCATAGTGGTACTGATCGGTATAGGCGGCGCCATGCTCGGCTGGGCCTGGCTGGATGCCCTGACCGCCGTTCTGGTGGCCCTGCTGATCGCCAAGATCGGCTGGGACCTGACCTGGAAAAGCATCAAAGAGCTGGTCGATACCGCCTTGCCCGAATCCCAGGTTCGCGAGCTGGAGCAGGCGGTGCAGGATGTCCATGGGGTGATCAGCGTACACAGCCTGAAGACCCGCTTGATGGGTGGGCAAAGCCTGCTTGAGATGCACATTCAGGTTGAAAGCCACCTCAGCGCTTCGGAAGGCCACTATATTGGCGACACAGCGGTGCGCATCCTCAAGACCCGCTTCGATGACATCGGCGATGTTATTTTCCATATCGACACCTACAACGATGATCAGCGCCTGTACTGCGATACCCTGCCGCTGCGCGCAGAAGTCGAAGACGCTCTCAACGCGGCCCTGAGCGAGCTGCATCCAGAGCTGAAGTGGGAAAAGCTCGCGCTCTACTACATCAAGGCCCGTATCGAGCTGGAACTGAACCTGGACAGCGCCGAGCTCACAGGCTGCGGACTCTCCGGCAGCGAAGTGCAACAGGCGCTACGTGACAACCTGCAGCAGTATTACTGGTACGCCAGCCTGACACTGTGGCTCACGCCCGGCGATGCCTGAGACCTATCTGCGGCCAAGTGAAGAGCACGCGGTCAGCATAGAAATCAAGCGCAGCCTGTTTATCTGCCAGGCAGCGCCCACCGCCGGCGCCGAGGCCGCCAATGGCTTCATAAGCGCGGTGCGCAGTCGCTACCCCGACGCCAATCACCACTGCTGGTGCTACGTCGCAGGCGCCCCCCAAGACTACAACCTGTGGAACTGCAGCGATGATGGCGAGCCCCGCGGCACCGCGGGCAAGCCCATGCTGAACGTACTCACCCATTCGGGTCTGGGGGAAATTACCCTGGTCGTAACCCGCTACTTTGGCGGTGTGAAACTCGGTGCCGGTGGCCTGGTCAGGGCATACAGCCAGGCGGTGCAGGAGTGCCTGGCAACTCTGCCGAGCGAAATGCGGGTGTTCACCCAGACCTATAAGGTGCTCGCACCCCACGCCCTCACCGGCACTTTGGAGCATCTGATACAGCAACTGAATTTAACGGTTATTGATCGTCAGTGGCATGATCAACTGCAGATTCTGCTGGAGCTTGATCTTAGGCAGGCACAGGAACTCGAGCTGAGACTGGGGCCTCTGCCGGCGGTCAGTATTGCAACTCTCAAACCGGAAAACTAACAGCTGAGCTAGGGGCTAGGGGCTAGGGGCTAGGGGCTAGGGGCTAGGGGCTAGTGTAGTGTTGCACTCTTGGTGGTGCTTTAGAACGCGCTCATTTTTTCGCCAGCCAAGGCGTGAGGCAGAGTCATAGTGGGGCTACGGCGACAACGAACAACGCAGGATGGCGGAAAAAGGGGCCGTTATAAGCTTCATATAGCGTGAAACACTACACTAGCAGCCTGTCGGACTTACCACTGATCTACTGCGGAAAAGCCGATTCTGGTCATTTTTCGTCCTCTTTTTTACTCGTCGCAGGCTTCTCGGTCTGCGACCCCGCTAAAGCGGTTCTTTCCACTTCGTTTCAAGTGTTAGATAGAACCACTATTTGC
>NZ_BCNS01000094.1 GCF_001528745.1 Marinobacterium profundum | reverse complement strand
GCAGTTTTTGAGCTCTTTTGAGGCGAATAGTGGTTCTATTCAACAAAAAAGAGTACATAAATTGACCAAATTCGGCTTTTCCGCAGTAGATCAGTGTTAAGTCCGACAGGCTGCTAGGGGCCGCGACCCTCATCAGCTTGTCGCCGGGCGCCGGCGCCGTCACCGCCATGAGTTACGGTTTGAGCCAGGGCCTGGGCCGCGCTCAGCCGGCCATTCTCGGTCTGATCTGCGGTTACGGCATCCAGATCGTCATAGTAGGGGTCGGGCTTGGCAGTCTGGTCGCCGCATCGGTGACCCTGTTCAGCGCCATAAAATGGCTTGGGGTTGCCTATCTGGTATGGCTCGGTATCCAGCAATGGCGTGACCGGGCAGAACTGGACCTGAATCAGGACCGCCCATGCAACTGGAGTGGAGCCTTCGGCCAGAGCCTGCTGATTAATATCACCAACCCCAAGGGGCTGGTATTTCTGCTGGCGCTGATTCCACAGTTTCTCGACCCCGCGCAACCACAGCTACCGCAATTGCTGGTCATAGGCACCACCCTGGTAGCCGTCGACTGGTGCGTCATGACCGGATATAGTCTGCTATTAACCTGACGGACAAATAGGTTCCCTCCCTATTTGTCCGTCACGCCATCAAAACGGGCGCAGGTGCGTGGACATGCTGGTTTTGCTGGCGTTCGCATTGGCCTACGGCCAATGATGAAGCGTCCATGCTTCATGTATTAACCCGCCGGGTTAATAGCATCAAAACTGCGTCATTTTATGCAGGATGCCAAGGCACGCCGAACACAGAACCGAATCACCGGCTGCGCATTAATAGGCGCAGGTCTGGTACTCTCGGGGGCACATAACTGACAGCGTAAACGCGATACCTATCGCTGCGCAGGCTTTCACAGGGGTTTTGTAAGTACGATGAGTCGATCTATGCATCTTGTACCACCCGCTCGCTTGACACGAGGCACCGCAAGGACCCTGGCCCTCGGCACACTACTCGTAGCCATTCTGGCCGGCTGCAGCGGCGGGCCAGCACCGCAGAACGTAGCACGCCCCGACTCGCCCTATTGCCTGCGTGGCGGTGATACCGAATCCTTCAGCTGCGACCCCAGTGTACAGGCCAGTGTGGAACCTGCTCCAACCACCCCGCGCAGCAGTGGCAACCTGACAGACGATGCACTCTATGCGGATTTGGCCGAGATAAAAAACTGGCTTAACAACGAAAAAGACGCCCGGGCCGACAGTATCGCAAGCAGCGATGAGTCCGATGTTATTCTGCCGCCTCCAGTTGCACCGCAGGCAGCGCCCGAGCCAAAACCTGCCCCGCCACTGCCCACTCTGCTGGCCAATGCCAACTATCGGAATAGCCTGGAAGAAGCCCAGTCGCTCTACCGACAGGGCTTCTATCAGCATGCGCAGGAACAGCTAAGCCAACTGATCCCGCTTTACCCCCAACGCCCCGAAGCCTATAACAACCTGGGTGTTATGCTGGCGGAAACGGGCCAGTACAGCGAGGCTATCAGCCAGTTGCAGCGGGCACTTTCAACCCACCCCTATTACGCCACCATTCATGCCAACTTGCGCAGCCTTTATGGCGCACTGGCGGGCAACACCTACAGTGACGCCCTGGGCCTGCGCCGCAACCGCCCTGCCCTGCGCCTCGACATTCTGGAACCCGGCCAGGATACCGATAGCACCCTATCGATCACCGCTGAGGTTGAAGGTACGCTGGAGTCTTGGGCAAAAAGCCCGTCCTATCCTGCACAGCAGCGCGCCGCTCTCTATATCCCGGGTTTTAGGCCCAACAGCAAAACAGACCATGCACAGTGGCTGAAGTCTCTGGACACTCCAGCGCCCGCCCTGCAGCTACAGGCCTATGAACTCGCCCTAATGACATCGGACTGGGTCGAGGTGACTCTGCAGGCCGGCCCTCTGCCTTCCCAGGAAGGCAACCCGGTGCAGCGCGTCCTGAGCCTTATTCGCATGGATTCAAGCTGGCGCATCAGCGCTGAGCAACCATTGCAGTAAACGCCACCTGCAGACCCCGTCACACTCAATCCAGCTAATGCGCGTTCTTTTTGCGCGCGTTTTATTTTTCGTCTGCAACCCATTAGCAAGAATACCGCCACAGCCCCCGCCAGCGCTGCCTATCGCCGGTTACGCACCTGCAAAATCAAACACTTATTTTAATTTACCCGCCTGAACTTTCATCAAACCTGTGCTATCCAAAAGGTACCGGGCAGGCACCTGCCCGCGCAAAAAGCCGCTCAGAGCAGCACCCGTTCGCTGCACGGAGGATCTGGTCATGTTTGCACAGATGGAAAACGCAGGTCTTGAAGACCTTCATTTTGCCGCGGACCCGAAAACGGGCTTGCGTGCCATTATCGCCATCCACTCCACCGTCCTGGGTCCCGCTATCGGTGGCTGCCGCCTGATCCCCTATGCCAGCGATACGGACGCCATCACCGATGCCATTCGTCTCGCCAGGGGCATGAGCTACAAGGCCGCGCTGGCAGGCTTGCCCCATGGCGGCGCCAAGGCGGTCATCATGCAGCCCGCGGGAAACTATGATCGCCGTGCCCTGATGAACGCCTTCGGACAGTTTATCGACAACCTGGGCGGGCGCTACATCACCGCCATGGACAGCGGCACCCAGGTGGCAGATATGGACGCCATCGCAACCCGTACCCATTGGGTGAGTTGCACCAGCCGCACCGGTAATCCCTCGCCTTCCACGGCCCTTGGCGTCTTCGAGGGTATTGGCAGCGCCGTGCGCCACCGCCTCGGGCGCCATTCCCTGTGCGGTATTAGGGTCGCGCTGCAGGGGCTTGGTCACGTCGGCTTTGAGGTCGCCAGGCTACTGCACGAAGCTGGCGTCCAGCTCACCGTCTGTGATCTGGATGCCGAACGCTGTGCCAGGGCGGTGCAGGCCTTCGGCGCACGGCGTGTCGATGCCAACGACATCTATGGGGTAGAGGCCGATGTATTCAGCCCCTGCGGCCTGGGCGCTATCCTCAATGACGACAGCATCCCAAAACTGCGCAGCGGCATCATTGCGGGCTCGGCCAACAATCAGCTGGCGGAAGAACGCCACGGTGAAATACTGCATAAGCGCGGTATTCTGTATGCGCCTGACTATCTGATCAACGCCGGCGGCCTTGTGTTTGTTGCCCTGAACCATGCCCGGGCACCAGCTCAGGAAATCAGCACCAAAGTGCACCAGATCGGCACAGAACTCCAGGCGCTGTTCCGCCAGGCCGACGCCCTGGATACGGCCACCAGCCTGCTTGCCGACCAGCGAGCCGAGGCCATTATCGCGGCCCAAGTCCAGGCTCTCGACAACCATAAAAAGGTGGCTGTGAATGCACACTAGCAGCCTGTCGGACTTACCCTCGCTACGATCGGCCAAGTCC
>NZ_BCNS01000093.1 GCF_001528745.1 Marinobacterium profundum | reverse complement strand
CGTGACGGACAAATAGGGAGGGATCTATTTGTCCGCCGGGTTAATAGTACAGCTTGGACCTCATATAATCAGAGCGTGCTGGCCGCCGGGTTCTGACCCTGGATCCTTGGAATCAGACTGTTTAGCGGTCAGAACCTGAACCAGGCCAGGCTAAAAAACGTATGCTCTAATAGCTGCCAGGGGCCTTAGTACCGATGCACCCATAGCGACAGTAGCGATCAGCCGCAAACCGACTGCCGCTGTCATGTAATCAAGATAACGAAACGGCCCGATTCCTGCACTAATGAAGAAAATCAGGCCACCTGAAAATGGTATTAATGGCTGCCCTGAACTTGCTTTGGACGGCGCTATCAAAGGGGTGACGGAAAGGCTTCTGGCAAAATTAACGCGAACATCCACCGGCACACCAAAGGTGGGCTACACTTGAATTAACAGAAGGCAACAGTATAGGTCAACCGACTAAAAACCTTACTAATCAAGCGGTAATGAGACAGAGAAGGTAGCCGATATGAGTATTTTTGAGCACTTCAAAGCGCGTTATTCCTCGACGCAACAGGAAGAAATGAGCCTGCAGGAGTACCTTGCCATGTGCAAGGAAGACCCAACGGCCTATGCCAGCGCGGCGGAACGCATGCTTCAGGCAATCGGAAAACCCGAGTCCGTCGATACCTCCCGAGATTCACGCTTAAGCCGCATTTTTTCCAACAAGGTCATCAAGCGCTATCCAGCTTTCAACGAATTCTATGGCATGGAAGAAGCGATCGAAAATATCGTCTCTTACTTCAAGCACGCCGCCCAGGGACTGGAAGAGCGCAAACAGATTCTGTACCTTCTCGGCCCTGTCGGCGGCGGCAAATCCTCCCTGGCCGAAAAACTGAAACACCTGATGGAACATGTGCATTTTTACGCCATCAAGGGCTCGCCGGTGTTCGAGTCTCCACTGGGGCTGTTCAACCCGGAAGAAGACGGCGAGATTCTGGAGCAGGAATTCGGCGTGCCGCGGCGCTACGTCAAGGGCATCATGTCTCCTTGGGCTGTGAAGCGACTGAAGGAGTTCGGCGGTGATATCAGCCAGTTCCGGGTAGTCAAACTCTACCCCTCTATTCTGAACCAGATTGCGCTGGCCAAAACCGAGCCAGGAGACGAAAACAACCAGGATATTTCCAGCCTGGTGGGCAAGGTCGATATCCGCAAACTGGAAGAGTTTCCGCAGCACGACCCCGATGCCTACAGTTTCTCCGGCGCTCTGTGCCGCGCCAACCAGGGCATGATGGAGTTCGTCGAGATGTTCAAGGCGCCCATCAAGGTGCTGCATCCGCTGCTGACCGCCACCCAGGAAAGCAACTACAACAGCACCGAGGGCATGGGCGCCATTCCCTATGACGGTATCGTCATGGCCCACTCCAATGAGTCGGAATGGCAAACCTTCAAGAACAACAAGACCAACGAAGCCTTCATAGACCGTGTCTATATCGTCAAGGTGCCGTACTGCACCCGGGTTTCCGAGGAAGTCAAAATCTACGAAAAACTGCTGGAAAACAGCTCGCTCAACCAGGCGCCCTGCGCGCCTGACACCCTGAACATGCTGGCCCAGTTCACGACGCTGTCCCGCATCAAGGATCCGGATAATTCCAGCCTTTACTCGAAAATGCGCATCTATGATGGCGAAAATCTGAAAGACACCGACCCCAAGGCGAAGTCATTGCAGGAGTACAAGGACGCCGCCGGCGTGGACGAAGGCATGAACGGCCTCTCGACCCGCTTTGCGTTCAAGATTCTGTCCAAGGTTTTCAACTTCGACCCAAGCGAAGTCGCCGCCAACCCGGTGCACCTGCTCTATGTACTGGAAAAAGAGATAGAGCAGCAGCAATTCCCGACGGAAACCCAGGAACGCTACATTGGCTATCTGAAAGAATTTGTCGCACCCAAGTACATTGAGTTTCTCGGCAAGGAAGTGCAGACAGCCTATCTCGAATCCTACTCGGAATACGGCCAGAATATCTTCGATCGCTACTGCACCTACGCCGATTTCTGGATTCAGGATCAGGAATACCGCGACCCCGAAACCGGCGATATTCTGGATCGCCAGGCGATCAACGAGGAACTGGAAAAAATCGAAAAACCGGCGGGTATCAGCAATCCGAAGGATTTCCGCCACGAAGTCGTCAACTTTGTGCTGCGCGCCCGGGCCAACAACAACGGCAACAACCCCACCTGGATGAGCTACGAGAAAATGCGTAGCGTGATCGAGAAAAAGATGTTCTCCAATACCGAGGATCTTCTACCGGTCATTTCCTTCAACGCCAAGGCTTCGTCCGACGATCAGCGCAAACATGGCGAGTTTGTCAAACGCATGATCAATCGCGGCTACACCGAGAAGCAGGTGCGCCTGCTGAGCGAATGGTATATCCGCGTACGTAAGTCCCAGTAACGGCCCCGCGTCTGTTACTGGTTGCTGTCGCCCCCACACGGGCTCGGCGCCCCAGACTTCACCGCAACAGCGGCTGTAGTGAGGAGCGCCGGCTAAGGAGCAGGGTATGAGTTACATTATTGATCGACGGCTTAACGCAAAGAAGAAAAGCACCGTGAATCGGCAGCGCTTCCTGCGCCGCTACCGCAAGCACATCAAGCGAGCGGTGGAAGAAGCGGTCAATCAGCGTTCCATCAGGGAAATAGAACAGGGCGGTCAGGTCACGATCCCCAACCATGACATTTCCGAACCGGTATTTCACCATGGTGATGGCGGCCAGCGGCAGCGTATTTACCCAGGTAACAAGGAATACATGGAGGGCGATGAATTCCGCCGGCCCCAAGGCGGTGGCGGCGGTGGAAGTGGCAAGGGCAAGGCCAGCAACCAGGGCGAGGGGATGGACGAGTTCACCTTCAATATCAATCAGGAAGAGTTTCTCGACTTCCTGTTTGAAGGCCTTGAGCTGCCCTATATGGTCAAGAAAAAGCTGCGCGACGCAACCCAGACCGAAACCCGGCGTGCAGGCTTCACCACCTCAGGTTCACCGGAGAAGCTTCATATTGTACGTTCTCTGCGTGCCGCCCATGCGCGGCGCATAGCGCTGTCCGGCAAGGACAGGCGCCAGGTGCGGGAACTGAAGAAAGAACTCTGGAAGCTGGAAGATGCTCCCTCCAACCCTGAAAATGCCAAGCTCCGCGAGCTGCTGCGAGCCGAAATAGAGGCGCTGGAAAAGAAAATCCGCAAGCTGCCCTTTATCGACGATTTTGATCTCAAGTTCACCAATCTGGTGCGCGTGCCGGTACCTTCAAGCAAGGCGGTCATGTTCTGCGTCATGGACGTGTCCGGCTCAATGACCCAGGCCATCAAGGACATGGCCAAACGCTTCTTTATTCTGCTTTACCTGTTCCTGACCCGAAACTACAAACAGATTGAAGTGGTTTTTATCCGCCACCACACCCACGCCAAGGAAGTGGACGAGGAGGAGTTCTTCTATTCCCGGGAAACCGGCGGTACTATCGTCTCCAGTGCCCTGACCTTGTCGGGCGATGTTATTCGCGACCGCTACCCTGCCGGTGACTGGAACATTTATGTCGCCCAGGCCTCAGATGGCGATAACTGGGATGGCGATTCCGACGCCTGCCGCCAGATACTGATCAACAAGGTACTGCCCCATGTGCAGTACTATGCCTACGTCGAAATCACCACCGGCCCTCACCAGAACCTCTGGCTGGAATATGAACGGGTGCGCGAAGCCTACCCCGAAACCTTTGCGATGCATCAGATCGAGGAAGCCGCCGACATCTATCCCGTCTTTCGCAAACTGTTTGCACGGAAAATGGAAGGTGCTGCATGACGAGTCGTCCAGCGAAGAAAAAAGCACCACTGTCGACCGACTCAGAATGGACCTTTGAGCTGATCGAGGCATATGACAAGGAAATAGCCCGCCTGGCGAAAGGTTTTCGCCTGGATACCTACCCCAACCAGATCGAAATCATTACCTCCGAGCAGATGATGGATGCGTACTCATCCATCGGCATGCCGCTGAATTACAATCACTGGTCCTTCGGCAAACAATTTGTCGAGACCGAGCAACGCTACAAGCGCGGCCAGATGGGGCTGGCCTACGAGATCGTTATCAACTCCAACCCCAGCATCGCCTACCTGATGGAAGAGAACACCATGACCATGCAGGCGCTGGTCATTGCCCATGCCTGCTACGGGCACAACTCCTTCTTCAAGGGTAATTACCTGTTCAAAACCTGGACCGACGCCTCCGCCATTATCGACTATCTGGTGTTTGCCAAGAAATACATCGCCGACTGCGAAGAGCGCTACGGTGCCGAAGCGGTAGAGGAACTGCTCGACTCCTGCCACGCCCTGATGAATTATGGTGTTAACCGCTACAAGCGTCCGCAGCCGCGGACTGCCGAGGAAGAACGCCAGCGCCAGCGCGACCGCGAAGAATATATCCAGCGCCACCTCAATGACCTCTGGAATACCATCCCGCAGAAAGAAGAACAGGAAACCGCTCGGGTTTCACGCTTTCCCAAGGATCCGGAGGAAAACATACTCTATTTCATCGAGAAAAACGCCCCGCTGCTGGAGCCCTGGCAACGGGAAGTCGTGCGGATAGTGCGCAAGATCTCGCAGTACTTTTACCCACAGAAACAGACTCAGGTCATGAACGAAGGCTGGGCCTGCTTCTGGCACTACAATCTGCTCTATGGTCTGTACGACGAGGGCCTGGTCACCGATGGCTTCATGATGGAGTTCCTGCACAGCCACTCCAGCGTGGTCTACCAGCCCCCCTTTGACTCACCCTACTTTAGTGGCATCAACCCCTATACCCTGGGGTATCACATGATGCAGGACATCCGCCGGATCTGTGAACATCCGACGGATGAGGACCGTGAATGGTTCCCGCAGCTGGCCGGCACCGATTGGCTGGATGCAGTGCACTACGCCATGGAAAACTTCAAGGACGAGAGCTTCATTCAGCAATACCTGTCACCAGCACTGATTCGCGAGCTCAAGCTGTTCGAAATTTACGATGACGCCGAGAGTCCGACTCTCAAGGTTTCAGCCATTCACAACGAAGCCGGCTACCAGCGCATCCGCGAAGACCTGTCGGCGCAGTACAACCTGGGTAACCGCGAGCCCAACATTCAGGTTTATAACGTCGATGTACGCGGTGATCGTTCCCTGACGCTGCGCCACTACATGTATAATAATCAGCCGCTGGGAGAGAGTTCGGAAGAAGTCCTCCGGCACCTGCACAGGCTCTGGGGTTTTGACGTTCACCTTGAGTCCGTTAAGTCCGACGATACCGTCTGTGCGCAATATCATTGTCCGCCACGGGAAATTCTCGAAACGCTATGAACCCATGGCGGCGGACGACTTAAATCCGGCGCCACGAGGGCTGATATGGACTGTTTGTTCTGCAAAATACTGCAAAAGGAAATCCCGGCGGGAATCATCTACGAAGACGACAAGGTGATCGCGTTTAACGATATAAATCCACAGGCGCCCTTCCATGCGCTGGTTATTCCGCGCCAGCACATCAGTACGCTGAATGATATCTCGGAACAGGACCGTGAAGTCGTGGGCCATATGGTCATGGTGGCCGCAAGACTCGCAGAGAAACAGGGCTTTGCCAGTGATGGCTATCGCACCGTGTTTAACTGCAATAACCACGGCGGCCAAACGGTTTATCATATTCACCTGCATGTACTCGGTGGCAAAGCCATGGGATGGCCGCCCTATCAGGCCAAGCTCAAGACCCTCTGATCAAAGATCTGAAGGCCTGCGGATGCAGCAAACAAAACTGCATCCGGGGGCTCGCTCTGCCGCTATATACCGAATTAAGGCTGTAGTCTGATCTGCTACTTTTATCTACTGTGAGTCAAGCGCCTCCTGCTTGCAGGTCAGCGCATAGCGCATCTCGCCAATATCAAAGGTCTCCACCAGCTCGATGCCCCGGTGCATCAACGCCAGTGCCTGGTCAGCATCGGCCACCTCGAACACCGCCAAACGCAACCCCTGCCAGGCCAGCGGGCCGTCCGGCAAAGCCGTGACATCCAGAAACAAAAATTCGGGCTTGAGCTGCTGTAGCACCTGATCATCTGCCTCTGGCCAGTGATCCTGTACCGCACCTATACGCCAGCCAAGCTCTGCCGCCTGCTGCAGAATCGGGCGATCATAGCTGATCAGCACCACCTGATCACGCACCGCCGCCAGCCCCGAAGCTGCGGCCTGCAGGAATTCGCGCCGGCCGAAATGTTCTATGGACCCGCGCTTGAACTCGATGAAGAACACCACATCGGGAAACTGCTGCATCAGCAGGCGCAGGCCCGCCAGGGTTGCCAGGGTTTCGCCCCTGTAGTTTTCGCCAAAGCGGGAGGGATAATGGCAGGATAACGCGGCGAGTTCTGCCCTATGCAGTGCCTGCACAGCACCTCCCTGTCCGCACAAGCGCTGGGTATCATCATCGTGAAATACCACGACAACATGATCAGCGCTGAGCTGGATATCGACCTCCACAAACTGGGCGCCGGCATTTAGCGCCTCGCGCACCGCCAGCAGGGTATTTTCAGGGTAGCGCGCCGCATAGCCGCGGTGCGCTACCAGACGATCAGCCAATGGAGTGTCTGTCATGTCCATTCCTCTGTGCATTTATCGAATCAGAACTAACCCGAATTAGCGCAATTATTGCAACAGTCAGTTCGTAAAACACCGCCGGCAAAAGCACGCCATGAGTGCTAAAATCGGTGTCCCTGTGCAGTCTAGTTCGACTGGCCTCAGTTTATTTCAGTTTGCGTGATTACCCGCGTCGCTCTTGCAGCGACACCAGAAGCATTTTGCTGTGGACTGACTCGGCTCTCCGCGTTATTACCAGCGTATTTCACGCCTGTATCACCACATTTACACTGCAGATCGCCAATTTATGACCACGGACAAAGCCTTTATTATCATTCTGGGCCTGCTCATCGGACTTTCTCCGCTGGCAATCGACATGTACCTGCCCAGCATGCCCGCCATCGCCACCGGGCTAGGTGCCTCGACCGAAGCAGTACAGCAGAGCCTGACCGTGTTCCTGATCGGATTTTCTCTGCCACAGCTTATTTTCGGCCCGCTGTCCGATGCCATGGGGCGGCGCTTCGTGATTATTACCGGCGTGCTGCTGTTTATCCTCGGCAGCATCCTCTGTGCACTGGCGCCCGATATTCACTGGCTACTGATGGCCCGTACCCTGCAAGCCACCGGCGCCGCCGCCATGGCCGTCACAGTGCCGGCATTGGTGAGGGATCGTTTCCAGGGCAGTGATTTCGCCCGCACCATGAGCGTTATCATGATGGTAATGGCGGTCGCCCCCCTGATCGCCCCCATGCTGGGCGCGCTGGTGCTCGTGGTCAGTGGCTGGCGCATGATTTTCTGGGTACTGGCACTGATCGCAGTCGTTGGTATGGCGCTGTTTTACTGCAAGATCAATGAAACCCTGCCTGCCCCGCAGCGTATTCCGCTGCGCCCGGCGGTGCTGCTGCACAACTATGGCATCCTGCTGCGGGATCGACACGCACTCGGCCACATGCTGAGCGCAGGCTTCATGTTTGCCGGCATGATGGCCTTTGTCGCGGCCTCTCCGTTCGTATATATCGAGCTGTTTGGCGTGGCCGAACAATACTACGGACTGCTGTTCAGCCTGAATATCATCGCCCTGATGGCCCTCACTGCCCTGGCCAATCGCTGCAGGCACCTGAGCTCAAAGCGTGTTCTGCAGCTGACCTTTGGGCTGATAGGCCTGGTGTGCCTGCTACTGATCGCTCTCAGCCTTCTGTCACAACCAGCGCTAGCGCTGGTCGTACTGGCCTGTGTCCTCTTTGTTGGCACCTACGGCATTATCAGCGCACACACGCTGTCTGAAGTCATGAATCGTTTTGCGAATATATCCGGCAGCACATCGGCACTGGGCGGCTCACTGCGCTTTGGTGTCGGCTCATTCGGCGGCGCCGCTGTGGGCTTATTCCACGACGGTACCGCATTGCCGATGACTTCGGTCATGGCGGTGTGCGGCATTCTGGCCATCATTTCCTTCCTGGCAGCCGGTCAACCGGCGCTTGACGCAAAAGCCGATATCCCGGTTAACAAGGCCGCCTGACGAACCTTAGGTGCGGTGGCTCAGCTGGCCTTTGGCCGCCCTGCGCCGGCCAGATTGCGCAGCACATACTGCAAGATGCCACCATGGCGGTAGTAGTCCCACTCTACCGGTGTATCAATCCGCACTGTTGCCCTGAAGCTCACTTGGCTGCCATCTGGCGCGCTCGCCGTGACCCCGACCTCCGTCGGCTGATCATCAACCGGGTCTATATCAAACTGCGCCTGGGCATGCAGCCCGAGACTGTCTGCTGACTCACCGTCCCTGAATTGCAGCGCCAGCACACCAAAGCCGATCAGGTTGGAGCGGTGAATGCGCTCGAAACTCTCGGCAATAACCGCAGCAATACCCAACAGCCGCGTGCCCTTGGCCGCCCAGTCCCGGCTGGAACCCGTGCCATATTCCTTGCCTGCCAGCACCACCAGCGGTACCGCCTCCTGTTGATAACGCATTGCTGCATCGAAGATGCTGAGTTCTTCGCTGGAGGGGAAATGCGTCGTCCAGCTGCCCTCTGTACCCGGCGCCAGCTGGTTGCGTAGGCGAATATTGGCAAAGGTGCCGCGCATCATCACTTCATGATTGCCGCGCCTGGAGCCGTAGCTGTTAAAGTCGGCCGGCTGTACGCCTAGCTGCTGCAGATACAGACCCGCCGGGCTATCAGCCTTGATGGCTCCGGCCGGCGAAATATGATCGGTGGTAATGGAATTCCCCACACGAACAAGGCAACGCGCGCCCGTTACGGCCTGCGGTGGCACCGGCTCTGCACTCATGCCATCGAAATACGGCGGATGCCTGATGTAACTGGAATCTGGCCATTGATAGGTGGTGCCCTCGGGCAACGGAAGCGTGCGCCAGGAGTCAGGCCCCTCGAACACATCGGCGTAACGGCTGCGGAACATCTCCGCATTGATGCATGTGCGCAGCAGTGTCTGTATTTCCTGCTGCGTCGGCCAGATATCCTTTAGATAAACCGGTTTGCCGGTAGAACTTTGGCCCAGCATGTCCTGATACAGATCCAGAGTCATATTGCCCGCCAGTGCATAGGCCACCACCAGCGGCGGTGATGCCAGGTAGTTGGTTTTTACCTCCGGGTGAATCCGCCCCTCAAAATTGCGATTGCCCGACAACACAGACGATACCATCAAGCCACCGTCGCTGATCGCCTGGCTGATTTCGGGTCGCAGCGGCCCTGAGTTGCCTATACAGGTGGTGCAGCCAAAACCCACCAGATTGAACCCCAGCTCTTCCAGCGGTTCCATCAGCCCGGCGGCCTGCAGATAGGCGCTCACGACCTGGGAGCCCGGTGCCAGTGAGGTTTTAACCCAGGGCCTGGTTTTCAGTCCCAGATCCCGCGCCTTTTTGGCCACCAGCCCGGCCGCCAGCATGACCGCAGGGTTGGAGGTGTTGGTACAGGAGGTAATGGCTGCAATGACAACATCCCCGTTGCGCAGCAGATGCTGTTCACCATCCAGCTCAAAGGCGACGCCACCGTCCTGCATTGGCACCTCCGGGTCTAACGTACCCTGATGCTCGCGCATTAGGCTCAGGAAGGCGCGCTTGGCATCAGTAAGGGCGATACGATCCTGAGGGCGCTTGGGACCTGCGATGCTCGGCACCACTGAAGCCAGATCCAGCTCAAGTACTTCGCTGTAGTCTGCCTGGGCACTGGTGTCGTCATGCCAGAGTCGCTGCTCGCGGGCATAGGCCTCCACCAGCGTGCACTGCTCGGCACTGCGCCCGGTAAGCTCCAGATAACGCAGGGTTTCACTATCGATCGGAAAAATACCACAGGTCGCACCGTACTCGGGCGCCATATTGGCAATGGTGGCACGATCCGCCAGCGGCAGTTCGGCCAGGCCTGCGCCGAAGAACTCGACAAACTTGCCAACGACCCCATGGCTGCGCAGCATTTGTGTCACCCGCAGCACCAGATCCGTAGCCGTGGCGCCTTCCGACAGGCGCCCGCTTAGGCGCATGCCGACAACCTTGGGCAACAGCATGGTCACAGGCTGCCCCAGCATCGCGGCTTCCGCCTCTATGCCACCCACACCCCAGCCCAGCACCCCCAGGCCGTTAATCATTGTGGTGTGGGAGTCGGTACCCACCAGGGTGTCGGGGTAGGCCTGCAGTACACCGTTATGATCCTTGGTCATCACCACCTGGGCGAGGTATTCGAGGTTTACCTGATGCACGATACCGGTGCCGGGCGGCACCACGCGGAAATTGGCAAAGGCCTTTTGGCCCCAGCGCAGAAACTGGTAGCGTTCAGCATTGCGCTGGAACTCGATGCGGGTATTGAGATCCAGCGCCTGGGCCGTGCCGTAGTGATCCACCATCACCGAATGATCGATCACCAAGTCCACCGGTTGCAGCGGGTTAATCAGCTCAGGGTTACCGCCGAGTCGGACCATGGCATCGCGCATTGCGGCAAGATCCACTACCACCGGCACGCCGGTGAAGTCCTGCAGCACCACCCGCGCCGGGGTAAAGGCAACCTGGTCGCTGGGCTCAGCGGTTGGGCTCCAGCGGCACAAGGCTTCGATATCCGATGGCTGTACATTCAGGCCGTCTTCGAGGCGAAGCAGGTTTTCCAGCAGAATTTTAAGGCTGTAAGGCAGGCGGCTGATACCGTACTGCGCCTCCAGGACATCCAGCCGGAAGATTTCATAAGTCTTGCCACCGACATCCAGCGAATCACGTGCGCCAAAGCTATTGTTCATAATCGCTCCCTCGTTACCGCCAAGCAGCCGCAAGCTGCGCCACTTTAACCGACAATAGAAACCGATGGTCGTTCAGGCCAAGCGGGATAATACTGGCAACCATGCATAGTAAAGCGTGGGTCAACTTGGCTGCGAGGGGCCCTTCAGTTCCAGGGTGTTGCCTTCCGGATCCTGAATGTAGAACGAGGGCCCCATGCCCTCGGCCCCATAGCGCGCTTCAATAGGGCCTACTTCTATATTCTCTGCGTTCAGGTAGACACGAATCGCCTCTGCGTCAAACGGCTCCAGCCGCAGACACAGGTGATCCAGGTTACGCCCCTCGGTGCCAGCAGCCCTGCCACCGGCCGCCCCCAGTTCACCATCGACCGTGATCAGGTCAATCAGCGCCCGCCCTGCGCGCAGCTGATAGAGCCCAAGCTCCGGCTTGACCCGCTCGAGTTCACAGCCCAGCACCCGACAGTAAAAGTCCAGCATGGGCTCCAATTGCTTTACCCGCAGCACCAGATGGTCAATCTCGCGTATATGTATCATGGGCTTCCCGACCAATCAGACACCCTCAATAGTAGCAGTCAGGTCCGGGGAGCATAGAGTTCAGAGCACCAGGCTCAGGGCTATGCCCCACATCATCAGACATACCAGGCTGTCGAGCACCCGCCAGGCACGCGGGTTGCGAAACAGCGGGGCAAGCTTGGGCGCGCCCATACCCAGCATAAGAAACCAGGTAAAAGAAGCCAGTACGGCACCGGCGCCAAACCAGTAGCGCAGGCTGTCACCGTACTGGGTGGCGATACTCCCCACCAGCACCACCGTATCCAGATAGGCGTGGGGGTTCAGCAGGCTGACCGCCAGGGTCGTCAGCAGCGCCGACTTGAGGGAACCGGCCCCACGACTGGCCATATCCAGCCCCGCCGGCTGCAACGCACTGCGCAGTGCTCTATAACCGTAGTAAAACAGAAAAATCGCGCCGAATATCCGTGCCAACTCCAGTAGCATCGGCGACTCGCTGATCAGAGCCCCCATGCCCAGTACGCCCAGGCAGATCAGCAAGGCATCACTCAGGCTGCACAGCAGGGCAATGGGCCAGTGATACTGGCGTCGTACCCCCTGGGCCAGCAGAAAAGCGTTCTGCGCACCTATGGCGATAATCAAACCGCCGCCGGTCACAAACCCCTGCAACATGACACTGGACTGAAGTGCACTGTTCATCAAACCGTTTCCCGTTATAAAAGCCCGTCCGCAACGGGCTGCACGTTTAAAGATGGGCGCGATATTGACCGGCAGCGATAAGTAAGTAAAACTTATATTTTTTATAACCGATTAGCAGAACTAATAATGCTGGATTATCGACAGATTCAGGCCCTGGCCGCCGTGATCGAAGAACAGAGTTTCGAGCGCGCCGCCGCCTCGCTACATATAACCCAGTCGGCGGTGTCACAGCGTCTAAAGCAGCTCGAAGAACGCCTTGGTCAGGCGCTGGTGATCCGATCCAGCCCGGTGCGGGCGACACCGGCGGGCCAACAGGTACTCAAACACTATCGCCAGGTGAGCCTGCTGCAAAAGGAACTGCTCAGGGAGGTATATGATGGCGAAGACAGCAGCTTTACCCGCCTGCCCCTGGGGCTCAATGCCGACAGCCTCAGCAGCTGGTTTTTACCAGCACTGCAACCCTTGCTGGAGCAGGAAAAAATCCTGCTGGAGCTAAAGGTCGATGATCAGGATCAAACCCACCACCTGCTGCGCACCGGCGAAGTCATTGGCTGTATCACCGCCAGCCCGCAGGCGATGCAGGGCTGCAACTGCATTCCCCTGGGCGTCATGCCCTATCGCTGCCTGGTGGCACCGTCCTATATCAGGCATTACCTCGGCGGCAAGGTAACTTCCGAAGGCCTGCGCCAGGCGCCGGCGGTGGAATATAATCACAAGGATGCACTGCATTGCCGCTATCTGGAGCACTTTTATGGTCTGGCAGCCGGTGACTTCCCGCGCCACCGCGTCCCCTCTCCCGATGCCTTTATCGATCTGATTGTGCGTGGTTTTGGTGCCGGCATGGTGCCGGATCAGCAAAGCGGCCCTTTTCTGGCCAAGGGGCTGGTGGTCGATCTGGCCCCCGGTAATTATCTGGCCGTGCCGCTTTACTGGCACGTCTGGAACCTGAAAACACCGCTGGCACGGCGCCTGACGGAAACACTGCTGCAGGGCGCGGAAAAACTGCTGGAACCCTTTTCCGCCCACCCTGTCCTGACACACCCATAAAGCCTCCTATATGATCCAGATCAGGCTAGGCTTTTTTGATCTGCAGCATAATAATCGAATCTTCCAGTTGCTGGAAAACGACAGGACTCTCATCGAATGATCAAAATTGAACAGGCCCCCGCACAGCAGCAGCTGGAGTTTTTTATCCAGCAGGCCCGCCAGGCCAGACCCATCCGCACGGCGGTGGTACATCCGGTTGATCACAACTCTCTGACAGGCGCCCTGTCCGCCTCCTCAGAGGGCTTGATCGAGCCGATACTCATAGGGCCCGAGGAGCGCATCAGAGCCCTTGCAGAGCTGGAAGAGCTCGATCTGACAGGGATTGAAATCATCCATGTACCCCATAGCCATGCCGCGGCCGAAAAGGCCTGCGAGCTGGTGCACCAGGGCCGCGTCGAAGCGCTGATGAAAGGCGCTCAGGCCACCTCCGAGCTGTTGAGCGCCGTGCTGCACAAAACCCTGGGCATCAGAACCGAGCGCCGCCTCAGCCATGTGTTTGTGTTTGATATTCCCAACTACCACAAGCCACTGGTGATTACCGATGCGGCCATCAATGTAGCGCCGAATCTGTCGATCAAGCGAGACATAGTGCAGAATGCCATCGAATTCTGCCAGCTTCTGGGGATCCCCAGCCCCCGCGTTGCCATACTGGCGGCGGTCGAGAAAATAGTCCCGAGCATGCAAAGTACACTGGACGCCGCTGCGCTGTGCAAGATGGCTGAGCGAGGACAGATAAGCGGTGGCATACTGGACGGCCCACTGGCTTTCGACAATGCCATTTCACGCCAGGCTGCGCTCGACAAGCACATAAAATCAGAGGTTTCAGGAGAGGCCGATATATTGCTGGCGCCCGATCTTGAATCCGCCAACATGATTGCCAAGCAGCTGGTGTACCTTGCCAATGCCGAGTCCGCCGGCATCGCCCTCGGCGCCCGGGTGCCGATCATACTGACCAGCCGCGCAGACAATACCCTGACCCGCATGGCATCCTGTGCCCTTGCCTCCCATATTGTGCATCAACGCAACGCTCTCAACCTGAAGCGATAAGGAACAGTGGATTCATGAAGTGTATTTTGGCGGTTAACGGCGGTTCCTCCAGCCTAAAGTGCGGCCTCTATGAACCTGGCGCCGGCGTCCCCCAGCTGCGCTACCGTTTCAAGCTGGGCGATGCCCTGGGTACACCGGAGCTCTCCATTACCGGCGACCGGGGGCAAGAGCTCGCCCTGCTTCACCCCGACTTTAGCCACATCGCTTCAAACCAGCGCCACCTGATGGCATTGACGCTGGTGCTCGACTGGATCGATGAGAACCTGCCCGACTGCAGCATCGAGAGGGTGGGGCACCGTGTTGTGCACGGTGGACAGCAGTTTTCAGCCCCTGTCAGGGTTGATGACGACCTGATTGTCGCCCTGCATCAACTCAGCCCACTCGCGCCCCTGCATCAGCCTTTTAACATAGAGCTTATCCAGGCGTGCCGGGCACGGCTGCCAGGGCTGGAGCAAGTGGCCTGCTTTGATACCATGTTCCACGCTGGCCAGTCGAGCCTGGAGCGCCAGTATGCAATCCCCGCCCGCTTTACCCAGGACGGGATTCAGCGCTATGGCTTCCACGGCCTGTCCTACGAGTTCATTCAACGCCAGCTGGCAGCACAGGATCGGGGGCTCGGGCACAGCCTGGTCTGTCACTTTGGTTCCGGTGCCAGCATGTGCGCGCTAAAGGATGGCCGCTCGGTGGCCAGCAGCATGGGCTTTACCGCCGTCGATGGCCTGCCCATGGGCAGCCGTTGCGGCAATATAGACCCCGGCGTGCTGCTGTACATGCAACGTCACTATGGGCTGGATATGGATGCACTGGAGCAGATACTTAACAGGGAAAGTGGCTGGCTGGGAGTTTCGGGAATCAGTTCAGACATGCTCGAACTACACCGCAGCGACGCCGATGCGGCCGAGTTTGCGATCGACATGTTCTGCTATCGCGCCGCACTTGAGGCCGGCCGTCTTGGTGCTGCCATGGAAGGTCTGGATCGCATCGTTTTCACCGGAGGAGTGGGTGAAAACGATGCCGATATTCGTGCCCGCATCGGCAAGCGCCTGAAGTGGCTCGGTGTAGAGCTGGACGCCGCAGCCAACATTGCAGGAGATACGCTGATCAGCCACCCGAACAGCCGCATAGAAGTGCTGGTAATTCCAACCCATGAAGGCGCCATGATCGCCCAGCACTGCCACGAAATGCCGGACTGAGCGGTGCACTTGGCGGCGCCAGGCCGGCCTCTCAGGCCTGTCTGCGCTGACGTACGGCTTCAAACAGGCAGACACCTGCGGCCACAGAAACGTTCAGGCTGCTGACTTCACCAGACATTGGAATCTTGACCAGGTGATCACAGTGTTCGCGGGTCAGGCGGCGCATGCCCTTGCCTTCAGCGCCCATGATCAATGCCATCGGACCTGTGAGGCTGGCATCATACACCAGCTGCTCGGCTTCCCCGGCGGTGCCGGTAATCCAGATGCCGCGCTCCTGCAGCATCTGCAGCGTGCGGGCCAGGTTAGTGACCTGCACATAGGGAACTACTTCAGCGGCACCACAGGCTACCTTGGAGACAGTGGAATTCAGCGGCGCTGATTTGTCTTTGGGCGCAATCACCGCCTGTACTCCGGCGGCGTCGGCGGTGCGCAGACAGGCCCCCAGGTTGTGGGGATCCGTGACGCCATCGAGCACCAGCAAAAAGGGCGCGGCCTCGAGGCCATCGAGCAACTGATCGAGAAAGGCCTCATCCTTGGAAAGAATCGGATCGCAGAGTACCAGTACCCCCTGATGCACGCCGCCATCAGACAGCCGATCCAGCTCCTGACGGCTCACCCGCTCGGGGCGTACATGCACAGGCGCCGCCAGATCGATCACCTGCTGAATACGCTCATCATTACGGCCCTGCTGCACCAGCAGACGCTTGATGCGCTTGGAGTCGCGTTTCAGCGCCGTACGCACCGCATGCTGACCGAACAGAATTTCGTCTTCCAATGGATATGCTCCTGTACCCGGCCAATAGCCGGGATGCCGGGGCAGGATCCTAGCAGCCTGTCGGACTTGGCCGATCGTAGCGAGGGAAAGTCTGTTTTGAGGCAGTTTTTGAGCTCTTTTGAGTCAAATAGTGGTTCTATTTAACAAAAAAGAGGACGAAAAATGACCAAAAACGGCTTTTCCGCAGTAGATCAGTGGTAAGTCCGACAGGCTGCTAGATCCCGCTCGGGTTAATCGTATGTGCCGTGGCGCAGCCACCAGGGAGATCATGCATGATGCCTGGGCTTGATAGGACCCGGTGCCGCGCGGCCGCGTATTATCCCCAACTCGGGCCTAAAAACCCAGCGCCGCAGGACCTGTACCTGAGACCCGATAACAAAAGGTGCTTGGCCTGCGCTCAGAAGTAGAAAACCGGGTCATTGCACGCCAGAAACGGCGAAGAATTAAGAATTGCCGATGATACTGTAGCGTCTGTCAGGCGATCTCATGGCTGTAGGTGTCGCCCCCACCCTGACTGTCATTCCAGCTGATCACCAGGCTACCCCCGCCGGTGCCCAGAAAACGAAAGCGCACAAAGGGATCCGCCGACATGGCCGGCGAGAGCGCAGCGCCAAACACCTTCTCGCCCCGGTAACGCACACTGAGCTCTCGAATGAACAGGGCATCAACCGCATCGGCCGCACAGCCCGCCTGCCCGGCCATCCCATGCTGCAGAAACAGCCGCACTGTAATAACGTCATCCTTGATCGAAGTCTCGACTCTCAAGATGCAACCTCGTCATTGGCATTGCTTGGGCCACAGCCGCTCAGCGCTATCTGCAGCGCCATGTCATGTTTCAGAAACAGCCGCACCCTGGTGATGTTGTCCTTGATCGACGTCTCGGTGTTCAAGATACAGCCCCGTCGCTGCCTGGGCCACAGCCGCTCAGTACGATCTGCACCGGCTGGCTGTTTCGGAACAGCTGTCCATCAGACTCCAGCACGACTGAAACCTCACTGGATTTGGATAAACGAATGCGTGCAGCAAGCTCTGGCAAGGTATTGGGCCCGAACTCAATCAGGGCCGCCAGCGGCCTGGGGTTGTCGTGCACCAGCAGCGCAAGACGGGTTACTTTTGGCAGATGGGTCAGCACCATGACCGGTACCAGCTCCCCCAGATGCGCCGTGGTGGGCAGCTTCAATTCAATCTCCAGCGCCCTAACCGTATCACTGCGACCAAAGGCTTCGGTCAGCGCAGCATCAATGGCCGGGCTTTCGAACGCCCGACGGTTCCAGTTGGCCAGAGCTTGCAGCGGCGCCAGCAACAGCGCAGTCGCGGCGACTCCCAAGCGTCGAATAAACAGTCGCCGATGCATCAAGGGGCTCCGTAGCGTTTTGGTCTCAAAGGCGAGAATACCTTAAAGGCCGGGCCCAGGCAGCTTTTGCGATCAGGCACCGACAAGCAACCGGCAACAAAAAGGCCGCTGAAATCAGCGGCCTTTTATATGCGGTGACACAGAATCAGAGCGCGGCGAAGATATTGTCGCGAATCTGTTCAACCGAGCCGACACCCGGAATGTAGACATAACGCGGCGCAGTAGCAGCATCGGACTCGCCCCAGCCCTTGTAGTAGTTGATCAGCGGTGCAGTCTGCTCATCGTATACCTTCAGGCGGGCACGTACAGTCTCTTCCTCATCGTCCACACGCTGAATCAGCTCTTCACCGGTGACATCATCCTTGCCTTCCACCTTGGGGGCATTGAACAGCAGATGATAGGTACGGCCAGAGCCCGGGTGAACACGACGACCGCTCATGCGCTTGATGATTTCTTCGTTATCAACGTCGATTTCAATCACGGCATCAATCTGCACACCGGCATTTTTAAGGGCGTCAGCCTGGGGGATAGTGCGCGGAAAGCCGTCGAACAGAAAGCCATTGGCGCAATCGTCCTGAGTGATACGCTCCTGCACCAGACCGATGATGATGTCATCGGATACCAGCTGACCCGCATCCATCACAGCCTTGGCCTTCACACCCAGGGGTGTACCGGCCTTGACGGCGGCGCGCAGCATATCGCCGGTGGAGATCTGCGGAATGTTGAATTTCTCGGTCAGGTACTGTGCCTGTGTGCCCTTGCCGGCGCCGGGGGCGCCCAGAAGAATAATACGCATTGTGAGATTGACTCCTACTCTTGTAATAACAAAAAACTAAAAAATCTGTTTCGCGTGGCTGTACGGCAGTCAGCACCCAATATCCATGCTCTGGACAGTAACGAGTCCGGCACGGGGGGACAATGCGACATTAGCACTAACGCACTGAGGAAAAAGCAGCGCAACAGCCTTGAAAGCTGCCGCCTGCGGCGATGCCAGGCACGCGATTTTTCGTCAGCACACTAGCCTTTTGATGCACGCGCAGGCGCTGCCCGCACGCAAAAGGGTATTGAGGGTAAGCTAAAAGCGGGGTTGTCATCAACCCCGCCTGCAGGCTGATCAAAAATCAGCCAGTATTGCGCATCCCCGCCGATATTCCGGACATGCTCACCATCAGCGCTCGTTCCAGCCGACTGTCGGGCTGAGTACGGTCACGTAGCAGCAGTTCGGCCTGCAGAAAGTGCAGCGGATCTATATAGGGATTGCGCACCTCAATGGACTGGCGGATCACCGGATTCTCGGCCAGCAGCTGTGTCTGCTGTTTGATCTGCTTCACCAGCTCTACACTGTCACGCAGGCGACTGCGCAGACTCGAACCCAGCACCCGCAGTTCTTCAGACACCAGCCGCGCATCGTAGTAGGCCGCGATATCCGGATCACTCTTGGCCAGCACCATCTCCAGCATGTCGATATTGGCGCGGAAAAACGGCCAGTCACGGTACATGCTGTGCAACAGCGGCAGCTGATCCGCCACCGCCTCCTGCAGGGCACTGTCCGAGCCCAGCCAGGCCGGCAGCATCAGACGAGTCTGGGTCCAGGCGAAAATCCAGGGAATGGCACGCAGGCTCTCGATACCACCATCGGTACGCCGCTTGGCCGGACGTGATCCCAACGGCAACTTGGCCAGTTCCTGCTCAGGTGTCGCTGCACGGAAGTACTGCACAAAGTGCTCATCTTCCCGCACCACGGCACGGTATTCCTTCAGACCCCGCAGGGCCATGCGCTCTATCTGACTGCGCCACTGCGGCTGGGGTCCCGGTACCGGGTCCAGCGTTGCCTGCAACACAGCGGCGGTATAAAGCTCCATATTGCGGATGGCGATTTCGGGGATGCCGAACTTGAAGCGAATCATCTCGCCCTGCTCGGTCACCCGCAGGCCGTGATCCACTGACCCTGGAGGCTGAGCCAGGATGGCGGTATGGCTAGGGCCACCGCCACGGGCCACAGTACCGCCACGGCCGTGGAACAGGGTCAGGTGCACCTGATGCCGACGACAAACCGCGGTCAGCTCTTCCTGGGCCTGGAACTGCCCCCAGGCAGCGGCCAGCTGGCCGGCATCCTTGGCGGAATCCGAATAGCCAATCATGACTTCCTGCTGGCCCTGAATATAATCCTGGTACCAGTCGAGCGACAGCAATGCATCGATACAGCCATGGGCACCCTGTAGATCCGACAGGGTTTCAAACAATGGCACCACACGCATCTTGTGGCCGATGCCCGCTTCCTGCAGCAGCAGAATGACACCCAGCACATCGGAGGGCTGGCTGGCCATGGAGATTACATAGCTGCCAAGGGAGTTCTCCTCTGAAGCGGCGACCACCTTGCAGGTATCCAGCACTTCCTGCACCAGAGCCGACGGCTGCCAGGCCCTTGGCAACAGCGGGCGGCGGCTGCTCAGCTCAGCCAGCAGGAATTCCTGCCGACGGGCTTCATCCCAGTCGCTGTAGCAGCCCAACTCATAAAACGCGGTGATTTCATCAAAGACGCCGGCGTGACGATCGGCATTCTGGCGAATATCCAGTTTGACCAGCGTCATGCCAAAGCAGGCAATACGCCTGATCATGTCTTGCAGCCGCCCCTGGGCGATGATCTGCATGCCGCAATCCTGCAAGGATCTGTGGCACAGCAGCAACGGCTGCAGCAGCTCATCTTCGTGCATCAATACGCCTTCGGCCGGCACTGGATTACCATCGAGCTGCGCCTTGATCCACACCTTGGTCCGCCCCAGAGCCGCGCGTACGTTACCCAGCAGTTCACGGTAGGGCTCAGGCACCTCCCCGATTCGTTCGCGCAGCTCGGCATTGCACTGACTCATCGACAGCTCGGCACGCAGCTGGTCTATATCGCGGTAATACAGATCCGCCGCCATCCAGCGAGACAGTAATAGCACTTCGCGGGTTACCCTGGCGGTCACATTGGGGTTACCGTCCCGGTCTCCACCCATCCAGGAGGAATAGCGCACCGGACAGCAATCCAGTGGCAGACCTTCGCCCAGCACTTCCTGCAATTGCTCATCCAGGGTTCGCAGGAACTTGGGCACAGCTTGCCAGAGGGAATTCTCGATCACCGCAAAGCCCCATTTAGCCTCTTCTACCGGGGTCGGCCGCTGCTGGCGGATCTCGTCGGTATGCCAGATCTGGCTGACGAGTTCACGCAGACGATGCTGCACCTTTTCGCCCCGATCCAGCCGCTTGAGACAATCGGCAATATCATCAAACTTGTGAATCAGGGTGCGGCGATTCACTTCGGTCGGGTGGGCAGTCAGTACCAGGTCCACACTCAATTTTCCCAGTCCATCGGCAATCTCGCGCACACTGAAACCGCGATCGCTCAGGCGGCGAAACAGCTGACCAAGGGACTCGGGGGCGTCCTTGCCACTGTCTTCCAGACGCCGGCGTACACGGTGGTGCTCTTCGGCAATATTGGCCAGATTCAGGAACTGGGTGAAGGCGCGGGCCACCGGCAGCACTTCATCCTCGCTCAGTTCGCCCAGAGCGCTCAGCAGTTCGTGATACTCACTGTTGTCTTCCTGGCGTCCGGCTTTGGCCAGCTTGCGGATACGTTCTACCTTTTGCAGAAAAGCCTCGCCAAGCTGGGTTTCAATGGTCTGCCCCAGGCAGTCCCCCAACATTCGAACATCATCGCGCAACGATTCGTGCAGATCAGCCATCCACTCTCTCCCTTAGATGAAAATCAGCCGGGCGCTATGCCCGGAGTCACATCGGCTCTTCGAGCATAATGGATTCTCGGTCAGGAAGGTAAACGCAAAACACAGAAAAATGCCGAAATCGGTAATTTTTTTACACGGAAATGAGGCTTCACTGGCCATGCCCCAAGTGACCGCAGCATCAGGCCATAACAAGGGGCACAGGGCGCACCAGGGCGGTGCAAAGAAGAGCTGAATTGGCAGTTCTAGCGGTATCAGAGACCGAGCTTTTTGGCCTGATTCCAGAAGCCATCGAGTTCGTCGAGGCTGAAGCTGTCCCAGTCCCGCCCGGAGGCCGTGACGACACTTTCTATATAGCCAAAGCGACGCACAAACTTGGCATTGGTGCTGCGTACCGCGGTTTCAGGATCCACCCCAAGGTGGCGTGCCAGGTTGACCTGGGCGAACAGCAGATCTCCCATTTCATCAATAATTTCGGCCTGCTTGCCACGATGAATAGCTTCACGCAGCTCGCCGATTTCCTCTTCGATCTTGTCGAGCACCAGCAACGGATCATTCCAGTCAAAGCCCACCCCGGAGGCACGTTTTTGCAGCTTCAGCGCTCGACTGAGGCCCGGTAGCGCCGCCGGAATATCATCCAGTACCCCGAGGCTGGCCTTGCCTTCACGCTCTTCCTGCTTGATCAGCTCCCAGGTTTCGCTAACCTCCTGCTCGCTGCGCTGCATGTCACCGGCGCGGGACGCGAGAGTGCCGCCCGGAAACACATGGGGGTGACGCCGAAGCAGTTTTCGCACCAGGTTATCGACGATACCCGCAAAATTAAAACGACCACTTTCATCACCGAGCCTGGCGTAGAAAACCACCTGGAACAGCAAATCACCGAGCTCATCTTTAAGATGGGACCAGTCCTGCCGCTCTATAGCGTCCGCCACCTCGTAGGCTTCTTCCAGTGTATGCCGCACTATGCTGTCGAAGCTCTGCTTGAGATCCCAGGGACAGCCGTCCCTGGGGTCACGCAGGCGCGCCATCAGGGTGAGCAGGTCATCCAGATCGTACTCAGCCATCGATTTCCCCTGTAAAGCGCTCCATCAGGCGGATCCACTGCGCTGACGATGCACGTCAATAACATTGGGTATCTGGTTGATCTTGTCCATGATGCGCCCAAGCAACTCAAGGCGGGAAATTTCCACCGTGATCGTCAGGCGCGCCACATTACTATTGCGATCCGTCAGAGTGTTGGCCGCCAGCACATTAACGCTGCTGTTTGCCAGTTCCATCATGATGTCCCGCAGCAAACCGGAACGATCGTAGGCTTCGATAAAGATATCCACAGGGTAGGTGGCTTCGCCCTCCTCGCCCCAGTCGACCTCGATCATGCGTTCGCGTTCCTGCTCACGCAACGCCAGGGCATTGCTGCAGTCTTCGCGATGCACAGACACGCCCCGCCCCTGGGTGATATAGCCGACAATCTGATCGCCTGGAACTGGCTTGCAGCAGGTTGCCATCTTGGTCAGCAGGCTGCCGACACCGCGAATCCGGATGTTGTCACCACCGGTTACCTTGCTGCGGCTTATCGCCGGCAGAGCCAGATCGAGCTGCTCGTCGGCATGTTCGACCTCAACCTGGCGCTGGGCCGCATTGATAATCTGGGACTGGCGCAGATCCCCGGCGCCAAGGCCGGCAAACATTTCATCCACCTGACGGTAATTCAGCTCGTGGGCAATCTGTGCCAGATTGATCTCGCGGATATCCAGCGCCAGGCGCTTGAACTCCCGCTCGACGATCAACCGACCCGCTTCGGCATTTTGATCCCGTGCCTGCTCCTTGAACCAATGCGCGATCTTGGCCCGTGCCCGGGATGTAGTGACGTACCCAAGGTTGGTGTTGAGCCAGTCTCGTCTGGGCCGCTCTTCATTGGCGGTCATTATTTCGACCTGATCCCCGGTTTTGAGCGCACGGGTCAGTGGAATAATGCGGCCGTTGACCTTGGCACCGCGACAGCGATGACCGATCTCTGTGTGCACACGATAGGCAAAATCCAGCGCTGTGGCACCGTGGGGCAAGTCCAGTACATGGCCTTCTGGGGTGAATACATAGACCCTGTCCTGGGTGACATCGCCACGCAGCATGTCGCCAAAGGCTTCGCTCTGGCCCAGATCATCGTGCCATTCGAGTACCTGGCGCAGCCAGGCAATCTTGTCCTCGTAAGAGGAGCTGCGACTATTAAGGTCGGTGCCCTTGTACAGATGGTGTGCACAGACCCCAAGTTCCGCTTCGTCATGCATTGCCTGGGTGCGGATCTGAATTTCCAGCACCTTGCCTTCCGGACCTATCACCGCAGTGTGCAGGGAGCGGTAGCCATTAGGCTTGGGTGAGGCGATATAATCATCAAACTCGTGGGGAATATTACGCCACAGACCGTGCACTATGCCCAGCGCGGTATAGCAGTCGCGGGTTTCAGGCACCAGTATGCGTACCGCCCGCACATCATAGACCTGGCTGAATTCGATGTTCTTGCGCTGCATTTTGCGCCAGATACTGTAGATATGCTTGGCTCGGCCCATCACCTGGCCATCGATATTGACGGCCGCCAGATCCGTTTTGAGCTTGGCGACGACGGTATTGATGAAGTCCTGCCGGTCCAGCCGCTTTTCATCCAGCAGCGTGGCGATGTCCTTGTAGTCGTTGGGCTTGAGATAACGAAACGACAGGTCTTCCAGTTCCCACTTGATATGACCGATGCCCAGCCGGTGTGCCAGGGGAGCGTAGATATCGAAAACTTCGCGGGCCACCAGATAGCGCTTGCGGCGCGTGCCGGTCTTGACGCCACGAATGGCGCAGGTGCGTTCAGCTATCTTGATCAGCGCAACGCGCACATCGTCGATCATCGCCACCAGCATCTTGCGGACGTTATCGACCTGATTAGTCCCTGTGCCCAGCACGGCTTCTTCGAAACGGGGATTCTTGCGGGTACCTATGGCCGCCATCTGCAGCACGCCATCAATCAGTTGCGCAGCCTCAGCACCAAACTGATCACTCACCTGTTTAAGACTAAGCTTGTTCTCGCGCACCGCACGGTAAAGGATGGCGGCAATCAGGGTCAGGGCATCCTGCTGCAGCTCAGCCAGAATGCAGGCCATGTCCAGCCCCGTACGATAGCTGCCAAGGCTGGTTTTGGACCACATATCGTCTTCGTTCACTGCATGGGCACGCTCTTCACATGCCTTGGCCAACTCACAGGCCTGGCGGATCTGAGCAAAATCGGTAATGTCGACCTGCTGCTGCAGATTCAGCAGCCACAGATCAAGGTCCACGGAGCCATCTTCACGAACCGGATGGTCTTCTCTAACTTTCACCACGGTACAGCCACTCCTAAATTCCGGGTACCGAGGACAGGATTCCGGGCGAGCTGCCGAGCCTGTCCCGGTATCGTCGGTCTGCCATAATTCCTTTTGTATTATTCTTCTTCGGGGTCAGACGCCGCTGGCAATAACTCCAAAATCGGCGCGCCCCTGCCAACAAGCGGCACATTCTAGTCGTTAAGACTGGTGATCGCGAGTAAGTTCCATGCGCAGGCACCGCAACGGCATCAGCTGGCGCTAGCGCTCTTGCAAGGAAATTTGCCCTGCAATGTTCAGGCCGGGCTGTAGACACCGGTCGACAGATAACGATCGCCGCGATCACAGATAATGCAGACAATCACTGCATTCTCCAGCTTTGCAGAGAGTCGCAGCGCACCCGCCACCGCACCGCCCGAGGATACACCGCAGAAAATGCCTTCCTGACGCGCCAGTGCCCGCATGCAGTCTTCGGCTTCACGCTGCTCGATATCCATTACCTGGTCCACCCGCGCCGGATCAAAAATTTTCGGCAGATAAGCCTTGGGCCAGCGTCGGATACCCGGAATCTGGGAGCCATCACTAGGCTGCAGACCGATGACCTGTATCGCCGGATTCTGCTCCTTGAGATAGCGGGAAGTCCCCATAATGGTGCCTGTCGTACCCATGGATGATACGAAATGGGTCACACGGCCATGGGACTGCTGCCAGATCTCAGGTCCGGTGCCCAGGTAGTGTGCATCGGGGTTATCGAGGTTGGCGAACTGGTCCAGCACCCGACCTTTGCCAGCAGCTTCCATCTGCTGTGCCAGATCCCGCGCGCCTTCCATGCCCTGCTCCTGTGTCACCGTAATCAACTCGGCGCCGTAGGCGGTCATGGAGGACTTGCGCTCGGCACTGGAGTTGTCCGGCATGATCAGGATCAGCTTGTACCCCTTGATGGCCGCCGCCATGGCAAGGGCAATGCCAGTATTACCCGAGGTCGCCTCAATCAGGGTGTCCCCCGGACGAATATCACCACGCGCTTGGGCCTGCTGAATCATCCCCAGCGCCGGGCGGTCCTTGACCGAGCCCGCGGGATTATTGCCCTCGAGTTTGCACAGAATAATGTTCGAGGTCTCGCCCGGCAGGCGCTGCAACTGCACCAGCGGCGTTTTGCCTACATAGTGCTCGATGGTTGGAAATTCTGGAGTCATGTCTATCACCGGTGACTAATTACGTAATTTGACGAAACACGGGCGGCACCCAAGCTTCAGCTATCCTGCTCGGCCACCACAAAGGCGACCACCAGCTGTTGCTCATCGCTGTAGGAAAGGTGCAACCGGCTGATACCCAGTTCAAGGGCGCGTACATGAGCCCCGCCACTGAGCTGCAGGCCGGGTTTGCCCAAGGCATCATGCCCGATCTCAAGGTGTTGCCAGCTCACGCCATGGCCGATACCTGTGCCCAGCGCCTTGACCGCCGCTTCCTTCGCAGCGAAACGCTTGGCGAGATAACGTGCCTGATCTCGACTGGCTTCAAAACCCGCCAGTTCCTGTGGCCTGAGGATGCGTTGTGCCAGGCGCGGTGTGCGCGCCAGAGCTGCGGCAATACGGTCGATCTGCACCAGATCAGTACCGATGCCGACTATCATCGGCTCAGCGCATCCCGCTGTGGCTGCACCCGTGCCTGGGTTTCAAGCATCAGGCGGCGCATCTCGGCAACCGCTTCCTTGAGCCCGACAAAGACGGCGCGGGCGATCAGGCCGTGGCCTATATTAAGCTCATTCAAATGAGGAATTTCGGCGATCTGCTCGACATTGTGATAATGCAGCCCGTGACCCGCATTGACGATCAAACCCTTGTCCCAGGCATAGCTGGCGGCATCGCGGATGCGCTCAAGCTCGGCCCGCTGTGCAGCGGCGGTCGTCGCATCAGCATAGGCGCCGGTGTGCAATTCAATGACAGGCGCACCGCAGCGCAGCGTCGCGTCGATCTGGGCGCGGTCGGGGTCGATAAACAGCGATACTTCTATACCGGCGGCGGCAAGGCGGTCACAGGCTGCCTTCATCTTGCCTTCCTGCCCTGCAACATCGAGACCGCCTTCGGTGGTGAGCTCTTCGCGCTTTTCCGGCACCAGACAGCTGTGTGCCGGACGAATTTCTTCGGCAAAGGCCAGCATTGCATCGGTAACGGCCATTTCCAGATTCATGCGGGTCTGCAGCGTTTCCTTCAGCAGTCGCACATCACGCTCCTGAATATGACGCAGGTCCTCGCGCAGATGCACTGTGATGCCGTCGGCACCGGCTTCCTCAGCCAGCAGCGCAGCCTGCACGGGATCGGGGTAACGGGTGCCCCGGGCCTGGCGCAGTGTAGCGACATGATCGATATTGACTCCCAGCAACAAGCGGCTTGGCTCAATCACACTTATCTCCTTCTATTCAAGAGTGCCCTGTCACCATGCCCGCAGGCACGGCAGGACGCTGAAAAAGTTCACGACTGCGCAGAACCTTGCCACCAAGCATCTGATCCAGTGCCAGGCGCATCAGCCTTTTGGCCGCACGTTTTGTCTGTGGTTCCGAATAGTCATCCTCGCCGATGGCCAGCAGCTGCAGGCCACCAAAGCAACGCGGCCTATCGATCTCACGCGGCGCGGTTACAGGCCGCAGCCCGCCTTCGGGACGTAAAAAATACAGCGTGTGGGCATCCAGATCCCTCAGCTCAAGCGCATAGCCGATCTCACTTAGCAGGTGCCGCTCGAAAGTGCGCAGTGCACCCTCAATATCCTGGCCAGAGAGCAGTTCGGTCAGCGCGTACTGGTAATAAACATAGAGCCTGGGGTGCGGGTCGATGGGCTGCAGCAGGCGCTGCAAGAGTTCATTGAGGTAGAGGCCACAAAGCAGTGCCCGCCCCTGCAGAAAGACGGGCGGCGCCACCGCCTCCGCCTGGCCTAGGGTTTTCAGTTCGCTGCGCCCGGACCAGCTCAGCTGCAATGGCACAAATGCCTGAATACTGGAACGGGAGCGGGAACCCGGACGACGCGCGCCCCTGGCGACCAGGCTGATTTTGCCGTGCTCCAGCGTAAAGCAGTCCACCAGCAGGCTGGTGTCACGGTAGGGACGGGCATGCAACACATAGGCCGCCTGCCCATCAACACGATAATCCATCAGAAATGCTCAGTATGCATGGCCGCTTCCGAAATGCTGATCAGACCAACGATGACTGCGCGGCTACGCCGAACGCGGGGGCTAGGCAGAAACTGCCCGCCTTAGTCGTCATAACCCAGGCTGCGCAGCGCCCGGTCATCATCCGCCCAGCCCTTGCGTACCTTGACCCAAAGATTGAGCATGACCTTGCTATCGAACATGCGCTCCATGTCCAGCCGCGCATCCCGCCCGATGGTTTTCATCCGTGCGCCCTTGTCACCGATCACAATACGCTTTTGCCCTTCGCGCTCGACCAGTATCAGCGCACTGATCGTTAGCAGGCCATATTCATCCTGTACAAACTGCTCGATCTCGACGGTCGTGCCGTAGGGGATTTCCTCCCCCAGGTTACGCATCAATTTTTCGCGCACAAGCTCCGCGGCGACAAAACGCGAGCTGCGATTGGTGATCTGATCTTCAGGGTAATAGTGTTCAGCGGCGGGCATATGCTGTTCCACCAGTTCCTCCAGGCGCGGCACATTATGTCCGTTCTTGGCGGAAATGGGGATGACTTCAGCGAACTCACGCTTGGCGGTAACCATCTCAAGATGCGGCAGTAATTCAGCCTTGTCCTTAAGCTGATCCACCTTGTTGACTACCAGCACCACCGGGCACGGCACCCAGGTGAGTTTCTCCAGCACCAGATCGTCTTCGTCGGTCCAGGCGGTGCGGTCAACCACAAACACCACCAGGTCGACATCACGTACCGCATCTGCGGCCGTTTTGTTCATATAGCGGTTCAGGGCCTTGCCCTGGTCACGGTGCAGGCCGGGTGTATCGACATAGATGACCTGCAGGTCTTCTTCAGTCTTGATACCCAGAATCTGGTGCCGTGTGGTCTGGGGCTTGCGCGATGTAATACTCAGTTTCTGACCGAGAATATGGTTCAACAGCGTCGACTTGCCTACATTGGGTCGCCCGACAATTGCCACAAAACCGCAGCGCTGTTCGCCCTCGTAAGGCTCAGCACCAGGTATTTCCGGCATTTCCGGCATTTCAAATTCGTCGCTCATTCGCCTTTCTCCACCTGTAACCCGATCAGCGCAAGCCTTGCCGCTTCCTGCTCCGCCTGGCGACGGCTATTGCCCTCGCCTTCACTCGGGACCTTCAAACCGGCCACATGACAGCGAATAAAGAAAGTCTGGGAGTGGGCTTCACCATCGACCGCTATTAGCTCATAGTCCGGCAATGCCAGACGCCGTGACTGCAGATGTTCCTGCAGCCGAGTCTTGGCGTCCTTGAGAGATTCGTTCAGATCGAGCTCTTCCAGACGTTCCTTGAACCAGCCATGGATAAAGCCACGACAGGTTTCCAGGTCGCTATCCAGATAGATGGCCCCCATCACAGCTTCGCTCGCATCGGCCAGAATCGAGTCACGTCTAAAACCGCCGCTTTTCAACTCGCCCGACCCCAGACGCAGGTACTCACCCAAATCCAGTTCACGGGCCACTTCAGCCAGGGTCTCGCCCTTCACCAGGCGCGCCCGCAAGCGGCTCAGCTGACCTTCACGCGCCTCGGGGAACTGCCGAAAGAGCGCATCGGCGATAACAAAGTTAACGATGGAATCACCGAGAAACTCCAGCCGCTCATTATTGCGTTTGCCACAGCTGCGGTGGGTAAGTGCCAGCTCCAGCAAAGACGGATCGTTAAAGCTATAGCCCAGACGTCGGCTAAGATCTGCGGTCGGTTTGATCAAGGTTTTATGACTTCGTAATGCTCGTTAAATTTAACCACGGCATCCACGTTATAAAACATCGGAACCCGCTCTTCATAGACAAGATCAAAATGAATCTTGCCGTCTATATTCTCAATTTTGAGGAACTCTTCCCGAGACAATTCAAGCCGCACCTGATTGATAATAGAACGATCTTGGATAGCACGCCGAATGGAGCGAAAGTCCTTGGATACCTGATCCTGATCGTTAATCACACCTTCAATTATGGACTTAACGGTGGCGTGTTCCTTGTACGGCGTAAACAGCTTAAAGGCCACGGCCATAAAGATGCCTATGACGATCATTCCCATCAAGATAGAAACGAAAGACGCACCCTGTTCCCTTTTCACAGCTTTGAACATTTAAATCCCCTATTCACCAGGCAACTACGTTATTACTCGATCAGGCGCACATCACCAAAGGACGGAAGGCTGAAGAAGGTTTCCCAGTGCATCCAGACGGCGAAAGCCTTGCCTACCAGCAGCTCGTCTGGCACGAAGCCCCAGTAACGACTGTCATTACTGTTATCGCGATTATCGCCCATAACGAAGTACTGCCCTTGTGGCACAACCCACTCGCCGACAATTCCATTAGCGGAAACATCATGGTAGACCTGGTGCTGAACCCCGTCCAGATTCTCCGCCAGCAGCAACTGCTGCGGTTTCAGGGGTGGAAGCTGGGCCAAAAGCTGCTGTTGCTGCGGCTTTCCATTCACGAATACGGTCTTGTTCTGATACCGGATACGGTCACCCGGCAGGCCAATAACGCGCTTGATGTAATTGACCGATGGGTCTTTCGGATATTTGAAGACTACAACATCGCCAGCATTAGGCGTGTTCAGATCGACGACCTTGGTATTCAGCACCGGCAGGCGCAGACCGTAGTGATACTTGTTCACCAGTATGAAATCGCCAATTTTCAGAGTCGGCAGCATGGAGCCCGACGGGATCTGAAACGGTTCAACCAAAAAGGAACGCAATACCAATACTACGAAGAGCACCGGGAACAGCGAACGGGAGAGGTCGATCCAGCCCGGTACATGGTTGAGTTTGGTCAGCGTTTCCTGCGGCAGTGCAGCCGACAGCTGCAGCTGAGCTTTCTCTATCCTGGCACTGCGAGCCGGCGCGAGCCAGAACTTGTCCACACACCAGCCAATCGCGGCCAGAAAAGTCGCAACCACAAGCACCAAAGCAAAATCGAAATTCATCGTCTGTCCTTAACTGTCTACTTTCAGTACGGCAAGGAATGCGTCCTGCGGAATCTCGACCCGGCCGACCTGTTTCATGCGCTTTTTGCCTTCTTTCTGCTTGGAGAGCAGCTTTTTCTTGCGGCTCACGTCGCCGCCATAGCACTTGGCCAGTACGTTCTTGCGCAGCGCCTTCACTGTACTGCGAGCAATAATCTTGCCGCCGAGCGCCGCCTGAATTGCGACATCAAACATCTGTCGCGGAATCAGCTCCTTCATCTTTTCGCACAGCTGACGGCCACGATACTCGGCGTTGTCCTTGTGCAGAATCACCGCCAGCGCGTCAACCTTCTCGGCGTTGATGAGAATATCCATACGCACCAAACGTGCTGCTTCAAAACGAACGAAGTTGTATTCAAGCGACGCATAGCCACGGCTGACCGACTTAAGCCGGTCAAAGAAGTCCAGTACAACCTCCGCCATGGGCAGCTCATACTTCACCTGCACCTGTCGGCCGACATAATGCATATTTTTCTGAGTGCCACGTTTTTCCACGCACAGACCGATAACCTGGCCGAGGAACTCCTGTGGCACCAGGATATTGGCTTCGACGATAGGCTCGCGCATTTCACGCACTGCACCGGGGTCAGGCAGCTTGGAGGGGCTGTCGATATGTACTACTTCACCGGTATTGAGTTCAAGTTCGTACACAACCGTAGGGGCCGTGGTGACCAGATCGAGGTCATACTCACGCTCCAGTCGCTCCTGAATGATCTCCATGTGCAGCATGCCAAGGAAACCGCAGCGAAAGCCGAAGCCCAGGGCATCAGAGGTTTCAGGTTCAAAGAACAGCGAGGCATCATTGAGTGTGAGCTTGTCGAGGGCGTCACGGAAATCCTGGTAATCATCCGCATCCGTCGGGAAGAGCCCGGCATAGACCTGCGGCTGAACCTTCTTGAATCCCGGCAAAATAGGCGTATTCGGTGTCTTTGCGTGGGTCAGAGTATCACCGACCGGAGCGCCGTGGATGTCCTTGATGCCAGCGATGATGTAACCCACCTCACCCGCCTTGAGCGCATCCGTCGGTGTCTGCTTGGGGGTAAAGATACCCACCTGTTCAACCGGGTAGGACAGCCCAGTGGACTTGACCAGTACCTTTTCCTTGCGCCTCAGCACGCCGTGCTTGACCCGCACCAGGGAGACGACACCCTGATACTTGTCAAACCAGGAATCGATGATCAGCGCCTGGAGCGGTGCCTCCAGGTCGCCGACCGGCGGGGGAATATGTGTGATCAGGGCTTCCAGCACTTCACCAACGCCCATGCCACTCTTGGCCGAGCAGGCAACAGCATTACTGGCATCGATTCCGATAACTTCTTCAATCTCTTCGCGCACTCGCTCAGGCTCGGCCTGGGGCAAGTCCATCTTGTTCAGGACGGGCAGCACTTCCAGACCCTGTTCCAGCGCGGTGTAACAGTTGGCCACGGATTGCGCTTCCACACCCTGAGCTGCGTCCACTACCAGCAGCGCGCCCTCACAGGCAGCAAGAGAACGGGACACTTCGTACGAAAAATCGACGTGTCCGGGGGTGTCGATAAAGTTCAGCTGATAGGTTTCGCCATTCAGGGCCTTGTACTTGAGCGTAACGCTCTGGGCCTTGATCGTAATGCCTCGCTCACGTTCCAGGTCCATTGAGTCCAGAACCTGCGCGGCCATTTCACGCTCGGCCAGACCACCACAGGTCTGAATGAAGCGGTCGGCCAGGGTCGATTTACCATGGTCGATATGGGCAATGATGGAGAAGTTGCGAATATGATCGAGATTGCTCACGTGTAGGATACTCGGGATCAGCAGACCCTGGATGTTAGGGCGATAATTCAAAGCGACGAAGTTTACCGTATTTACCGCAGCGCGGCTATCGAATGCACATGCACCGCACGGGCACCCGGCGCTAAACTCTGGACCCGAATCGACAGTCAGAACGAAACAGGGGGCCAGATGGCCCCCTGCTTTAGTTACTCGAGCTTGAGCGGAATAAACATCGGGCTTCCCCGTCGCACGATGCGCAGAGGCACCGGCCGGTCAACCGGAAGGTTTTCCAGCGCCTGTTCAAACTGCTTCACGCTCTCGATCACCTCGCCGTTCACCATGGTAATAACGTCTTCGACCACAAGTCCTGCATCCGCACCGGCACCCGGATTGACCGCTCGTATCACCACGCCTGTACGCAGATTCCACTTTTCCTTGCGCTCGGCATCAAGCTCGCCCACTACCAGCTCAAGACGATTACTCTTGTGCTCGTCAACATAACCGGATGCGGCAAGCTGATCGCTGTTTTCAGGCAGCGCTTCTATGGTGACATCCAGTCGTTCATGCTTGCCGTTGCGTACTATATCAATAGGCACTGACTCGCCGGGTTTGACGCGACCCACCTGAGGTGGAAGATCCGACGACAAATCGATATCCCGACCATCAAAGCGGTAAATAACATCACCTTCCATGAAGCCTGATTTCTCTGCGGGGCTGCCTGGCAATACTTTTGCAATCAGGGCCCCGGCGGGCTTGTCGAGGCCGAAGGACTCGGCAAGATCCCGACTCACTTCCTGAATGATCACGCCCAGCCAGCCGCGGGTAACATGTCCCTGGGTCTTGAGTTGCTCGGCAACATCCATGGCAACATCGATTGGAATAGCGAACGACAGCCCCATAAAACCGCCTGAACGGGTGTAAATCTGCGAGTTTATGCCGACAACCTCGCCATTGAGGTTAAACAGCGGGCCACCGGAGTTACCCGGGTTAATCGCCACATCGGTCTGAATAAAAGGCACATAGGTTTCGTTGGCCAGCGCGCGCTCGGTAGCACTGACGATACCGGCGGTGACTGAATGATCAAACCCAAAGGGCGAGCCAATGGCAAGTACCCACTCGCCTGCTTCCAGCGCATCGGACGAGCCGATGCGCACATGTGGCAGCTCGGTTGCATCAATTTTCAGCACAGCTACATCAGCGCGTTCATCCGAACCAATCACCTCAGCTTCAAGCTCGCGCCGGTCACTCAGGCGTACCAGCACCTTGCCAGCCCCCTTGACCACATGATGATTGGTAAGGATGTAACCGTCTTCGCTAATCACAAAACCTGAACCCAGCGAGCGCGGCGCAGGACGTGGCTGCTCACTCAGCTCCGGTAGCTGCTTGAAGAAATGCCGGAACATTTCCGGAATTTGCTCGGCATCAGCCCCCTCGAACGGATTAAGCGCAGACGCCTGACCGGTCTTTTCTTTCGGTACCGTACTGATATTAACCACTGCAGGCGCGGCTTCCTTCACCAGACTTTTAAAGTCAGGCAATTCGGCATGCGCAGGTAACCACACCAGACACAACAGAATGCTGAGTACTACTTTCATTGACTGCATGGATTCAGACCTTTTGAGGGCACACTAGATAATATTCATCAGTACAGGCTGGTATCGACATGAGCGCGCCAAACGTTGACCGGCACCTCTGACCAGCAGCAAACCTGCTGCCAGACCACAGAAGCTGCCAATAATCGAAGGTAATTCGGACGTACCGTAAAAGGACCCCAGATACCCGCCAAGGAAGAGCAAGACAAGCGGCAGGGTATAGAGCAGCACCGAGGCTTGCAGGAAACTGCCTTCCTCAATACCAATAGTGACTCTGTCGCCTACGCGTGTAACAAGGCCATGCGGGTTATCAATCAGCAGACGTTCGCTGCGCTTGCTGGCGTATTCTGCCAGTGCGCGCTGGCCGCATCCCTTACTGGCACTGCAGCTCTGACAGGTGCCTGTGCGGTCGGACTCAACCCAGACACCCTCGCCATCCACTGCCACCACCACTGCGTCTTCCTGCAGCATTTACTGGTTAACCTGAACTGAAGCGGCAATACGATCCGCGATCATCAGCGGCACATCACCCACAACGGTCACGAAGTCATCGCCGCGACGCTTGCCGACCGCTATCATGTCCTTGGACTGCGCCGCACCGGAGGCAACCGTCTGACGCCCGAACGGCTCTATGCAGACGGATACCGAATGGCGCCCATCGGAAAACAGCATAACTTCGGCGCCGGGCATTACTTCGTGACGTACCTTGGTAAAGCCATCCGGCAGCCACTGGGCACGCCAGCCAGGCTGCTTGGCACCAAGCATATGCTGGTGCTGTTCAATGTAACGTTCAAGGCCCCGTGACAGGCGAATCACATCCGCCTGCTGAGCACCCTGGGCTGAATAGCCACTCTCATGCCCATAGCGGGCTCTCACGAAATCGGCGGAACTGCTTACCGACGGCAACAGGTATTGCGGCTGGTTACTGGCAACCGTGTTGACAGACTCGGCATTGAAGCCCTGTACACCCAGAATCACCGCAGCCGTAACAGAGGCTGCCGTGGCCATACTGATGAGCGGCTTCCAGTAGCGCCCGGACTCCACTTTTCGGGGCACAGCCTCCTTCTCTGCAACATCCGCTGGAGTATCCAGCAGCGGCTCCACATCGGCACTGGCAATCTGCGCCATCACACCGGCACTGATATCAGCAATCACCGTATCCCGCTCCCCCTTCAGGGCCGAGCGTGTCAGGTGGTAGCGGCGCCATTTTTCACCCATCGCCGGCTGCTCATCCAGCGTTGACAGCAGCCGACGCGTTTCAAAGTCATTGGCTTCACCGTCCACAAGCGCCGACAGGGTATCGTTGAACTCATCACTCATGGTTTTCCCTCAAACACATTCTCATCATGTTCCCAGCGGCGCTCCGTCATTCCGCAAGAAAAGGCACTATCTCTTTATCGATCGCCTCTCGCGCCCTGAAAATCCGGGAACGAACCGTTCCCACCGGGCAATCCATGACATTGGCGATATCTTCGTAACTCAAACCATCGAACTCGCGTAGCGTCAGCGCAACCCGAAGGTCCTCGGGCAATTTGTCCAGCACACGCTTAACAATGGCTTCAAGCTCATCCCGATAAAGGTTGTTCTCGGGGCTCTCAATATCCTTGAGCTGACTGTCTCCACCAAAATAATGTGCATCCTCCACCGCCACATCAACATCCGGCGGACGGCGCCCCTTGGCAACCAGGTGATTTTTGGCCGTATTAATGGCAATTCTGTACAACCATGTATAGAAGGCACTGTCGCCACGAAATTTCGGCAAGGCTCGATAAGCCTTGATGAAAGCCTCCTGGGATACATCCAGCGCTTCGTGGTGGTCATACACATAACGCCCAATCAGGCCGATGATCTTGTGCTGGTACTTTTTCACCAGCAGATCATAAGCTCGACTGTCACCCGCCTGCACACGCTTCACCAGCTGCCCGTCAATCGCGCTCTGACTCTCGTTTGACACTCCAGATCCTTATCTTCCAAGGTACTACGTCCCCTACGACAGGGGATTTAATGACGAGAGTATGGCTGTGCCGATGGCGTCATTGCAACCTCTCAAGAGCCGGGTATCGCAAGCTAAACAATATGAACCTGGGGTGAATGGTTAGTTCCGACTGAATTGTAAAAATATCCCCTCAACCGACACAAAAGGTTCACGCAGACAGCCCCTGCATTGCATAATTGCTGTTTGGCATTCCGCATTACGGCTCTCAGGGTTAAGCATGACCAGCGAACATATACATGACGTTTTGATCATTGGCAGCGGAGCGGCAGGCCTGACGCTGGCTCTGCAGCTTCCCAAGCACCTGAGCGTCGCAGTATTAAGCAAGGGACAACTGACTTCCGGCTCGACCTGGCTGGCCCAGGGCGGCATTGCTGTCGTGCTCGATGCAGATGACACGACTCAGTCTCACTACTCTGACACCATGATCGCCGGCGCCGATCTGAGTCGCCAGCAGGCGGTCGAGTATACGGTGACCCAGGGCACCCGCAGCGTTCAGTGGCTGATTGAGCAGGGTGTCCCCTTCACCCGCGAAGACAGCCAGCTGCACATGACCCAGGAGGGCGGCCACTCCCATCGGCGAATTATCCATGCCGCCGATGCAACCGGCAGGGCTGTTCAGGAAACGCTGATTCAACAGGCTCAGTCCGCCAGCAACATCACACTGTTTGAAAACTGCATCGCGGTTGATCTTATTACCCGTGAAAAACTCCGTCTGGCCAACAATCGCTGTGTCGGCGCCTATGTACTGGACAGCTCCTCCGGCGAGGTTCAGCTGTTCCGGGCCGCCCAGGTTGTGCTCGCCACCGGTGGCGCATCCAAGGCATATCTCTATACCAGCAACTCTGACGGCGCTTCCGGGGATGGTATTGCCATGGCCTGGCGCTCAGGCGCCCGGGTTGCCAACATGGAATTCAATCAGTTTCATCCCACCTGCCTGTACCACCCGCAGGCCAAGTCGTTCCTGGTATCCGAAGCAGTCAGAGGTGAGGGTGGACACCTGCTGCTACCGGATGGCGAACGCTTTATGCTGCGCTTTGATGATCGAGGAGAACTGGCCCCACGCGACATTGTCGCCAGAGCCATTGACCACGAAATGAAACGCCTGGGCTGCGACTGCCTGTATCTCGATATTTCCCACAAGCCTGCCGACTTTATCAAAGGGCACTTTCCAACCATTTACACCAAGTGTCTGGAACTGGGCATCGACATCACACGCCAGCCCATCCCCATAGTGCCCGCTGCTCACTACACCTGCGGTGGCATCGTTACCGACATCCGCGGACGTAGCGACATTCCAGGGCTCTATGCGATCGGCGAAACCGCCTTCACCGGCTTGCATGGCGCCAACCGGCTTGCCTCCAACTCGCTGCTTGAATGCCTGGTGTTCGCCAGCGCGGTTGCGACCGACATCGCCGCCAGCCAAACGATATCGCCGGACAGCAGCATCAGCGTGCCAGCCTGGGACTCATCCCAGGTCACGGACTCCGACGAGGACGTTATCATCTCCCATAACTGGGAAGAGCTGCGCCGCTTCATGTGGGACTATGTCGGCATCGTTAGAACCAACAAGCGCCTGCAGCGAGCAAAGCACCGTGTCGACCTGCTGCAACAGGAAATCACCGAGTATTACAGCAACTACCGCGTCACCCGCGACCTGCTGGAATTGCGTAACCTTGCACTGGTATCAGACCTGATTATTCGTTCAGCCATGCAGCGCACCGAAAGCCGGGGCCTGCATTACACTCTCGATTATCCGGATCTCGCCCCCGAGGCACGCGATACCATTCTGACGCCGGTTAACTACGAGTGGCCTGATCAGGTGCACTAAGCTGCAAGGGGGCGAGCTTGGCAACCACACTCAGACGCCTGAAGGCATCGCGGGTCATACTGTCGGGCAAGAGCACCAGCCGACGCCGTCGGCCACCGGCCTGTATCCGCAAAATCAGCAACCAGCGCCAGGCCAGCACCGACTCCAGCGCATCGGCGGATACCCAACCCTGCCCCGCCTCGTAGATCGCAACTGTATGTAGGTCCGCATCCCAGCGCAACGCCCGGATAGCACCCCTGCGCTGACGGTAACTCAACCAAAGATTCAGCCCTGCAACACCAATCAGACACAGAATTAGATAGAACGGGAGTACCGAGATAACAAGCAGCACAACCAGCGCCAGGTGACTCGATAGCTGCAGCCACCAGAGCCTGCGCGAAGGCTTGAGCGTAACTTCAAGCGGGCTGAACACGGTCCAGTATCATCTTCACCATCCGGGCAATTTCAGGATCGCTCGCGACCTCACGCTGCATGAACCAGACAAACAGGTCCTGGTCTTCACAGGCAAGCAGTTTCTCAAACCTCAACTGATCCTCCAGTGACAATTGCCTGAACGCCTCATCAACGAAAGGCACCAGCAGAACGTCCAACTCAAGCATGCCGCGCCGGCTCTGCCATTTCAGACGTCGAATATCCTCATCACTGTACATAGGGCTCTCAATACGATTGCTGTGAATTGTGCAGGCGTTTTATCACTTAAGTTAGAAGTCAGCAACCAATGTCTTGAAATGACTTCATTGAAAATCTAGGATTTTAAAATCCCACATACAAAAACGCCCCAACCAGAGGCTGAGGCGTTTTCGTTGAATAAATGCTTGGCGATGACCTACTCTCACATGGGGAAACCCCACACTACCATCGGCGATACCGCGTTTCACTACTGAGTTCGGGATGGGATCAGGTGGTTCCACAGCTCTATTGTCGCCAAGCAAAACTTGTACAATATGGATTCTGGCCTCGACAGCGTATGGCCTGTCGCGACGTACCTTAATTCGAGGCTGAGCGTTCACTCTATGTCTGTCTGCAGCACAAGCTCGTGCCAATGCTAAAATCTTGTCTCTCGTGCTTTTCGCCTGCTGGCCTTTCAACTCAGCACGCAACCAAACGTCTTGGCCGTCATATGTTCAATCCTCACCGCCACTTAGTACGCGTTAGCTCAACGCCCTCCCGCGCCTACACACCCCGCCTATCAACGTCTTAATCTTCAACTCCCCCTTAGGCGGCTCAAGGCCCCCCTCCCCACCCTTATCCCC
>NZ_BCNS01000092.1 GCF_001528745.1 Marinobacterium profundum | reverse complement strand
GGCTGTTTTTTGTGCTGTTTTGCGTTAAATGGAACCACTATTCGCCTTAAAACACCGCAAAAACCCGCTCAAATCAGTCGGCTCTCGCTACGGCCAGCATTCTAGCTGCCGTTCGCCCTGAACATATACGGGGAAGGCATTTTCGTGCCTTCCCCGTTCTGCTGCTGTTGCGGTGAGCTCTACTCAGGTGCTATTTCATCATCGACTTCTGGAACATGCGGTTGATTTTTTCCTCGGTCGCCATGCTGCGGGCATTGGCTTCTGCGGCCATGGCCCTGGCTTCATTGGCCACCCTAAGCGCGTCATCGGCGGTCGCCCTGGCGCTGTCTGCGGTCGACTGAGTACGCTGCATTTCCTGCTCGTGCATCTGCTTCATGCTGTGCATGTCGCCGGAGCTGGCGCAGCCAAAAGACAGTGCAGCAAAGGCGACGAGGGCAGATACTTTCAATACATCACGGGGCCTCATTTGAGATACTCCTGCATCACGGGGAAGGCTAGCAACCTAAGGGGTTGCATGCTCAGCATAGACCAGTGCACCACAAGCAGTTACCCACAGGTTCGTACACTAGCGGATTTCCACCCGGGTGCCTGCTTCAACCCACTTAACCAAACGGCGCATCTCGGCATCGGTCAGGGCGACACAGCCATTGGTCCAGTTAAACAGCCCGTGGACATCGGGATTACCTGCACCCAGGCCATGGATACCGATCTGCCCGCCCAGGGGCGTATCCTGCGGTGGCGTGCGCCCGGCATCCAGCGCGGCGACTATACGCCCGTAAGTTTGGCTGTCGATTCGCCCGTCCTGCAGCGCCCGCTCTGCATAATCCCGATTGGGGTAATCCAGGCCGATAAAGAGTCCGAAACGACTCTGACTGTTAAACCAGCCCACCCGAAAGCTGCCCAGCGGCGTCTTGTCATCGCCGCGCCGCTGTTTCAGCCCGGCGCCTGCCACACCCAGGGCGACGCGATCAAAGCGATCCAGCACCGTTTCGCCATCCAGCACCTGCAACGTCTGGGCTTTAGTATCCACCTGTACCCACACCTGCGCTTCAGCGCTGCTGCTCAGCCAGCTCCCAAGCAAGGTTACCGCCAGCCATCGCCGGCCCAACACGCCAATATTCACCGTCGCCTCCCGGGCGCTGCCAGCCTGCTGCAGGTCTGGTTAGACCAGCATAGCAGCCTGTCGGACTTACCACTGATCTACTGCGGAAAAGCCGATTTTGGGAATTATTCGCGCTCTTTTTTACTCGTCGCAGGCTCCTCGGTCTGCGACCCCGCTAAAGCGGTTCTTTCCACTTCGTTTCAAGTGTTAAATAGAACCACTATTCGTCTCAAAAGAGCTCAAAA
>NZ_BCNS01000091.1 GCF_001528745.1 Marinobacterium profundum | reverse complement strand
CGTTGGCAGGGTCAGTTGTGGTCTAATGGACAGGATATGTCTCGCACCAGGCTTCAGAACAGCGCTGAAACTAGGAGGCTGTCCGAGAATGCTAGCCGTAGCGAGAGCCGACTGATTTGAGCGGTTTTTTGCGGTGTTTTAAGGCGATAAATCGGCAGGATAGCCGATTTACACAGCGTTAGCTGCCCGAAGGGCAAGTTACAGGGATGTAGCTTGTGAATAGTGGTTCTATTTAACGCAAAACAGCACAAAAAACAGCCAAACTCAGGTGGTTCGCAGTAGGTTGAGTATTGTCGGACAGCCTCCTAGCAGCCTGTCGGACTTACCACTGATCTACTGCGGAAAAGCCGATTTTGGGCATTATTCGCGCTCTTTTTGACTCGTCGCAAGCTCCTCGGTCTGCGACTCCGCTAAAGCGGCTCTTTACACTGCGTTACAAGTGTTAAATAGAACCACTATTCGTCTCAAAAGAGCTCAAAAACTGCCTCAAAACGGACTTTCCCGCGCAACGATCGGCCAGCTAGAAGCGTCCGTCAGCACGCCACATGACGGTACGCCCCCCGGAACAATTCGCTTGGGTAAACGGTGCTACAGGCACCCTACAAAAGCACGTGCCCCGCAACCCCATTGCACCCTATGCTTCTTTACTTCAAGGCGGCCGGATACGGGTCGATGTAAGATGAAAGTGCTCTACAAAAAGAAGCCCTGCAACTGGCTGGAAGGGGAATTACAGACAGTCGTAGGGCTTCAACGCATGCTTCTTGTGTCAGAGATCACTGCCATGGCACAAACAAATGTAAAAATGTGACTCTGCGTATCAGTTGAGTCCTGGGGCGCTACGAAAGTTCCGGAGCGGCTAAAAGCGATACTCTTAACCGCCCCTTTTCTCAGTTACACGACACGAGTTGTTAGTGCGCCTCGTCCCAGTGAGCACCAACGCCTGCTTCCACTAGCAGGGGCACATCCATTTTCGCCGCCGCAGCCATGCGCGCCTTCACTTGTGGCACGAAGTCGTCGACCAGATCCTCCCGTACCTCGAACACCAGCTCATCGTGTACCTGCATGATGACGCGAACATCCAGCCCCGTATCATCCAGCCACTGCGCCACCTGCACCATCGCACGCTTGATAATGTCCGCCGCCGTACCCTGCATGGGCGCGTTTATGGCCGTGCGTTCGGCCCCCTGACGGCGCATGCCATTGCTGGCATTGATTTCCGGCAGATAGAGCCTGCGTCCGAACACCGTCTCGACGTAACCCTGGGCCCGCGCCTTCTCGCGAATGTCATCCATGTAGCGCTGCACACCTGGATAAGTGGCAAAGTAGTGATCGATATACTGCTGCGCCTCGTTGCGGCCTATGCCAAGCTGCTTGCCCAGCCCGAAGGCTGACATGCCATAGATCAGGCCGAAGTTGATGGCCTTGGCGCTGCGCCGCTGCTCGATGGTGACCTGATCCAGTGCAACCTTGAACACTTCCGCCGCCGTGGCGCGGTGAATGTCCTCGCCCTTGGAGAAGGCACTCAGCAGCCCCTGATCCTGCGACAGGTGCGCCATGATGCGCAGTTCGATCTGGGAGTAATCCGCCGCCACCAGACGGTAGCCTTCGGGCGCAATAAAGGCCTGACGAATGCGCCGCCCCTCGGCACTGCGAATCGGGATGTTCTGCAGGTTCGGGTCGGTGGACGACAGCCGCCCGGTGGCGGTAATGGCCTGATGATAGGAGGTATGAATGCGGCCAGTGGTCGGATTGATCATCAGCGGCAGCTTGTCGGTATAGGTGGACTTAAGCTTGCTCAGGCCCCGGTGCTCCAGAATCAGCTTGGGCAGCGGGTAGTCCAGCGCCAGCTCCTGCAGCACTTCCTCGGCGGTCGAGGGCGCACCCTTGGGGGTCTTTTTCAGTACCGGCAGTTTCTGTTCTTCATAGAAGATCTGCTGCAGCTGTTTGGGGGAACTCAGATTGAATGGTCGCCCCGCCAACTCGAAGGCCTCGCGTTCCAGCGTAACCAGACGCTCGCCGATCTCCACGCTCTGCTTGCCCAGCAGGTTGGCATCCACCAGGGCACCGTTGCGCTCAATGCGAGACAGCACCGGAATCAGCGGCTTTTCGATTTCCTCGAAAACCTGCAGCAGCGAGCCTTCTTCGCTCAGGCGGGCATGCAGCACCTGGTGCAGCCTAAGGGTGATGTCGGCATCTTCGGCGGCGTAGGGTGCGGCCTGCTCCAGTGCGATCTGATTGAAGGTCAGCTGTTTTTTACCCTTGCCGGCGATGTCTTCAAAATGCACCGTCTGCTGTCCCAGGTAGACATCGGCCAGGCTGTCCATGTCATGGCGGGTCACCACTGAATTAAGCACATAGGACTCCAGCATGGTGTCAAAGGCCACGCCCTGGAGTTCAATGCCATAGCGCGCCAGCACATTCATGTCGTACTTGATGTGCTGGCCGACCTTGGCGAGATTGGCATCTTCCAGCAGCGGCTTGAGCTGGGCCAGCACGGCGGCGCGATCGAGCTGCTCCGGGGCGCCTACATAGTCGTGGGCCAGGGGCACATAGGCCGCACGGCCAGGCTCAATGGCAAAGGAAACGCCCACCAGCTCCGCCTGCATGGAATCCAGACTGGTCGTTTCGGTATCAAAGGCGAACAGGCTCGAAGCCTTGAGCGCGCTGATCCAGCGATCCAGATCCGCCTGCTCCAGCAGGGTTTCGTATTCGATCTGTGCGGGTTCTGCAGCCAGAGTGCCCGCTGTAGCATCGGCGGCGGCCTGCGCTATAGTCTGCGCCCGCGACGAGGTGCCCAGTTCCTGAATCCAGCTGCGAAACGAAAAGCGGCCAAACAGCTCCAGCAATTTTTCATTGTCGGGCGCCGGCAGGCCAAAGTCGGTTACACCCTGATCCAGCTCGACATCGGTCTTGATGGTAGCCAGCAGATACGAAAGCTCTGCGGCTTCGCGGTTTTCCTGCAGTTTTTTGGCCATGGTCTTGGCGCCACGAAAGCCCAGGGTGGCAATCTTGTCGAGGTTTTCATACAGTGCCGCTATGCCACCAATGCCCTGCAACAGCCCCAGCGCAGTTTTCTCGCCCACTCCCGGCACACCAGGAATGTTGTCGACCTTGTCCCCCATTAACGCCAGCAGGTCGATCACCAGTTCCGGCGGTATACCGTACTTTTCCTGCACCCCGGCGGCGTCCATGCGGACATCGTTCATGGTGTTGATCAGTGTCACATGCTCATCCACCAGCTGCGCCATATCCTTGTCCCCGGTGGAGATAAGCGTGTTCATGGCTTGGGCGCTGGCCTGACGCGCCAGGGTGCCGATCACATCATCAGCCTCAACCCCGTCCACCATCAGCAGGGGCAGGCCCATGGCACGGATGATGTCGTGAATCGGTTCGATCTGCAGCCGCAGGTCATCGGGCATGGACGGACGCTGGGCCTTGTACTCGGAAAACAGTTCGTCCCTGAAGGTTTTGCCCTTGGCGTCGAACACCACCACCACCGGGCTTTTCGGGTACTGCCTGATCAGACTGCGCAGCATCGAAGTCACCACCCGCACCGCGCCTGTCGGAAAGCCCTCTTTGGTGCGCATGTCGGCCTGCTGTGAAGCAAAGAATGCACGGTATAAATAGGAAGAGCCGTCGACTAGAATGAGGGATGGGTGTTGCTCGCTCATAGCGGTATCCATGATTGTTAGTGCCGGGGGATAGTGTCAGGGCTGACAATCATATTAAATATGCCGCAGCCAACCAACGAATATGGAAATAAGATGAAAAAACTGCTGTTGCTCGCCAGCCTTCTGCTGGTGCCGCCGGCGCAGGCGGAGACAATACCGGAGTTCGGGCCGGACGCCCCGCAAATCACCATTCGCCACAACGACGAACGCGCCTTTTACGAGTACCGGGTCAACGGTGTGCTGAAAGAGGTCAAGGTGGTTCCCAAAGTCGGGAAGCCCTATTATCTGGTGCCGGTCGAGGGTAGTGGTGAATTCAGCCGCTTCGAAGAATCCTCCCTGCTAATCCCCAAATGGGTCATCTTCAGCTGGTAATATTTTGTGGCGGTATATACAGAAGTAACTGCACAGGACCTCAACCGCCTGCTGGCCGATTTTGATCTCGGCACGCTGGTCGCCCACAAGGGTATAGAAGGCGGTATAGAAAACACTAACTATTTTGTCACGCTTAAAAGCCCTGCCGGCACCGAACAGGAGTTTGTCCTCACCCTGTTCGAGGAATTTACGCTGGAGGAGATGCCTTTTTTCGTCGAACTGACCTGCTGGCTGGCCGAACGCGACAGCCCGGTGCCAGCACCCTTCAAGGACCGTGACGGCATTGCACTGAAGCAACTGCACGGCCGCCCGGCGTTGCTGTTGCCGCGTTTTGGAGGCCAGCATGTGGCCCAGAGTGAACTCAGCCCGGCGCACTGCAGCTCCGTTGGCGCAGCCTTGGCACAGATGCACCTGGCCGGCTCCGAGTTCTATCTGCATCGCCAGGCCCACCGCGGGGTCTTCTGGTGGCGCCGCGAGAGCCAGCAGATTGCGCGCCTGTTGCCGGAAGATGAAGCCCAGCTGCTCAGCACCGAAGTGCGCAACTTCGATGCCCTGCGTGCAGCCAAGCTGGATCTGCCCATGGGCGTCATTCATGGTGACCTCTTCCACGACAACGCCCTGTTCAGCGGCACCGACGTTAGCGCCATTCTGGACGTCTACAACGCCGCCACCGCCTATCTGCTGTACGATCTGGCGATAGTGGCCAACGACTGGTGCACCAGGCCAGACGGCAGCATAGACACTGAGCGGGAAGCAGCCCTGTTGCAAGCCTACAACGCCGTGCGCCCGTTCACCGATGACGAGCGGCAAGTCTGGTCACAGCTGACCCGCACCGCCGCCATGCGTTTCTGGCTCTCGCGCCTGATTCCCTGGCTGGGCATCGAACAGGCTGGACGCCAGGGCGTGGAAATGAAGCTCAAAAATCCAGACGAGCTCAAACGCATCCTGCTGCACCGCATAGAACACCCCTCGCAGCTGCCCTGATTCAGGACGGCAGCCAATCGCAGTCGTTCGGGTTATACTGGACGCCCATACAGCCCTTTTCTTTTCAGAGTCGCCCGCTGCTAACCCGCAGGCGGCCCTGAAATCAACCCCAGAGCCCGATTGTTGCCGCCATGGATTTAACCCCGATACTCGACTCACTCAACGATGCCCAGCGCGAAGCGGTCTCTGCACCGGTGCAGAACCTGCTGGTACTGGCCGGTGCCGGCTCCGGTAAAACCCGCGTGCTGGTGCACCGCATTGCCTGGCTGATCCAGGTCGAGGATATCTCGCCCTACTCGATCATGGCGGTGACCTTTACCAACAAGGCCGCCCGGGAAATGCGCGGGCGTATCGAAGAACTGCTGGGGCTCAACCCCCACGGCATGTGGGTGGGCACCTTCCACGGCCTGGCACACCGTCTGCTACGCTCGCACTGGCGCGATGCCGGCCTGCCGGACAACTTCCAGATCATGGACAGCGATGATCAGCTGCGGCTGATCAAGCGCCTGGCCAAGGAAATGAACCTGGACGAACAGCGCTGGCCGGCGCGACAGTTCCAGTGGTTCATTAACGCCCAGAAAGACGAAGGCCTGCGCGCGCGCCACATAGAACCTTCCAACGACCCTTTCCAGCGCACCATGCTGAATATCTACGAAGCCTACGAGCAGGCCTGCGATCGCGGCGGCATGATCGATTTCGGCGAACTGCTGCTGCGCAGTCTTGAACTGCTGCGTGACCGCTCGCCGGCGCTGCTCAAGCACTACCAGGAGCGCTTTCGCTACCTGCTGGTGGATGAGTTTCAGGACACCAACGCCATCCAGTACGCCTGGCTGCGCCTGCTCTGTGGCGCCGAACGCAAGCTGATGGCCGTCGGCGACGATGACCAGTCAATCTATGGCTGGCGCGGCGCCCGCATCGAGAATATTCAGAACCTGCCAGAACACTTCCCCGGCACTACGACCATCAAGCTGGAGCAGAACTACCGCTCCACCAAGAACATCCTGCAGGCGGCCAACGCCGTCATCGGCAACAACCAGGGGCGTCTGGGCAAGCAGCTCTGGACCGAAGGCAGCGATGGCGAGCTACTGTCGGTCTACTCCGCCTTCAACGAACAGGACGAAGCCAGCTTTATTGTCGGCCGCGTGCAGCAGTGGGTGCAGGACGGCAACCTGCGGGTCGATTCCGCCGTGCTGTACCGCTCCAACGCCCAGTCACGTATTATCGAGGAAATGCTCATTCGCGCAGGTGTGCCCTATCGCATCTACGGCGGACAGCGCTTCTACGACCGACTGGAAATCAAGAATGCCCTGGCCTATCTGCGCCTGATGTCGAGCCGTCACAACGACACCGCCATGGAGCGCGTGATCAATGTACCGACCCGCGGCATCGGCACCCGCACCATCGAACTGCTGCGCCAGCACGCCCGCGAGCAGGAACTGAGCATGTGGCAGGCGGCCTGCGAAATTATCGAGCAGGGTCTGCTGCCGGCCCGTGCCGGCAATGCACTGCGGGGCTTCCTTGAACTGATCGACAGGCTCGATACCGAGACTCGGGATACCCAGCTGCACGAGCAGACCGAGCACATGATCAAGCACAGCGGCCTGGTGCAGCATCACGAAAAGGAAAAGGGCGAAAAGGCACAGTCGCGCCTCGAAAACCTTGATGAGCTGATCACAGCCGCGCGCCAATTTGCCGGCAGCTGGCAGGAAGATATTGAAACCGAGGAAGGTGAAGCCCGCACGCCCATGGTCGCCTTTCTCGATCAGGCGGCACTGGATGCCGGTGATGCCCAGGCCGACGAACACCAGGACAGCGTGCAGATGATGACACTGCACTCGGCCAAGGGGCTGGAGTTCCCGCTGGTGTTCCTGGCGGGCATGGAAGAAGGTTTGTTCCCCCACAAGATGTCGATCGAGGAGCCCGGCCGGCTCGAGGAAGAACGCCGTCTGTGCTACGTCGGCATTACCCGGGCGATGCAAAAGCTGTATCTGACCCATGCGGAATCGCGCCGTCTGCACGGCCAGGAAAACTTCAACCGCGCCTCGCGCTTTATCCAGGAAGTGCCGCCCGAGCTGATCGAGGAAGTGCGCCTCAATGCCCAGGTTCGCCGCCCGCTGACCGCCCGAAGCCCGAGCGAGCCTCTGTTTCAGGGTAGCAGTTCCTCACTGTCCAACGCCGAGGTGCCTGCCACCAATATTTCCCTGGGGCAGCGCGTCGGCCACGCCAAGTTTGGCGAAGGCATAGTGGTCAACTACGAAGGCTCTGGACCCAAGGCACGGGTGCAGGTGAACTTTGATGACGAGGGCTCCAAGTGGCTGATGCTCGGCTACGCCAACCTGCAGCCGCTGTAAAAAACACTGTCTGCCGGGCTGCGTCCTAGAGAGCATCCAGCGCCGGTGTGACCTTGCGCAGCCACAGGCTGGTTTCCAGCGCTTCATCCGGCATCGGCAGCCCCGCCACAAAGCTATGCTGTAACTGGGATTGCATGCGACTGGCGGCGTAATGGCTGGACCAGAGCGGTGTGGCTGCGCCGCTACTAAGCAACACCGCCACTGCCTGCTGTTCGTTGTAACCGCGCCAGCGCCACTGCTCGGGGTAGTCGTCGGGCAGCAGTATGTCATGGAAATGCACCAGCACGCCGGCAGCCAGCACTGGCCAGACCCGATTCAGCAGCCAGTCGACATCGCTGCCTGGCAGCAACAGATGGCTGGAATCAATAAAGAGCAGATCCCCGGCCTGCAAACGCTCGAACAGTGCCGGATCCGCCTGTTGTACCGGCGTACGCTGCACCTTCACATCCAGCCGGGCCAGATCCGCCCGTGGCGCAGGGTCGATACAGATCAGTTCGGTACTCAGCCCCTCATCCTGACAGGCTTTGACAAAGAAGCGCGTGGAATGGCCGGACCCCACCTCGATAATCATTCGCGGGCGCTGCAGCCGGGTCAGGCCGTAGGCGATAGCGCCATCCAGGCGGGGAAACCAGCTCTGCTGCCAGCGAGGCAGCGGCGGCTGGGTACCACTAAATCCCTGCAACTGTGGCGCAAAGGCGTCCAATGCGGTGAGCAACTGACTGAACTGTGGCTCATGGCGCGCCAGCAGCTGTTCCAGCGCCGGGTAAGATGGCGTTGCCTCCGGCAGCTGGTCGGCGTAGCGATAGGGAATGAAGTAGCCCTGACGGCGCCATCCGAGCAATGTCGAAAGCGCCATCCTGAGCAGTTTTATGCGCCGCGTGTACATGTGATCTCCAGATGCAGGCTAAAGCGGGGCCTGTTAGTCAAACTGAGCTACAGGAAGTTCACCTGCATGCTGCGATCACTGCACCGGCAGCGGGCGAATATGTCCGTACTGATCGATGGCAACCTGGACACATTCGGTTTCGGTGACCTTGCGTGGCTCCCGGCCATCGGGGCAACGACCCCAGACCTCAACCAGAATACGCGCTGAGCTGTTGCCCAGTTCAATCACGCGGGTATAGAAGCTGAGAATGGTGCCAACCAGCACCGGCGAGAGAAAATCCATGCTCCCCACCGACACTGTGGCAATGCGGCCCTCGGCAATCTTGGCGGCGCGAATTTCTGCCGCTTCAACGGCCCGCGCCACGACCCAGCCGCCATAGACATCGCCAAACATGTTGGTTGCCTGACTGCTGGCCGGCAATTTTAGGCTCAGCTCACCGTCGGGTAACGGATTGTGCTCATCAACACTGGACATGATCGATATTCCAACCTGTATTTTTCGGGTGCAGATTTCGGATGCACAGAGTGTAATCTTCACAGCTTCACAAATCACTACCTGTAGCGCGCCAGCCCCCCGACTGCAAACCCTCGCAGGTTGTCACATTAGTGTCACAGACCCGCCCTATAGTGACGTCCAACAACTGAACACTGACTCTTAAAACTCTTCAGGAGCTAACCATGACACCGATGAAAAAGCTGATCTCAGCCGTTGCCATCTCGGCAACCTGCCTGACTGCCAACGCCTCCGATCTGCTGGATGCCAACCTGCCGACTTACGAAAAAGCGTCTGGCGTTTCAGGCAACCTGTCCAGCGTCGGTTCCGATACTCTGGCCAACCTGATGACCCTCTGGGCTGAAGAGTTCAAGCGTCTGTACCCCAACGTCAACATCCAGATTCAGGCCGCCGGGTCTTCCACAGCGCCGCCAGCCCTGACTGAAGGCACTTCCAACATTGGCCCCATGTCCCGCAAGATGAAAGACAAGGAGCTGGAATCCTTCGAGCAGAAATACGGCTACAAGCCGACCGCTGTTGCCGTGGCCATCGACGCTCTGGCCGTGTTCGCCCACAAGGACAACCCCATCGCCGGCCTGAGCATCGACCAGGTTGACGCTGTGTTCTCGTCTACCCGCAAGTGCGGCGGCGCTGACGACGTCACTAACTGGGGTCAACTGGGCCTGGAAGGTACCCTGGCCGACAAGAGCATTCAGCTGTTCGGTCGCAACTCGGTATCCGGCACTTACGGTTACTTCAAGGAAAAAGCGCTGTGCAAGGGCGATTTCCGCAACAACGTTAACGAACAGCCAGGCTCTGCCTCTGTTGTACAGTCTGTCTCCACCTCGCTGAACAGCCTGGGTTACTCCGGTATCGGCTACAAAACCGCTTCCGTACGTGCCCTGCCACTGGCGAAGAAAGCTGGTGAAGAATTCGTTGAAGCAACGCCGGAAAACGCCATTACCGGCAAATACCCGCTGGCACGTTCGCTCTACGTTTACATCAACAAGAAGCCTGGTACCGACCTGCAGCCGCTGGAACGCGAGTTCCTCAAGCTGGTCATGTCCAAGGCCGGTCAGGAAGTGGTCGTGAAAGACGGTTACATCCCGCTGCCCGCCAAGGTTGTTGAAAAACAGATGGCTGCTCTGGGCCTGTAACACAGCTTCCCCCGGCCGGTTCCAAGCCGTGATCGGAGAGAGTTAAGGTGTTACGAAATGCAGGGGTGCTGGCGACAGCATCCCTGCATTTTATTGTTCGCGGCTTGTAACAAAAGCGTCATATAACTGCATTATTGTAGCCGCCGTATATTCAGGACTTCCGGGAACCGAGTGTCATGAGCAACGAAGCCACAGTTAGCGTACCCGAGCTCGACTTCAATACGCCCTCCGCCAGGCGCAAGCGCAAGATGCGCGCGCTCAAGGACAAGGCTGCGACCGTCGGCATCGGCATCGGCGGCATCAGCGTTATAGTCGCTATTCTGCTGATTTTTTTCTATCTGCTATATGAAGTAATGCCACTGTTTCGTTCCGCCGCCGTCGAGCCCTGGCAGCAGAACGGCCAGGTCGTCAGCCCCTACCCGCTGCCGGGCCAGGGCAAGACGCTCTATCTGGCCATGGAAGAACAGGCTGAAATAGGCCTGCGCCTGACCGATGCGGCTGAAGTTATCTTCTTCAACACCCGCAGTGGCGACATCGTCAGGCAACAGTCGCTGGATCTGCCCGAAGGCGTATCCATCAGCAGCTTTGCCCTCATCTCCGATGCCCGTCGCCTGTTTGCGCTGGGACTGAGCAACGGCAATGCCCTGGTACTGCGCCACGATTACAAGGCATCCTACCCCGACGGGGTGCGCGTACTGTCACCGGAACTGGCCTACCCGCTGGGCACCGACCCCATCCCCATGGGCGACAACCCGCTGGAACTGCTGACGGTTAATGGTGATGGCGACAACTGGCGCCTGATCGGCGGCAACGCCAGCGGCCTGACTCGCACCGATATCGAACTGAGCGAGAACTTCCTCAGCGGTGAAGTGGAAACCAGCATCGAAACAACCCACCTGGCGCAACCCAACGTCAAGGCGACCAAACTGTTGCTGATGCCGGATCGGCGCTGGCTGCTGATCGCCGCCCAGGGTGGCAAGCTCGCCGTAGCTGACCTGCAGGCACCGAACGACGCCAGCATCAGCCAGATCATCAACGCCACCAATGGCGATATAGAGGCATTTGAACTGCTGCTGGGCGGCAACTCCCTGATGCTGGCTGACAGCAAGGGCCGCGTTTCACAGTGGTTCCTGGTGCGTGATGAGCAGGGCAGCTGGCAGCTGACCCCCATTCGCCACTTCGACACCGAAGGCGGCACCCTGTCGAGTTTCACCACCGAACACCGTCGCAAGGGCTTCGCTACTCTGGACAACGAAGGCACCCTGAAGCTGTTCAACACCACGGCGCAGCGCACTGTACTGAGCGAGAAACTGCTGGACGGCCCCGCCGACCAGATCGCCTATGCACCGCGTTCCAACGCCATGCTGCTGGAACAGCGCGGAACATTAAGCTTCTGGGCCATCCACAACGAGCACCCGGACATTTCCTGGACCGCGCTCTGGGACAAGGTCTGGTATGAAGGTTATGAAGAACCGGCTTATGTATGGCAGTCCTCCGCCGCCAACAACGACTTCGAGCCCAAATACAGCCTCATGCCACTGGCGTTCGGTACTCTCAAGGCTGCCTTCTACGCCATGCTACTGGCGACCCCGCTGGCCATCTGCGGTGCCATCTACACCGCCTACTTCATGGCTCCGGGCCTGCGCCGCAAGGTAAAGCCGGTGATCGAGCTGATGGAGGCTCTGCCAACGGTCATCCTGGGATTTCTGGCAGGTCTCTGGCTGGCGCCCTTTATGGAACTCAACCTGGCTGCGGTCTTCCTGATTCTACTGGTGGTCCCGGCATCGATCCTGGCCTTTGCCTTTGGCTGGGCGCAAATGCCCAATCGCATCCGCTACCTGCTGCCCGACGGCTGGGATGCCGCCCTGCTGATTCCGGTGGTCATGCTGGCAACCTGGCTTAGCTTTGCCCTGGCCGGCCCGGTTGAAAACCTGCTGTTCGGCGGCGACCTGCGCCTGTGGGTCAGTCAGACCATGGGCATCAGCTACGATCAGCGCAACGCTCTGGTGGTGGGTATCGCCATGGGCTTTGCCGTTATCCCGACCATCTTCTCGATCACCGAGGATGCCATCTTCGCGGTGCCCAAGAGCCTGAGCTACGGCTCACTGGCGCTGGGTGCCACGCCCTGGCAGACACTGGTGCGCGTGGTCATGCCGACCGCCAGCCCCGGTATCTTCTCGGCGGTGATGATCGGCATGGGCCGTGCGGTAGGTGAAACCATGATAGTGCTGATGGCCACGGGCAACACCCCAATCATGGATGTAAACATCTTTGAGGGCATGCGTACCCTGGCCGCCAATATCGCGGTGGAAATGCCGGAGTCCGAAGTGGGCAGCACCCATTTCCGCATCCTGTTCCTGGCCGCCTTCGTACTGTTCATGTTCACTTTTATGGTGAACACCCTGGCCGAGAGCATTCGCCAGCATCTGCGCCAGAAATATGGCTCTCTGTAATCGGGTGACTGAGGATTAATGTGATGAGAATTTCCGTTTCCGACTGGACCCGCTCCGGCTCCCCCTGGGTCTGGCTCAACGCCGGCGCCGTGGCCATCTGTATCATCATGGTGCTGGGCCTGCTGGCGCTGATCGCCGTGCGCGGCCTGGGTCACTTCTGGCCCGCCGACGTGCTGAGCGCCAGCTACGATCAGAGCGGACAGCGTTCCGTGCTAGTGGGCGAACTGGTGGAGTCCGAGTTTGTACCCGCCGCCCAGCTGCGCGATGCCGGCGTCGATGTACCCGCTGGCCTCGAGCACATGAAACGTGACCTGTTCAAGGTCGGTAACCGCGATATCACCGGCGCCGACTTTGTCTGGGCGCTGGATGACCATGTGACCGAACGCAGCTATCCGGCGATGATGTTTGTCGCCGAACGTCGCGAATGGGGCAACCTTTACGGTTATCTGCAGGCCATCAAGCAGGACGGCGAACTGGTCGCCCAGCATGACGGCTACGCTCCGGGCCCGGAATACGATGCGCTGTGGCAGAACTTTCAGCGTCGCATCAGCCGTGCCCAGGATCTGCATGCCCAGATTGAGGACATCCAGAAAGGCGTTATCGGCTCCATCAACTATGAACTGGAGCGCCTGCGCCTGAAGCAGCGTTCACTGGAACTGAAAAACGTCACAGATCCGCAGCCCTATGCCGACATCGAAGACAGGCGTAGCGAACTCAATGCCGAGTACGAGGAACTGCAGGTCGATCTGCTGGAGCTGAGCAATGCGCTGAACCGCGACAGCTTTGTGGCCGAAGTGGCCGACGGTCGCAGCGTGGAAGTGCAACTGTCCAAGGTTGTGCGCGCCTTCCTGCCCAACAGCATGCATCTGGGCGACAAGGTTCTGCACTACGCGGCCAAGATCTGGGAATTCATCGCCGATGATCCCCGTGAAGCCAACACAGAGGGCGGCATATTCCCAGCCATCTACGGCACCGTGATGATGGTACTGCTGATGTCCGTGATGGTGACACCGTTCGGAGTTATCGCGGCGGTTTACCTGCGCGAATATGCCCGCCAGGGCTTCACCACCCGTGTGTTGCGCATCGCCGTCAACAACCTGGCCGGCGTACCGTCCATCGTTTACGGCGTCTTCGGCCTGGGCTTCTTCGTTTATTTCCTGGGTGGCAATATCGATGACCTCTTCTTCCCCGAAGCCAAGCCGTCGCCGACCTTTGGCACCGGCGGCCTGATGTGGGCCTCTCTGACCCTGGCACTGCTGACAGTACCGGTGGTCATCGTCGCCACTGAGGAAGGCCTGAGTCGAATCCCCCGCGCCGTGCGCGAAGGCTCACTGGCACTGGGCGCGACCAAGGCTGAAACCCTGTGGAAGGTAGTGCTGCCCATGGCCAGCCCCGCCATCATGACCGGTGTTATTCTGGCCATTGCCCGCGCCGCCGGTGAAGTGGCTCCGCTGATGCTGGTGGGCGTGGTCAAGTTGGCACCAAGCCTGCCGCTGGATATGAATTACCCCTATCTGCATCTGGATCAGAAATTCATGCACCTGGGCTTCCACATCTATGATGTGGGTTTCCAGAGCCCGAACGTGGAAGCGGCCCGTCCGCTGGTTTATGCCACAGCGCTGCTGCTGGTGGTAGTGATCGCCCTGCTGAACTTCTCAGCCATCGCGATTCGCAACCATCTGCGCGAGAAATACAAAGCGCTTGAAATGTAACGCTGGCCTGACGCGCTGACTTAACAAAGGTTTGAGACATGAGTAGCAATATGAAATCCCATGCGATCGACATTTCCTCGCTCAAGCGTGATCCCCGTGCACTGAACATGGACGACGAGGAAATCACCCTCAAGGTCAATGACCTGCGCCTGCGCTACGGCGACAAGGAAGCACTTCACGGCATCAACATGCTGATTCCCAAGAACCGGGTCACCGCCTTTATAGGCCCGTCGGGCTGCGGCAAATCCACACTGCTGCGCTGCTTCAATCGCATGAACGACCTGGTGGATGGCTGCCAGATCGACGGCGAAATTCTGCTGGACGACAGCAACGTTTACGGCCGCGGCGTGGATGTCGCCGAACTGCGCCGTCGTGTTGGCATGGTGTTCCAGAAGCCCAACCCCTTCCCCAAGTCGATCTACGAAAACGTAGCCTATGGCCTGCGTATTCAGGGCCTGAAGAAGAAGCGCCTGATTGACGATACCGTGGAATGGGCGCTGCGCTCCGCCGCCCTCTGGGATGAGGTCAAGGACCGTCTGCACGAGAGCGCACTGGGCATGTCCGGTGGTCAGCAGCAGCGTCTGGTCATCGCCCGTACCATCGCCGTGAAGCCTGAAGTCCTGCTGCTCGACGAACCGGCATCGGCACTGGATCCCATCTCGACCCTGAAGATCGAAGAGCTGATCCATGCTCTGAAAAAGGATTTCACCATCGTCATTGTTACCCACAACATGCAGCAGGCCGCCCGCGTATCGGACTACACCGCTTTCATGTACATGGGCGACCTAATTGAGTTTGGCGTCACGGACACCCTCTTTACCAACCCGGTGCAAAAGCAGACCGAAGACTACATCACCGGCCGTTACGGCTGATGCAGTCTTGCAGCCTGCAAAGACGCGATAACCCGAATAACCGCTACGGAGAAAGACACCGTGGAATATGAAAAAGACGGCTACAGCACCCACATTTCCCAGCAGTTCAACGAAGATCTCGAACAGATCCGGACCGAACTGCTGACCATGGGCGGCATGGTGGAGCGCCAGGTGCAGGACAGCATCGAAGCCCTGCTGAACGGCGATAGCGACCTGGCCGAGCGCTCACTGCGCGGCGACAAGCAGACCAACGACATGGAGCTGATGATCGATGAGCACTGCACGCGCATCATCGCCCGCCGCCAGCCTGCCGCCAGCGACCTGCGCATGATCATGGCGATCTCGCGCGCGGTAGTGGATCTGGAGCGCATCGGCGACGAAGCGACCCGTATCTCACGTCAGGCCATTGAGCTGGTCAAGGGCGGCGAGTCTCCCCGCGGTTACCAGGAAATTCGTCATATCGGCAGTCTGGTCCGCATCATGGTGCGGGATGTCCTGACCGCCTTTGCCCGCAGCGATATAAACCTGGCTTACCAGGTCGCCAAGCAGGACAAGGCCGTGGATCAGGAATACCGTTCAGCGATGCGCTCGCTGGCCACCTACATGATGGAAGACCCGCGCTCCATCAGCAGCGTACTGAATGTAATCTGGGTGCTGCGCTCCCTCGAGCGTATCGGCGATCATGTCTGCAATCTGGCCGAACATCTGGTCTATCAGGTGAGTGGCACGGACGTGCGCCACCAGAGCTTGCAGGAAATGCGCCGCACGGTGAATGACGAATCCGGCGACCTTGACGAGTCAGACGATACCTAAACCCCGCACACTGGCGTAACAATACAATGGCCGCGGTAGCGCTAGCTCCGCGGCCATTTTCGTTATAACAGCTGTTTAGCAGTAATCGGCGAAAGGCGGGAAGAGCTTGATCAGTCCCTCAGGGCCCAGTGCTCGCAGGTGCGCAATATTGCGCTCCGGGATGGCGTCGGGGTCGGGATAGTGTGCCAGCACGCGGCTCATCTGACCTTCACGCAGCAGGTGAAACATCGGATAGGGCGAGCGGTTGGTCCAGTGGCTGATATCGTCGGCCGGCACGCCACCAAAGCGATAGCGCGGATGGAAGCTGGCCAGCTGAAACACCCCCTCCAGCCCGGCCTTCGCGATCAGTGCCTCGCACTGCGCCAGCGCATCCAGGTAATCGTAGAAGTCATCCAATGCCGCCGGCACTATCATCAGCGTTGTGGCAATCTCTTCTTCCGGCGCCTGCTGGATCAGAGCCAGCTCCTGCAGGAAATCGCGGGCCACGGCCTCGGCGCTGTCCGCCGGTGATACCGCGAAGCGCAGTTGCTCACGCTTGAGTACCGCAGCAGCAAAGGGGCACAGATTCTCCCCCACCACCATGACCTCAACCCAGCGCTCGGTTAGCGCACGCACCTGATCGGCACACAATTCTGTCGTCTTTTCGTTCATCGCGCGATGCTACCACAGCCGGGCCGCGAAGATGTATGCCTCAGCCCGCTTGAGCCCAGCGACCTGAGTGCTAAGATAGGCCCCTTTCCTGCCCCGGACCCTGCCGTGACACCCGCTCAAGCCCTGACTCGTAACCATTTTTCGACCCGCTGGCGCGCCCTCAGGCGACCGTCCCGGCTGGCCGCACCCCAGCCCTGGCGCGACTGGTTGCAGGACAGGGGCAGCCTGACAAAACGGCTGACACGGGCGAGTCATGGCCAGTTCAGTGTCCAGCTTGTACGTCTGGGCTATGCCCGCCCAACCCGCTCTGAAGCCCGTGCCCTGGGCATGCAGCCACGGCGCCAGGCGCTGATCCGCGAGGTGCAGCTGCTGGGCCAGGGTGAGCCCTGGGTCTATGCCCGCTCGGTGATTCCGATTGATACCCTGTCAGGGCCGCAGCGTCAGCTCAGGGGCGTGGGCAGCCGCTCCCTGGGGACACTCTTGTTCAGCGACCTGTCGATGCAGCGCGAGCCACTGCAGATTGGCCGGCTGCGCCTGCAGGGCAGCGACCCGCTCTGGGCCCGCCGTTCGGTGTTCCGGCTGGCCAACAAACCCCTGCTGGTGTGCGAGGTGTTTCTGCCCGCACTCCAGCACGTCGAATATCCCCGCTTTCGGGGTCACAACGGATAACGCCCATGCATCAGCCACCCGCTAGCCAAAGTCTGTCCGCACATCTGCGTGATCGCCTGGATGCCTATATCCAGCTGTCCAGGGTCAATAAGCCCATCGGTATCTACCTGCTGCTGTGGCCAACCTTCTGGGCACTATGGATAGCCGCAGACGGCGTACCACCACTGGATATCCTGCTGATCTTCAGTGCCGGCGTGTTCCTTACCCGCGCCGGCGGCTGCGTTATCAATGACTTCGCTGATCGCAAGGTTGACGGCCATGTCAAGCGTACCGCCGGCCGACCACTGGCCTCCGGCCGCGTCAGCAGCCGCGAGGCCCTGTACCTGTTCGCCGTGCTGATGATACTGGCGTTCATACTGGTGCTCTATACCAACTACACCACGGTGCTGATGTCATTCGGCGGCCTGCTGCTGGCGTTTTGCTACCCCTTCATGAAGCGCTATACCCACCTGCCCCAGGTCGTGCTTGGTGCCGCCTTTTCCTGGGCCATCCCCATGGCCTTTACCGCGCTGGAGGCCGAGCTGATACCAAACGCCTGGCTGCTGTTTCTGGCCAATCTATTGTGGACAGTGGCCTACGATACCTACTACGCCATGGTCGATCGCGACGACGACCTCAAGATTGGCGTTAAATCCACCGCCATCCTGTTCGGTGATGCGGACCGGGTGATTATTGGCCTGCTGCAGGGGCTGTCGCTGCTGTGCCTGGTGATGGTGGGGCAAAACCTCAGCCTTGGCGCCTGGTACTACGGAGGTCTAGTCGCCGCCGCCGGCTTCTTCGTCTACCAGGCCTGGCTCACCCGCACGCGGATGCGTGATGCCTGCTTTCGTGCCTTTCTCAACAACCATTACGCCGGCCTGGTGATCTTTATCGGCCTGGCAGCGGACTACAGTCTCAGCACAGGCGCCTGATCGGCGCCTTTTTACCTGAAAAACCAACCAATTGGCGCTGATTACGGCCTTCGTCACATCTCTGTCATAATTTACGTTTGTAATGATGTCGTCTTAATTGCTACGTACAGAGGCAGGACCCATGTCTGCAGCAAAACGTGTACTGATTGTCGACGATGAAGCGCCGATACGTGAAATGATCGCGGTGGCGCTGGAAATGGCCGGCTACGAGTGCCTGGAAGCTGATAACGCCCGCGATGCCCACGAACTGGTCGTGGACAGCCCACCGGATCTGGTGTTGCTGGATTGGATGATGCCCGGTATGACCGGCATCGAATTTGCCCGCAGGTTGCGCAAGGATGCACTCACCGCAGAAATCCCCATCATCATGCTGACCGCCAAGGGTGAAGAGGACAGCAAGGTGAAGGGGCTTGAGGCCGGGGTGGATGACTATATCACCAAGCCCTTCTCGCCACGCGAGCTGGTGGCACGGCTGAAAACGGTTTTGCGCCGCACCACGCCCAAGGGCGTCGAAGAACCGGTTAGCGTGGATGGCCTGATGCTGGACCCCATCTCGCACCGCGTGACCTCCGACGACAAGCCCATTGAGCTGGGGCCGACCGAGTTTCGCCTGCTGCAGTTTTTCATGACGCATCAGGACCGCGCTTACTCTCGCAGCCAGCTGCTGGACATGGTTTGGGGCGGCAATGTCTACGTGGAGGAACGTACCGTCGATGTGCATATACGCCGCCTGAGAAAGGCACTCACTGAGCGTCACGACTACCTGGTGCAAACCGTTCGCGGCACTGGTTACCGTTTCTCCTCCCAGGTGGCATAATTCGCCATCTGACAATCAGGGGCCCAGACGAGTATGCAGAACACGCAGCACGCAATGTTCGTCAGCCTGTGCCTGAGTGCACTGGCCGGAGCGGGTGCCGGTCTGCTGTTTGGCACCCCGGCCTGGGGCGCCACTGCCGGCCTGCTGGGCTGGGGCAGCTACCAGATTCGCCAGTTTCAGAAACTCCAGACCTGGCTACAGCGCAATGATGGCGCGGCGCCGCCCGAGGCCACAGGTTACTGGGGTGAGCTGCTGGACGAGCTGGCACGCACGCAAAAAACCGATCGCAGCCGTGAAAAGAGCCTGCAGGCCGTTATCCTGCGTTTCCAGCAGTCGTCCGCCGCCTTGCAGGACGGCATCGTCATTGTCGATCGCAACAACAATCTGGAATGGTGGAACCGTTCGGCCGACAAGCTGCTGGGCCTAAAGGCGACGTCGGATCGCGGCAAGCCGGTAATAAACCTGCTGCGTGACCCGCGTTTTATCCGCTATTTCCGCAAGGGCCAGTATGCCGAGCCACTGGAACTGCCGAGCCCTGTAAACAACGACCTGCACCTGCAATACCAGATCACCCTCTTCGGCGAAGGCAACCGGCTGCTGGTGGCCCGTGATATTACCCGACTGATGCGCCTGGAGCAGACCCGCCAGGACTTCGTCGCCAACGCTTCCCACGAGCTGCGCACACCTCTAACGGTCATTCGCGGCTATGTCGAAACTTTTATGGATCAGGATCTGCCGCGTCCGCTGGCCCGCGCCATGGGACAGATGCAGGCTCAGGCACTGCGCATGGAGAGTCTGGTCAATGACCTGCTGCTGTTGTCACGGCTGGAGTCCAGCAACCATATCGCCGATGAACACCAGATCCAGCTCAAACCCATGCTGGAGCAGATTCGTCAGGATGCCCAGGTGCTGACGCAAACCCAGCAAAAAGACCATGTCATCAGTCTGCAGCTGGACAGCGATTTTGATCTGGCCGGCCAGGAACTGGAGCTGCACAGCGCCTTCTCGAATCTGGTATTCAATGCCGTGCGTTACACACCGGCCGGGGGCAGGATAGCGCTGCGCTGGTGGACAGACACAAACGGCGGGCACTTCTCGGTCGCGGACGACGGCATCGGTATCGACTCCATCCATATTCCGCGCCTGACGGAACGCTTTTACCGCGTCGATGAAAGCCGCTCATCCTCCAGCGGCGGCACAGGCCTTGGGCTGGCCATCGTCAAGCATGTGCTGGTGCGCCACGGCGCCCATCTCAGTATCGACAGCCGACCTGGTAAGGGCAGCACCTTCAGCTGCCACTTCCCGCCCGAGATGCTGGTCGACGCCGCCGATCGCAAGACCGAAACCGCCGACGCCCGGCACTAGAGCAGCACTTTCATCTTACCTCGACCCATATCCGGCCACCTCGAAGTAAGGAAGCATAGGGTGTAATAGGGTTGCGGGGCACGTGCATCAGGGTGCTGATGAGCGAAGCGAATCGCACCGTTTACCTAGCAGCCTCATTTAACGCAGACGTAATTCCGCTGACTCACCTTCCACCACCGGTGCATGCTCTTCCACCCAGTACAGGGTGGCACCCACCACCGCCGCTGGCATCAGTATCAGATTCAGCAGCGGCACCATCATGCCCAGCTGCACCAGGCCACCAAAGCCAATCGATGTCAGGCGTTTCTCTTTTAGCAGCAGCTTCATCTGCCCAAAACTGACCTTGTTGTTATCCATGGGGTAGTCGCAGTACTGGATCGACATCATCCAGGCACCGAACAGGAACCACAGTAACGGCGAGATCAGGCCCACCACCGGCACAAAGGTCAGCACCAGCAGCAACAGCACTCGCGGCAAATAATAAGCGATCTTGGCCAGTTCCCGCGCCAGTGTGCGCGGCACCAGCGCCAGCACCCCCTGCCAGCCCTCATCGGCACTGCGAACTCCACGCAGGTTGCTTTCGACCTTTTCTGCCAGCAAACCGTTAAAAGGTGCCGCGATCAGATTGGCCACCAGCGTAAAGCTGTAATAGACCAGCACCAGTACCACCAGCGCCAGCAGCGGCCAGAGCAAATAGCGCAGGAACGATAACCATTCCCAGTCCGGCAACAGCTGTGTCAGCAGGTAATCGACCCAACCATCAAACTGGCTCATCAGCAGCCAGATAGCACCGCTGAACAGCAACACATTTATCAGTAGTGGGATCAGTACGAAATTGCGAATCGAGGGGTGGGGCAACATTTTCAGGCCGCGCAGCAGATAGCCTGCGCCCTTAACAGGATTTCCTTTCATGACAGACCTTGCGTGATTGCACTTGGATGGCGGCCCGCAGCTCTTAACCCGGGCCTGCCCACTTATACGAGATTATCAGCTGATATAAAACAGATAACCCTTAAGCACAACGGCCAGAATCATCATCACCAGCGCGATACGATTAATACGGTTCTCACCGGCACTGAAAGCAATAGTCGGCTGCCAGAACATCAGCAGTGAGCGGTAATCCCGGGTGCGCAGACCATAGAGCCCCAGCGACACCAGAAACAGGATAACTCCACCCCAGAACAGCACTTGTTCCAAAATTCCCAAATAAACCATACTCTTGCTACCTGATATCTGTTTCGCGTGTTTAGGCCCGCCCAGGCGGCCTGCAGAAACACCAAGCCTAACAAATTCAAACCTCAAGAGCTGCAGTTCCGACTAGCACTTTCGCCGCAGCCCCTCTGCCCAGCAGGAGACTTTCATGAAAGCGATTCGCATTCACGCCTTTGGCGGCCCTGACGCCCTCAGCTATGAGGAAGTGCCGACCCCCACCATTCGCGACAACGAAGTTTTAGTGCGCAACAAGGCGGCCGGCATCAATCCGATTGACTGGAAAACCTGCAGCGGCGGGGGTGCCGCTTCCTTTATAGGCAAACTGCCCTTCGTGCCCGGTTGGGAGTTTGCCGGCGTCGTTGAACTGGTCGGAGCAGCGGTGGAAGGCTTCAAGCCCGGCGACGAAGTCTTTGGTTTTATCCGCTTTCCTGAAGCAGCCGGATGCTATGCCGAACATCTGGCGGCGCCGGCAAATCAGATCGCCCACAAACCTGCGCAGATGTCATTCAGTGAAGGCGCGGGGCTTGGGTTGGCGGGGCTCACTGCCTGGCAGGCGCTGTTCGACAAGGGGCAGCTCAGTGCCGGCCAGCAAGTGCTGGTACTGGCAGCGGCTGGCGGTGTGGGGCATCTGGCGGTGCAGCTGGCCAAGGCGGCCGGCGCCCAGGTAACAGGCTCCGCCTCGGCGGCCAACCATGAGTACCTGCAAAGCCTGGGCTGTGATGCGGTGATTGATTACCAGACGCAGAACCTGGGTCAGGAGCTGCAGGACATCGATCTGGTGATCGATGGCATGGGCGGTGAGGTTGGCATCAATGCATTGCAGTGCCTCAAACCCGGTGGTCGCCTGGTCACCTTGCCCTCGGTTACCCTTGATGCGGTGGTACGCGCCGCAGAAGCAGCTGGCGTGCAGGCAAGCGGCATCCGGGTTGAACCCAATGGCGTCCAGCTGGCAGAGTTGGCCAAGCGCTATGCCCAGGGTAGCCTCAAGCTAACCCTGGCCGCTGAAATACCCCTGGCCGAAGCCCGTAGCGCCCACCAGCAGAGCGCCGGTGGTCATGTACGCGGCAAGCTGGTGCTGACCGTCTGATCAGCACCCGCTGAAGAATGGGCGTTACTGCGCCGGCGCATCCGCGGCAATGCCGCCGCTGCATTCATACTGCTGCTGGCGCAATAGCAGGCGACAGCCTTCACCACGAATATCACCTTCCCAGCAAGCGTACTTGGCCCAGGACTTGTCATCTTCGGTGAGCTTGAGTCGGTACGCCGGTACGCCGTCACAGAACCCTTGCGAAGGCGCTGCTTCAGCAAGGCAGGCCTTGAGGAAGTAGTCTTGCTGCAAGGTGCACTCAAAACCGATACAGCCACTAAAATCATTCAGGGTCTGGGTCAGGCAGGCCTGCTGATCGTGGCTCTGGCCAAACAGCCGCCCCTGGGCCTGAAAGGTTTCCCGCACATCTATCTGGCGCTCATTGAACTGCTCCAGCCACAGCGGGCCACTCAGCCAGGCCCAAAGGCCCGACACCAGCGTAATAAGGCCGAGCCCGATAAGGACTTTGCTGCGTGATTTCATAGTCAACCCGGTGTTTCAGAGAGTAGAAAGGCCTTCAGCGACGCCTGGTGTACAGGCCGCCAAGACACAGGAACAGGCCCAGGGTGGAGAGCAGCATGCCACCGTTCACCAGCAACGGATTGCGCGCGCTAAAGGGTACAAAAGCATGATTGCCCACCGGGTCACAGGCCTCGGCGGCATAATCGAAAGATCCGCCGGCATCAAGGCAGGCATCAATCAGCGACTGTTCCATCATGTAACCGGCCATCATGCCGATCGCCGGCACCAGCAGCAGTAAAAGGCCGAGTCTGAGCATCAGTCCTGATCACTAATGCCGATGTTGCTGAAACCTTCGTTGCAGCCCAGATCGCGCAACTGCTTCACCAGTGCCGGGTTGAAGGGACCATCGGCTTCCAGCAATTCCAGCGTCGTGTCCACAAAGGCTTCTTCCTGCAACATCATGTCGTGGGTATTGATGAAGCGCACCAGCTCCTCGTCGGACATCTGGTCATTGCCTTCGGTGACCTCGATGTAGGACGCCACACACTCGCGGGACAGATTCAGTGCCGCCACGGCTTCAGCCGAGTCATTATCCAGAATTGCGCTCAGGGTGGAGAACAACGCCAGTACCGAGTCCAGTGCCGGGGATGCACCATACATGTCGAAGGCATCCAGATCCGGCATATTGCTCTCGACCTTGTCCAGCTGCACTTCGAAGTTCATCTTGGCACCGCTGTTGGACAGATGATCCCAGACCCCATTCAGAATCTGGCGCAGCTGCTGCGCATCGCCAAATTCAGCCAGCCGGGAAAAGAGCGCAAAATTCGGAAACATGCGTTCGGACAGGGTGGCGCAGAAGGCCGTCAACCGGACCTGCTCCAGTTCTGACAGGCGTGCTTCTATATCCAATTGATCACTCATTGATCTCTCCGCAGGTCGAGGCAGTTTCGTAGGCCCTATTGTAAGGGTTTTACAGTAATTTGCAGTACGGGAAGTCATGACGGCCCTGCCTGATGCGGTTATATTAGTACCTCCTCGAATTGAATCGCGGTTATAACAAAAATGTCCTCATTCTCGTCGATCAATCGACTGGTCCAGATGCTGGATTGTTTCAGCGAATGGAGCGGCCGCATTATTTCCTGGCTGACACTGACCATGGTGCTGACGACCTTCGTGGTTGTGGTCATGCGCTACCTGTTCAACTTCGGCAACATCGCAGTACAAGAATCCATTATTTACATGCACAGCTTTGTCTTCCTGCTGGGCGCCGCCTACACCCTCAAGCACGACGGCCATGTGCGGGTGGATATCTTTTACCGCCCGCTGAGTGAGCGCGGCAAGGCCTGGATCAACCTGTTCGGTACCCTGCTGCTATTGATGCCCGTGTCCATTTTCATACTGGTGATCTCCTGGGAATACGTCGCCACCTCCTGGGGCCAGCTCGAAGGCTCCCAGGAAGCCGGGGGTATTCCGTACCGCTACATACTCAAATCAACCCTGATCATAATGCCCATCATGATGATCATGCAGGGTATCGCCGACCTTGGCCGCTGCCTGCTGGTAATCTGCGGCCACGGTCATCTGCTGCCGACTGACGAGGAACACGGTCTATGAGCGAACTTCTTCCGCTGCTGCTGTTCGCAGGCGCCATAGCCGTATTGCTACTGGGTTACTCCGTGGCCTTTTCCCTCGCTGGCACCGGCCTGCTGTTTGCCGCCATCGGCACCTGGACAGGACACTTCGATTCCGTCTTTCTGGAAGCCATCCCCAACCGCCTGTTCGGCATCATGAACAATGAAGTACTGATCGCAGTACCGCTGTTTGTGTTCATGGGGGTCATGCTGGAAAAATCCCGCATCGCCGAAGAGCTGCTGGATGCCATGGCGCTGATGTTCGGCCCCATGCGTGCAGGCCTTGGCATCTCGGTCACCCTGGTGGGAATGCTACTGGCCGCCAGTACCGGTATCGTTGGCGCTACAGTGGTGACCATGGGGCTGCTGTCCTTGCCCACCATGCTGCGCCGTGGCTACGATCCCAAGGTGGCCACCGGCATTATCTGCGCCTCAGGTACCCTGGGGCAGATCATTCCGCCGTCTATAGTGCTGGTACTGCTGGGGGATGTTATTTCATCCGCCTATCAGCAGGCACAGATCGACCAGGGCATGTTTTCGCCTGAAACCGTCACAGTGGGTGATCTCTTCCTCGGCGCGCTGATTCCCGGCCTGATCCTGGTTATGGCCTATGTTCTCTATCTGCTGTTCAAAGCCGTGGTTGATCCCAAAAGCGTGCCGGCCATTCCCCAGGCCGAGCGCGATGCAGTGGATGACCTCACTGCCCGCGTACTCAAGGCACTGGTGCCCCCCATTATGCTGATCGGCTTGGTGCTGGGCTCCATTCTGGGTGGCTTTGCGACCCCGACAGAGGCCGCTTCGGTCGGTGCTGTCGGCGCCATTGCGCTCAGCATAATGCGCGGCAACTTCAGCTATATCGTGCTCAAGCAGGTGATGAAGTCCACCACCGAAGTCAGCTCCATGGTATTTATCATCCTGGTGGGCGCCTCCATCTTCTCGCTGGTGTTCCGTGGTTACGGCGGTGATGATCTGGTGCGAGACTTCCTGACCGACCTGCCCGGCGGCGTCTTCGGCGCCATGGCCATCGTTATGCTGGTCATCTTCCTGCTTGGCTTCTTCCTCGACTTTATCGAGATCACCTTTGTGGTCGTGCCCATAGTGGCGCCGATTCTGCTCACCATGGGGCTGGATCCGGTGTGGCTGGGTATCATGATCGCCATCAACCTGCAGACCTCCTTCCTGACGCCGCCCTTTGGCTTCGCGCTCTTTTACCTGCGTGGCGTGGCGCCCGAGTCGGTCTCGACCATGCAGATCTATCGCGGCGTTATACCCTTCATCCTCATACAGCTGGTGGTCCTCAGCCTGCTGGCTTACTGGCCGGCGCTCGCCACCTGGCTGCCAGAAGTGGTGTACGGCTAATGTGTACGGCTGGGATGGGGGTAGCGCAGCGAAACCCATCAATGGTGTCTTGTTGGGTTACGGCCATCGTTGGGTTACGCCCCTTCGGGGCTTCACCCAACCTACCGTCAGGGTAGATTCATCCTGAACATGCACCACTCCTTCGCATAAGGGCCAGGAATGGCCTGAATGCCGTTTTTGCCGGGAGCAAAAAACGGCCCTGCGACCGCGATATGACCGCCATGGATGGCGGAAATCCTGACATTGCAGGAGCTAATGTCAGGGCCCGTTCATCCTGAACATAAAAAAGGCCGACATTTCTGTCGGCCTTTTTTACAGCGGTATTTTTTACAAGGTAAAGCCTAGAGCGAGCGGGCGTTCAGGTAAGCCTGCTCGGAAACGGCGTGCCATTTCGTTGCCTGGTCGCGGAATTTGACGAAGGAGTCGAACACCTTTTTGGTAATCTCGTCCTGCGCGGCTTCTTCAGCAATCACTTCGTCGGACAGATCGCGCAGTTTCTTCAGCACATCATCCGGGAAGCGACGCAGATCCACGTTCTGCTCGTTAACCAGTTGCTCCAGAGCCTGGTTGTTCTTGGCCGTGAAGTCCGCCAGCATGTCCTGGTTGGCAATGCGAATGGACGTACGCACGATCAGCTGCAGCTCTTCGGGCAGTGCTTCCAGTGCTTCCTTGTTGATCATGCACTCCAGCGTGGTGCCTGGCTCATGCCAACCCGGGTAGTAGTAGTACTTGGCGGCCTTGTGCAGACCGAAGGCCATGTCGTTGTAAGGACCAACCCACTCGGTGGCATCAATGGCACCGGACTGCAGCGATGGGAAGATCTCGCCACCCGGCAACAGTACCGGAGTACCACCAGCGCGCTTGAGCACTTCGCCGCCCAGGCCCGGAATACGCATTTTCAAGCCTTCCAGGTCACCAACACTGTTGATTTCCTTGTTGAACCAGCCGCCCATCTGCACGCCTGTGTTACCGGCTGCGCCCGGCACCAGGCCAAAGGGTGCGTAGACTTCTTCCCACAGCTCCATGCCGCCACCGTGGTACAGCCAGGAGTTCATTTCCTGTGCGGTCAGACCGAAAGGCACCGCTGCGAAGAACTGAGCCGCGCTGCTTTTGCCTTTCCAGTAGTAGGACGCGCCATGGCCGAGCTGGGCCGTGCCGCGGGAGACTGCGTCAAATACTTCCAGTGCGCCGACCAGCTCGCCTGCACCGTAAACCTTAACCTCGATTCGACCGTTACTGAGCTTGCCAATCAGCTCAGCCAGATAGTTTGCGCCGGTACCCAGCCCCGGAAAGTTCTTCGGCCAGGTAGTGACCATTTTCCACTTGTGTTCTGGTGCCGCCTGCGCGACTCCTGATACCAGAGTGCCTGCTGCCAGAGTGGCCGCACCCGCTCCTTGTAGGAATTGACGACGTTTCACAGAGCCTTCCCCGCTGTTTTGCATTATTCGGATTTTTATTTGCAATTCAAAAAGGTAGCACGCACCTGCTGAAGCTGCAACGCGGTTTTCTGCGCCGGCATGGCGCATTTGATATAACAGGCGAGCGTAGTTAAATAGGATCGCTGTCACATTCATTGCTATAATTGCCGCCTTGCCAAGTAGTTGTTCGAAAAAGAGAAAAGCCTTGCACCCCCTCAACCTGCTGAAAATGATCGCAGATGCACGCCCCAAGCTGCGCAAGTCCGAGCAGAAGGTGGCTGACTTCGTCCTGGCAAAGCCCAGCGATGTCATTCATATGCGCATTGTCGACCTCGCGGCCGAGGCCAGCGTCAGTGAACCGACAGTGGTGCGGTTTTGTCGTGCGCTCAACTACGATGGCTTTCAGGACTTCAAAATGACCCTGGCTCAGGGTCTGGCAAGCAACCCCAGCTTTGAGCAGTTTGCGCTGAATTCGACCGATACTGTGCACGAATTCAAGCAGAAGATTTTCGATTCCATGATCGGCAACCTGATCAATATCCGCGAAGACCTGGACTCGGAAACCCTCGAAAGTGCCATAGATGCACTGGCCCAGGCTCCGCGGGTCGAGATCTACGGCTTTGGGGCCTCGGCACCGGTGTGCATGGATGCACAGCACAAGCTGCACCGCCTGAAAATTCTGGCGGCGGCCTATTCAGACCCCCACATGCAGACCATCTCCGCCGTCACCCTGAAGGAAGGCGATGTGGTCATGGCCGTGTCCCAAACCGGCCGAACCAAGGATCTGCTGCACAGCGTGCGCCTGGTGCGCGAGACCGGTGCCACCGTCATTACCCTGTGCCCGGGCAACACCCCCTTGGCAGACCTCGCCACAATCGCCATCCACACCGACCTGGAAGAAGACAAGGATCTCAGCGCCCTGATGTCATCCCGCGTCATGCACCTTGTGGTGATTGATGTGCTGGCGGTAGGCGTTGCCATGAAGCTCGGCCCGGCCCTGCTCGACCATCTCAAGACCATCAAACGCAGCCTGCGCAGCCTGCGTCTGAACGACAAACGCCCCTCCGCTGCCGGCGCCGAAGATTGACATCAGTCTGTAACAGCCGCCCATTACTCTGCCGTCATTGTTTGAAAAACAATTAAAGTTGCGATAAAACAGAGTAACCCGTAGCGATTCCCGTCATGGAATGCAGCATCGCACCCAGTGGGAATCGTGTTTGAGGCAGTCTCTGAGTCAGTGACAGGCAGCAGGCAGGTCACCGGCAGATACAGAGACTCGAGCGACGAGGAGCTGTCATTATGCTGATACGCAAAGAGCAGGATCTAAACGCCATTCAAACCGAAGTATTCGACATTCTGATCGGATTCAACGACGAGGAAAAACAGGTACGCAAGCAACGCGCCTCGCGTCGCGCCCTGGAAGCCAGACGCGCCATTGAAAGGCACATGGAGGAACGCAACCTGACGCGACATATAGATACCGACGCCTGGCTCGAAGAAGCCTGAGTCTCCCCCATCAAACAACTGAGCCCTGCAATCGCAGGGTTCAGTACGTTTAGCGCTTCACCTTATCCGTCACACAATTCCTGCCCCTCCATCGGTGCGAGGCTCTGGATAGATAATATTTAGCGGCACAGAACGGCCACCTTCCACCAGCGGCTCTTCAGTATGTGCATGCTCGCGCCGCAGCAGTCTTGGCTCTGAAGCGGCGTCCGCACCACGCCTTACCCAAGCACGGCCTCACGCAACCCCTGTACCCGTATCGGTCCGGGGCTCTGGATAGATAATATTTAGCGGCACAGAACGGCCACCTTCCACCACCATGGCCGCGTGCTCGCGCCTCAGCAGTCTGGGCTCTGAAACACCGCAGCTGTGGGCGATCAGCTCGACCTCGTGCACCAGGTTATCGTGGTAATGACGCACCCGCTCGGCCTTGTCGGCGGGCACCAGGCCGCGTTGCAGGTCCGGGTCATGGGTCGTCACCCCTGTGGGGCAAGTGTTGCGATTGCACTGCATGGCCTGGATGCAGCCCAGCGAGAACATGAAACCGCGGGCACTGACAATAAAGTCCGCCCCCATGCACAGTGCCGCCGCCACATCGGTCGGATTGATCAGCTTGCCGGACACGACCAGCCTTATACGTTCGCGCAGGCCATGTTCCAGCAACTTGTTGACCAGCACCGGCAGGCTTTCGCGCAGCGGCAAGCCGACGCTGTCCATCAGCGGCATGGGCGCCGCACCGGTACCGCCATCAGAGCTATCCAGAGTGATAAAGTCGGGTGCCGACTCTATGCCCCGGTCATGAATCGACTGACAGAAATCGTCCAGCCAGTGCGCCGACCCCAATACCAGCTTGATGCCGCAGGGTTTGCCAGTCACGCTGCGCACATGCCCGATCATGTCCAGCAGATCATCGATGGAGTCGATTTCCGGATGGCGGTTGGGGCTGATGGAGGCATGGCCTGCAGGGATACCGCGAATACTGGCCACTTCCTCACTGACTTTCTCCGCCGGCAGCATGCCACCCTTGCCGGGCTTGGCGCCCTGGGACAGCTTGATCTCGAACATCCGCACCTGGCCAATGGCGGCCTTCTCCCGCAGCTTGTCGTCGGACAACAGACCATGCTCATCGCGCACGCCATATTTGGCCGTTCCTATCTGACACACCAGGTCGCAGCCGCCTTCCAGGTGGTAGGGAGCAATACCGCCTTCACCGGTGTTCATCCAGCAGCCCGCCAGCTTGGCTCCACGGGACAGCGCCTGTACGGCGGGTTTGGACAGAGCGCCGTAGCTCATGCCCGATACGTTGAACCAGGAGGGCGCATCGTAGGGCTCGGTGCAATAAGGACCTATGCGCATCGACACCGAACGGGTGCTCTCCTCGGACAGCTTGGGAAAGGGGCAATTCAGGAAGTAATAAGTACCCGGGGTGCGCAGATCGCGGGTCGAACCGAAGGCGACAGTATTGTCGATGTTCTTGGCCGCCCGATACACCCAGGAGCGCTGGGCGCGGTTAAAGGGCATTTCTTCCCGGTCCATGGCAAAGAAGTACTGGCGAAAGAACTCACCCAGATGCTCAAACAGGTAGCGAAAGCGCCCCACCAGCGGATAGTTGCGCCTCAGGCTGTGTTTGGTCTGATGCTTGTCGATCTGGTAGTAGGCCAACGCCGCCACTGCGGCGCCCACCAGCACAATCAGCACCAGCACACCGATCACTGCGATGAAATTGATCGCAAAACTCGTCACCGCATCGTTCATGCACTATATCTCCAGCCAGATTCAGGCCCCTATCCTACCCCTGCCATGCCAAAGCTCAATGGCTGGGCACGTTACAGGCACCAGGGGCAGGGAGCCCATAACAATTTGAGCTACAAACTATCAATTGAAACTGAAAATATTATGAGTCTGTGCCGATAGCCTCATAACCACCGCACTAAGGGATGAAAACACACCCAAACGCACAAAGCCCGTCACATCGAAATGCAACGGGCTTTGGCGACGCTTTCAGACAATGCGTTCAGGCAATAGATTCAGCCCGCAACTTCAGTGCGGTTTCAGACCAGTTGCTTGAGCGCAATCTCGAACGCCGTGCTGGCGATACCGGTGCGCGCGCTGGACTGAGCGTGGGTCAGCGCCAGGGCATTGCGCACAGTGGTAGTCACATCGCTGAAAATCGCCTCATCGCTGATCTCGACATTGCTGTTCATCAGGAAAGCGAACACCCGGGCCATACCGCAGTTGGCGATGAAGTCCGGCAGCACGCTGACTCTGGAGTCCACGTACTCGTACACCTTGCCGTAGAAGATTTCGGGATCGTTAAAGGGCACGTTGGCGCCACAGGACACCACTTCCAGCCCCCGGTCGATCAGGCGATCCAGCTGATCTCGCGTTACCAGGCGGGACGCCGCGCAGGGCAGGAAGATTTCCGCCTCCATATCCCAGATGCGTGCCTGCACCTCTTCGAACGACAGCAACCCTTCAGCTGCCAGCTGATTGCCTTCTTTGTTGTGGAACAGTTCGCGCACCTGCTCGAACGACAGCCCCTCGGGTACCATAAGGCCACCGGCGCGATCGATAATGCCAACAATTTTGGCGCCCTGTTGTGCCAGGTAATAGGCCGCAGCGGAGCCGACATTACCCCAGCCCTGGACGATGACGCGCTTGCCCTGCACTTCACCACCGTAGATGTTGTAGTAATGATGCACCGCCTCGGCCACCCCCCAGCCGGTGATCATGTCGGCCACTGTGTACTTGCGGCCGTGATCCGGCGTATAGCGGCTGTCTTCGATAATCTTGGCCACGCCCAGGCGCAATTGACCGACCTTCTGGATTCGCTCGCTGGTGCTGGGCTGGAAGTGGCCATTGACCACACCTTCCTGCGGGTGCCAGAGGCCGTAGCTTTCGGTGATGGGTATCACCTCGTGCACTTCATCGACGTTAAGGTCGCCACCAGTGCCGTAGTAGTGCTTCAGCAAGGGTGCCACCGCCTTGTACCAGCGCTTGAGCACATCGAGCTTGCGCGGATCGGCGGGGTCGAAATCGATGCCGGACTTGGCACCGCCGATGGCCGGGCCCGACACAGAGAACTTCACTTCCATGGTCTTGGCCAGGGATTCCACTTCGTGGCGGTCCAGCCCCTTGCGCATGCGGGTACCGCCACCGGCGGCGCCACCGCGCAGAGAGTTGATCACCACCCAGCCTTTGGCTTCGGTTTCGGCATCCTGCCACTCGAAGACGATTTCGGGCGTCTTGCTTTCAAATGCCTGCAGTAGTTCTTTCATCGTTATATACCTGTGTTACCGGCACCGGCAGAGCCCGTACCTGGCCAGGCGCGCAGCCTGGCTTGATTATCGTGAATGAGGGAATCAGAGGTTGTAGAAGAACAGCACCACCAGGCCGACCGGCGTCAGGTAGCGCAGCACGAACAGCCAGATCCGATGCATCAAGCCCGCGCCGAGCTCCTCTTCACTGGACGCCTTTTTCATCACCCAGCCAACAAAGACAGCGGTCAGCAACGCCACCAGCGGCATCATGACGTTGGCGGTAAGGAAGTCGTACAGATCAAACAGCGTCTTGCCTTCAAAGCGCTCGAAGCTGTCCAGCGGCGTAAAGTCGGACCAGACATTCAGCGACAGCACCGTGGTCAGCCCTACCAGCCAAGCCGCCAGACCGCCCGAAATGGCCGCCTTGCGCCGCGCCATGCCCTGCTCTTCCAGCCACTTCACCACGGCCTCCAGCATCGACAGCGCCGAGGTCCAGGCGGCGAACAGCAGCAGCACAAAGAACAGGGTCGCAAAGAAGCTGCCCCCCGGCATCTGGCCAAAGGCTACCGGCAGGGTATTGAAGATCAGACCAGGCCCAGCACCGGGTTCAAGATTGTTGGCAAACACGATGGGGAAAATCGCCAGACCCGCCATCAATGCCACCGCGGTATCCATCACCGCCACCAGCATGGAGGTGCGCACAATCGATACCCCCTTGGGCAGATAAGCACCGTAGGCCATCATGGAACCGCTGGCCAGGCTCAAGGTAAAGAACGCATGACCAAGCGCCACCAGCACCGCCGCTGCGGTAAGGCTGGAGAAGTCCGGTTTGAACAGAAAGCGCAAGGCGGTACCGAAATGATCGGTGCTCATGCCAAAGCCCACCAGCATGACCAGCAACAGCAACAGCGCCGGCATCAGCCAGGTCACCGCCCGTTCCAGGCCGTGGCGCACGCCGCCCACGGACACAATCACCGCCAGCACCATAAACAGGCTGTGCCAAATCGTCAGCTCAAAGGGCGACGCCAGCAGCTGGCCAAACATCTCGCCCGCCTGGGCGCCATCCATCCCCACCAGGTTGCCCTGTAGCGCATGGAAGATATAGGGAATGGTCCAGCCGGCGATGACGCTGTAAAACGACAGGATCAGAAACGCCGCCAGGGTGGCCAGCCAGCCGATGGCCTTCCAGTGTCGTGACACCCCTTCCTGGCGGGCAATTTCGCGCATGCTGTTGATCGGGCTGTGGCGACCGCGCCGACCCAGCATGACTTCGGCGATCATTACCGGAATACCGATCACGGCGATGCAGGCCAGGTACACCAGCACAAAGGCACCGCCACCGTTTTCACCGGTGATATAGGGGAATTTCCAGATATTACCCAGGCCGACGGCGGACCCCGCCGCCGCCAGAATAAAGGCCAGACGTGACGACCAGAGGGCCGGACCGGGCGCAGCCGAGCGACTCGCGGAGGATGCGATAGTGGTTGAAGACACAGAGTGCTCCTTGAAAACCTGTTATTAGCTTTGTTATAGGTCGCCGCCGGCGCCTCTTCCCTGCCTTCCTGATGAGGAAAGGAGGAGAGAGACGCCGGAGCGGGTCAGACTGAGCGGTGAGCGCTGATCAGCCGTTGTTCGGCAGGACGCCGCGGCGGATCTGGTCTTCCTCGATGGATTCGAACAGGGCCTGGAAGTTGCCCTCGCCAAAGCCCTCGTTACCCTTGCGCTGAATGATCTCGAAGAAAATCGGGCCAATCACCGTATCGGTAAAGATCTGCAGCAGTAGCCCCTGCCCTTCAGTGGGGGCGCCGTCGACCAGGATATGATCCTTCTGCAAACGTGCCACATCTTCACCGTGGCCCGGCAGGCGCTCGTCGATACGTGCATAGTAAGTGTCCGGCGTGGTCAGGAAGGTCACACCGGCCGCACGCAGGGTTTCAACGGTCTGGAATATATCGCCAGTACCAAGCGCAATATGCTGAATGCCTTCGCCGTTATAATCCTGCAGGAATTCCTCGATCTGGCTCTTGTCGTCGGTGGACTCGTTAATCGGGATGCGAATCTTGCCACAGGGGCTGGTCAGGGCGCGGGACTTGAGCCCGGTCAGCTTGCCTTCGATATCGAAGTAACGCACTTCGCGAAAGTTGAAATGCTGCTCGTAGAAGCCGGCCCACAGATCCATATTGCCCCGTGCCACATTGTGCGTCAGGTGGTCTATATAGGTCAGGCCCACACCCGCCGGGTGCTGATCGACGCCCTGGATGGCGCGAAAATCCACATCATAGATGCTCTTGTCGCCATAGCGATCCACCAGGTAGATCAGGGAGCCGCCGATACCCTCGATGGCCGGAATCTGCAGCTCCATGGGGCCCGCGCCGGATTCCACCGCTTTGGCGCCACCGGCCACCAGCGCCTTGAGTGCGGCGGCGGCATCGGCCACCCGAAACGCCATGGCATTGGCGCTGGGGCCATGTTCATGGGCGAAGCTCTGGGCGCGGCTGTTGGGCTCGGCGTTGAGAATGAAGTTGATATCGCCCTGACGAAACAGGGTGACATTCTTGCTGCGGTGCCGGGCGATGGCGACAAAGCCCAGGCTTTCGAACAGGCGCGACAGGATTTCAGGCGAATCCGAGCAATACTCGACGAATTCGAAGCCGTCGGTTCCCAGGGGGTTTTCCCACAGGCCTGAAGTGGTTGCAGTTTGTGTCTGGGCCATTGTTATTATCTCCATCCGTACCGCTGGTGCTGGCAAGTGATCCGGCGTGACCTGAGTCGCGCCGAGTGATTGAGAAATAGCTTAAGGCAAATGCCGTGCGTTTATTTTGCATAAAACGCTCGTACCGCTTAACTTTCACATGATTCCCGCATTCAAGAGATCAAAAACGTGAGAAACACGCATTCCGTTGCGCTCGACCGTCAGGACATCAAAATTCTCGAGGCGCTACAGCAAAACGGCCGGCTCAGTAATGTGGAATTATCGGAGCTGGTACACCTGTCCGCGTCCCAGTGTCAGCGGCGGCGTCAGAAGCTGGAAGAAACCGGGGTGGTGTGCAAATACATCGCACAGCTGGACCCGGAAAAGATCGGGCTTGGCGTCATGGCACTGGTCAGCGTATCGCTGGACAAACACAGCGAGAAGATCGCCGACGCATTCCGTACTGCCATTATAGAGTACCCCGAGGTACTCGAATGCTGGGGGGTGGCGGGGGATGCAGACTATATGCTGAAAATCGTGGCACCGGATTTGAAAGCCTTTGCCGATGTCACCCTGCACCGGCTGCTGAATCTGCCCATGGTGTCCAACGTCAAATCCAACCTGCTGCTGCAGACGCTGAAATCGACCACCGAATTACCCGTACGCTGGTCGCTTTAGCATAGCCTGCGCTGCAGGCACCCAGTGCGCTAAAAATAGTGGCGCCAGATCTGAAGGCTTTCGCCGATGTCACCCTGCACCGGCTGCTGAATCTGCCCATGGTGTCCAACGTCAAATCCAACCTGCTGCTGCAGACGCTGAAATCGACCACCGAATTACCCGTACGCTGGTCGCTTTAAGCCTGCCGCCATAACTCAGCCTGACGTAAAAAGGCCGGCAATCAATGCCGGCCTCTTGTCAGATCATGCGAGTCACGCAGTCCTGCGCGATTACAGGGTCAGAAATCCAGCCGCCCCTCCAGGATAAAGGCGCGACCCGGGCCTGACACACGCCCGACCGGGCTGACATCGGCACCGCGGAAGTAATAGTCCTCATCCAGCAGGTTGGTGGCCGCCAGGCCCAGGTTAAGATTCCGCCCACCGGCGAGGACGATATCCCGTCCCAGACGTGCATTCACCAGGGTATAGGACGGCAGCTTGCCGGCATCACCGTTGGCCGTTTCCTGTTCGGTATTGGCCGCATCACTGAAGCTGTCGCTGGCATACTGGGCGCTGAGGCTGGCCTGCCACTGCTGGTACTGATAGCCGGCCCGCAGGCTCAGATGGTGCTGCGATGCGTTCGGCAACTCGTTGCCGGCATTGGCACCGTTAAGCTGTTCGGTATCCAGATAGGTATACCCCAATCCCAGACTCAAGCGCTGAGTAGCCTGCCAGTCGGCTTCCAGTTCAACGCCCTGATGGCGTGTCTCGCCCAGGTTCTCGTAGCGGTCCAGCGCCTTGTTGTACTGAATCTGATCATCGTAATCGATGCGGAACAGCGTGGCTGAGGTTGCAAGCTCAGGCATCGCCTGCCAGCGGGCACCCAGCTCGTAGTTCCAGGCGGTTTCGTTGGCGACGTCCTCGGCCTTGGTGGCCTGGGCGATCTGTACCGGCACCAGGGAACGCTGTGTGTTGGCAAACAGGAAGACCCTGTCGGTCGCCTGCAGACCCAGGGTCAGGCCCGGCAGTAGCTCGTCGGCGTTATTGGCCGACTCAGCGCCGCTTAGCTGATCGACAAAATCCATGCGCACGTTTTCGTAGCGCAGCCCCGGCGTCACTTCCAGCCGGCCATCCAGCAGGCTCAGAGTGTCGCTGACATAGAGCGCCACGGCATTGGTTTCCAAATCCCACTGGCGCACCGAGGCATAGGTGCCGCTGGACAGTTCCTCGCGGTTGACATCAAAGTCCACCGTTTCGGAAACATAACGCGCGCCCAGGGTCAGGGTATGATTCCCCTGCTGTACCGTCAGGCGCGGCTCGGTACCCCAGACATTAAAGATGCGCGGCGAGTCGGCTACATGGCTGGCATCGGCTTCCGGGTCCGCCCAGCTGCCACCACTGGTCAGGTCCTGGCCGAAAAAGAAGGTACGATCGGCGCGGTGGGCGAAATTGCGCCACTGAAATTCAACCGCATCACTCGGGTGCGCGGTCCAGGTCAGGGTGCCGCGCAGCATGTCGGCGGCATAGGCATCGTGCGGGCGCTGGGACTGGGTGGGGTCCTGCGCGTAGGCCGCAGGGCTCAAGGCGCCTGGCAGCTGCGCATCGACATCGTAGTACTGCAGCTGCGCGGCCAGCTCGTTGTAATCATTCACGAAATATTCGGCGTCGAGGACGAAATTACGCACCTCGGTATCGGAATGATCACGGAAACCGTCACCACTTTGCACATTGGCCTGGAACTGCAACGCCAGGTCCTCGGTCGCAAAGCCGCCAATACGGTAGTAGGTATCGCTGAAGACATTGCCGGTCTCTTCGGCAATCACCAGCCGCTGCTGCAGTGTCTGTTCGGTTTCGACCGGAATCGGCCGGGTGCGGAAATTCATTACACCGCCAACGTTATTGGGGCCATAGTGCACGGCGGCACCGCCCCGTACCACGTCAATCGCATCGACGCTGGGCAGGGTAACCGGAAACAGCGAGACACCGACGTTGCTGTAGGGGCCTATGGCGATGGGATAACCGTCCACCAGCATTTGCAGACGTTCGCTGCGCAACGGATTCAGGCCCCGCAGACCTATATTCGGCAGAATGCCGGTACCGGTCTCATCCAGTATCTGGATGCCGGGCGCATTACGCAGCGCATCTTCCAAATTCAGGGCGCCGTTCTGCTGCAAGGCTTCACGGTCAAGCAGGGTACGGGAACCGGGATAGACCTTGATTTCCTCTTCGCTGGCAGTGCCAATCCAGTCGCCCTGCACCGTCAATGCATCCAGCTCCACCGCGTCCCCGGCCTGGCCAACCTGACTGACAGCAATAGTCACCAGACTGACCGCCACTACCAGAGGCTTCCTGAAAAGCCTTGGGCGTACAGGCTGCTGTCCGCAAATCGACCGGGGCATAAGGTTCTCCAATTGCGTAATTATTTAAATCTAAATGATAAGTGTTCGCAATTGTATCTAGATTATATTTCGCATACAACTATTGATCGCCGCTGAACCAAGCCTTGCGAATCACACGACTTTCAGGGACCGGCAGCGGCCAACACTGCAGCTGCTCTCATCCGGCCTACAGCAGCGGTCGCGCCAGGGACGACACAGGTACAAACTGCGGCTTGCCGGTCAGCTCTTCGGGGGTCACCCGGGCGTGCACTCGAAAGACATCGGCCAATAACGCCTGCGTCAATACTTCGGCCGGTGCGCCCTCCTGTTCCAGCCGCCCTGCCCGCATGGCCACCAGGCGATGACCAAACTGCGCCGCCTGATTCAGGTCGTGCAGTGACATGATCACGGTCAGGCCCTGCTGGCGGTTCAGCTCGCTAAGCAGCTCCAGCACCTCGAGCTGGTGGCCCAGATCGAGGTAGGTGGTTGGCTCATCCAGAATCAGAATATCGGCCTGCTGTGCCAGCGACAGCGCAATCCAGGCGCGCTGACGCTCACCGCCGGACAGCGCCGACAAGGGCCGCGCCTCGAAGCCACCCAGGCCCGTGACCCGGATCGCCCAGCGCACCATTTTAAAATCCTGCTCGCTCGGCTGACCCAGCAAACGCTGATAGGGAAAGCGACCGTAGCGCACCAGCTGCTCCACGGTCAGGCCATCCGGCGCCACCGGATGCTGCGGCAGCATGGCCAGGCGCTGCGCCAGTTCACGCCGCTTCCAGCGCCTGAGCGAGCGTCCGTCCAGCAGGACCTGGCCCTGCTGTGGCTGCAGCAAACCGGCCAGTGCCCGCAGCAACGTACTCTTGCCGCAACCATTGGGACCAATCAGACAATGAATCCGGCCAGTATCCACTGCCAGACTCAGCTGCGGCACTATGATCTTGTCGTCGTAACCCAGCTGCAGTTGCTGCGCCGATAACATGTGAACTCCCTCCTACGCCTGCTTGCGCGCCAGCAGATAGATAAAAAATGGCACCCCGAGCAGGGACGTAATCACCCCGATGGGGATCTCGGCCGGCACCATCAGCAGCCGCCCCAGCAGATCTGACAACATCACCAGCAGCGCCCCGTAGAGCGGACCCAGCATCAGCTGGCGGCGCAGGTCCGGGCCACAACTAAGACGCGCGATCTGCGCCACTATCAGGCCGATAAAACCAATAGGCCCCACCACCCCCACGGCGCTGGCGGCAAAGAGCACCGCCACCAGCAGCAGGGCAAAACGCCACAGCTCGACCGGCAGCCCGAGACTGCTGGCGATATCATCCCCCAACTGCAGCAGGTTGGCTCCGGCCAGCAGCAGCGGCAGCAGACTCAGTGCCAGCAGCGTCCAGGGCAGCAAAGCCCAGAGGTGCTCCCAGCCACGACCAAACAGACTGCCCGCCAGCCAGACCAGCACCGTTTCGGTATTCATGGACCCCCAGCCGGCGAGTACTCCGGTGGCCAGTGCATTCAGCACACTGGCCACGGCAATGCCACTGAGTATCAGACGCAACGGCGTGACACCGCGGCTCCAGCCCAGCCGGTAAACCGCCGCCGCGGCCAGAATGCCACCGCCGCTACTGATCAGCGGCAACCAGTTAAGACTTAGCGTCAGGGCCGAATAGCTGCCGTTATCTCCCCAAAGCCGTTCGGCCATAACAAAAGCCAGCACCGCAGCCAAACTGGCGCCGGCATTGATGCCCAGCACACCGGCATCCGCCAGGGGATTGCGCATCACGGCCTGCAGCACGGAACCTGCGATGGCAAAATGCGCCCCCACCAGCAGCCCCAGCAGTACCCGCGGCAGGCGCAGATTCCAGACAATATCGGTGGCTACTGCATCGCCCTCCCCGTTGAGGGCCCGCCAGACCTGCAGTGGCGTCAGCGTCACAGCACCGTAGAGCAGGTTCAGCACCAGGGCCACAGCAATCAGCGCCAGTAACAGCAGCGCAAGCCATAGCAGGCGCGGGCATTCAAGGCGCCACAGTCGGATGGCCAGCCTGTCTTGCGCCTGTGTCGTCATCACAGAACCCTCGTGCGAATCAGCCAGATAAACAGCGGCCCGCCAAGAAGCGCCGTAAACATGCCCAATGGCAGTTCGGCCGGAGCAGCCAGCATACGCGCTAGCAGATCGCTCAGAGTTACCAGCAGTGCGCCCAGCAACATGACCGCCGGCAGCGCAAAGCGCTGATCGGGGCCCAGCAGCAGACGTACCAGATGGGGCGCCACCAGCCCGACAAAGCCCACCGGACCTGCCACCGCCACAGTCGCCGCCGTCAGCGCCACTGCGATACCGACAAAGCCCAGACGCCACAGCAGCACCCGGGCACCCAGGGCCCGGGCGACGGCATCATCCAGCCGCAGCAGGTTCAGGTAGCGGGAAAAACACATCACCAGCAAGAGGCCGCCACAGGCCCAGGGCAGCATCAGCTGCACATGATCCCAGCCCCGCCCCTGCAGACCACCGGCCAGCCAGAAATAGAGTTGCTGCGCCTGGGCGCCGGAAAACAGCAGAAAAGCGGTTGCCAGCGCGGTGGCCAGGGCCGTCACGGCGATACCGGCCAGGGCCAGGCGCAGGGGCGTGAAGCCACCCTGCGCCGCCAGCACAAAGGTCAGCGTGGCCGCCAGTGTGCCTCCCAGCATGCCTATCCAGGGCAGCCAACTGGCACTCACCACGAAACTGACCTGGGCCACCACCACCAGCATGGACGCACCGGCAACCACGCCGGTAATGCCCGGGGATGCCAGCGGATTGCGGGTCACCGTCTGCATCACCCAGCCGGCAACGCCAAGGCTCGCGCCCACCAGCAGACCGGCCAGAAAACGCGGCAGCCGCAGCTCCCACACCAGTATCGCGGGCATGCCGGTTTCAGTGCCATTCAACACACGCCAGAGTGCCTGTACTGAAACAGGTACGGCACCGGCGGCCAGGGCCAGGGCAGCGGTGGCGAGCAAGGCTATGACCAGCCCGGCGAGCAGGCCCAGACCCTTGAAATCGGCGTCTGGAGCCGGGGCGGATCTCAACGTCGACAGGGTTGCACGCACCATTATCGGGAACACGGCCTAGTTAAACAGCCGGCTGGCCAGAGAGGCAGGCAATTGCGGCTGAGGAAAGGTTTGCGGGTACAGGCGCCAGGCCATTTCCCGCAGAATGTACTCACGGGCAAAGGGGCCGCCGCCTTCCTTCCAGTGCAGGCCCACCTCATACACGCGCCCCTGCTGCACGGCCTTCAGATAAGGCCATACCGGGTTGGCGGCATAGGCATGGCGGGTACTGGAGGCAAATATGAAGATCACATCAGGGTTCAGCGCCAGCAGTTGCTCCAGGCTGAGCTGGTAGCCAAAGGGGACCACTTGTTCTGGCGTGGGCGACGGGCCTATGCTGTTGGTCGCCTGCAGCCGGCGCAGCAGGTCAGTAGTCAGAAAGTGGTCGTAATAGGCAAAGGGCGCTTCGCCGCTGCCCGCCAGCAGCACGGCACTAATTCCACCGGGAGCCCGGCGGCCAAAATCCGCCACCAGCGCCTCGAAATCCGCATTCAGTGCCTGGCCTTCTGACGCCTTGCCCAGCGCCGTGGCAATGCCCGTCACCGCCCGCAGGCTGTCGTCATGACTGATCACATCGAAGGCATAGAAAGGTGCCAGGGCGCTGAGCTTTTGCGCACTGGGTTCGGTATAGCGGCGGATCGCCAGAATCAGATCAGGCTGCAGCGCCGACAGCAGCTCCAGATTGGTGCTGGCGCGCTGCCCCAGGCTCGGCACGCCCTCCATCAGCGGCCCGAGAAAGTCCGGTGTCGGACGATCGCCGAAGGTGGATGCCCCCGCCGGCGCAACCCCCAGGGCCACCAGGGTGTCGGCGGCGAAGGTCGAAATGGCGACCACTTTGCGGGCCTCGCTCTGAGGCTGGATCTCCTGTCCCCGGTCGTCGGTAATGGCCTGTGCTACCGTGCTCCAGAGCACCATTAGGCTCAGCAACGGCGCCACCAATACTGCAAATCGCATCCTTTACTCCCTCTCTGTCAAGGCGCAGGAGTATAAGATAAACAATAATGATTTGCATTAAGATTAGCGATATGGATTTTGGACCATCTGCTTTCACCTGCAAGCAGGTTGCCGAACCTGCGAACCCAGATCAACCATATGTCGATCACACCCGCAGCAGCAGGTGCTCGCGCTCCCAGGAGCTGATGACCTTGTTGAAGGCTTCGTATTCCGCCAGTTTCACGGCGACATAGGCCCGAACAAAACGCTCACCCAGAATCGCCTGCAGCGGTTCGCAACCTGATAACAGCCGCAGCCCCTCCTCCAGGGTGCGGGCAATCTCGACCCGGCTGTTGGCGCCATAGGCACTGCCCTGGGTGGGGGCCGAAGGTTGCAACTGCTCTTTAAGCCCCAGATAGCCACAGGCCAGGGACAGGGCGATGGCCAGATAAGGGTTGGCATCGGCGCCGGCAAAACGGTTCTCGACCCGGGTGGATTCGGGTGTGCTCTGGGGCACCCGCAGCCCGGTGGTGCGGTTATCCAGCCCCCACTGCAGGTTGATGGGCGCGGCTATATCCGGCACGAAGCGGCGGTACGAATTCACATTGGGGGCGAAGAAGCTGATCGCCGCCGGCACGTACTTCTGCAGCCCACCCAGGTAGTGATAGAGCGCCTCGCTGAGGCCGCCCTCCGGGGTAGCGAAGATATTCTCACCGCTGGCGATATCCTGCAGGCTCTGGTGAATATGCAGCGCACTGCCGGGTTCATGCTCCATCGGCTTGGCCATGAAGGTGGCGTAGATATCGTGCTGCAGCGCCGTTTCGCGCAGGGTGCGCTTGAAGGTGAACACCTGGTCGGCCAGCGCCAGGGCATCGCCGTGCTTGAAGTTGATCTCCATCTGGCCGGCGCCCGACTCGTGAATCAGGGTATCCACATCCAGCTGCTGCAGTTCGCAGTAGCGGTACAGGGTATCGATAATGGGGTCGAACTCGTTCACCGCATCGATGCTGTAGGACTGGCGCGCACTCTCGGTACGGCCGGAGCGCCCGATCGGCGCCTTGAGCTCGTAGTCCGGGTCCAGATTCTTCTGCACCAGATAGAACTCCACCTCCGGCGCCACCACCGGCCTCAGGCCTTCTGCCTCGTACAGCGCCAGCACCCGGCGCAGCACACTGCGGGTCGCCAGCGGATGCAGCTCACCCTGCATGTCGTAGCAGTCGTGAATCAGCTGGGCCGTCGGCTCCTTGGCCCAAGGCGCCAGGCGCAGCGTGGTCGGGTCTGGCTGCAGCACCATGTCCCGGTCGGCAGGGTCCACCAATTGATCGTGCTCGCGGGACCAGTCGCCGGTCACCGTCTGGATCAGAATGCTTTCAGGCAGGCGGGCATTCTGCTCGGCGATAAACTTGCGCGTGGGCAGAAACTTGCCGCGGGCATTGCCGGTCATGTCCGGCACCAGGCATTCAATCTCGCTTATATTGTGTTGCTGCAGAAACTGCTCAATCGTATCCATCGCGCACCGTCCAGAGAAGTGTCCATACCCATTTCAGTGTATGACAAGATTCTGCCCAGGGAGCTGTCAAACAGACGATTTATGGCCATAGTATGCTGATAAGAAAGCGTTTTTTTGCCCTCCCTTCCCCAGGAGACCCGGACCCTATGCACGACACCGGCTTTGCCGCCTCCTATTACGCCGCCAGCGCTCACTCAGTTGACCCCTGGCCGACACTGCAGGGCGAAGTGCAGGCCGATGTCTGCATCATAGGCGCCGGCTACACCGGTCTGTCGACGGCGCTGCATCTGCGCGAGCAGGGTTACAGCGTGGTGGTACTGGAAGCGGCGCGCGTGGCCCAGGGCGCCTCGGGGCGTAACGGTGGCCAGGTGTGCGTCGGCCTGAACCTGGGCCAACATGAACTGGAAGCCTGGCTCGGGGCCGAACATGCGCAGCAACTGTGGGGGTTGTCCGTTGAGGCGGTGGCACTGGTAAAAGACCTGATCGCACGCCACAACATCCATTGCGATCTGAAAGCCGGCATCCTGCACACGGCCTTCAAGCCCTCCCATGTAGGCCCAATGCAGCGCGAAACCGAGCATCTGCAACAGCACTACGGCTACCAGGGCCTGCGGTTCGTACCCAGGGATGAGTTGCGCACTATGCTTGGCACCGAACGCTACCAGGGTGCCCAGCTGTTTACGGATGCCCTGCATCTGCATCCGCTCAATTACGCCCTGGGTCTGGCCCAGGCGGCACGGGCCAAGGGCGTGCAGATATTTGAAAACAGCCCTGTGCTTGATTACCAACATGAAGGCAGTAGCAACGAGAACGCCCAGATAAACACAGCCCAGGGCTCGGTACGGGCAAAGACTCTGGTGCTGGCCTGTAATGGTTATCTGGGTGCACTGGAGCCGCGCATTGCCGGCAAGATCATGCCCATCAACAACTTTATTCTGGCCACCGAGCCCCTGGGTAAAGACCTCGCCCGCAGCCTGATTCGGGATGATGTAGCGGTGGCCGACTCGAAATTCGTGGTGAATTACTTCCGCCTGACACCAGACAATCGTCTGCTGTTCGGCGGCGGCGAAAACTACCGCAGCCGCTTCCCGGCGGACATCCCCGCCTTTGTGCGCAAGCACCTGCTGCAGGTGTACCCGCAGCTTGAAAGCACCCGCATCGACTACGCCTGGGGCGGCACCCTGGCCATCACCCGCAACCGCATGCCCTTCTTTCGCCGCCTCGACAGCAATCTCTATGTGGCCCAGGGCTACTCCGGCCACGGCATCGCCCTGGCGACGCTCGGCGGCAAGCTGATCAGCGATGCCATCAGCGGCTCATCCGAAGGCTTCGACATCCTGGCCCGCGTCCCCAGCCCAGGTTTTCCCGGCGGCACCCTGTTGCGCTGGCCGGCGCTGGTCGCCGGCATGTTGTATTACCAATTGCGGGATAGGTTAAGCTGATTTTAAAACGGCAACCGGAGGTTAAATTCCAGTTAGTGACGGTGGTTATTTATAATTATTGGAGTATATCCGCTGCAGAGAAGCAGCGACGTGAATAAATTCTTAACTTAAAATGAAATAAATCTAAAAAATTACAAATGAAGACTTCATTATACTTCAATCGGTATTTGAATTTCGGTCTCAACCATCGTTTCAATAATTGAATATATATCCACATCTTGATTAGGAACTTCGACACTGACTAGCAAACTATAACGCACGTCATTAGTCCATCTATCTTCTGCAGTTCGATACTTCCACCAACCTCCTACGGGGTACACAGCAATTGTATACATATCTGCTAATGACTGAGCATCACCAGTCCATGTATCAGTGTGCAGAGAGCCTCTTTTTCTTAAATGAGGGCCAAGATGCCACCCATCACTATCACCTTCTGGGCCATGATAGTTCTCAATATTAGCAAGACCATTCACAAAGGCTCTAAAATTTGGAAGTGATTGCCCTGGCCTAATTACTTCAAATCGTAAGCCGTGAGATTGATAGCTATAACGTTGTTTGTAACCCCTACGGCCAGGGCTTGGTTCGATGAAGTAAGACAGCGTAATTTTTAGCTTAACTTCCAGTTCTGGAGGAAGGCTTTGTAGTGCCTCAATGGGCCACGGAAGTTGATAAAGCTGCATCTCATTTAAATTCGGATCAGTAGATGCACTTGCGGTAGTCGCCTTAGTGAAAGGCGTGATTGTATTTTCAGCTATCAAGGTCAGGGCATGATCAGCACTGTAGCGCGCCCTATCTAAGCTTGTAACGCCATGCCCAACGGTCCGCAGCATAGTTTCTTTCGCTACTTTATGGGAATGGAGCCGTTGTAGGCTTCCATAGCGCTCCCACATCCGAGGGGTCCACTCAGCAGCATGTACGATTAACCCGCGAATAGTTTCTGGCCAATACGCAGGATACTCTGACATCAAAATTGCTGCTTGCCGTGAAACTAGAGCTGTTGCTGCACTTGTATCAGTATTAACCTCAAACAAATCGCCTGAAGTTTTACCCGACGTTGTCAGTAACGAAACTGATTCGGCATTACTAACCTCTGTTTGGTCAGGAGAAATTAAACGATTTCCACCTTCAGCAACAACATCAGGCTTATAAGGTGCTTGTTTTATCCAGCCCCAGTTGACTGCAGAACGTGTAGCAGGCGACGCATCACCAGCTCGCGCTATAGGCGCCCAACCAGAAAACGTAGGATCATCATTAGTAGTTAATTCAGTATAGGCGCCCACCGTTATAGCATTCCAAGACTGAGCAGGATCTTCAATTTCTGATAAATGGATTTGATCCCAAAAATCCGGATATACTCCAAGATTTCTAATATTTCCAGTGGAGATAACGAATAGCCTACGATATCCGTCAAACATTCCAGAGGTATAAAGGTCTATTTCAGCTGACCATGAGCTTGGCTGGCCCCCTAAATCTTCTGGACTGGCAGTTACTGCCAGAGAGTAAACGCGAGGTAAGTTTGGATTAGATGCTTCAATTTTAGCTGCGGTGCCAACAGTGATAGCGCCATACAACTCAGGGTCGTTTGAACTAATAGGAGGTAAAATCCTAGCCGATTCAATACAGTGAGATAAACGTATACTCCCCGTACTTACGAGTGCTTCCTGTAGATTTCCAAAAAGAGCCAAACCAGCCTGCAAAGATCCATGATCATGGTAGGGTGCATGGAATGAGTATGTATCAAAATGAGGCCAATTAGGATTCCAGCACTCAGCCATATCAGGGAGGATTCCATAGCATAATAGGGGGTGGTGATAATTCACCCCAGAATCCATAATACAAACTGAACTCGTATACACCTCGGGAATCTCCAGTCTCTCAACGAGACTATCAACCCATTCTTGCTGCTCTTTAGGGGCTGAGTGGAGAAGAACATTTGGTGTTTCCTTCGCTTTGCGTAGTTCCTCAAGGTTGCCAATTAAAGAAGTGGCCGATTCGAGTTGATTAACCGATGCTTTGATTAAAAATACGGAGCTATCAAAAAAATGTTGTGCAGTATTACCTAAGACGGCATCAATTCTTAAAGAAAGCAATTTGGCTACTTGCTTTGTATTTTCCTCTAGCCTTCCTTTTAACCACAATTCCCACCAAACAGCTTGATTAGAATCTTGCGGAAAATCACTAGCCGAATCAGTCCAAAAAGATCGTATATTTGCAAGTCTAACCTCCGAAATACTACCAATCAACTTGTGGTTTTTCGGCTTATCCCCTTTTTTATTTTTGAAGTTAATGTACTGTTCAACTTTATTCTGAAATGTTTTTCTTCGTAACTCCGGGATGAAGACGATCGCTATGTGTCTGCCATCATCGGTTTTCTTAACAGCTCTCAGTTTAAAATCTCTCGAGGTATCTAGGCTGTCTAATGGAAGCTCAGAATCTTCAAATGATATTATTTCTACATATATACCTTTTTCTTCAGTAATTGCGTCTTCATCAGGAGCACGCTGCTCATATGTATTAAGAATCTGTAAAAATTGATCAGATAACATCTTTCCGTGAACTGCTGTATTTCGTAGAGGAACCTCACTGCCTCTAGCACTTCCACGAGAGCGAAAAACTTCCGGAGTGAAATAGTTATTAACGTTTAAATGGGGCTTCCTAGTTGCCATTTCAATCCTTATTGATATTGTGGATGTCGTCTTTTTACAGCAGTGAGAGCCAATTCTGTATTAATATAAGTGTCATGATGAAGTACAGCTTCCTTCGCCGCATCTTCACAAGCACGCGTAACCTCTGCCGAGCTTAAGCCTTCAGCTTCTTTTTCAATTGACCGCCAATCAAGATGTGAGAGATCAAACATTGACAAGCGATTTTCGATAATAATTCTAATCTGACCACTTTTAGGCTTTTCAAATCGGATATTATCGTCAAATCTTCTATACAAGGCTTTATCTAGAAGCTCGGGGTGATTAGTTGCCGCAATAATCAAACTTTCAGAACTATCTTGCTCTACAAATAACAAAAAAGAGTTCAAAACTCGTCGTATCTCACCCACATCATTATTCGATCCACGTTGTGTTCCAATTGAATCGAACTCGTCAAAAAGGTAAACAGCCCTAGTCTGCTTAATATGATCAAATATTAGCCTTAGCTTAGCAGCGGTCTCTCCCATAAACCGGGTGATAAGATTATCCAGAACGATAGTGTACAGTGGAAGTTTTAGTTCAGTAGCCAGTACCGCTGCTGACATAGTTTTTCCAGTTCCAGGAGATCCGGTAAAAAGCAACTTTCGACGCGGATGAAGTCCAAATTTCGCTAACTTATCTTTTTGCCTCTGCTCGAGAATTACTTTATCCAATCGATCTTGAATTTCATCAGATAATACGAGTAAATTACGATGAACCTGAGGGTGCGTAAGTTCAAGTAAGCCCGAAAGGTCACTCTTTACCTTTTGAACGATAGATGTTGGTCGCGCTGGAACTGCTGAAACATGAGATTTCTGAGATATTTCAATCATCTCTTTAATCTCGCAAGCCAATTTTGTGTGACCTTGCCTAGCTTCCCTAGCAGCCATCTGCAGCGCAATAGAATAGAAACGCTGATCATCTTTATCAACGTGACTTTTCATTAACGCTTTTATTTGTGCCGCCGTAGCCATAATTAAAACTTCTTACTTAAATAGTCACAATCATCAGTGATTGTGTAAGGTAATGAAACAGTACTAAATTCCTTCATATGATAGACCGAATGCCTTCTAAAGTCTCTCATCACGTTATATCAGCACTTGAGAAGCCGAGAAAAAACACAGCTGCTATTCTACCGTCACAAACTTTACCAAATTGCGGGGCTGATCGACGTCGGTGCCCTTGAGTACGGCGACCTGGTAGGGCTGCAGCGGCAGAGTGTAGACGATGGGCTCTAGGATACCCGGCATCGGAGGCCGCTCCAGCACCTGCACGCCCTCTTCCGGCTGGGCTTTCGCAGGTTGACCTTGAACCAGGAGGCATCACGGATCGCATGGACTGGGTGCCCCGTACGCCAAGCCGTCAGCTCGGCGTTTCGGCCCGGAGTTTTGCGGCTATAAAGTCCCCGTGGGACACATAAATCAGGTCGGCGATGCGGCGAATGACATGCTCTTCGTAATGATGCAGTTCACCGTCGGCGAAGGCGATGTGCCAAAGATTTTCGATCAGCGCCACCTTTTCCCGCGGCGTGCAGATCTCGTTGAGGCGTGAGGTAAAACGAAAGTAGTCGGTGGACTGCTGATGTGCTTTTTCAGCTTGCTGCAGCAGTTGCGCGGCGTCTGCGGCATTGAGCCCGAAACTGCGCTGCACGATCGCCAGCAGTATCTCCCGCTCCTGCGGCCGGTCTTCGTAGTCGCACGCTATCACCTCCACCATCAGCGCTGCCGATGCCAGGGAAACATCGTCTTGCGGCATCACGCCGGCGTTTGTGTCCCCCAGCTGAAACACCTCGGTCAACGCGGCTTTAAGTCTGTTCAGCATCACTGTTCCTCCTAAGTACCGCAACGGAAAGTAGCGCAGTGGACTCAAGCTGTAGCAGAAAAGTTCATTGCAACGCGGTTGCGGGACCGGTCGCGCTGATATGGGTGAACGCCTGGCCCACAACCAAAAATGGCCCCTGGAAAACCAGGGGCCATGAAAAAACCTAGAGCCTAGCAGCCTGTCGGGCTGCCTGGAGCCTGTCGGGCTTAGCCGATCGTAGCGAGGGGAAGACCGCTCTGAGTCGGTTTTTGAGCTCTTTTGCGGCGAATAGTGGTTCTATTTAACAAGAAAGAGCTCAAAAAATGGCCAGAGTCGGCTTTTCCGCAGTAGATCAGTGTTAAGTCCGGCAGGCTCCTAACCCTGCTTGCGCAGCTGACGACCGTGGAAGACATAGCCGATCAGGTTCATCAGTACCTGGGCGGCAAGGACGCTGGTCGAACCGGTCTGGTCGTAGTCCGGCGCTACTTCACACAGGTCGATACCGACCACTTCGCCGCTGAGCGCCACGCCCTGCAGCACTTCCATCACTTCGTAGTAGGTAAAGCCACCGTGGCTCGGAGTGCCCGTGCCCGGCGCGATGGACGGATCGAAACCGTCGATATCGATGGTGATGTAGTAGTTCACGCCCTTGGGAATCAGGTCCAGTACGCCCTGGGTACCCAAACGGCGCACGTCGCGCACCGACAGTATGGTCGAACCCACAGATTCGGCTTCCTTGTGGTCAGCGCGGTTGGACGAGGACACATTGCGGATGCCCAGCTGGGTCATGCCGGTAATGAATTCCTGCTCGGAGGCACGGCGAAGCGGGTTGCCGTGGCCAAAACGCACACCGTGGCGCTCGTCGACGAAGTCCAGGTGGGCATCGATCTGGATGATGTGCATCGGACCGCGGCCTTCAAAGGCACGGATGCAGGGCGCGTTGACGGAATGATCACCGCCCACAATCACCGGCAGCGCACCGGACTCGAGAATCTTGCGCACACCGTATTCGATGTTGGCATGGCTCTTCTCGGTGTTGGTGTGCACCATGTCGGCATCACCGATATCGACAATATCGACGCCTTCGAGGTACATGACGTCGTCTTCATAGGAGTAGGCACCGCTATGACCGAACGAGAACAGCGTGGACGCCTCGCGGATGGAACGCGGTCCCATGCGGGCACCGGAACGCCACTGGGTACCGCAATCGAAGGGCGCGCCCATGAACGCCACATCAGCCTTGATGTTGTCCCAGTCTTCGCAGGTACGGTTCTTGCCAAAAGTGCAGAATCCGACAAACGGCAGGTTCAAACGGCCCTTTTCGTAGGTATTTTCGCTCATAGCAGGTGACCTCTGTCTGTTCTCGGTCAGCGACCGATTTTATTGTTTCGCAGCCCCCGGCACCGGTTAAAAAGTGATCGGGCTGCTTTCGACAGGGGCAGTATTGCAAAAGCGATTGCATCAAAAAATACAAATTACAGAATGTTCATATCACGATTTTTGATGCAATTAACGTCAAGTCTGCGCCTGCGCCTCCAGCGCCGCTTCGATATCCTTGACGAAGACCTGCACAATATTCTGCGGCGCCGGCGATGCCCGCACCGCCAGGCTGAACTCGGAGTTCCAGCACAGATCCAGGTGATCAAAGGCGCGCATGTCGCCGGATTCGACCCACTGCTGGGCATAGTGGCTGGGCAGAAAGCCGAGAAAACTGCCGCTGGTGATCAGTATCGCCTGGGCCTCCATATTGGAAACAAAAGCCACATTGCGGCTCTTCTTGATGTTCTGCAGATCGGCATGCTGCAGATAGGTGCGGGACGAAATCGGATACTGCCGGATGGTCTCGATGCTGACCTGCTCATCCGGTAACCCGAACAGGGGATGCCGGCGGCCACAGTAGAAACTGTGCTGCTCGTAACACAGATGCCGATAGGTCACCGCCGTACTGCGGTTCTGAAACAACCCTATGGCCAGGTGGATATTGCCGGTCAGCAGCTCGCGCTCAAGATCTTCCGGCGCCAACACCAGCAGCTTGATCGAGACATCGTTCGGCCGGCTGTAGAAACGGTGGATCGCATCGGCGATCGGCAGCGTCTGGTTGGTAATGACGTTGTCGACCAGCCCCACCCGCAGGGTTCCCGTCAGGGTATTGCGCAGCTCACCCAGGTCGGCTTCAAAATCCGAGATGGAATTGAGCATCTCCCGACAGCGGCGGTACACGACCTCGCCTTTTTCCGTCAGGCTAAAGCCACTGCGACCCCGCAGGCAGAGCGGGAAACCCAGCCGGATCTCGAAATCGCGGATATGGGTACTGATGGCCGGCTGACTCATGCCCAGCGCAGACTGCGCGCCCACGAAGCCGCCATACTCTACGACCGTACAAAAGGTCTGCATATGCTTCATCGAATAGGCGGACATGGGGCACCTCCGGTTCAGGCACGTTAAGGACATGAAGCCTAATACATCACGTTATCAAATATAAACATATCAATGTTTGTATTTTTAGATGGATAGCCATTTGTAATACTGGCCCTGTTACAAACCGATTCAGAAAAATAAAACGAACGGGGTAGTCCACCATGCTAATGCTCAAGAAACTGCTTAAAGGCGCCGCGCTCTCGGCCGCCATCGCCCTGACGCCGATGCAGGCCCAGGCCGAAGAATGGAAATTCGCCATTGAAGAAATTCCGGGCTCGATCATGGACAGCTACGCCCAGGAGTTCAAGCAACGCATCGAAGCCAAGACCAACGGCGATGTCACCGTCAAGATCTACCCCCTCGGCACCCTGGGCACGCCCACCGAACTGGTCGAACAGGTCGCCGATGGCGTGGTGCAGTTCGCCAATGTTTCAGTCGGCAACCTGGGCACCATAGTGCCTGAATCCCAGATATTCCTGCTCACCTACACCCTGCCATCCGATTCGGCCTCGGTCTCGAAACTGCTCGGCTCCAGCCCGGTGATCTACGACCAGCTTGGCGAAGACTTCGAAAAAAAGGGCCTGAAGCTGCACCGCCTCTACTCCGAGGGGCCCCAGGTCTGGACCACCAACCGCGACATCCGCAGCCCGGCCGACTTCGACAACTTCAAGATGCGGGTCATGGTCTCGCCCATTCTGCTGCAGGCCTATGAAGACCTAGGTGCCAGCCCGACACCCCTGGCCTTCGGCGAGGTCTACGGCGCCCTGCAGCTCAAGCAGGTCGACGGCCAGGTCAACCCGGTCTCGGCCATCGAGGAAATGAAGTTCTATGAAGTCACCGACTACATGATCTGGGCCGGCGAACAGGAACTGGTGACCTCGGTCCTGTCCGGTACCGACTGGTACGAAACCCTGAGCCCGGCGCGCCAGCAGCTGGTCAGCGACACCACTGCCGAACTGCAGGACTATATCCACGGTATCGTCGATCGCTTCAACGCCGAGAAACTCGAAAAGATCAAGGCTGCACGCCCCGAGATCAAGATGGTGCAGCTGAGCGACGCAGAACGCGCCGCCTTTCGTGAACGCAGCCAGGCCACCCATGCCGCCTACGTCGATATCGTCGGTGATCGCGGCCAGTCCCTGCTGGATGCCCTGCTGGCCGAAGTCGAAGCGCTCTGACAGGGAGCCCGTCCATTGAGGTGCGGGCCCATCGGCAGCACCTCCCTTGCCTTTCCCAATGCCAAAGCGCCACCGATCAGCACTGCTAATTTATATAGCGGAGTCCCTGGTTTCAGGTCCCGCACCCTGGTGCAGGAGACATCACCCATGAGCCAACAAGACATGACAACCCATCAGGCCAATGCCCAGAGGACGACTATGCGATCCTCCCGCTCCATCGCCAGCCGCCTTTTCACGCTGCTCGACGCGGTTATCGGCAAGGCTGAAATGTATGTGCTGGGCTGGGGCATCATTATCATGGCCCTGAACACCATCGCCAACGTATTTGGCCGCTACCTGTTCTCCCAGAGCATCTACTTCACCGAAGAGCTCAACGAATTCCTCATCGTAATCATCACCTTCATGGGGCTGGGCTATGTGACCCGCAAAGGCCGCCATATCCGCATGTCGGCGCTCTATGATGTGCTGCCGGCACGGGCCCGCAAGCTGCTGATGATTCTGATTGCCGCGGTCACCGCCGTGGCCATGCTGGCACTCGCCTGGTATGCCTTCGAGTATGTCGCCAAGATTGCCCGCCGCGGCCGCGTGACGCCAGCACTGCAATTCCCGCTCTACCTGACCTATGTCTGGGTGGTACTCGGCTTTCTGGTCACCGGCATCCAGTACCTGCTGACCGTATTCAAGAACCTCGACCTGGCCGATACGGATGTTTACATCTCCTACAGCACCGTCGATGCCTACGAAGACCCGGAAATTAGCGAGGTGATGCACCTCTACAACCAGGACCACCCAGCCGAGGATGACACGGGACAGGCACCAGCGAATAACGACAACAACACACGATAACGACAGGAGCGCCCCGCCATGTCCCTGGTAATGCTTGGTATCATGCTTGTACTGCTGCTCGCAGGCTTCCCAATGATGATGCCCCTGCTGGCCGCCACAGTCGCGGCCTTCATTTTCTACCTGCCGGACCTCAGCCTGCAGCTGGTGGTGCAGCAGATGATCGGCGGCGTCAAACCCGCCGCACTGATCGCGGTACCCATGTTTATCCTCGCCGCCGATATCATCACCCGCGGCCATTCGGCCGATCGCCTGGTGGATGTGGTGATGCGCTTTATGGGCCATATCCGTGGCGGCCTGGCGGTTTCCGTCACCGCCGCCTGTGCCCTGTTCGGAGCCGTCTGTGGCTCGACCCAGGCCACGGTGGTGGCCGTGGGCGGTGCCATGCGCCCGCGCATGCTCAAGGCCGGCTATAACGACAGCTTTTCCATCGCCCTGATAATCAATGCCGCGGACCTGGCCTACCTGATCCCGCCGTCGATCGGCATGATCATCTATGGCGTGATTTCCGGCACCTCCATCTCGGAGCTGTTTATCGCCGGTATTGGCCCCGGGCTGCTGATCATCGCGCTCTTCTCGGCCTACTGCATCTGGTACGCCAAAAAGCACAATATCCCGGTCGAACCCAAAGCCAGCTGGGGTGAGCGCATGACCTCGGTGCGCCGTGCCATCTGGCCGCTGGGCTTTCCCGCCATCGTCGTTGGCGGCATCTATGGCGGCATCTTCAGCCCGACCGAGGCCGCGGCCATCTGCGTACTCTACGCCCTGATACTGGAAACCCTGGTGTTCCGCTCCATCAAGCTGCGCGAGATCTTCGATATCGCCCTGTCGACGGGCGCCGTCACCTCGGTGGTCTTTATCCTGATCGCCGCTGGCGCGGCCTTCTCCTGGGTGCTGTCCTATGCGCAGATTCCGCAGCAGCTTATCGCCGCCATCGGGCTGGAAGGCGCCGGCCCCATCATGACCCTGGTCGCGCTCAACATCGCCTTTTTCGTCGGCTGCATGTTCGTCGACTCCATCGTCGTGATCCTGATCCTGGTGCCGATCTTCGCCCCCCTGATCAAGGCCGCCGGTCTCGACCCGGTGCTGGTCGGCGTACTGATCACGCTGCAGGTCGCCATCGGCGCCGCCACGCCACCCTTTGGCTGCAACATCTTCACCGCCGTAGCGGTGTTCCGCCGCCCCTTCATGGACGTGATCCGCGGCGTACCGCCCTTCCTGATAATCCTGTTCGCTGCCACGGTACTGATTGTCGCCTTCCCGCCCATCGCGCTCTTCCTGCGGGACCTGGCGTTTCGGTAAGCCTGTTGCAAGAAATATCGGCACGCTCTAAAAACCTGCCCCGGCTTTGCGGCCGGGGCAGGGTTCATGTATTTAGGTTCGTCAGAGTCATCGGGTAAGGCGTTAAAGCCGGCTAGCCATTCTCGCTTATAGACCGGCGAATAAAGTCGATAACGGCGCTTATATTGCGAGGCTGATGCTCCAGTTTTTTCCACACGCAGCCGACGTCCATCGTGGGTAATTTATCGTCAAGATCCCGCCGAATAATGCGACGGCCATCCAGGGATATCGGCCGGTACACCAGATCCGACAGGATCGTCACCCCCTGCCCCAGCGCCACGAGACTGCGCACGGCCTCCAGGGAGCTGCTCTTGAAATGGACCTTGGGTTCCAGGCCTTGCGCGCCCCAGTATCGGTTCACCGTTGAAACGTGCTCATCCATATCGAGCAGGATATAGTCGGCCCGGGCGATATCCTCGAGCCCCAGGCTTTGCGGGTATTGCAGCGGGCTGTCGCTGTGCAGCCAGAGTCGCCTGGGCGAACGAAGCATGGTTTCATATTCGAGCTCCGCCCGGCCTTCCATATTGGATACAAGGATAAAAGCCAGATCGAACTCCTGCGCCATCAACCCTTTTTCAATACTGCTCCTGTCACGCTCAATCATCTCGATTTGCAGGTTGGGAAAGTGCCGGGATAACGCACTCACCAGCATGGGAATCAGGTACGCCGATATGGTTTCGGTGACGCCGATGCGCACCCGCCCGGACAGGTCATCCGGCGAGTGGCGGATTTCTTCGACGGCTTCCTCGACACCCGCCACGATGCCCTGTGCCTTGCGCATGAAACGCTCACCGGCCCCCGTCAGGTTCACGCCCTTAGCGTGGCGCTCAAAGAGTTGCGCACCGAGGCTGCGCTCAAGGTTTTTCAGTGCAATGGTCATTGAGGACTGGGATACGTGACAGCGCAGCGCCGCCCGGGAAACCTGTCCGGTTTCCGCCAGTGCCACTAGATACTCGAGTTGTCGCAGGGTGATACCGCTAGACATATTGTTTTTTTCAATATTCATTGATTCAAAATATATATTAGCAATACAAGTGTGCTCCGGATAGCGTGATGGGTATCAGACCTAACGCGAGACCGGAGATCCCCCATGGCAGTCGAAGAAAAACACGGCTACTGCACCCTGTGCCGCTCCCGGTGCGGAACGATCAACAGGGTCGACAACGACAGTCTGCTCAAGGTTGTGCCGGATCCGCAGCACCCGACCGGCTCCGCCATGTGCATGAAGGGACGTGCAGCCCCTGAGCTGGTGCACAATCCCAACAGGATCCTGCACCCCATGCGTCGCACCCGGCCGAAAACCGACAGCGACCCAGGCTGGGAGCGAATAACCTGGGCCGACGCCATCACCGATATCGCCGTCCGGCTTGCCGACATCAAGACACAAAGCGGCGCCGAGGCCGTCTCATTCGGCATTACCACGCCGAGCGGGACGCCTATTTCAGACAGCATCGACTGGATCGAACGGTTCGTCCGGGCCTTTCAAAGCCCCAACATCTGCTATGGCACCGAGGTCTGCAACTGGCACAAGGATTACGCACACGCCTTCACCTTCGGGTGTGGCATGCCGACGGCTGACTACAGCAATGCCGATCTGATCATGCTCTGGGGGCACAACCCGACCAGCACCTGGCTCAGCCAGGCCAATGCCATCGGCAATGGCCGCGAAAAGGGCGCGCAGATGATCGTGATCGATCCGCGCAAAACACCCCTGGCCGCCAGTGCAGAGGCCTGGCTGCAGGTGCGCCCCGGAACCGATATCGCCGTTGCCCTGGGTCTGATCCGCCTGCTGATAAACTGCGGTGGTTTTAACAAGGGCTTTGTTCGCGCCTGGACCAATGCGCCCTTCCTCGTTCGCGCAGATGATGCAACCCTGCTGCGTGCAGAGGACTGCGAGCTCGCCGAAAAATCCAGCCGCACCAGTACCGACGCAAGCAGCTACGTGGTTTGGGATCGCGAGGCCAACCGGCCGGCCGGCTACAAACCCAGCAACGAGGAATCGCTTTCCCGCGCCGCGCACAGCGCACTGTCGGGCCGCTATAGCGTGACGCTAAAAAGTGGCGAGCAGGTGATCTGCGAACCCGTTTTTGCCCTGCTCGAGCGGGCCTGTGCGGACTACACCCCTGAAGTCGTTGCCCGAATATCCGGCGTCAATGAGCCGCAGCTGCTACGGGCCGCCGAACTTCTGGCCACCAGCAAGCGCGTGGCCTACCACGCCTGGACAGGCATCGGCCAGCACGAAAATGCGACCCAGACTGAACGCGCCGTGGCCATTCTCTACGCCCTTACCGGCAGCTTCGATATCCGGGGCGGTAATCGCATTTACACACAGCTGCCGCTGAACAAGGCGAACGGCGAGGACCTGATCGCCCCTGAGCAGAAACGCAAAGCACTGGGGTTGGAGAAACGGCCACTGGGGCCTGCGTCCCAAGGCTGGGTCAATACGCGGGATCTCTATAGCGCCATTATCGATGGCCAGCCTTACCAGGTTCGGGCCTTTGTCGGCTTCGGCACCAACACCCTTGTCAGCCAGGGGGATGTGGCCCGGGGCATCGAAGCCCTGCAGAGCCTGGAGTTTCATGTCCATTGCGACCTGTTCGAGACCCCGTCCTCCCGCTTTGCGGACATTCTCCTGCCGGTGAACACGCCCTGGGAACGCGAAGCGCTGCGGGCCGGCTTCGAGATCGATGCCCAAGCGGTCGAACATATTCAGCTGAGACAGCGGATGGTGTCGCCACGGGGAGAATCAAAATCCGACACCGAAATCGTGTTCGCACTGGCCGAACAGCTCGGCATGGGTGAGCTGTTCTTCAACGGCAGCATCGAAGCGGGCTGGAACTGGCAGTTGCAGCCGATGGGTCTGAGCGTCGAGCAGCTGCGTCAGCAGCCCGCCGGCATACGCCACCCCCTGACCCAGCGCAGCCGCAAGTACGCCGAAATAACAAACGGCAGAGTACGGGGTTTCGATACACCGACAGAGCGCGTCGAGCTGTACTCGGAAACCCTGCTGCGCAACGGTTATGCGCCTCTGCCTGCGTACGCGCAGCCGCAAGCCTGTGCCGACGAGCGCTACCCCTGCACGCTGACCTCGGTGAAAAGCGGCTACTTTTGCCACAGCCAGCATCGATCGCTGGTTTCCCTGCGAAAACGGTCGCCCCTGCCGATCGCTCAGCTCAGCACGGCCCTCGCCAAGCGAAAGGGCATCCGTGAAGGCGACTGGGTTCAGATCGAAACCACCGAAGGGCGTGCCCGGTTCAGCGCCATCCTGAGCCCGGACATCGACCGCAATGTCATCATTGCCGAGTTCGGCTGGTGGCAGGCATGCGAGGAATTAGGTCGCAGGGGTTCGGCAATCATCGGTGCCGGCAGCAGCAACTTCAACAGCCTCATCAGTGCCCGCCATTCGGACCCGGTCAGCGGATCAGTGCCTATGCGATCCTTCCCCTGCGACGTCCGCCTCGATCCCGAGCAGGACAGTCGGCAGCGCAGCTGGCAGGGTTTTCGACCGTTCAAAGTGAGCGCCATCAGACCGGAATCGGATGGCGTCGTCACCATTGAGCTGGAGACGTACGACGGATCCCTGTTACCCGATTACCTGCCGGGGCAGCATATTACCCTGCGCATCAACCCGGGCAGCGATAGCGAACTGACCCGCGCCTATTCCCTGACAGGACCCGCCGAGCGGCAGGACAGAACCACCTACAGCATCGCGGTGCGCCATCAGCGAGGCCTGGACAAGCAAGGCAACGCCGTCGAAGGCCGGATGTCCAGCTACCTCCACAAACACCTTGAGCCCGGGCAGGAAGTGCACCTCGGCGCGCCCGGCGGCAATTTTATCCTGCCCCGCTCACTGCCGCAGCCGGTGGTGATTTTCGCAGGCGGTATCGGCATCACGCCCTTTATCAGCTACCTGGAATCCCTTGAAGATGCGCACAGCATGCCCGAAGTGTGGCTGCATTATTCAAACCGCAACAGCGCCACCCATGCCTTTTCCCAACGATTGGCCCAACTGCAACGGCAACTGCCGCGGCTCAACGTCATCAACTATTACAACGAGCCACTGGCACAGGATGTAAAGGGCCGCGACTACGACAGCAGCGAGTTCGTGTCCGCCGCCGTTGTGCCCGAGGCCCTGCTGGAGCGCCGCGCCCGCTTTTACCTGTGCGGCCCCGGACCGATGATGAGCGCCATTACCGATCAGCTGATCGCAAAGGGCGTGCCGTCCTTCGACATCTTCAGCGAGGTTTTCCGATCCCCAGTGACCCTCGATCCCACCGGGTCTCAGCAATACCGGGTTTCCTTCGCGCGCTCCGAGCGCCAGGACCTGAACTGGACGCCCGCGTCCGGCCCGATACTCAATTTCGCGGAGAAACAAAACCTCAAGCTGCCCAGCGGCTGCCGGGTGGGTCAATGCGAAAGCTGCGCCGTGCGCATCCTGTCCGGCAAGGTCTATCACCTCAACGGCCAAGTGCCGGAAGACCCCAGCGTCTGTCTGACCTGCCAGGCGGTGCCTGTCAGCGATCTGACGCTGGACATTTAAAAGAAGAGAGAACTCAACATGAAAATATACAGTTGTGACGAAACACGAGCTGCGCTGCCCTTTTCCCGACTGATTCCAGCACTGGAGAAGATGTTCAACAGTGATTGCTGCGTCCCGCGACGGCATGTTCACGCCGTCGGTACGGACGAAAATCCGCTGACAACCCTGATCATGCCGGCCTGGAGCGACGCGGGGCTCATGGGCATCAAAACGGTCAACATTGCTCCCAACAATGCAAAAAAAGCCCTGCCGGGTCTTTTCTCGACCTATACGCTGTACAACCGCAACACCGGTGAGCCCGTTGCGCAGGTCGATGGCAACGAGATTACCTCGCGAAGAACCGCGGCGGCCTCGGCGCTGGCGGCATCTTTTCTGGCACGCCGCGATGCGTCCCGGCTGACGCTGCTTGGCGCCGGCAGAGTCGGCAGCCTCATCCCCTACGCGTACCGCGAAGTCCTGCCCATCGAGGAAGTGCAAGTCTGGGATATCAACCCTGTCGCCACCCAGCGACTGGTTGCACAGCTCAATCAGGATGGCATTGCCGCCCGCGCCGTCGTCGATCTTGCCCAGGCCGCAGGCTGGGCCGATATCGTCAGCTGCGCCACCCTGTCGACGGAGCCTGTGGTAAAAGGCGCCTGGCTTAAGCCCGGCAGCCACCTCGATCTGATCGGCAGCTTCACACCCGAGATGCGCGAGGCAGACGAAGACGCCATCGTCAACGCCAGCCTGTTTATCGATACCCCCGAGGCCATGGAAAAATCCGGCGATCTGCTTAAACCCCTGTCGACCGGGGCCCTGAACCCACGCTTGGTCATCGGCACACTTGAAGACCTGTGCCGGGGCCAATGCCGCGTACGCCAGTCGGAGACCGAACGTACGGTATTCAAGGCGGTCGGCACCGCACTGGAAGATCTGGCCGCGGCCTCACTCGTCTATCAAGGCTAAACAGCTCACTGGAGAATAAAAATGCTAAACAAAACCATGACTGCGCCCGAGAGAAAGTCCGTCTTCGGCCATTTAACCCATGGCTGCACCCGTCTCTTCGACCGCTACCTCCCCGACCCCCTGGTGATCGTGGTGCTGATCACCATCGCCATCATGGCCGCGGGCATCGTGCTCAAGGGTCACACAGCTACCGCCATGCTGAACTACTGGACGGATGGTTTCTGGACACTGCACGCTTTTGCGATGCAAATGGTGCTGATACTGGTGACCGGTTTCGTTGTCGCCACCACCCCGCTGTTCAAGCACTTGGTATCCCGCATTGCCAGTGGTGCCACAACCCCCGCCAGCGCCATCATCCTGGTGACACTGGTGTCTCTTGCCGCCAGCTGGCTGAACTGGGGAATCGGGCTGGTCGTCGGCGCAATACTCGCCAAGGAGCTGGCCAGACGTGTTGCCGGCGTTGATTACCGGTTGCTGATCTCCAGTGCCTACTCCGGCTTTCTGATCTGGCACGCGGGCCTTTCAGGCTCGGTACCGCTGGCGCTGGCGACACCCGGTAACTTTCTCGAGGCCAATATCGGGCTTATTCCCACCAGCCTGACACTGTTCAGCAACTTCAATATCAGCCTGGTCGTGGCACTGTTCATCGTCCTGCCGCTGACGAACTATCTGCTGATGAAAAGCATCGACACGCCCGTCACCCTGACTGCCCAGGCCGATACGCCCAAACCCGGCAACACCGAGGCCCTCCGCCCCGCCGAACGTATCGAGCAGGCCGCCTGGCCCGCGCTGTTCATCGCTCTGCTGGGGTTGGCGGGCGTCGTCGCCTACGCCGTGCAGGGTGGGGGCCTGAACCTGAACATCATCATCTTCGCACTGCTGTTTACCGGCATCGGTCTGCACAGGAACCTGCGTAACTTTCTGGACCAGATGAACGAAGCGGTAAAAGGCGCAAGCGGCGTCATTATCCAGTTTCCGTTCTATGCCGGCATAATGGGCATGATGAGTCAATCCGGCCTTGCCAGTGACTTCGCGCAGCTATTCGTGGACATATCGAGTGCGCAAACCCTGCCGGCCTGGAGCTTCCTGTCCGCCGGCATCATCAACATGTTCATCCCCTCCGGCGGCGGTCAGTGGGCCGTGCAGGGCCCCATCCTGATGGAAGCGGCCCAGGCGCTGAATGCCGATATACCGAAGGTGGCCATGGCATTCGCCTGGGGCGACAGCTGGACGAACATGCTGCAGCCGTTCTGGGCCCTGCCCGCCTTGGCCATCGCCGGCCTGAAAGCCCGGGATATCATGGGATATTGCGCAATCGTGATGCTGGTGACGGGCACCATGATCGGCGGTGCGCTTCTACTCAGCTGAGGATCCGCCCCAGCGGCCGGATCAGGGGTCAAGGAGACGAGACTCTCCATTCGTCTCGGCGCGGTGCCGGTGCCTTCCTGCCGTCGCGGCCGTCACCGAGGGCCCCGGCCGCCGCCAGCTCCATCAGGCGGCGGAACCTGGGGCACTCCAGGTGACTCGGCGCCGAACAGTCGGCGACATGCCGCAAGCCCTCGCGCATCGCGGTGAGCCGCCGGATGGTGACGTCGAGCTCGTCGGCCTTTGCGTTCAGTTGCCGGCGATCGATCCGGGGTTCCGCGCCGGTGCCCAGCATGCCGGCGATCTCGTCCAGCGAGAATCCCGCCGAGCGCCCCAGCGCGATCAGCGCCAGACGCTCCAGCACCCCGCCGCCGATTACACAATGGTCGGACGCTGGCTCGGCCACATGCCCCGGGGCCGCTTTCGTCACGGGGCCATCTCTAGGGCCGCTGCCGTGACAGGCGAAACACTGATCGGCTGGAGCGCCCACTACCTGACGGGCATCGCGTACGCGGCGCTGCTGACTGGCATCTGGGGAAGCGACTGGATATCGCGCCCATCGATCGAACCTGCGCTGATCGTCGGGATCGGCACCGTTGCAGCGCCTTTCCTGCTGATGCAGCCGGGCATGGGCGCCGGCATCGCCGCATCCCGCACACCCCGTCCGAATGTCGCCCGCTTCCACAGCCTGCTCAACCATGCCGTCTTCGGGCTGGGGCTCTACCTGACGGCTGTAGCGGTTAGCCTTTTCCTTCCGGCGTAAAGCGGCGGTTGCGCACCCGGCATTCCGAAAACGGCCGAGCTCGGCTGCGCGACCTCGCTATCGTTGCACGCCCAGCTGAACGTAGCATTTCCCGGCCCTGCCGGAAGCCGCGCGCAAAAAAATGCCCCGCTAGCGCAGGGCAAAAGTCATCGGAATAATCCCAGGCACCCGCCGGGTTATATAAAGCCTCTGTAACCGAACACAGGGGCCGTATCACTCACATCAGTCTATTTAGATGGCCTTAAGGATTGGCGTCAGAACAGTACTCCCCAGCTTTTTGCTGCGCTCGGGCGACCAGCCCTCTGATGGGGCGGGCCTGTTACTGTTGTCCTTAAAGGGCATCTCGAGCGTCATCGCCAGGCAGTTGAACCGGTGTCCCACCTGGTTCGCCGCGAGTGTCAGCGCCTCCTGCCCAAACTGGTCATCGGCATAGCCGTACTCCAGCTGAAACTCGTCACTGGCCGCAAGCAAATCCTGCCGGAATTGTGACTCCAGCTGCCTTTGTTTTTCACTGAAGCTCGGGTTGCCACCACAGCCCGCGAGGAAATTGTAAGGCAGGACCTCGTCTCCATGAATATCCAGGAAGAGATCGACACCGGTCTGCTCCATCCTGACCAGTACGTAGTGCACCTCCGGGCTGCGCTCCAGTCGGGGCCCGGTCCATTCCCTGTTCAGGTTCACCCCTGCTGCATTTGTTCTCAGGTGGCCTCGCGCCGAACCATCCGGATTCATGTTTGGAACCAGATAGAAGACAGCTTTACTCAGCAGCTCACGGGCAACGGAGTCCTGGTTATCGAGCAGTCGTTCCAGTAGCCCCTCCATGAACCACTCCGCCATCGTTTCCCCCGGGTGCTGCCGGGCCGTTAGCCAGATTACCCTCTTACCGGGACCGGGCTGGCCGACTGTCAGCAGATCAAGCTCCCGGCCATCCAGGGTTTGGCCCAGGCTTGCGTACTGGCAGTCCGGCGAGGCCAGGGCGCGTGCCAGCAGATCCTGATGCCTTTCCCCGCTGTAAGGCGCGAAATACGCATACCAGACCAAACCCTTATCCGGGCAATGTTCGATGGTAAGGCGACCGTCCTCAAACCGGGTTGGTACACGAAACCAGTTAACTCTATCGTAGGAGGCCACCGTGGAGTAATCGCGCCAGCCATCGGGGTAAGCCGCCGTTCCAGCATTGAGAATGTGCATCCGGCACTTTACGCCCTGTGCCCCCTGCAACCTGAAATAGAACCACTGATAAAAGTCAGATTCATGATCAGGCTTGATATTCAACAATATGTTGCTGGGCTCGCGCGTATCCACCGTGTCGATGTTCCCGCCATCGAACTGACTGCTTATCGTTATCATTGTGTTATTACCACCTGATATATCGAGGTGGATTTCGACCTGAAGCCCACCAATTGGAAAATAAACTTACTCGCAGCTAACCCTCACACTTAAAGAACGTATCGAAGCTGATAGTTTTCACCACCCTCAATTGCCAGCGAGGTTTCAATACCGACGAGCCCTTCGAGCTTTAAAACTTCATCCATGATGAATTGCTGAAAGGTGAACTCTTCGTTAAACATGGCTATCGCCATGGCATCATAGCTTCCAGAAACCAGGGCGCTTAACACTATGCCTTTAAGGTTCTCAATTTGCTTGGCCCCCTGGTGTATTTTATCGGGCTCGAACTTGAAACCAATAAACGCGGAGGAATGCCCCTTGATCAGGAACGGATCCACCAAGCATATGATCTGTATGGCATTGTCTTCCTGCATGCGCTGAACACGCCGCCTGAGTGTACTCAGCGTAAGCCCCACCTCGTCAGCAACGTCTGCCAGAGGTTTACGCCCATTTCTCAAGGCCTTGATAATCTTAAGGTCTGTCAATGACAGGTGGATATGAGCGTCTTTTGTTTCCCCGGTTTTCATATTACTCAATCCAACAAATATCTAAGCTGAAAATCCCGACCACCGAAAGCAATAAAGGCCTCGACATCTCTTATGCCCGGGACCTTAACAACTTCATTAGCGATAAAATTCTCATAGGTGAAAGAGTCATTGAAAATGACGATCGCCATTATATCAAACCGACCGGTGACAATAGCCGCAAGAATAACCCCTTTTAGCTTGTCGACTTTCGCCAGCGCCTCTTTTCTATTTTCCGGAACCGTTTTAAAACCAACAAATGCGGCCCCATGGTCATGTAATTTAAAGGGATCAACCAGACAGGTAATTTCAGCCGCGTGGGAGTCCGTCATCTCCTTGACACGCTTTCCAATGGTTTTGGTACTAATAGATAATTCATTGGATACATCAGAGTAAGCCGCCCGACCATCCCATAGCTGGCGAATAATACTTATATCGATTTCATCAAGCTTAACCATAATTATATCTCTATAAGTTTTTTCATTTCGGCTCAAGTCATTCGCTCGAATTCAAAAATGATTATAGTTAACTTATCCTAATCACTCAATGAAAATTCCACTTGACGCAACCAACGGCCTGGGAGCACGTCATTGTGACACCTGATATTTTTCCAATATCGTGTGATACAGGCCATCACATTTTATAGCCTCAAGCCCACGGTTAAAATTTTCAACAATGCCAGACTTGCTGTTAGCCACCATCAGTGAAAGAGGCCTTTTAAACAAAAGATCATAAATCTTTAAAAGAGGCATATGGTTGTGATGGGAAACAAGAAAATTATAAACCCCACAATCCATAACACCACCGTCTATTTTTCCGTTTTCGATCGCCTCAATCAAATCGATGGTACTCTCAAACCTAAGACTTTTTTCCAAAATTGATTGACCCAGACTATCTCCATAACAGTATCCCTTCAATAACCCAATAGGACCCGCCAGGCTGTCAAAGCTTTTAATTCCTAGATATTTATCACCGTATTTTCTGCTTACATAGAGCGTGGTTTCAGATTCTCTCAACGTGTTTGAAAACGCAAAATATTTTTCTCTTTCAGAACTACGTTGTACCTGGAAAGCTCCATCCACCTCTCCAGCCCTTACTTTAGAATCACACTCCCCCCATGGGTACAGTTTGACATTCACAGCGATGTCCACCCGCAAAAAAGCGTTCACAATAATCTCATAATCGGCCCCTGCAAGCTGGCCGTTTATGTCCATATACTGATACGGAGGAAAGGGGTCCGCAACTAGGTTTATTGTATTCATCGCTCTCTTTCCATACTGGAAGTGGCTTGAAAGATTCGCGGCCCTATTGATTGCCTGGCCACCGGTGATGGCCTCAATAGCATGAATCCATCAAGCCAACATTAGTAGGAATGATTATTTTCAACCCAAGGAGGTGCTAGTGACCGAGCTGTTTTGCAAGCTCCACAAGCTCCGGCGCGACGACATTGCCATCCTCCATGATAACGCGTCCGTCCAGGTAGACGGTACAATCCAGGCAGATACCATCAATATGGCTTTTCGCTTCCCGAGGCGCGCCACCGGAGAAATTAGGACCCTGGTAACCGAAGCCCCACTCCGTGGATCCCCATACGCGTTCATCTTCCGTGGTGGTCCCTTCGAGGCGGGCATTCGGGTTGAAGCCATAACAGACATGAGCAGCAATATACATGTTCGGGTCATCGAGTCCGGCAAACCAGTCCCGAATTATCTTGGCTTTCTTGCCACCGGTAATATCCTTTATGCGCCCCTTTTCCACATGGTAGCTGATCGTTTCATCCAGAACACCAAGCTCTGCATCCCCCCCGCCACTTATGGCGCCATCAATAGCGATAATGCCGTTGATGCTTTCTTCAATGGGCGCCCACCCGATCTGACCAAGCAAAAAATTGGCACCCGGCTTGTCATGCAGAATCTCGCTATTCATGGGCCGGTTCGGATCGTTGTTAAATTCAACATCAGTACCCGCCTTGTTGGTGATACGGACGTGGGACGCCGCTTTTGTCATCTCGACAACACGAGATTGAAATTCTGCCTGAACATCGATATCCACCATGCCAATGCATCGAACAATTTGCTCTACCGATAATCCACCGAGCATTACCTGTCGTGTACGGCCATTGGTGACAGCCTTATTCCAGAAACTGCTGTATAACAGCCACTGGTTATTGAGTTCAATCCACACGTCCGTCTTATCAGCACAGGCGATTAAAGGCTCAGGCAGATAGGGAATCGTGACTTCGCCATACCCTTTTGGCGTACTATGCCATGCCAGCATGACCTTTCCGCCAAGAGCGTCGGCCATTTTTGCTAATTCCTCAGCCACACGGAAGTTACTGATTGAATCCGTAGTGATCAGGACGCTTTCGCCTTTTTTAAGCTTAATCTGGTCATGAATTAATTTGTAAGCAGCTTTGGTAAGCTCCATATCCAGGTAAGTAGGCATTAGAATTTCCTCTTAATCTGTTTTATTTAATAACTCAAAATCCGGCCGAGTCTTCGTGGCATTCGCCAACATTACCCATCACTCGCAAGGATTCTATTTTCGACAGAATTATATAAACGACAAACCCAAGGAATAGCGAATTAATTGCACCGGATCCCCACTCGATGTTGTAAGCGGCGACAGACGAAAAGCCCCAGGACACAAAGGTCGTCAAGTTCCACTTGTTATAACGAACACCTTCGCCAAAGGAATATTTACGACCATTCAAAACATAGTAATCGGCAATTAATATCCCAGCCATCGGCGGGATGGCAATACCCAGAATGATAAGCCAGTTGATAAAGTAATCCGCCATACCCAGAACCCCGATGGCAGTGGCGAACAATCCGGTGATTAATACGATGACCGACTTTTTCAGCTTGACCAGCGCCGACAGGCCCAGTGACGAGGTATAAAGATTGTTGTCATTCGTAGTCCACTGAGCGGCGATCAGTACCACCAGAGCCGGAGCCCCCAAACCAAGGCTGACCATTGCCGAAGGCAGGTCACCGGTGCCGGTGGAAACGCTGGTCAAGAATCCAGCCAGAATAACGAAGGCATTGGCGCACATGTATCCAAAGACCGTAGAAATCCATGCGGCTTTTTCGTCTTTTGCGTAGCGGGTGATATCCGCCTGGGCAGAAGCCCCTGCGGCGAAGGAACCAACCACGATAACAATACCGGTTCCCAGACCGAAACTCTCAGGCGGCACTATGCTCGCGATATGTTCCCAGCCGCCGGCGCTGTTCACCGCCGTGAGTGCCCCCCAGGCGGCAGTAATAACCACGGCAGGGATCGCGATCCGGCTAACCAGCGACAGGCCTTTGTAGCCGAGATAGGCTGTACCTATCATCAGGATGCCTCCCCAGAATGCCGCTATTTTGGGCTGGGTCAAAATACCGCCTTCAGGGAAAAGCGCATTGATGGTGTTTCCGAAAAAGCCCACCTGAACAGAAAACCACCCCAGCATGGTGATCGCCAGCACCAGGCCGACAATCTTGGAGCCTTCCCGCCCGAAAGCATGACGCGCAAGCATTGCCGTACCCACACCTTCCCGGGCACCCGCGGCACCCAGCAATCCGCCATACAGCGCCAGGACGGTATTGCCGATCAGGGCTGCAATGATTACCTGGAACAGCTCCATACCGGCCATGAGCGCGGCTCCGGTAAACAAGCCGGACATTGCGATGCAGTAGCCGGCAGCCACAAGCGAAACGTCCCATGTTGCTCTGCGTTCGGACAGCGGCACGACCACTCTGGCGTTATCGTCGCCCGCCTCCGCGAATGTTGTCGTTTTATCAGACATTGTCATCTCCTGGTTTCTAATAGTTATTCTAGGTTCTTCAAGGGGTTAGGCCGTAAAAACGACTTAAATCCAAAAAAAACCTCCCGGCAGTTCTCGATTTGTTCATATTAACACACCTTTTTGAACATTATGGGAACTTCACGAGTTATACCGCAACCTTTTGACCATTGCAAGCGTTGCTGCTGTCAGTAATACGAACCGGGGTGGACGGTCGGGTAGCACGAACAGCAGAACTGGAGGGGCAACAGCACAACGGCCTGGCAGCGGCGACAAAGCGTGACGGATCCATGGCACAGTCAGGGTCAGGCTCGTCAGGGGCGGGGCATGGGTGTCGAGCTGGCGCTACGGTACAAGGGCGTAACGCAGAAAGTCGCTTCAGGGCGCAGTGAGAGGGCGTCTGAGGGCGCCACTTGTTGCAGGGAGCCGCTTGCTTTTACTTCGTGCGAGCAAGGAAAGTGAATCCCCCAGGAAGGGAAAGGGGGGGCGGGTTAACGTCGACGGGCGCACCGGTACGAGTCGCTCCGGTGCCGCTGGGGAAGCCAAAAAAGGCCCGACATTGCTGCCGGACCTGGTAGTGCTTCTAACCAAACGAGGGCTAACGCGCCGTCTTACTCATCCCGGTAGACATCGATACCCGGGCAGGAACAGATGAAGTTGCGGTCGCCGTAGACGTTGTCGATGCGATTCGCCATAGGCCAGAACTTGGCGGCGCGGGTGGCAGCGGTCGGGAACACGCCTTCGTCACGGCTGTACGGGCGTTGCCAGTCGCCGACCAGGTCAGCCTGGGTGTGGGGCGCATTGCACAGCGGGTTGTTGTCCGCCGGCAGCGAGCCGTCCTGCACACGCTGTATCTCGGCGCGGATGCCGACCATGGCTTCGACAAAGCGATCCAACTCCACTCGGGATTCGGACTCCGTGGGCTCGATCATCAGCGTACCCGCGACCGGGAACGACATGGTCGGCGCGTGGAAGCCGTAGTCCATCAGGCGCTTGGCGATATCCTCCTCGGTCACGCCCGAGGCTTCCTTGAGCGGGCGTATATCCAAGATGCACTCGTGGGCCACCTTGCCGTTGCGCCCGTGGTACAGCACCGGGTAGTGGTCCGCCAGCTTCGCGGTCAGGTAGTTGGCATTGAGGATCGCCAGCTCCGTCGAATGCTTCAGGCCGTCCTTGCCCAGCGCACGGATATACATCCAGGTTATCGGCAGAATCGATGCGGAACCGAAGGGTGCCGCCGCCACGGCGCCGTTGTTGTGGTCCAGCCCGTCCAGCGGGCTCACCTTATGGCTCGGCAGGAAGGGCGCCAGGTGACTCTTGACACCGATGGGGCCCATGCCCGGCCCGCCGCCGCCGTGGGGAATGGCGAAGGTCTTGTGCAGGTTGAGGTGCGACACGTCGGAGCCGATCAGGCCGGGCTTCGAAATGCCGACCTGGGCGTTCATGTTGGCGCCGTCCATATACACCTGGCCGCCGCATTGGTGGATGACACCGCAGATCTCGACGATTGCCTCTTCGAACACGCCGTGGGTCGACGGGTAGGTGATCATCAGGGTCGACAGCTCATCCCTGTGCTGCTGCGCCTTGGCGGTCAGGTCGGCGATATCGACGTTACCCTCCTCGTCGCATTCGACGATCACCACCTTCAGGCCCATCATGGCGGCGGACGCCGGATTGGTGCCATGGGCGGACGAGGGTATCAGGCAGATATTGCGGTGACCTTCGCCGATCGATTCCTGGTACTTGCGGATTGCCAGCAGGCCGGCGTACTCGCCCTGGGCGCCGGAGTTGGGCTGCATCGAAATCGCGTCGTAGCCGGTGATCTCCACCAGCATCTGTTCCAGCTGATCAATCATGGCGTGATAGCCGGTCACCTGATCGGCGGGTGCGAAGGGGTGGATATTGGCGAACTCGGGCCAGGTTACCGGGATCATCTGCGCGGTGGCGTTCAGTTTCATGGTGCAGGAGCCCAGCGGGATCATGCCGTGCACCAGCGAGTAGTCCTTGTTCTCGAGGCGCTTCATGTAGCGCAGCATCTCGGTTTCGGACTGGTAGCTGTTGAAGGTCGGGTGGCTCAGGATAGCGTCTTCGCGGCGCAGGTCGGCGGCAATGCCGGTCGCTTCGCCTGCTGTGATACGGGCGTCCAGCGCTGCGATTTCCAGGCCATGACCGTTGCCCAGCACGATGTCCAGCAGCTGGGCGATGTCGGCCGCGGTGCTGGTCTCGTCCAGGCTGATGCCAAGGCGGCCATCACCGTAGTCACGCAGGTTGCAGCCGGCATCCAGCGCACGCTGATAGACCGCGTCGTCGACTTCGAAGGTCAGGGTATCGAAATAGGTATCGTTGGTCGCGACGCCCCTGTCGGCCAGCCCCCTGGCCAGGATCGCCGTCAGGCGGTGAACGCGCTCGGCAATGACCTTCAGCCCCTGGGGACCGTGGTAAACGGCATAGAAACTGGCCATGTTCGCCAGCAGTGCCTGGGCGGTACAGATGTTGGAGGTCGCCTTCTCGCGGCGGATATGCTGCTCGCGGGTCTGCATCGCCATGCGCAGCGCCGGGTTGCCACGGCTGTCTACGGAAACGCCGATGATGCGCCCCGGCACCGAGCGCTTGAGCTTGCCGGAGGCTGCGAAAAAGGCGGCGTGGGGGCCACCGAAGCCCATCGGCACGCCGAAGCGCTGCGATGAGCCGAACACCACGTCGGCGCCCAGGCTTGCGGGGGACTTGAGCAGCACCAGCGCCAGCAGGTCCGAGGCCACGGCGGTCATCGCCTTCTGCTGCTTCGCCAGGCGGACCAGGGCCGCGATATCGCGCACATCACCACGGCTGCCGGGATATTGCAGCAGCACACCGAAAACATCATGTTCGGCCAGTTTTTCCGGCGCATCCACCACCAGCTCGTAGCCGAAGTATTCGGCCCGGGTTTTCACCACGTCGAGAGTCTGGGGGTGCACATCGTCGGCGACGAAAAACACATTGCTCTTCTTGCTGTTGGCGCGCTTGCACAGCGTCATCGCCTCGGCGGCGGCGGTGGCTTCGTCCAGCAGCGAGGCGTTGGCCAGATCCATGCCGGTGAGGCCCATCACCATCTGCTGGAAATTCAGCAGTGCTTCGAGCCGTCCCTGGGCGATCTCGGGCTGGTAGGGCGTGTAGGCGGTGTACCAGGCCGGATTTTCCAGCACATTGCGCTGGATCACATTCGGCACCAGGGTATTGCTGTAGCCCATGCCGATGTAGGACTTGTTGACCCTGTTCTGGCTCGCCAGGACACGCAGCTCGGCCAGGGCATCGGTCTCGGAGACACCCCAGTCCATCGCCAGGGCATCATCCAGCCGGATGCTATCCGGTACGGTGTGCTCGATCAGCGTCTGGAGCGAATCCAGCCCAAGCTCTGCCAGCATGGCCTGCTGTTCGGCGGTATCCGGGCCGACGTGGCGCCGGGTGAATTCGTTGCGCTGTTCCAGCTGGGCCAGCGTGCGTGTCTCTACAGCCATAGTCTTCTACCTGCTCTTTTATTCTCGGTACACCTGCCGGGCGTGGGCGGATCAGGCGTCTTCGGCGACGGTGGCCTCGTATTCCACGGCACTCAGCAGATCCGCCAGTTCAGCAACCTCGGACAGCTTGATTTTGGCGATCCAGGCCCCCTCGTAGGGGTTTTCATTAACCATTTCCGGTGTATCCGTCAGCGCGCCGTTGACCTCGATCACCTCACCGCTGACCGGCGAGTAGATGTCGGAGGCCGCCTTGACGGACTCCACCAGCGAGAACTCCTCACCCTTGCTGATCTGGCGACCCAGGTCCGGCAGCTCCACGAAAACCACGTCACCCAGCAGCTCCTGGGCATGATCACTGATGCCCAGGGTCACGGTACCGTCACCGTTGTCGAGTACCCACTCATGGGAGGCGGCATATTTCAGATTTGTCGGGACCTTGCTCATCGTTATTTTCCTTCTGCTGTTCATCGAGGGTCCGGCGGCTATCGCCCTGAACCGGTGACAGCCACAGACTAGCAACACGATTTCCCGCTTTCAACAAAAATTTCTTATTGGAAACTAACGAAACATACTTTACCCGTATTGGGACTGACTAGCCTCAACCGGCACAGCTACTCATCAGGCTGTTGATCAGGTGCGCGTTATAGATGCACGGCCAGGCTTGAAAACAAAGAAACACTGTTTCCTATTGGAAACTTTATTTGCTTGGTGCATGATTAGGCAACAATCGAAGGCCGTGACAGCCGTGTTCCTGATGGAACATGCGCTATCACCACGGCCCAATGAACCCGATTACGGCAGAACTCCGCAAGCAGAGGTGACAGGATGGAACTCATTCCGTTAAAAGAATTGAAGGGCGAATCCAAGATGGCGCGCCTGCGCCACAAGCCCGATCCCAGCCGTACGCGCCTGGCGAAGCCGGAGTGGATCCGCATTGATCCGCGCAGCAACAGCAACGTCGCCAAGGTGAAGAAACAGCTGCGCGAGCTGAAACTGCATACGGTGTGCGAGGAGGCCTCCTGCCCGAATCTGGCCGAGTGCTTCAGCAAGCGCACCGCCACCTTTATGATCATGGGCGGAATCTGCACCCGCCGCTGCCCCTTCTGCGATGTCGCCCACGGCAAGCCTCTGGGGCTCGACCCGGACGAGCCGCGCCACGTGGCCCAGAGCATTCAGCAGCTGAACCTGCGCTATGCGGTGATTACCTCCGTCGATCGTGACGATCTGCGCGATGGCGGAGCCGCCCACTTCAGTGCCACTGTGCGCGAGTCCCGGGCGCTGAATCCGGGCCTGACGGTGGAGATTCTGGTACCGGATTTTCGCGGCAAGCTCGATACCGCGCTGGCAGCCCTGTCCGTCGACCTGCCCGATGTCCTGAACCACAACATGGAAACCGTGCCGCGCCTCTACGCAACAGTGCGACCGGGCGCCGACTACCGCAACTCCCTCGACCTGCTGCAGCGCTACAAGCATCAGCACCCCGAGGTCGCCACCAAGTCCGGCCTGATGGTGGGCCTGGGCGAAACCCGGGACGAGATAGTCGCGGTCATGCAGGACCTGCGCAACCAGGGCGTCGACATGCTGACGATCGGCCAGTACCTGCAGCCGAGCCGACACCACCTGGCGGTCGAGCGCTACGTGACGCCGGACGAATTCAAGGCCTACGAAGAGATCGGCAACCAACTGGGGTTTCGCAACGTCGCCAGCGGCCCCATGGTGCGGTCCTCCTACCATGCGGACCTGCAAGCCTCGGGAAGCCCTTTGAAGTAACGCGCACCCGGGGTCGCTCCGGGAAACCGGGCGGCCCCGAGTCGCTGCGGTGCAGACCCAGCTGTACGGCTCCCTCGGTGCCACCGGCACGGGCGACAAAAGATCGGTTTTAAGAACACCTGACCTACCACCGCAAGGAAAGCCTACCGCTGCACGCCAACGGCATGGGCTTTCGCGCTCTGGTCTTGCGCGGCGACGGCCAGCATTTTGCCCCCCCCCCCCCCACAAGGTGATCCGCACCATGCGCGAAACCGGTCGCGACATGCTCGACAAGTACAAGGAAACCTCCCGCGGCGGCCTGGCGGTCAATATCGTCGAGTACTGATCCACAAAATAACCCCAAAACGACAAAAGCCCGACATTGCTGTCGGGCTTTTGCGTTGCGTTTCACCTTGGCGCTCGACTCCGCTTGAGTCGACCGGGCAAAAGCCGTTATTCCACCGTGACAGACTTGGCCAGGTTACGCGGTTGATCGACGTCTGTGCCCTTGAGTACGGCGACGTGGTAGGACAGCAGCTGCAGCGGCAGGGTGTAGACGATGGGCTCCAGAATGCCCGGCATCGGCGGCAATTCCAGCACCTGCACGCCCTCTTCGGGCTGTACTTCCTGGCGGCTGCCGGCGAAGACGAACAGCTCGCCGCCACGGGCGCGCACTTCCTGCAGGTTGGCCTTGAGCTTGTCGAGCATCTCGTTGCGCGGCGCGACTGTGACCACCGGCATGTCCTTGTCGACCAGTGCCAGCGGGCCATGCTTGAGCTCACCGGCGGCGTAGGCCTCGGCGTGAATGTAGGAGATTTCCTTGAGCTTGAGGGCCCCTTCCATCGCCACAGGGTTCAGGGTACCGCGGCCCAGAAAGAGGGCGTGTTGCTTCTCGGCAAAGGCTTCAGCCATTTTCTCGATGGCAGAATCCAGCCCCAGTACCTGCTCCAGCAGCCCCGGCAGTGTTTTAAGATCAGCCACTATCCGCGCCTCGGTCTCAGGACTCAGCTCATGGCGACGCCCCAGCACCAGGGTGGTCATCAGCAGCGCGACCAGCTGGGTGGTAAAGGCCTTGGTGGAGGCCACGCCGATTTCGGGGCCGGCATTGGTCATCAGGCAGAGATCGGATTCGCGCACCAGGGAGCTACCCGGCACGTTGCAGATGGTCAGGCTGGCCAGAATGCGATCACGCACCTCGCGCAACGCCGCCAGGGTATCGGCGGTTTCGCCCGACTGGGAAATGCTGATAAAGAGCGTGCCCTTGGGCAGCACCACCTTGCGGTAGCGGAATTCACTGGCCACTTCCACCATGCAGGGAATCCCCGCCAGATCCTCGATCCAGTACTTGGCGATAAGGCCGGCATGATAGCTGGTGCCGCAGGCCACGATCTGCACCTGTTTGACCTGATCAAAGATGGCCGGCGCGGTGACGCCAAAGGCTTCTTCCAGCACCCGTTCGGCACCCAGGCGCCCTTCCATGGCGGCGTGCACGACCCTGGGCTGCTCGTAGATTTCCTTGAGCATGTAGTGCTTGTATTCGCCTTTGTCGACGCTGCCGGAACCGTACTCAAACCGCAGTACCGGGCGCTCGACGGACTCGCCGGCACTGTTCCATATCTCGATGCCAAGGCGACGCAGACGGGCCACATCGCCCTCTTCCAGGTAGATGAAACGGTCGGTGACCTGCAGCAGCGCCAGCGGATCTGAGCCGATAAAGTTCTCGCCGATCCCCACACCTATAACCAGCGGGCTGCCCTTGCGCGCCGTGATCAGCTCGCCGGGATAATCTTGGTGCATCACGCCCAGGGCAAAGGCACCGTGCAGCTGCGCCACCGAATCGCGCACCGCATCCAGCACGCTGGCGCCGGCGGAGATGGCGCTGTCCAGCAGGTGGGCGATGACTTCGGTATCGGTGTCAGAGGTGAACTCGTAGCCCCTGGCGATCAGGTCACGCTTGATGCTCTCGTAGTTTTCGATAATGCCGTTGTGCACCACCGCCACGCGGGTGCCGGACATATGCGGATGCGCATTGTTCTCGGTGGGCTTGCCGTGGGTGGCCCAGCGCGTGTGGGCGATGCCCAGCTGGCCGTCCAGCGGGGTTTCGGCCAGGGCATCACCCAGCGCCTGTACCTTGCCGGCGCGGCGCAAACGATTGATCTGGCTGCCATCCCACACCGTCATGCCGGCGGAGTCATAACCGCGGTATTCCAGCCGACGCAGGCCTTCGAGCAGTATTTCCGATACCGGCCTTGCGGCGATAGCCCCTACGATTCCACACATGTTTCGATCCTTCCGTTAAAACGGGTACAGCTTATATAACGAATATTGAGTACTGCAGGCCAAATGCCGTCGCTGCGCGCGTTCAGCTTTCGCGCTTAGTCGGGCGCGGCCAGCCATCGAGATTGCGCTGCTTGGCCCGGGCCACCGACAGCTGATCGTCGGCCACATCCTTGGTAATAGTAGAACCTGCGCCCACGGTTGCGCCCGCTCCTACCTTCACCGGTGCCACCAGGGCGCTGTTGGAGCCGATAAAGGCGCCATCGCCGATCTCGGTCTGTGACTTGTTGACGCCATCATAGTTGCAGGTAATGGTGCCGGCGCCGACATTGACGCCACTGCCGATCAGGGCATCGCCCACATAGCTCAGGTGACTGACCTTGGAGCCTTCGCCGATACGGGCTTTCTTGGTTTCAACGAAGTTGCCAACCTTGACCCCTGCCGCCAGTACCGTGCCCGGACGCAGCCGCGCAAAAGGCCCGATATCGCAGTTTTCCTGCATAGTCGCCTGTTCGATCACGGAATTGGCCTTGATATGGCAGCCATCGCCAATCACCGCATCGCTGATATGGCAGTTGGCGCCGATAGTGACATCGTTACCCAGAGTGACCTTGCCTTCGAACAGACAGTTGATATCGATCACCACATCGAGGCCGACACTCAGGTTGCCGCGCACATCCAGCCGCGACGGGTCCAGCAGGGTCACACCCTGGTGCATCAGGCGCTGCGCTTCACGCAGCTGATACCAGCGCTCCAGCTCGGCCTGCTGCAGGCGGTTGTTCACGCCCTGCACTTCCTGTTCGTGTTCAGGCTGAATCGCCTCGATCAGCACGCCCTGATCCGCCGCCATGGCAATGACATCGGTGAGGTAATACTCGCCCTGGACATTGTTGCTCGAGAGTTTGGGTAGCCAGTCGGCCAGCAGTCGTGTGGGCAACGCCATTATGCCGGTGTTGACCTCATCCACTTCGCGCTGCGCCTCGGTTGCATCCTTGTGCTCGACGATGGCCACTACCTGGTCGGCATCGTTGCGGATGATACGACCATAACCGCTGGGATCGGTCAGCTTCACCGTCAGCAGGCCGAGCTTGTCCTGGGCAGCTATAGCAACCAGCTGACGCAGGGTCTCGCTGCGGGTCAGGGGGACATCGCCGTACAGCACCAGACTGATGCCGGAAGCTTCGGTGCCGTCCAGCGCCTGGGCTACGGCATGGCCGGTGCCCAGCTGTTCAGCCTGGAGGGCAAAATTGAGTGCCTGATCGCCCAGGGCTTCGCGCACCTGCTCGGCGCCATGCCCCACCACTACATGTATGCGCGGTGCATCCAGCTCAAGTGCACAGTCGATGACATGCTGCACCATCGGCTTGCCGCCGATGCCGTGCAGCACCTTGGGTTTCTTCGATTTCATGCGGCTGCCCTGTCCGGCCGCCAGAATAATCACATCCAATGACATCGTTACGCTAATCCTGCGCGCTGCGCGTTTTATCCGGTTAACTGAAGTAAAACTGGTTGTTGCAGACTTTAGCTGATACAAACTCTAATTCAATATTAGTTGTCAGTAAAATTTTGACAAAATGACCGATTCAATCTTTAGTCTGCTCGGCCTGGAAGAACGCGAGGTACGTATTTACCGTGCCCTGCTGAGTCTGGGCCCCAGCGCCATACGTACCATTGCCGACAAGGCCGGCATCAATCGCGGCACCGCCTACGAGTGCCTCAAGAGCCTGCAGAGCAAGGGAGTTGTCACCTACCTGCCCAAGGGCAAACGACGCTACTTCTCGCCCCGCGATCCCGAGGTGCTGCTGCAGATGGCACAGGAACGTCAGGCTTCGCTGGACAATGCGGTGGGCCAGTTGCGCGGCAAGATAATCCCCGAACTGAATCATCTCAAGCCCGATTTCAGCGCCGCCAATGTACAGTTCTATGAAGGTGACGACGGTATCGAATTTGTGCTGCGGGATATTCTCAATACGGTGTCTGGCCAGCCCAACCCGGCCTATTCGGTATTTTCATCCAAGCCCATTCGGCGTCACCTGTACCGTCCCTTCCCGACCTATACGGTGCAGCGCATCGCCCGCGGTATCCAGGTGCGGGTCATCGCCATCGGCGAGGGCGGTGAGGATGCTGAGCTATCGGAGCGCAAATGGATTCGTACCCAAGGCCCGGTAGATGCGGCCTATATCGCCATCTATCCACCCAAGGTAGCTATCATCTCGCTGGCCTCGGAGAATTACCCCACCGCCGTGGTGATTGATTCACGGGAAGTGTCAGCCGCGCAGAAGATAGTCTTCGATACGCTCTGGGGGTTGTTGTGAGGTGCGAGGTGCGAGGTGCGAGGTGCGAGATTAAAGAGGAAAGGGGCTAGGGGCTAGGGGCTAGGGGCAAGATAAAAGCTGAAAGCTGAAAGCTGAAAAAATATTCGCCGCTAGGCGTAGCCGCGCGTCCACAAAAAAGGGGTAGCCAATGGCTACCCCTTTTTAATCGAGATCAGTTCGCAGGATCAGTGTTTACCTTTCTTGCGAAGCTGCTGCAGTGTGCGGAGCTGCGCAGCAGCTTCCGCCAGCTGCGTGGCCGCCCGCGAGTATTCAAACTCGGCGGACTTATCAGCCATCTCCTGTTGCGCATGCGTCTGAGCCTCGATTGCCGCCGCTTCACTCAGATCATTGGCGCGCAGAGCGGTGTCTGCCAGCACTATGATCTTGTGCGGTTGCACTTCGAGAAAGCCGCCGGAGACGTAAAAAACGTCTTCCTGGCCGCCCTGCTTGCGCAGCTCGACAGGGCCTGGTTTCAGTTCCGTCAGAAGCGGAGCGTGACCGGGGTAGATACCCAGGTCACCCAGGCTACCTGTTACCGATACGAACTCGATCAGGCCGGAGAAAACTTCGCCCTCGGCACTCACGATATCGCAATGAACAGTCATAGCCATGCTTATTACCTCTTAAAGGTTTCCGACCAGAACCTTACAGGTTCTTGGCTTTCTCAACCGCTTCTTCGATGCCGCCAACCATGTAGAAGGCCTGTTCCGGCAGGGAGTCGAACTCGCCTTCCAGAATGCCCTTAAAGCCACGGATGGTGTCTTTCAGCGAGACGTATTTGCCGGTTGCACCGGTAAATATTTCCGCTACGAAGAACGGCTGAGACAGGAAGCGCTGGATCTTACGCGCACGGGATACGATCTGCCTGTCTTCTTCAGACAGCTCATCCATACCCAGAATCGCGATGATATCCTTCAGTTCCTTGTAACGCTGCAGCACGTTCTGCACCTGACGAGCGATGTCGTAGTGTTCCTGACCGATTACCAGCGGATCCAGCTGACGGGACGTAGAGTCCAGCGGGTCCACAGCCGGGTAGATACCCAGCTCGGCAATCTGACGGGACAGTACTACAGTCGCATCAAGGTGGGAGAAGGTGGTCGCCGGAGACGGGTCAGTCAAGTCATCCGCCGGTACGTATACCGCCTGGATGGACGTGATGGAACCCGTCTTGGTAGAAGTGATACGTTCCTGCAGAACGCCCATCTCTTCGGCCAGAGTCGGCTGGTAACCTACTGCTGAAGGCATACGACCCAGCAAAGCCGATACTTCGGTACCCGCCAGGGTGTAACGGTAGATGTTGTCGACAAACAGCAGTACGTCACGACCTTCATCACGGAATTTCTCCGCCATGGTCAGACCGGTCAGTGCTACGCGCAGACGGTTACCCGGCGGCTCGTTCATCTGTCCATATACCAGAGATACCTTGTCCAGTACGTTGGACTCTTTCATCTCGTAGTAAAAGTCGTTGCCTTCACGAGTACGCTCACCCACGCCTGCGAACACGGAATAACCGCTGTGCTCGATGGCGATGTTACGGATAAGCTCCATCATGTTGACGGTCTTGCCGACGCCAGCACCGCCAAACAGACCCACCTTGCCGCCTTTGGCAAACGGGCAAACCAGGTCGATAACCTTGATGCCAGTTTCCAGCAGTTCGTTGGAAGCTGCCTGCTCCGCGTAGGTCGGTGCCTTGCGGTGAATCGGCATCCGCTCTTCTTCACCGATAGCACCGGCGTCGTCGATCGGGTTGCCCAGCACGTCCATGATCCGGCCCAGGGTCGCTTTGCCCACAGGTACGGAAATAGGAGCGCCGGTGTTTTCTACAGTCAGACCACGGCTTACGCCTTCGGTCTGGCCCATGGCAATCGCACGTACAACACCATCACCCAGCTGCTGCTGAACTTCCAGCGTCAGGCCGACTTTGGGTACTGTCAGGGCGTCATATACTTTCGGCACGCTGTCACGCGGGAATTCCACGTCGACGACGGCGCCGATAATCTGAACGATTTGTCCGCTACTCATGTTCGGATCCTCTAAAACGTTGAAACCCGTTTACTGCATCAAACTGCAGCGGCGCCACTAACGATCTCGGAAATTTCCTGAGTAATCGCAGCTTGACGAGCCTTGTTGTAAACCATCTTAAGCTCGTCTATCAGGTCGCCGGCGTTATCAGTTGCGCTCTTCATCGCCAGCATACGGGCTGCCTGTTCACAGGCATTGTTCTCGACCACCGACTGGTAGACTACCGACTCGACATAGCGCTGGAGCAGCCCGTTGAGCAGCTCTTTCGCTTCCGGTTCGTAGATGTAATCCCAGTGATGGCTCAGCTGTTTGTCGTCGTCTTCAGCCCGCAGTGGCAGAATCTGCTCAACCACGGGTTTCTGTGTCATGGTGTTAACGAATTCGTTCGACACCACAAACAGGCGATCCAGCCTGCCTTCTGCAAACGCATCGAACATCACCTTGACCGAGCCAATCAGCTCCGCCAGTACAGGTGCGTCACCCAGATGCGTTTTTGCTGCTACTACGTTGCCGCCGTAGCTCTTGAAGAAGGTCAGTGCCTTTGTGCCCAGCGCACAGACATCGATCGCAACGCCCTTGTCGTGGTAACCCTTCATGCTGGCGATGGTGGCCTTGAACGCATTCGTGTTCAGGCCGCCACAGAGACCGCGGTCACTGGCTACAACTATGTAGCCGACGCGCTTGGCCTCACGTTCCTGCATGTACAGGTGAGAATATTCAGGATTGGATTTCGCCAGATGCTGAATAACGCCACGGATACTGCGAGCGTACGGTCGGGACGACTGCATGCGATCCTGAGCCCTGCGCATCTTACTGGCGGCCACCATTTCCATGGCGCTAGTAATTTTGCGCGTGCTGCTGATGCTCGCAATTTGCGTCTTTATCTCTTTTCCGACTGCCATAGTTCCGCCTTTATACCTTGAACCGGTTATCGGTCTGCGGGGTTAAGCCCGCAGACCCTCTGCCCTAGGGCTGTTACCAGGTCTGGGTTGACTTGAACTTCTCGATTCCGGCCTTGAACTGCGCTGAAATCTCGTCGTTGTAGGCACCGGCAACGTTAACCTGAGCCATCAGATCCGCATGTTCGGACCTGAAGTAAGAGATCAGGGCCGATTCAAAGGCACCAATCTTGTTCAGCTCAACATCGTTCAGATGACCTTCGTTCGCGGCATACAGGCTCAGACCCATATCGGCAACCGACATCGGAGAGTACTGTTTCTGCTTCATCAGCTCGGTAACGCGCTGACCGTGTTCCAGCTGACCGCGGGTCACGTCATCAAGGTCGGAAGCAAACTGCGCGAACGCAGCCAGCTCACGGTACTGAGCCAGTGCCAGACGCACACCGCCACCCAGTTTCTTGATGATCTTGGTCTGGGCTGCACCACCTACACGGGATACAGACAGACCTGCGTTGATCGCCGGGCGAATACCTGAGTTGTACAGGCTCGATTCCAGGAAGATCTGACCATCGGTGATGGAGATAACGTTGGTCGGTACGAACGCAGATACGTCGCCGCCCTGAGTCTCGATGATCGGCAGAGCCGTCAGCGAGCCAGTCTGGCCTTTCACTTCACCATTGGTGAACTTCTCAACGTAATCAGCGTTAACGCGCGCAGCACGTTCCAGCAGACGGGAGTGCAAATAGAAGACGTCACCCGGGTATGCTTCACGGCCCGGCGGACGACGCAGCAGCAGGGAGATCTGGCGATAAGCCCAGGCCTGCTTGGTCAGGTCGTCAAATACAATCAGGGCGTCCTGACCGCGGTCGCGGAAGTACTCACCCATGGTTGCACCGGCGTAAGGCGCCAGGAACTGCATGGCAGCAGGATCAGATGCGCCGGCAGCGACAACAATGGTGTGATCCATCGCGCCATGCTCTTCCAGCTTGCGTACTACGTTGGCAATAGTGGACTGTTTCTGTCCGATTGCGACGTAGATACACTTGATGCCTGTACCTTTCTGATTGATGATCGCATCGATAGCGATCGCAGTCTTACCAATCTGACGGTCACCGATGATCAGCTCACGCTGGCCACGGCCGATTGGTACCATCGCATCGATGGCTTTCAGACCGGTCTGAACCGGCTGATCAACTGACTGACGATCGATAACGCCCGGTGCAACTTTTTCAATTGCATCGGTCATTTTGGTTTCGAGCGGACCCTTGCCATCGATCGGGATACCCAGGGCGTCTACAACGCGACCGAGCAGTTCCGGACCAACAGGTACTTCCAGGATACGACCGGTGCAACGGGCAGTCATGCCCTCTACCAGTTTCTGGTAGTCACCCAGTACAACAGCACCGACGGAGTCACGCTCCAGGTTCAGTGCCAGACCGTAAACGCCGCCGGGAAATTCGATCATTTCCCCGTACATGACATCAGCCAGACCGTGGATCAGGATGATACCATCGGAAACGCTGACAATAGTGCCCTCGTTGCGGGCTTCAGAAGACACATCGAGTTTCTCGATGCGCTTCTTGAGAATCTCGCTGATCTCAGATGGATTCAGTTGCTGCATGATTTTACCTCACCCTCAGGAGCTCATCGCTTCGGTCAGTTTCGCCAATCGGGCGCGGACCGAACCATCGATCACCAGGTCTGCGCTACGAATAACAACGCCACCCAGGATAGATTTATCTACCTGAGTCGTCATTTTCACTTCGCGGCCCAGCTTGGCGCCGATTGCCTGAGTAAGTTTCTGTTGCTGCTGCTCGTCCAGTTCGAAAGCCGTAGTCACGTCTATATCGACGGACTGTTGCTGATTGGCTTTCAGCTGCTCGAACTGCGCCAGGATTTCCGGCAGCAGAGCTAAACGGCGATTTTCTGCCAGCAGAGTAATGAAATTCCTGCCGGCTGCGCTCAGGCTGTCTTCACAGACACCGAGCATCGCCTGCGCTTTCTGCTTACTGGTCAGTGCGGGGTTACCCAACACCTGGGCCATATGCCCATCCTGCGCCACAGTGGCAGCAAGACGGAGCATGTCGGACCAGGCGTCAAGGGTTCCCTCAGCCAGCGCAAATTCAAACGCAGCTTTTGTATAGGGCCGAGCGACTGTATTAAGTTCAGCCATCATAAACCTCGCTTAAAGCTCGGTAGCCAGCTTGTTTAGGAGCTGAGCATGGGCTTTCTCGTCAATAGAGGTTTCCAGAATCTTCTCGGCGCCAGCCACAACCAGAGCAGCAACCTGCGAACGCAGGGCTTCCTTGGCACGGTTGACGTCTTGCTCGATTTCGGCCTGAGCGGCTACTTTGACACGGTCAGCTTCTGCACGTGCCTGCTCTTTGGCTTCATCGACGATCTGGCTCGCCCGCTTATTGGCTTGTTCAATGATGGCGGCTGCTTCCAACTTGCTTTCACGCATGTTTGCAGTGGCCTTTTCCTGGGCCAGGTGCAAATCACGTGTAGCGCGGTCGGCAGCATCCAGGCCTTCAGCAATCTTTTTCTTGCGCTCTGCCAGGGCACCGGTAATCGGTGGCCACACATACTTCATGCAGAATACGACGAAGAAGAAGAATGCAATGGCCTGACCAATGATGGTGAGATTGATATTCACGCCATTACCTCTCGCGGTTGTCTAATAGAGTAGATATACGAATGACTACTACTTATTAGCCGGCAACAGCGAATAGTACGTACAGACCAAGACCTACACCGATCATCGGGATCGCATCGACCAGACCCATTACGATGAAGAACTGAGTGCGAAGCAGTGGAACCAGTTCTGGCTGACGAGCAGCGCCTTCCAGGAACTTGCCACCCAGGATACCAATGCCGATAGCAGCACCGATTGCACCCAGACCCAGCATCAACGCAGCAGCGATATACAGCAGTTCAGCCATTAGATTTCTCCAGTTTTTCAAGGTTAAGTTAAAGTTAAAACGTTTAAAGCAAACTGTTTACAATTTTCCCTGACCAATACTTCAATCAGTGGTCATCGTGAGCCATCGCCAGGTACACGATTGTGAGTACCATGAAGATGAATGCCTGCAGGGTGATGATCAAAATATGGAAAATCGCCCAGGGTACTGACAGCAGCCACTGAATCCAGAAAGGCAGCAGTGCAATCAGAATAAAGATCATTTCGCCGGCATACATGTTACCGAACAGTCGCAGTGCCAGTGATACCGGCTTGGCTATCAGGCCCACGATTTCCAGAAACAGGTTAAACGGCATGAAAATTTTGGGCAGCGGCTGAAATGCCAGCTCTTTAAAGAAGCCGTTTACGCCTTTCTGCTTGATGCTGTAGTACACGATCAGAGCAAATACGCTCAGCGCCATGCCACCAGTGGCATTGACGTCAGTCGTGGGTACAACCTTCATGAACTCGATACCCATCTGGCCTGCGATGTAGGGCAGCCAGTCGACCGGCACCAGGTCCATCGCGTTCATCAGGAAGACCCAGACGAAGATGGTCAGTGCCAGGGGCGCGATGACCGGGCTCTTGTAATGGAAAATGCTTTTGACGTTGTCATCGACAAATTCAATGATCGTCTCGATGAAGTTCTGGGTGCTGCCCGGTACGCCAGCGGTCGCTGTTTTGGCGACTTTGCCGAAGAACCACAGGAAGAATACGCCAAGACCGACAGACCACAGCATGGTGTCGACGTTGATCGCCCAAAAGCCCATTGCTGCTGCTTCACCAGCACTTTCCGCCAGCTTCCAGCCCGCTTCCGGGTGGTTGCCAAACGTCAGATTGGTCAAATGGTGCGATATGTATTCTGAGGATGTAACTGTCCCGCTCGCCATTCTCAGTCTCTCTCACTTAAAGTTTCAGGAACCGTTGTCTGGACATCATCAGCAGCAGCATACCCAGCAGCTGCAACAGAATGAATGTACCAAATATGGAAAATGGACTGAGGGGTTTAACCCAGATGAAGGTCGCGGTGAACCCTGCGACTGACAGTGCCATTTTCCATATTTGGCCGATATACAACTGCGCAAGCACCATTCCAGCGGTGGAGCCTGCGCGGTGGGGTAGTGTACGCAACGTCACGTACAGATTGGGAATCAGATAAATAAGCCCACCCAGCAGTGCCGAGTATGCCAGAACATTCCCTTTCAGCAGCAGTGCCGCCGACAGCAGCAGTACAACAATAGCCTGAATTAACAGAATGCCAAGGACATCTTTCCCTGTATCCCGGGACTGGGCACCTGTGCGCTGGTTTCCCATCATATCCCCGAGTTCAACCCGATCAGCCTAGACTGTTTTGGCGACTACCCCCTAAACAGCGTGCCGATTATAGGGGTATTGCTGTAAGGCATCAACCGAAGTCAGCGCCTTTTGCACTAAGGTACTAGAGCATCACCCCTTGCGAATACGGCTTACAGGGGCTGCGCTGCGGCTATTCTCTGTGTTTTGCCACCCGCCCCGGCCGGCAAAGCCGCGCCGGGCCTGAGTGTGCAAAAAAGCAGCAACTTATTTGAGGGTCTTCAGAATGGCATCCAGCTCGGCTTCGCCACTGTAGGCAATAGTGATCTTGCCGTTGCCGCGGGCATTGCGACTGATGGTAACGGGCGTCGAAAAGCGCTGCGACAGCTCGCCGGCCAGCTGTTCCAGTCCCTGATCGGGCTTTGCAGGTGCAGCACTTGGGGTTTCCGGAGCTTGCAGTTTGCGCACCAAAGCTTCCGTCTGACGTACGGTGAGGCCGCGGGCAACCACCTCTCTGGCGGCTTCAAGCTGAGCTTCGCTTTCCAGTGACAGCAGCGCACGGGCATGGCCCATTTCGAGGTCGCCGTAGTCGAGCATCTTCTTGACCTCTTCCTCCAGCTTCATCAGCCGCAGAAGATTGGCAATAGTCGAACGTGATTTGCCTACAGCCTTGGCGACCTGCTGCTGTGTCAGCTCGAATTCCTGCTGCAGCCGCTGCAGTGCCACGGCTTCTTCGATGGGATTGAGGTTTTCGCGCTGAATGTTTTCGATCAGTGCCATGGCGATGGCAGACTCATCGGATACTTCGCGCACCAGCACCGGGATTTCGGTCAGGCCCGCCATTTGGCCGGCGCGCCAGCGGCGCTCACCGGCAATAATCTCGAAGCGGTCCTTGCCGTCCACCGAGCGCACCACGATCGGCTGCATGATGCCCTGGGCGCGAATTGAATCGGCCAGTTCTTCCAGGGCACCGGGTTCCAGATCACGCCTGGGCTGATAGCGGCCACGCTGAATGGCGTCGACCGACAGCAGTCGAAAGCCCTCCAGCGGCGCGGCCGCTTCCCGGCTCACCGGTTCATGTACCTGTTCCACCGTGGACAGTAACGCATCCAGCCCGCGTCCCAGGCCCCGTTTCATTGCAGCCATCAGTTTGTTTCCTGTACCTGTGCTTTATCAGCCGCCGTGGTATCGGCAGCCTCGGCCGCCTTAACCTGCGCCGTCTTGCGAATAAGCTCACCCGCCAGCGCGAGGTAAGCCAGAGCGCCGCGGGAGCTTTTATCGTACATCAGCGCCGGCAGCCCATGACTGGGTGCCTCGGCCAGACGTACATTGCGCGGAATTACAGTGCGATAGACCTGATCACCGAAGTAGTCCACCAGATGGTTGGAGACATCGCGGGTCAGGCTCATGCGCGGGTCGAACATGGTACGCAGAATGCCTTCAATCTTCAGTTCCGGATTAAGACGCTGATTGATCTTGTTGATGGTGCCCACCAGAGCGCTGATCCCCTCAAGCGCGTAGTACTCGCACTGCATGGGGATAATCACGCCGCTGGAACAGGCCAGGGCATTGACGGTCAGGAGGTTCAGCGAGGGCGGATTGTCGAGCAGTATATAGTCATACTCATCCACCACTTCGAGCAACGCCATCTTGAGGCGGAACTCGCGCCGTGGCAGGCTCAGCAGCTCAACCTCGGCGGCAGTCAGATCGCCATTGGCACCGATTACATGATAGCCACCCGGCACCTCGGTCAGACGCGCCTCTGCGGCGCTGGCCTGGTCGGTGAGTACATCATAGGCCGACAGCTTGAGGGTATGTTTGTCGATACCGCTGCCCATGGTGGCATTGCCCTGGGGGTCCAGGTCGATCATCAGCACGCGCTTTTTGGTCGCCGCCAGTGACGCTGCCAGATTGACGCAGGTCGTTGTCTTGCCCACCCCGCCTTTCTGGTTGGTGATGGTGAGGATTTTCGCCAAGGTCAGGCTCTCCCGAGAATCAGCAGATGACGTGCACCCTCACTGCCCGGCACCCGCAGGGGATGACTGGCCTTGAGTTCGATTCCAGGCGTGAGTGCCTGGAGTTCGTCATCAGGATACAGACCTTTCATTGCAAGAAAAACACCATCTTCGCGGCACAGGTGGGAGGTCCAGTGCAGCATGGCCTCCAGCGAGGCGAAGGCGCGGGAAATCACCTGATCAAATGGCGGCCGGTCACAGTTTTCGGCCCGGGCATTGATCACCTCAAGGTTATCGAGCCCCAGTTCCGCCTTTACCTGCTGCTGAAAACGGGTCTTTTTGCCGTTGCTGTCCAGCGTGGTTACCGCTATATCGGGGCGACAGATCGCCAGGGGTATGCCGGGAAGGCCCGGGCCACTGCCCACATCGATCAGACGGGGCCCCTGGATATGGGGCAGCACACTGAGGCTGTCGAGCAGATGGCGGGTTACCATTTGCGCCGGATCACGCACGGCGGTGAGGTTGTAAGCCTTGTTCCATTTCACCAGCAATGCCAGATAGGCCATCAACTGGTCTGCCTGTTGCTGGGTCAGTTCGATTCCCATTGCACCGCTTTGGCGCAATAGCTGTTCCTTGAATTTTGCGTCCATTAACTGGCGGCCTGTTCCTGGCTGGATTTAAAGCGGTGCTTTTTCAGGTACACCAGCAGCAGCGAAATGGCTGCCGGCGTCATGCCCTGTATACGTGATGCCTGGGCAATGCTGGCCGGCTGAACGGATTCAAGCTTAGAGCGCAGTTCGTTCGACAGACCGCTAATCAGGCTGTAATCCATATCGGCGGGCAGCGCGGTATTTTCCTGGCGCTGCATCTGCTCGATTTCCTCGCGCTGGCGATCAATATATCCGGCGTACTTGAACTGGATTTCGACCTGCTCGGCGACCTGGGGATCAACCTCAGGCGTACCTGCAACCGCGGCTACATCACGGTACTCAAGTTCGGGACGCTTGATCAGATCCGCCAGGTTGTATTCCCGGGTGAGCGGGGTTTTCAGTTTGGCGTTCAGCGCATTGGCGCGATCACTGCCAGGCTGTACCCAGGTTTCACGCAGACGCTGCTTTTCCAGCTCTATGGCTTCGCGCTTGATACAGAAATGCGCCCAGCGAGCATCGTCGACCAAGCCGAGCTCGCGGCCTTTTTCGGTCAGACGCAGGTCGGCATTGTCTTCACGCAGTATCAGGCGGTATTCGGCCCGGCTGGTAAACATGCGGTACGGCTCGGCGGTACCGTGGGTAATCAGATCGTCCACCAGTACGCCAATATAGGCTTCGTCACGGCGCGGATGCCAGGCATCGCGCTCGAAGGCGCGGTTAGCCGCATTGATGCCCGCCAACAGACCCTGGGCGCCAGCTTCTTCGTAGCCGGTGGTGCCATTGATCTGACCGGCAAAGAACAGCCCCGGCATGTGCTTGGTTTCCAGGCTGTGCTTGAGATCCTGGGGATTGAAAAAATCGTACTCAATGGCATAGCCCGGTCGAGTGATATGGGCCTGTTCGAAACCGCGGATAGAACGCACGGCTTCAAGCTGGATATCAAATGGCAGACTGGTCGAAATACCATTGGGATAAAGTTCGTGGGTTGTCAGGCCTTCGGGTTCAACAAACACCTGGTGCGAGGTCTTGTCGGCGAAGCGCATGATCTTGTCTTCCACCGATGGACAGTAACGCGGTCCTGCACCTGCGATGACACCGGTGTAGAGCGGCGAACGGTCGAGTCCCTTGCGCAGAATCTCGTGGGTCTGCTCATTTGTGTGGGTGATGTAGCAGCTCACCTGACGCGGGTGCTGACTCAGCTTGCCCATGAAAGACATCACCGGTACCGGAGTATCGCCGGGCTGTTCCTGCATCACGGAGAAATCCACTGAGCGGGCATCAATGCGCGGCGGTGTGCCGGTTTTCAGGCGATCGACCCGCAGTGGCAATTCACGCAGGCGGTGGGCCAGGGCGATGGATGGAGGATCACCGGCACGACCGGCAGAGTGATTTTCCAGACCAATGTGAATCAGACCACCGAGGAAAGTGCCTACGGTTAGCACAACGGAGGTGGCGTGGAATCGAATGCCCGTCTGGGTAACGACACCGCGTACTGTTTCGCCTTCCATGATCAGATCATCGGCGGACTGCTGGAAGATCTGCAGGTTGGGCTGATTTTCCAGTATTTCGCGAATCGCGGCCTTGTACAGAATACGGTCAGCCTGGGCACGGGTTGCTCTGACCGCTGGACCCTTGCGGGAATTCAGCACTCGAAACTGGATACCGCCCAGATCTGTGGCCGTTGCCATGGCACCACCCAGGGCATCGATCTCTTTCACCAGATGACTTTTGCCGATGCCACCGATGGCTGGATTGCACGACATCTGTCCGAGTGTCTCGATGTTGTGAGTGAGCAACAGGGTTTTGGCTCCCATGCGTGCAGCGGCCAATGCAGCTTCAGTGCCTGCATGACCTCCACCAATCACGATCACGTCGAAACGACCTGGATAGTCCACCGATGATTACCTCTGGTTGAGTATTGCCCGCCTGACAGATGAGCCAGTCGTAAAATGGGCGCTAAGTATACTCCCATGTTGTCGATTAGAAAATGTTCAAAAAATGAACACTCCCTTTGTTCAACGCTTTTAGATCTTAAAGAGTTAAATATATTTTTCTTTATATATGTGTTTAGTAATTGTTGTTGTTATTAGTAAAGGCCTCTTCTGTTTAAAAGGCATTATTATCTATATAAAACAATATGTTGCGAGAGTTGCTAGGTTGTTATGAAGGTGCTATCGGATGGGGGAGCAAGCGTTGCATAGGCTGTTGATGAAACAGGTGGTTATGCACAGGGGTAGTTACACACAGTGATATCCAAAGGTCTATCCCGTAGCTATGCACAGGATAAAATCGAGCCTGGCAGTTCACACGGATATTTGCCGCTGCTGTGCCCTTTCTGTCAATAAGCTGTTGGCAAGATGAGGTTCTATCCACAGTGACTCAATTCGCAGTGCGCCTTCCCTATATCTTACAGCCGTCACCCTGGGCACCTAGTCTGGCTATGTTGATAGTTTCTGTGCGTAATTGGTATAAATCTATATAAAACAGCTATTTGTATATTGAACAACCTGGTTGAATAGCTGTTGTTTCATAGTGGGATAGCAGCTGTATAGTCACTAAATAACCGCCTGTGAATAACCTTGTTTTACCGGCTGCGGCGCTTTTCTCTGTGAGTAAAGTTATATCAGTGAATAACTATTTTGCAGTTATTTCCTGTGGATACTTTTCTGGCTGTGCAGATCTTGCCTGTATAAATCAAAATCCTGTATTGAAGATTCCAAATTCGATATTTTGCTGAATTCTCTGTTGCTATCGACTGTGGTGATGACCGTCGATTGATCCGCTTGGGCGTCACGCGTACCGGGTTATGACGGGGCTCTGAGCAGGGTGATTTTTGGTAATGACCCGGTGAGTATTTGTCGATTTACAGCGCCTCTGATTAGCGTATTTTTGACGCCAGAACAACGACAATATGCTGCCTTTAAAGGTGAGTTATGCCCGACAAAAACCAGTGCAGTGAAAAGCTATCTGTCGTAGAGGCGCCGCTGCGCAACCCTGTCACGCCAGAGACGCACAGTGCGGCCAAGCGTTATCGTCTGCAGCGTGTGCGCGAGCAACTGCGGGCAAATGATTGCACCGCCATGCTGCTGTACGACCCGGTGAATATACGTTACGCCACCGACAGTTCGAACATGCAGGTCTGGACGCTGCACAACTATGCCCGCTATGCGCTGGTGTTTGCAGAGGGTCCGGTGATCCTGTGGGAGTTCCACAACTGCGAGCATCTGCAGCACGGCAATGAGCTGATCGACGAGATTCGTCCGGCGCTGAACTGGAGCTACTTCGGTGCGGGTTCGCGCATGGGTGAGAAAGCCGCGCTCTGGGCCGCCGAAATCGCGGATCTGCTACGTCATTATGGTGGCAAGGGTGCGCGCCTGGCGGTAGACAAAGCCGAGTTCGAAGGGCTTGAACTGTTACAGCGTCTGGATGTGAAGGTTGTTGAAGGCCATAGCCTGATGGAGGAAGCCCGTCGCATCAAGTCGACGGACGAGCTGGCGCTGATGCGCTGGACCATCAATGTCTGCGAGCAGGGAATCGTCCGCATGCACGATGAGCTGCGCCCAGGCATGACGGAAAACGAACTCTGGGCCTGGCTGCATTACGAGAATATCCGCAATGGCGGCGAGTGGATCGAGACCCGGCTTTTGGCCTCAGGGCCGCGCACCAACCCCTGGATGCAGGAGTCCAGTGACAGGGTTATGCAGGCCGGCGAGATAGTGTCTTTTGACACCGACCTGATTGGCCCCTACGGCTACTGCGCGGATATTTCCAGGGCCTGGACGGTCGGCCATGTTGCCCCTACGGATGAGCAGCGCAGGCTTTATAGTCTGGCCCATGAACAAATCCATACCAATATGGAGCTTCTCAGGGCCGGGCTCAGTTATCGGGATTTTACCCATAGTGCCTGGCCGATTCCGGCAGAATTTCATCACAACCGCTATTGCTGCCTGGTGCATGGCGTCGGATTGGCGGATGAGTTTCCGGCCGTAGCCCATGCCGGCAAGGACTGGGATAGCGGCGGCTACGATGGCCTGTTCGAGGAGAATATGGTGGTCTGCGTTGAGAGCTACATAGGTGCCAAGGGTGGCGCTGAAGGTATCAAGCTGGAACAGCAGGTACTGATTACCGCCGATGGCTGCGAGCCGCTGTCACATTATCCGTGGCAGGACGACTGGCTGCGCGCTTAACCTGTCGGAGATGACGCATACGCATACGCTTGGACGCGTGTGTGCGATCACGCCACGACTCAACATGAGCTGTTCTGCCAGATCGGAGGGATCTCCAGGTCTGGAGTTAGCGGCTTTTGTCGGGTGCTGATGAGCGAAGCAAATCGCACCGTTTACCCAAGCTAATAACCCTGCGGTGAGAGTCGCCGGGTCAGAAACACTTTTTTTGGGATTCATCGCATTGACCGGTGAGTCCCTTTTTCCTTTGTGGACACCTTAATCATGCCAATCAAGTTTTATCTGCAGGGTGCATCCCTGGTACTGCTGGCGGCGCTGGGCTTTAGCCTGCAGCCGCTGTTTGCCCGCGAAGTCTATGCAGACGGTGCCAATGCGCTGGGGCTGGTGTGGTTGCGTTTCCTGGTGCCCAGCGTCCTGCTGTTAGTGTTTATTCCCGCTAAAACCCGGCGACTGAGACCGGGTGCTGGAGTGCTGGGAATGATTAACGGCATGGCATCGCTGTGCTATTTCATTGCGCTACAACAGGTCACCGTGAGTCTGACCGTCATGCTGCTCAGCCTGTTCCCACTGTTGGTGTTTCTGCAGGGCTGGGCACGGCGCCAGGAAAGCCTTACGGGGTCTCGCCTGCTGGCGCTGATTGGTGCCCTGGCGGGGGTGTATTTCACCCTGGATGGCGACTTCGCCGGTTCCTGGGTTGGCATCCTGTTTGGCCTGGGGGCGGCACTGTTTTACAGCGCCTATCTGGTGGGGGCGCCGCGCTGGATGCCCGTTGGTGATGCGCTGGGCTCCTCTGCCTGGACACTGATCGGGGCGGCGCTGGTGTTCTCGGTGCCGGCCATTCTGGGGTACGCCGACCTTCCCCAGACGGTACGAGGCTGGAGTGCGGTACTCGCGCTTGGCATTGTTTCGACCTTCATTCCCTTTCTGTTGCTGATAAAGGGCATCGGCATGCTCAGGCGTCAGTTTGATGTGGCCATATTCTCGACGCTGGAGCCGGTGGCTTCAATCTTCTGGGCCTGGCTGATACTGCATGAAACCCTGAGTGAAAACAGCCTGCTGGGCGGAGTCATGGTGCTTGGAGCCGCCTTGCTGATGATCTGGTCACAGTCTCGATCTCAGCCTGCCTGTGTTTCCTGACATGATCAAAACTCATTAGCCCTGGGCTAAAAAGTCGTTTGAAGCCCGGGGTCTATTTCCACACTATGCCTGCAGGAGAAGCTGAACGGCCCTGCAGGCTTTGGGCCTCGGTTCTCTCCATCTAAGAATAAAAGCGGAGAGCTTACATGCGTAGCAACACTGGCCTGTTCAGCGGGATAGATCCCGTTGTCACTCTGATCTCGAAAATACTGATTATCGGCTTCGTCGTCGTTTGCGCCGTGATGGCGGAAAAGGCCGGCGCCCTGTTCAGCAGCATATCGACCGATATCCTGCATCACTTCAAGTGGTTCTACCTGGCGATGGCGTCGGTGGTACTGATCTTCCTGTTGTATTTGATGGCGAGTCGATTCGGCAATATCCGCCTGGGGCTGGACAACGAAAAACCTGAATTCAGCCTCGGCTCCTGGTTATCCATGCTGTTTAGCGCCGGCATGGGTATAGGCCTGCTGTTCTGGTCAGTGGCAGAACCCATGTGGCACTACGCCGGTAACCCCTTTTCGGCTACCAGCCTGAGTAATGAAGCGGCTCAGACCGCCATGCGCATCAGCTTCTTTCATTGGGGTTTGCACCCCTGGGCGCTGTACATCATGACCGCCCTGGCGCTGGCTTACTTCTCGTACCGCAAGGGTAAACCGCTGACAATTCGTGCAGCCCTTACACCTGTGTTTGGCGAAGCTCGTCTGAACGGCTGGTTTGGTCACATGCTGGATGTGCTGATCGTGGTGATCACGGCTTTTGGTATTGCGACCTCCTTTGGTCTTGGCGTTGTGCAGATGAGTACCGGTGTGGAGCGGCTGTTTGGCATGGAGGTGGGCATCGGTAGCCAGATCGCCATGATCGGTGGTATCTCGGTGATAGCGATACTGTCGGTTATGTCCGGTGTCGGGCGCGGTATCAAGCTGCTGTCGGTGTGGAACATGGTGCTGTCGCTGGTGATTCTCGCCGCCGTACTGCTGTTCGGCCCCACCCGCTACATTCTCAATACCTACCTTGAAGGCACCGCCGATTACGCCCAGAACATCATTGGCCTGAGCCTGTGGAGCGATGCTCAGGATGATACCCAGTGGCAGAACTGGTGGACGGCCTTTTACTGGGCCTGGTGGCTGACCTGGGCGCCCTTCGTCGGCATGTTCATCGCCCGCATATCCCGGGGGCGTACCATCCGCGAACTGATCGGTGGCGCACTATTGGCACCCACCCTGTTTGGTTTTTTCTGGATCGCTACCTTTGGCGGCGCCGCCCTGAGCTATGAACATGCCGATCGGGCGGCACACCAGGCGCAGGTTGAAGCAGCACCGCTGCAGGTCGAGCAGGCTGCCTTTGAGGGCGGCGATATTCTGCTGGCCACCAAGACGGATTCCACCCTGGCCATTTTTACCTTGTTTGACAAGATCGAGGTGGCATCCGGCTTGCCGGTCAGCACGCTGCTGAGCGCCCTGGCGACCCTGCTGCTGGTCACCTATTTCGTCACCTCGGCAGATTCGGGCACCCTGGTGCTTTGTACGCTGAGCTGTCGTGGCAGTCTGGAGCCGCCCCAGGCGAGCCGTATTCTCTGGGGGCTGATGGTGGGCGCCATAGCGGCGGGCCTGCTTTGGGCGGGGGGGCTCAAAACCGTGCAGACCGCCACCATTTGCGCGGCATTGCCAGCAGCCATTCTGGTCTTGCTGATGGCGATATCGGTGCACCGTGCGCTGCGCCTGGAGCCAATCGCAGGGCTTACAGTGGGTGTGGATGAGCAGCTATCGACATCCGGCGCCTGAATCCTTGCCTGAAAAGGTAACGCATTAAAAAGCCCGCGACCGGTGCTATGCCGGTCGCGGGCTTTTCTGTGTTCACAGTCTTACTTGCCGATACAGAAGCTCGAGAAGATACGCCCGAGCAGGTCATCGGAACTGAACTCGCCGGTGATCTCGTTCAGCACCTGCTGGGCCTGGCGCAGGTCTTCGGCCAGCAGTTCGCCGGCCCCCATATGTTCAAGCTGGTCGCGGCCGGTGTGCAGCAGTTCATGGGCACGCTCAAGCGCATCCAGATGGCGTCGCCGTGCCATAAAACCGCCTTCGGTGGTGCTCTGGAAACCCATGCAGTCTTTCAGATGCTCGCGCAGTACCTCTATACCCTGCCCGCTTTTAGCGGACAGAGAGATAAGCGTGTGCTCACCAACCTGTTTTTTACCTGGTTCTTCACCGCTGATATCGGCCTTGTTGCGGATCACTGTAACTTTCGACAGATCGGGCAGGTGCTCGACGAAATCGTGCCAGAGTTCATCCGGTTCGGTGGCGCTGGTCTGGGTGCTGTCGGCCATCATCAGGATGCGATCGGCCTTGCGAATCTCCTGCCAGGCACGGTCGATACCTATGCGTTCAACTTCATCGGGTGCATCGCGCAGGCCTGCGGTGTCGATAATGTGCAGCGGCATGCCATCGATATGAATGTGCTCGCGCAGGACATCCCGGGTGGTGCCGGCGATATCGGTAACAATGGCGGTTTCACGCCCGGCCAGCGCATTCAGCAGGCTGGACTTGCCGGCATTGGGGCGCCCGGCGATTACTACGTTCATGCCTTCGCGCAGCAGGCTGCCCTGGCGCGCTTCGTTCTGTACCGCCTCCAGCTGATCGATGATCTGCAGCAGATCGCCCAGTACCTTGCCATCGGCAAGGAAGTCGATTTCCTCCTCGGGAAAATCAATCGCTGCCTCAACGTAGATACGCAGCTGTATCAGGGCTTCGACCAACGCATGGATGCGGCGCGAGAACTCGCCCTGCAGAGAGCGCAGCGCACTTTGGGCTGCCTGCACGGAGCTGGCGTCAATCAGGTCGGCAATCGCCTCTGCCTGGGCCAGGTCGAGCTTGTCATTGAGGAAGGCGCGCTCGGAAAATTCGCCAGGCTTGGCAAGCCTGGCGCCGAGTGTGAGTACTCGCTTAAGCAGAAAATCCATCACTACCGGACCGCCATGACCCTGCAGCTCCAGTACGTCTTCGCCGGTAAAGGAATTGGGCCCCGGGAAATATAGCGCGATGCCCTGATCAATCTCCTGCCCGTCTGTATCGCGGAACGGGCCGTAGTGGGCATAGCGTGGCTTGGGACTCAGACCGAGAACGCTCTGGGCGATGGCGGCGGCCTTGCGTCCGGAAACGCGGATAATGCCGACGCCACCACGACCGGGTGCTGTGGCCTGGGCTGCGATGGTGTCCTGATTGATTGGGCTCATGGGCGTTCTGTTCCGGTTTGGGCAGGTACGGTGATGCACAGAGCACCTCAAGGATGTACTTCTGCGTGGGCCGCGTCTAACGAAAAAAGGCCCCCGAAGGGGCCTTTCTTGATGCAGCCTGTTAGCTGCTGGCTTTGACTTCTTTCTTGCCGCCGCCTTCGATCTGCTTGTTGATCACATACTGCTGTGCGATCGACAGGATGTTGTTGACCACCCAGTACAGCGTCAGACCGGAGGGGAACCAGAGGAAGAAGAAAGTGAAGACGATAGGCAGCATCTTCATGATCTTCGCCTGCATTGGATCCGGCGGAGACGGGTTGAGCGACTGCTGGATGAACATGCTCACGCCCATCAGGATCGGCAGTATGAAGTACGGATCCTTGGCGGAGAGGTCAGCCAGATAGAGGAAGTCAGCCTGGCGCAGCTCAACGGATTCCATCAGAACCCAGTACAGGGCGATGAAGATCGGCATCTGTGCAACCATCGGCAGGCAGCCGCCCAGCGGGTTGATCTTCTCTTTCTTGTACAGCGCCATCATTTCCTGGGACATCTTCTGGCGGTCGTCGCCATAGAGTTCCTTCAGACGCTGCATTTCCGGGCCAAACTTGCGCATGTTGGCCATGGATTTGAATGCTTTGGCATTAAGCTGGAACAGCGCACCCTTCACCAGAATGGTAATGGCGATGATGGCCAGACCCCAGTTGCCCAGCAGACCGTGAATCCATGTCAGCAGCGAGTGCAGCGGCGAGGCGATCCACCAGAGCCAGCCGTAATCGACGGTCAGCTGCAGGTCTTCCTGCGCGGCAACCAGCTGCTCCTGGTCCTTGGGACCGGCGAAGAAGGTGGCTTTCACTGTCTGCTGCTGGCCAGGCGCTACCGTCATAGCAGGAGATACGAAGCCTGCGATGTAGTTGCCGTTCTGCTTGCGGGTGCTGTAGGTGTATTCGGCGCCTGGGGCCGGAATCCAGGCACTGATGAAGTAGTGCTGCACCATGGCGACCCAGCCATCGGCGGAGCGCTGCTTGAAGGCGCCGTCATCGATGTCGTCGAAATCATATTTCTGGTAGTTGTTCTCGGCGGTGGAGAATATCGGACCCAGGTACGACTGCATGCCCATATCAGTAGTGGCGGCAGGGTCTTCACTGCGGTCACGCTTGATCTGGCCAAACAGGTTGGCGGTCCAGCTCTGCTGGCTCTGGTTGTCGACGATATATTCCAGGCCGATCTGGTATGAACCCTTGGTGAAGCTGTAGCGCTTGATCACCTTGACGCCAGCGGCATCGGTGAAGCTCAGGTCTACGTTCAGGGTATCGGCGGCACCTAAATCAAACTCGGCGCCTTCAACGGCATACACCGGGCGGCCGGAAGTGGCGGCGTCGGGGCCATTGGCACCAACGAGTCCGCTTTGGGCAACATAGGTTCGATTGGCAGTTTGCTCCAGCAGTACGAAGGACGCATCAGAGTCGATTGTCGCTTTGTATTGGGGCAGTGCAACCTGAATGATGTCGCCACCGGTAGTGTCAACAAGCACGTCCAGTACATCAGTCTTGATGTTGATCAGACGGGATTTGACTGCGGCGGTTGGGGTGGTTTCTGTGCCTGTCGCCGGGAGTTCCGCATTTTGGATTGCGGTGGTTACGTCTGCCGAGGGCAGTTCGTCACCGTCAGGACTGCTATAGGCCGAAACGGATGTCTGGCTTGCGGGAGCGACGGGTTTTGACCCGTAATCTTCGTTCCACTGCAGCACCAGCACATAGGAAATCAGTGCAAGGGCAGCAAATGATATGACTCGCTTTACATCCATGGCGTAAGGACCATTATCTCTGCGGGTTAGCTTTTTTTGCCTTGTGTTTCAGCCGTGACCAGCATTTTTTCATTAGCTGATGCACTTCTTCGGGTTCAAGCTCATCCAGGCCTTTGCGTGCCAGAATTACGAGATCAACCGGGGGAAGATTATGCTGATTAAGGCGAAATGACTCGCGAATGATACGTCGAATACGATTGCGTTTCACAGCACGACGTACATTTTTTTTGGAGATGACAAACCCGATACGGGGGTGATCGAGCTCGTTGAAGCTGGCAAGTATCAATATGGGCTGATCAGGGACTTTCAGAGAGACTTTATCAAAAACCTTCTGAAAGCCCTCGCCAGTCAGAATCCTGAGCTGGCGAGGATATTCGAATCCGGCCATCCACTGCTACCAGACCATAAGCGTTGTATGCATTAAGCACACAGACGCTTACGACCTTTTGCACGACGACGGTTCAGTACCAGGCGGCCATTTTTGGTAGCCATGCGAGCACGGAAACCGTGGCTGCGTTTACGTTTCAGTACGCTGGGTTGAAATGTTCTTTTCATGGGTTCAGTCCTACTCGCTCAGTCCGACTAACATCGCGAGGAGTGTTAGGAGACTGGAAAAAATCAGGGGTAAAATTCAGACGCGACACTATAGGGTAAATGTTTTGCCTTCGCAACGGCTTCGTTGGCAGAAATGCACAATTAATGACCGATTCTCAGCCCGGTGCCTCCAGTCAGCTGCATTTGAATGCAAGTCTGTTGTTACTTCATCTATAAGGAAGGCTGTGCACGATGTTGCCCGCTACGTCTTGTATGGCGACGCCCGCAGCGATACAGAGGCTGGGTCAGGCCTTTGAGGGTGTATTGAGTCAGGTATTCCTGGCTTGGGGTATATTTATGTTAGCAACTTATATAAATCCTTTAAAAACAGATAAATATGCTGTTTGTAACCTGTTAGATAAGCTGTCATTAAGTAGTTAACTAGCTAACTTTGGCCGTACAAGGCCGTATTAGGCGGCTGTTTTGATCGCCGCAGGCCCAGCGGTGGCGCAGTGGGAAATAAGTTTTCAACACTGTGGATAAGTTTCTGCTTACCCGCTAGAATCACCCGCTATAACGTTGCTAGTGATAGCGTTCGACCGCGCCACAGGAGAGTCAATGTCCACCGAGCTTTGGGAACAGTGCTTGAAGAGTCTGCAGGAGGAGTTCCCGGCTCAGCAGTACAACACCTGGATTCGCCCTTTAAAGGCGGAGCCTGGTCGTGACAGCCTGCTTGTTCTCATGGCGCCGAACCGCTTTGTGCGTGACTGGGTGAATGACCGTTTCCTTAACCGTATTCGCCAGGTGGTCTGTGATGTCACCGGGGATGTCGGTGCCGATGTGCGGCTGGAAGTCGCCCAGCAAGGCGGAGCCTTGCGTTCTCCTTCCCGCCCTGCCATGGCGCCACTGCGTACCCGTCCGGCGGCACCGCCGCGGGACCCGGCACCGGCCTATCCAGAGCCTGCCTATAGCAGCGAGCCGGCCTCGGCACCGATGCAGCAACGTTACAATGCTGCGCCCCAGGAACAGGAATATCAGCCCGAGGCTTTGCCCAGAGTTCCAGAGCCACAGCTAGAGCTGGATATGGCGCCTGCCGAGCCGGTGTTCGCGACGACCATGAGTCCGCGACACGATCGCAAGGTGGTTGAGGTTGAGGGCGGTGTGCGGCATCAGTCCAACCTCAACCCGTCCTTTACCTTCCAGTCCTTCGTGGGTGGTAAGTCGAATCAGCTGGCGCTGGCGGCCGCGCAGCAGGTGGCTGACAATCCGGGCGGCTCCTACAACCCCCTCTTTATATATGGTGGCGTAGGTCTGGGTAAAACGCATTTGATGCACGCCGTGGGCGCTGAAATGCTCAAGCGCAATCCCAATGCCCGTATCGTTTATCTGCACTCCGAGCGTTTTGTTGCCGATATGGTGAAGGCGCTGCAGCTAAATGCGATTAATGACTTCAAACGCTATTACCGCTCTGTGGATGCGTTGCTGATCGATGATATTCAGTTCTTCGCCGGCAAGGAGCGTTCGCAGGAAGAGTTTTTCCACACCTTTAACGCCCTGCTTGAAGGCGGTCAGCAGATGATTCTGACCAGTGACCGCTACCCCAAGGAAATTAATGGCGTTGAAGAACGACTGAAATCCCGCTTTGGCTGGGGGCTAACGGTCGCCATTGAGCCGCCGGAGCTGGAAACCCGCGTTGCCATCGTGATGAAGAAGGCTGAAGAAGCCAAGATTATCCTGCCGGATGATGCTGCCTTCTTCCTGGCGCAGAAAATCCGCTCTAACGTGCGTGAACTTGAAGGTGCCTTAAAGCGCGTTATTGCCAACGCACATTTTACCGGCAGCGTTATTAGTACGCCCTTCATTAAAGAGTCGCTGAAAGACCTGCTGGCTTTGCAGGACAAACAAGTTAGTATTGATAATATTCAGCGGGTTGTAGCCGATTACTACAAGATTAAAATGTCCGATCTGCTTTCCAAGCGCCGCAGCCGGTCTATTGCCCGGCCCCGGCAGGTCGCGATGAGTTTGTCGAAAGAGCTGACTAACCACAGTCTGCCTGAAATCGGCAATGCGTTTGGGGGTCGTGATCATACTACCGTGTTGCATGCCTGTCGCAAGATCAAGGAGCTACGGGAAATTGATACGGACATCAGAGAAGATTATCAGAACCTGCTGCGTCACCTGACGGCGTAGTTATCGGATCGGAGCAAGGTAGATCGCCATGAGATTCGTCATATCGCGCGAAGCGTTAATCAAACCCCTGCAGCTGGTCGCCGGTGTCGTCGAACGTCGTCAGACCTTGCCGGTGCTGTCCAACATACTGCTGGTAGCCGAGGGTGACCAGCTGTCCATGACCGGGACCGACCTTGAGGTCGAGCTCGTGGGTCGTGTGACGCTGGATGAGCCGGCCGAGGGGGGTTCCATTACTGTGCCTGCGCGCAAGCTGATGGATATCTGCAAGTCGCTGCCGGACGATGCTCGCATTGAGCTTGCCCTGAGCGGCCAGAAGATGGTGATCAAGGCCGGGCGCAGTCGCTTCAGTCTGTCGACGCTGCCGGCGGCCGAGTTCCCCAATGTGGAAGACAGCCCTCAGGCGCTGGATCTGAATCTGACCCAGGGGCACCTGCGCCACCTCATCGATCAGACCGGCTTCTCCATGGCGCAGCAGGATGTACGCTACTACCTCAACGGCATGTTGCTGGAAGTCGCCAACGGGCAGCTGCGCGCCGTCTCTACCGACGGACACCGTCTGGCGACCTGTGTTGCCGATGTTGTGGCTGATAGCGACAGCAGCCATCAGATCATAGTGCCGCGCAAGGGTATCCTTGAGCTGGCGCGTCTGCTGCAAAGCGGTGAAGACGGTGTGCGCCTGCTGATTGGGGCCAACCATATTCGCGCCCATGTGGGTGATTTCATCTTCACCTCCAAGCTGGTTGATGGCAAGTTTCCGGATTATCAGCGTGTTATCCCGCGCAATGGCAACAAATACATGCTCGGTGATCGCCAGGTGCTGCGCCAGGTGTTGAGCCGTATCGCCATATTGTCGAACGAGAAGTACCGCGGTGTGCGTCTGCTGCTGACCAGCGGTTTCCTGCAGGTTATGGCCAATAACCCGGAACAGGAAGAAGCCGAAGAAACCGTGGCGGTGGACTACGATGGCGAGTCGCTGGAAATCGGTTTTAACGTTAACTATCTGCTCGACAGCCTGTCGATTCTGAATTCGGAAACGGTGCGTTTCACGCTGTCCGATGCCAACAGCAGTGCCTTGATCGAAGGTATCGACGAGGCGGATAGCCTCTATGTCGTGATGCCGATGCGCATGTGATCAGCGTTCCTCGCAGGGCCGGGTTGAGAGACTCGGCTATTTCTTTATGCCGATAAAAAGCCTTCATGTTCAGCACGTTCGCAATCTGTCGGATGTGCGAATCACGCCGTCGCCGCGGATCAACATTATCAGCGGCGACAATGGCAGTGGCAAAACCAGCCTGCTGGAAGCGCTGCACTTTCTGGGCATGACCCGATCCTTTCGTACCAGCCAGTTCCGCCATTTGCTGCAAAGCGGTGCTGACAACTGCCTGGTATTCGCCCAGATTGATCCCATGGGCAAGGGCGATCAGCACCCCCTTGGGGTGGAGCGGCGTCCAGACGGTGATGTGCGCATTCGCCATGCCGGCCAGACGCTTGGTCTGTCCGAGCTGGCCCAGCTATTACCCCTGCAGGTTATAGACTCCGATACCTTCCAATTGCTAGAGGGCAGTCCCGGTGTGCGGCGCCAGTTTATCGACTGGGGCGTGTTTCATGCCGACCCGAGTTTTATCCAGCTGTGGCGCGGCTTCAGGCGCATATTGAAACAGCGAAACTCACTGCTTAAATGTGGTAAAATCGACCCTCGGCTACGGCGTGTGTGGGACAGAGAATTTGTCACCTATGCCGAGCGCATGACGGCGTTGCGTGCACGCTATATCGAGCTGCTAAAACCTGATTTTGAAACCACTCTCAGTCGCTTGCTGGGGGGCGTACCGGTAGAGCTTAAATTCAGCCAGGGCTGGGATCGGAAAACCCCGCTGGATGAATTGCTCGAAGAAGGTTTCGCACGCGACCTGAAGCAGGGTTTTACCGGCAGCGGCCCGCAGCGGGCTGATTTGCGGGTACGTACGGATGGACAAAGTGCCGCTGAGCGACTGTCTCGCGGCCAGAAAAAACTGGTGGTCAGCGCGTTGAAACTGGCCCAGGGTGCCCTGTTCTATCGTTTGAATAACCGCCCCTGTATTTACCTGATCGACGATTTGCCGTCGGAACTGGATGAACAGCATTGCCGTTTGTTTTGCCAGTTTCTGGAGGAAACCTCCAATCAGTGCTTTATCACCTGTGTTGATCCCGGAGCCCTTGGTGGCTTCTGGTTACCCCAGACGGATGTTAGCCGTTTTCGGGTTGAGGCAGGGACGCTGACACAAATTGATTAAATGCCCTGCCCGGCACCTTTTCTGGCGCCGGGGCGGGGCTGTAATGCCCTATGGGTGCGCGCAGAATTTTCCGCCCGATTAAGTGGGCGACGTTAGGCAGGTCGGGACGGTCTGCCTGATTGCCAGGTTAACAGGAGATAATTGATGAGCGACGAAAACCAGAGCTATAACTCCTCGAGCATCAAGGTCCTCAAGGGTCTTGATGCCGTGCGCAAGCGCCCTGGCATGTATATCGGTGATACCGACGACGGTACCGGTCTGCATCACATGGTGTTCGAGCTGGTCGACAACTCGATCGACGAAGCCCTTGCCGGTCACTGCTCCGAGATCCGGGTGGTTATACACCCGGATGAAAGCGTTAGCGTTGGCGATAACGGTCGTGGTATTCCGACCGAGCTGCACGAAGAAGAAGGCGTATCGGCGGCCGAAGTCATCATGACGGTGCTGCACGCCGGCGGCAAGTTCGATGACAACAGCTACAAGGTATCCGGCGGCCTCCACGGCGTGGGTGTTTCTGTGGTGAACGCGCTTTCCAGCGAGCTCAAGCTCACCATTCGCCGCGCCGGTGAAGTGTTCGAGCAGACCTACCGCCATGGTGTGCCCGATGAGCCGCTAAAGGTCGTGGGTGAGACCAGCAATACCGGTACCAGCGTGCGTTTCAAGCCCTCGACGGATACCTTCACCCATATCCTGTTTCAGTACGATATTCTGGCCAAGCGTCTGCGCGAGCTGTCGTTCCTTAACTCAGGCGTGCGCATCGTCTTGCGTGACGAGCGCAGCGCCCGCGAAGATATCTACGAATACGACGGCGGTCTGGGTGCTTTTGTTGCTTATCTGAACCAGAACAAGAGCGCGGTCAACAAGGTGTTCCACTTCAACTCCATGCACGAAAACGGCGTGGGCGTGGAAGTGGCACTGCAGTGGAACGATACCTTCCAGGAAAACATCTACTGCTTTACCAACAACATTCCCCAGCGCGACGGCGGCACCCACCTGTCGGGTTTCCGTACCGCCCTGACCCGCTGCCTGAATACCTACATTGAAGCTGAAGGCCTCAACAAGGGCAGCAAGGTCGCCACCACCGGCGATGATAGCCGCGAAGGCCTGACGGCCATCGTCTCGGTGAAAGTGCCGGACCCCAAATTCTCGTCCCAGACCAAGGACAAGCTGGTCTCCTCCGAGGTCAAGACCTCGGTTGAGCAGATGATGGGACAGGAATTCAGCGCCTACCTGCAGGAAAGCCCACAGGAAGCCAAGTTGATCGTCGCCAAGATGATCGATGCTGCCCGTGCCCGTGAAGCGGCCCGCAAGGCCCGTGACATGACCCGTCGCAAGGGTGTGCTGGATATCGCCGGCCTGCCGGGCAAGCTGGCGGATTGCCAGCAGAAGGACCCTGCGCTGTCTGAACTCTACCTGGTGGAGGGAGATTCCGCTGGCGGTTCCGCCAAGCAGGGCCGCGATCGCCGTAACCAGGCGATTCTGCCGCTCAAGGGCAAGATCCTCAACGTTGAAAAGGCCCGCTTCGACAAGATGCTGTCCTCGGTTGAAGTTGGCACCCTGATCACAGCCCTGGGCTGCGGTATAGGTCGCGAGGAGTTCAACCCGGACAAGCTGCGCTACCACCACATCATCATCATGACCGACGCCGACGTCGACGGTTCGCACATCCGTACCCTGCTGCTGACTTTCTTTTTCCGTCAGATGCCGATCCTGTTTGAGCGTGGCCATATTTATATCGCCCAGCCGCCGCTGTACAAGATCAAGAAAGGCAAGCAGGAACAGTATCTTAAAGACGACGATGCGCTGGATAACTACCTGCTGCAGGGGGCCCTCGATGGCACCAGCTTCCATGTCAACGAAGATGCCCCCCCGCTGAGCGGCGCCTCGCTTGAATCCCTGGTGAACGAGTACCGCGCGGTCGACAAGCTGATCAATCGTCTGGGCATGCTCTATCCAACCCAGTTGCTCAAGCAGATGCTCTATATGCCGAGCCTGAGCAAGGACCAGCTGAAAGATCGCGATGCCGTACTGCAGTGGACGCAATTGCTGTGTGAAAAGCTGTCTGTGCAAGCTGTGGGTAATGAGCGCTTCCTGGCCGAGATCATTGAAGACCGCGAGCACAGCCAGTTCCTGCCTGAAGTGAACCACCTGCTGCACGGAGTGGAAAACTACTACCGCTTTGGTGACGACTTCTTCGGTTCACGCGATTATCTGGCGATCACCACCCTGGGTGACAAGCTCGGTACCCTGCTGGAAGAGGGTGCCTATATCAAGCGTGGCGAACGGGTACGCCCGGTGGTCCACTTTGAGGAAGCCCTCAACTGGCTGCTTGATCAGTCGCGCCGCGGTCACTACATCCAGCGCTACAAGGGTCTGGGCGAGATGAACCCGAGCCAGCTGTGGGAAACCACCATGGATCCGGAGTCGCGCCGCATGCTGCAGGTGACCGTCGATGATGCCATCGCCGCCGATCAGCTGTTCACCACCCTGATGGGTGATGATGTTGAGCCGCGTCGTGCCTTTATCGAGGCCAACGCCCTGCGGGTGTCCAACCTCGACGTCTGATGACGCCAGCGCCGGATCCCGCTAAGGGAAGCCGGCTGCATGAAAAAGCCCTCCCATCGTGCGTCTGCATGATGGGAGGGCTTTTTTTTGGGGTTTTTGGGCGGAGCTGCCAGTGCGCCGGGTGAGCGTAGTTGTCAGTTTGGAACTAAGCGCTTTTGCGCAGCCCGACGTTGCTTTGGGGAAAGGCTAGAAAGCCTGGCAAAGCTTCTATGCGCGCCAGCCAACTATTGATATTGCCATAGGGTGACAGCTCAACATTGCCTTCAGGCGCACTGGCTATATAGCTGTAAAGGGCGACGTCCGCGATGGTGATGTTGTTGCCAGTGATGAACAAACGCTCCCGCAGCTCTTCGTTAATAATCTTTAGCACCGCATGGGCGCGCGCGATGACTTCATCGGCATGCAGTTTTGCACCGAAAAGCGTGATCAGGCGAGCGGCGGCCGGGCCGTACGCGATCTGGCCTGCGGCAATGGAAAGCCAGCGTTGCACCTGGGCGGCGCCTTTTGGGTCTTCCGGCAGCCAGTCGGTTTTGCCGAATTTCTTCGCCAGGTAGACCAGAATCGCATTTGAGTCGGCGACTATAGTGTCACCGTCTTCCAGCAGGGGAACCTGGCCGAATTTGTCTTTGTGCAGATACTCAGGCGTTTTGTGCTCACCTGCCGCCAGGTCGACGAACACAAGTTCGACATCAACGCCAATCAGGGACGCAAACAGACGCGCTCTATGGGCGTGACCCGAAAGCGGGAAATCATGAATCTTGATAGCCATGGCCGTAGTTCCTGTTCAGGTAAATTCAGATCGCTCGTTTTGGAGCGTTCTTACAGCCTAAATAGTTTCTATCACCGATAGAATAATCAAACTACGCAATTTATTGTTCCTGTATTTGGAATGGTCTGCGCACCTAAAGACGGCAGCATTCACAGCAATGTCGTCTGCGAGATGGAGCTGTGTGTTGCTGCTCAAGGGTTGCTACTGCAGCAGACGCTAATCGGCTCTGTCTTTGCCGGGTTCCAGTACTGCCAGTAGCCCGGCGAGGCTGGTTTCCAGAGTGTTCAGCTCGGCAGCACTCAGAGGCGCCAGAATGCGATGCTCGTTTTCCACATGAGCCTCCACTGCGCGATCAATCAATTCGAGCCCGGCCGGCGTTAGCCGCACCAGCTTGCCGCGGGCATCGTCCGGATTGGCGACCCGCTCTACCCAGCCGCTGGCCTCCAGGCGCTGCATGCGGTGGGTCATGGTACCCGAGGTGACCATCAGGGTTGAGAACAGTGCAGTGGGGGCCAGGCAATGGGGTGCGCCGGCGCGGCGCAGGGTCGCCAGCACATCAAATTCCCAGATAGTCAGGCCAAAGGCCGAGAAGGCTTCATCCAGTCGACGTTGCATCAGCGCAGAGCAACGTTTCAGGCGGCCTATGGTGGCCATGGGGCTTACGTCCAGATCTGGTCGCTCACGTCGCCATTGGTTCAGGATGGCGTCCACGGCATCGGGCTGTCGTTCTGTACTCATGCTGGGCTTCCTTAAATGCCGAATTCATTGCTTGGCTTACGCAGTTGAAACTATCTTGATATCAAGATAGTTGTATGCGAGACTCGGTTTTTATCTTGAATTGAAGATAATATCATGAGCAATCGCACACAACATCCCGTCTGGATCGATGTACTGATCACCGCCCTGGCGCCAGCCATCTGGGGTTCTACCTATATAGTGACTACCGAACTGCTGCCGCCGGACCGGCCTTTTACCGCGGCGGTGCTGCGCACGCTTCCCGCCGGCATAGTGCTGGTGCTGCTTGGGCGTCATTTGTTGCGCCGGCCTGAGTGGGGGCGCCTAGTTATACTGGCCGCACTCAATATTGGCGTTTTTCAGGCGTTACTCTTTGTCGCCGCCTACCGCTTGCCCGGTGGCCTGGCAGCCGTTGTGGGCGCTATTCAGCCGCTACTGGTTATGGGTCTGGCCTGGTCTGTCGACAGGCGCCAGCCGGCCTGGCTGGCGGTTGTGGCAAGCCTGATCGGTGTAGCGGGAATGGCTGCGTTGCTGCTGGCGCCAGGTGCCCACTGGGATCTTGTCGGTATAGCGGCGGCACTGGTGGGGGCGGCCTGCATGGCCGGTGGTACCTTTCTGACGCGGCGCTGGAGGCCCGATGTCCCCCTGCTGGCCTTTACCGGTTGGCAGCTATTGGTGGGTGGGCTGATGCTGCTGCCGGTTGCCTGGCTTGTTGATCCGCCCCTGCCGCCTCTGAGTACCAGCGCGCTGCTGGGCTATGTATATCTGTCGCTGTTTGGCGCCCTGCTGGCCTATGTGCTCTGGTTTCGCGGTATTGCCCGGCTATCGCCCGTGGCAGTGTCATCCCTGGGATTGCTGAGCCCGCTTACGGCTGTAGTGCTGGGCTGGGCGCTGCTTGGCCAGGCCATGACTGGCGTTGCGCTCTTCGGCTTTGTGGCAGTGCTCGGCAGCATTCTCGCTGTGCAGTGGGTATCCAGCTCAGGCCCTGTGACTGGCCCTGTGGTTTCGCCAGCAGTGGGCTTCCCGGCTGAGGTTCCTGCTCAATCAACTAAATGAGGAAATCCTTATGACTAATCCAATTAAGCTGCTTATCGAATCCCGTGCGTCCACGGGGCGTTTTGATCCTGCTCGGGGGCTGTCGGAGAATGAGGTGAGTGAACTGGTGAGGCTGGCGACCCGAGCGCCTTCTGCCTTTAACGTACAGAACTGGAAGTTCGTTGCCGTGCGTAGCCAGGAAGCGAAGGCGCGGCTGAAGGCTGCGGCGTTTAACCAGCCACAGGTTGAGGATGCGGCTGTTACCTTTATTGTCTGCGGAACTCTGGGCGCCCACCTGGATATGCCCCGGATACTGCAGACATCCGTTGATGCTGGCATAGTCCCCCAGGCGGTAGCTGATGGGTGGGTCGCTATGGCCGCAGAGTCGCACCGGGATAATCCGCAGCTGCAGCGTGATGAAGCATTTCGATCCGCGTCCCTGGCCGCCATGACGCTGATGCTGGCGGCCGAGGGTATGGGGCTTTCTACCGGTGCCATGAGTGGCTTTGACGCCGATGCGGTGGCAAAGGCTTTTGGCCTTGATGCCAGTGAAGTACCGGTGATGCTGGTGACGGCAGGCTACGGACTGGCGAATAACTGGCCGCAGAAGCCGCGCCGCCCGTTGCATGAGGTGATGACATTCGCCTGAGCCCCTGTTGCTGCCTCTCAGCGCATTAGTTTGGTTAATAGGGCTGCAATTTTTCGAATCCGCTTCCAAATGGCGACGTCGGGCTATGCTTGAGGCAGGCAGCGCGCTTGGGTGCTGGGCTTTTTTGTTCTATAAGTGATTGTTAATTAAGAATAACAGTAAAAAGCTTGGTCAATCTACGCTGGCTTTTCTCGCCTCCAGGCTCTGCTGCCTGGCGGTAAGCTCAGGGAGGCTGTTGAATTTCATTATTGCGATGCTCAGGGTTGTTAATATATATAGGTATATACATATGTGAGCGCTGATTTGATCAGCGCTGATGACCTAATCCGTACGCAGGAATGAACGATGTTTACACTGACTATCCAGCCCGGCCAGATGACACTGGCGCAACTGCGCGCTGTGGCGCAGTCTCCCGTCGAGTTGATGCTGGAGCCTTCCAGCCACGTTGCTATCAAGGCCAGCGCCGATGCCGTGTCCCGAGCCATTAGACAGGGACGCGTGGTTTACGGTATCAATACTGGTTTTGGTCTGCTGGCCAATACCCGTATCGCTCCTGAAGATCTAGAGCTGCTACAGCGCAGTATTGTGTTGTCCCATGCCGCTGGCATTGGTGCGCTGATGAGAGAAGATACCGTGCGTCTGATGATGACGCTGAAGATCAACTCGCTGGCCCGTGGCTATTCCGGTATCCGGCTGCAAGTCATCGAAGCGCTGATCCAGCTGGTTAACGCCCAGGTTTATCCCTGTGTGCCGCAGAAGGGTTCGGTGGGTGCGTCCGGGGATCTGGCACCCCTGGCCCATATGAGTACGGTGTTGCTGGGTGAAGGCGAAGTGCTCTATCGCGGCGAGCGCATGTCCGGTGCCGAAGGCCTGCGTATTGCTGGCCTCGAACCTATTACTCTGGCACCCAAGGAAGGTCTTGCGCTGCTTAATGGTACCCAGGCGTCAACGGCCTTTGCCCTTGAAGGTTTGTTTGCCGCCGAGGATCTGTTCGCCGCAGGCATAGTCGCTGGTGCGTCTTCGGTTGAAGCTGCGCTAGGCAGTCGCCGCCCCTTTGATGCCCGTGTACATGAAGTGCGGGGTCAGCTGGGCCAGATTGAAGCAGCGCGGGCCTATCGGCATTTGCTGGGCGAGGCATCACAGCTGGGTGATTCCCACCAGGGCTGTGAAAAAGTGCAAGACCCCTATTCCCTGCGTTGTCAGCCCCAGGTCATGGGTGCCTGTCTGCAGCAGATCCGTCAGGCCGCCGAGGTATTGCTGGTGGAGTCCAATGCTGTGTCGGATAACCCGCTGGTGTTTACCGAGACCGACGAGTTTATCTCGGCCGGCAACTTCCACGCCGAGCCGGTTGCCATGGTGGCCGACAACCTGGCGCTGGCGCTGGCTGAAATTGGCTCACTGTCGGAGCGGCGCATGGCGCTGCTGATCGACTCCAGCCTGAGCAAGCTGCCACCCTTCCTGGTGGACAACGGTGGCGTCAATTCTGGCTTTATGATCGCCCAGGTTACCGGTGCCGCCCTGGCCTCGGAGAACAAGTCACTGGCGCATCCCGCCTGCGTCGACAGCCTGCCGACATCTGCCAATCAGGAAGATCATGTTTCCATGGCTACCTTCGCCGCCCGGCGTTTGCGCGACATGGCCGAAAACACTTCCGGTATTCTGGCGGTGGAATATCTCGCGGCCTGTCAGGGGCTGGATTTTCGGGCGCCGCTCAAGGCGGCTGAACTGATTGAAGCGGCCAAGGCCGAATTGCGTGCCCTTGTCCCTTTCTATGACAAGGATCGCTACTTTGCCCCCGACATAGAAAATGCACAGCAGCTTATTCGCAGTGGCTGTCTGAATGCCTATATGCCTCCGGCGTTGCTGCCGAGCCTCTGATTTTACAGTGCCCTTTTACGTCGAATTTTTACGCTGGTAGCCATTGCATGAGGTGCGCTGTCCCGGCATTCTTGCGCGCTTTGAACAGGTGCCGATTGGCACCTTTTTGATCAGGCGCAATCCGCTGCAGAGGTACCCCATGCTCTCTTATCAAATACCCGTGACACCATAACAATAATGAGGACTCTATCTTGAACCATGAGCTTTCCTGCGCCGAGGCATCTGACCGCGGTGTATCGCGGCTGGTCGTTGGACTCTTTGCAACTATTGCGGCCTTTCTGGTGTACCGCACGATTGACCCTGTCGGTTTTGGCATGAACGCTGTTCTGGTCAGCGTGCTTTCGATGTTGCTGCTTAGCCTGGCGCGCATCAATGTGGTGATTTCACTGATTACTGCATCCCTGCTGGGGGGCGTTATCGGTGGCCTCTCGATTGAGCAGACGGTGAGTTCTTTCAATGGCGGCCTTGGCGGTGGCGCCCAGATAGCGTTGAGTTATGCCCTGCTCGGCGCCTTCGCGGTGGCTATCTCCAAGTCGGGTATACCCCATATGCTGGCCCAGAGCATTGCGACCCTGCTTGGCCAGAGTGGCAGCGCGCGGCGTATCGGCCAGATCCGCTACGGCCTGATCGGCGTCATCATGCTGGTGTCGGTTTCGTCACAGAACCTTATCCCGATCCATATCGCCTTTATTCCGCTACTGATCCCGCCACTGCTTTTCGTTATGTCGCAGCTGCGCATGGACAGGCGTCTGGTGGCCTGCGTGCTGACCTTTGGTCTGGTCACGCCCTATATGCTGTTACCGGTTGGATTTGGATCGATCTTTCTCAACGATATCCTGCTGGCCAACATCAGCAAGAGTGGCCTTGATGTCTCCAACATAGACCCCTTCAGAGCTATGCTGATACCGGCTCTAGGCATGCTTACGGGCCTGCTGATTGCGGTCTTTATCAGCTATCGCGGCAAGCGAGATTACGATGAGGCGCTGATTGCTCGGGTTGAAAGTCGCACAGTAACCTATAGTGGCCGCACCCTGCTGGTGGCGCTGGGTGCAATTCTGGGGGCCTTTGTTGTTCAGCTCTGGACCGACTCGATGATTCTGGGCGGCCTGATTGGCTTCCTGATTTTCTCGCTCTCGGGTGTTCTGAAATGGAGTGAAGGTGACGATGCCTTCACCGAGGGCATGAAGATGCTGGCCATGGTGGGCTTTATCATGATCGCAGCCAGCGGCTTTGCTCAGGTGCTGCGGGACACCGGCCATATCGCTTCCCTGGTAAGTGCCTCTGCCGCTTTGGTGGGTGACCATCGGGGACTTGCAGCGCTGGCGATGCTGCTGGTCGGGCTGGTGATTACACTGGGAATCGGTTCGTCGTTCTCGACCATTCCGATTATTGCCGCTATTTATGTACCCCTGGCGATGGAGCTTGGATTCTCTGCCATGGCGATTGTCGCGCTGGTAGGGACTGCAGCTGCGCTGGGTGATGCGGGCTCGCCTGCATCGGATTCTACCCTAGGCCCAACGGCCGGGCTGAATGTGGATGGTCAGCATAACCATATATGGGACACTGTTGTTCCTACTTTCCTGCACTACAATCTGCCCTTGCTGCTGTTTGGGTGGGCGGCTGCCAGCATTCTCTAGCCGCAATATTGTGTGAGCCTAGCCATGGAAAGGGTCACCTCCCTGCACCCGTTTAGGCTTGTAGAGGGCGACTCAGGACCCCCCGGTGTTTCACGTGAAACACCGGGGGAACTCTGTGAATGGCTCAGGCTGATGGGGTGCTCGGGCGCAGCTTTTGCCACAGTCGCAGCATGGGAGTCAGCACCAGAACGGCGATGGCACCAGCCAGTATACCGACGAGTGCGTTGATCAAAGGCTCAGTGATAAAGGCCCAGAACGCGCCTGCAGGCAGCGCTGAGGCCGCTTCAATGACCGGGTGCAGCAATGCGCTTGCGCCCGGTACGCCATGCACCAGAATGCCGCCACCGACCAGGAACATGGCGGCGGTGCCGACGATAGACAGCGTCTTCATCAGTATCGGAGCAAAGCGCAACAGCGCTGTTCCGAACCAGCGGCTCAGACTGCGTGCCGGGTCTTCCTTGTGGCGTTGCAGCAGGTAGAGGCCGGCGTCATCCAGTTTGACGATAGCGGCAACCAGGCTGTAAACCACAATAGTCATGCCAAAGGCGATCAGGCTGACGACAGCGACCTGGGTCGTAAAGCTGGCTTCATTAACGATGCCCAGCGCGATAACGATGATCTCAGCGGACAGCACAAAGTCGGTGCGGATCGCCCCCTGAATCTTGGCCTTCTCAAAGGCCACCAGGTCGACCTTGGGGTCACTCAGCGCCTTGATCTTTTCAAGGTGCTGGCTGGCCTCCTCCTCCTTGCTATGCAAAAAGCCGTGGGCAATTTTTTCAAAACCTTCGAAGCACAGATAGATGCCGCCGATCATCAGCATGGGGATGATAAGCCAGGGCGCGATAACACTGATAAGCAGCGCGCCCGGCACCAGGATCAGCTTGTTCTTGAACGAGCCTTTGGCCACCGCCCAAACCACCGGCAGCTCCCGTTCCGCCCGCACGCCTGTCACCTGCTCTGCGTTGAGGGCGAGGTCATCGCCCAGTACGCCTGCGGTTTTTTTTGCCGCAACCTTGGACAGAATGGTGATGTCATCCAGTACTGTGGCTATATCGTCTAGTAAGGCAAGAAGGCTTGTGCCGGCCATAATTTGAGTGTTCCTTTGGGTGAATTCATGGAGCCTGGCAAAGGTCGCAGACTTTGCAACTACATCCTGTTTGGCTCGTCCAAGCTTATACCATTAAGTGCTAGGCGACTGCGGCCGCAGTCGAGTCTGGTTCGATATGCTATCGCCTTGAGGGTTGTCGACAGAGGTGGTCTTGATGTGGTGATCGATGGTGTTCATGAAGGCGGTGATGCTGGGCAGTGTCGAGTCCTTGCGCCAGATCAGCCAGGTGGTTGCCAGGCTTATATCCGCGCCTGGGTCTTCGGTCGCCAGCTCGCTGAATTGAGGGTGCAAAGCCAGCACGGCGCGAGGTACCAGGGCGATGCCCATGCCGGCCAGCACACAGGCGAGCATGGTGTGATGGCTGGGGATTTCGATGGTCTTGTCGGGTCTTCGATTGTCGCCATCGAGCCAGCGCTGAATCCGGTTGCGGTATGAGCAGCTCTGTGTGAAGGTCACGACCGACAGCGGTGCGGGTAGCTCTGCCGCGCCTTGGGTATGGCTAAGTCCGGCAGGCTTGACGATCAGCAGCTGCTCCTTAAAGCAGGGATGCATGCAGAGACGATCATCCTGTACCGGGTCGGCTGCCAATGCGACATCCAGTTCCCCTTCCAGTACCAGCTCTACCAGTGTGCCTGAGGCGCCGGTTCTCAGCTCCATATCAACCTGGGGATACTCGCGGTGGTAAGCGCTTAGTATGGGCGGCAGGTGGGCGGCCGAGGTACTTTCCATAGAACCAATACGCAGGGTGCCACTGGGCTCTGGATCCGTCAGATCGTCAATGGCCTGTTGCCTTAGCCTAAGCATTTGCTCGGCGTAGATCAGCAGGCGTTTGCCGGCCGGCGTAATCTTGAGTCGGTTTTTCTCCCGCAGAAACAGTGGCTGCTGCAGTGTCTGTTCCAATTTCTGGATGCGCGCGGTCACATTGGATGGCACCCGGTGGAGTTGCTCCGCAGCCCTGGAAATACCTCCGTTGTCGACAACGGCCTTGAATACCTGCAGGTCTGAAATATCCATCATCGTTTTCCTGAAAGCTAATGTGTCATTAAATATGACAGTAGTATTCTTTATTATTCAGTATTTATGAAACCCATCAAGGCCTAGACTGATCTCCATTGAATGCGGCAACAGGGGTTTGGGGTGATGGCGAACAGCACGGGTACAAGTAACATCAGCACTGAAGTCTCCCGAGGTCTGCTTTATGCTCTGGGCGCAGTGCTGATCTGGAGCGGATTTATTCTGGTATCCAGGGCCGGCGCTTTGGCATCGCTGACGATGACTGACATGCTGGCAGTGCGCTTTGGGACTGCGCTGGTGTTGCTGGCGCCGCTGATCTGGATAAAGCGCGGGGATCTGTTCAACCTGCGTATTCTGGTGATGGGACTGATTGGTGGCCTGGGCTATGGCGCCTTCGTTTATGCCGGTTTTGAGCGGGCGCCTGCAACCCATGCGGCCCTGCTGTTGCCCGGGCTGATGCCGGTCATGATTGCCGTGATGGCCTATCTGTTTGCCGGCGAGCGCAAGACTGGAGTGGTTTGGCTGGGCATTGCTGTCAGCAGCCTGGGAATTGGACTCTTGCTGCTCACGACTCTGCTGGAGTCGACGCGCTTCTGGTTGGGCGACCTGTACTTTGTACTGGCGTGCTTCTTCTGGGCAATCTATACGGTGCTGCTGCGGGCCTGGAAAGTGCCAGCCTGGACCGCTAATGTCGGTGTGGTAATGGTAGCGGGAGGCCTCTATGTTCCTTTTTATCTGGGCCTCTTCTACCAGGGTTTTGGTGATTTGAGCTGGGCCCTGATTGCAGGCCAGGGCTTCTATCAGGGTGTGCTGGCAACAATAGTGCAAATGCTGCTGTATGTGCGGGCGGTGCAATTGCTTGGCGCTACCCGCATGGGGGCATTGATGGCGTTGGTGCCAGTACTTGCGGCTGGGCTTGCCGTTCCGTTGTTCGGTGAAGCGCTGTCGCCGGCCCTAATGGTCAGTATCGTGTTAGTGATGTTGGGGTCGATGGTGGGCAACCTGCCGCCGAGCTGGGTGTCGCTTCCGAATTTCTGCGGGCGAAGGTCGGGCGCCCAGGCTTGACCGGTGTGAGGTTGCAGGCTCTCCCTGCCCCTCGTTTATTCCAATAGAGGCATTGAGTCGCTAGCGGACAAAGTAGGCAGTCTTTGTCTGACGGTGATCAGGCAGCGATGTTCCACGTGGAACCTTCCTGTTGGCGGACATGTACTTCAGTGTCCTTGATTCGAAAGACTTACCTGCCCCAGGTTTGAAGTGTGCTTGGGGGAATGCGTGAAAAAGAAAAACCCGCCGAATGGCGGGTTTTGTCTGACCGGTATAGCAGCCGAATTTAGCTGCCGATGACCGAAATATCCGCGACGCCCAGGAAGAGTCCGCGCAGCTGCGACAGCAGTGCCAGGCGGTTGTTGCGCACGGCTTCGTCGTCGGCGTTGACCATAACCTCCTCAAAGAACCGATCGACAACCCCGCGCAGATCAGCCAGCTGTTCCAGCGCCGTCTGATAGTCACCGCACTCGAAGGCCGGCTGCAGTTCTAGCTGCATGGCCTGCACGCGAGTAAACAGTTCCTTCTCCGCAGCTTCCTGCAGCAGATCCTCTGAGACAACAGCGTCGCCCTGGGACTCCTGCTTGCTGAGGATATTGCTGACGCGCTTGTTGCCCGCAGCCAAGGCATCGGCTTCGGGCAGCGTGCGGAAATGGGCAACAGCGCGTACGCGGCGATCGAAGTCCAGCGGGCGGGTCGGCCTGAGCGCGTGCACGGCCAGGAAGGTCTCAACCGCGATATCACGATCTTCGTACCAGGCGCGCAGGCGATCCAGCATGAAGTCCAGTACCCGCTCTTCGAGTCCGTCACGGGCCGGCAGGCTGGCGTGGCCGTCGGCGGCAACCTTGAGCAGCTCGCTCAGATCCAGATCCAGTTCCTTCTCAACCATGATGCGCAATACGCCGACAGTGGCGCGGCGCAGGGCAAAGGGGTCTTTGGAGCCGGTTGGCGGCTGATTGATACCGAACAGACCGGTCAGGGTGTCCAGTCGGTCGGCGATGGCCACGGCGGCACCTGTGAGGCTTTCGGGTAGCTCGTCGCCGGCAAACCTGGGCATGTACTGCTCGTTCTGCGCCAGGGCAACGTCCATTGGCTCACCGTCGTTGAGCGCGTAGTGATAGCCCATAAGACCCTGCAGTTCTGGGAACTCCAGCACCATTTCGGTGACCAGGTCGCACTTGGACAGCAGGGCCGCGCGCTCTGCCCACTCGGGGTTGCTGCCGATACGGCTGGCGATAAAGCCTGCCAAATGGGCGACACGTTTAGTCTTGGCATGCAGGCTGCCAAGGTCCTTCTGGAAAACGATGGACTCAAGCTTGTCGCAACGCTCTGCCAGGCTGGCCTTCTTGTCGTTCTCGAAGAAAAAGGCAGCATCGGCCAGACGCGGTCGAATAACCTTTTCATTGCCGTGGATGATCTGCTGCGGATCTGTTGATTCAATATTGGCCACGGTAATGAAGTACGGCATCAGCTGTCCTTCAGCATCCAGCAGATGGAAGTACTTCTGGTTGTCCGCCATGCTGGAAATCAGTGCCTGGGATGGCACCGCGAGGAAGCGTTCCTCAAAGCGACCGGTCAGGGCTACGGGCCACTCGTTGAGTGCCGTGACTTCATCTAGCAACGCAGGGTCTATCACAACCTGGCCACCGATCCTGGCGGCTTCGCTAAGTAATTGGGTACGGATCAGTTCGCGGCGTTTGGCAAAGTCGGCGACGACATAGCCCTGCTCCTGCAGCACCTGTTCGTAATCCGCCGGGGCTTTCAGCTCGATATCCTGGTTGTAGTGGAATCGGTGACCACGGGTCGTACGGCCAGCCTTGAGGCCGATGATCTCGCAGTCCAGTACCTGGTCACCGAACAGCATGGCGACCCATTTCACCGGACGTACAAATTCGGTACGGGATGCGCCCCAGCGCATGCGCTTGGGGATAGGCAGCTTGTCGAGCGCCTGCTGGATAATAGCCGGCAGCGCTTCGGTCAATGGCGTTGCTGCCGATAGTTGACGAAAGCACATCTTGCCGTCCATTTCGGACAGCTGATCAACGCTGGTGCCGCATTTGCGGGCAAAGCCTTCCAGTGCCTTGCTGGGGGCGCCGCTGGCGTCGAAGGCGATCCGGGCCGGAGGGCCCTGCACGAAAAATTCACTGGCCGGCACTTCAGTGCACAGCTGTTCGATCAGCAGCGCGAGACGGCGCGGTGCTGCGAAGGAACGGAAGACGGCGGGTTTGAGCAGCTCGGCAGCGCCCTGCCCCAGCACAGCTTCGATGCCCTTGCGAACTTCGCTTTCCAGCGCTTGGGACAGTTTCAGCAGCGCCTTGGGGGGCAGCTCTTCGGTGCCCAGTTCAAACAGGAAATCTTGGGTCATCATTTCGACTCCTCGCAGGCGGCGAGTACTTCTGCACGAATATCAGCGGCTGCCAGCGGGAAGCCCAGAGCCTTGCGGGTGTTGAAATAGGCTGCGGCAACGCCACGAGCCAAGGTCCGCACACGCAGTATGTAGCGCTGACGTTCGGTAACGGACACCGCATGGCGGGCATCCAGCAGGTTGAACGTATGGGATGCCTTGAGTACCTGCTCGTAAGCCGGCAGCGGCAGCGGTGTTTCCAGCGCCAGCAACTTGTTGCATTCGCGCTCGTGGAAATCGAAGTTGCCGAACAGGGTATCAACGTCGGCGTGTTCGAAGTTGTAGGTCGACTGCTCCACTTCATTCTGGTGGTAGACATCGCCGTAGGTCACAACACTGCCGTCGGGATGGCGTGCCCAGACCAGGTCGTAGACGCTGTCGACTTCCTGCAAATACATGGCGATTCGCTCGAGACCGTAGGTGATCTCGCCGGTGACTGGGTAGCATTCCAGGCCGCCGGCCTGCTGGAAGTAGGTGAACTGTGTCACTTCCATGCCGTTAAGCCAGACTTCCCAGCCCAGACCCCAGGCGCCGAGGGTGGGCGATTCCCAGTTGTCTTCAACAAAGCGTACATCATGCACATTGAGATCCAGACCCATGCGTTTCAGAGAGCCCAGATAAAGCTCCTGCAGGTTGTCTGGCGACGGCTTGATGACGACCTGGAACTGGTAGTAGTGCTGCAGGCGGTTGGGGTTTTCGCCATAGCGGCCATCAGTCGGGCGGCGGCTGGGCTGTACATAGGCGGAGCGCCAGGACTCGGGGCCGATGGCGCGCAGGAAGGTCGCCGGATGGAAGGTGCCTGCACCAACTTCCATATCCAGCGGCTGAATAATTACGCAGCCCTGCTCTGCCCAGTATTGCTGCAGAGCCAGGATCAAACCCTGGAAGGTGCTGACGTCTGAGGTCACCTTTTCGGTCACGGAGATCACCATCTTTAATAGTCGGTTGGCCAAAATTAGAGCGAAATTATACACGAAAAGCGCCGCGTCCGAGGTGCAGCACCTTCTGAGTGATTGTGAAAATGCCTGGCTCTGGTCAAAACCGATGAACACGGCAGTCACTGCCGCAGGCTGCGAGATATTCGATATACTGTGTCACTCTGGGAACAACGCTTGGGATGGGCATTGCATTGGACAAAGTAAAAGCTGTTTTAGCCATACTGGTGCTCGGCTTGCTCGCCCTGCTGCCGCTTAAGTGGGCCCAGTCTTTGGGAGCCTGGTTTGGTCGTCGGCAAGTGCACAAGTCCAACAGCAAGCTGGCGGACAATACCCGGCGCAATATTGAGATGTGCTTTCCCGAACTCGATGCGAAGGCGCAGGAAAAACTGGTAATCGCGAGCCTGGCCGAAACTGGTCGTTCACTGGCCGAGATGGGCATGTCCTGGCTCTGGTCACCGCAGCGCAGCCTGAAGAATATCCGCTCGGTTGAGGGCGAGGAGTTGATTACCGAGACCCTGGCGACGGGCAGAGGCATCATTCTGATCGCGCCTCACCTGGGTAACTGGGAGGTGCTGAATCTGTATTTGTCCATGCGCTACCCCTTTACGGCGATGTACAAGCCGCCGCGCCTGAAATTGATGGATGATCTGGTCAAGCGCATGCGTGCGCGTCTGGGTACCCGCATGGCGCCGGCCAATGCCTCGGGTGTGCGTATGGTGATGAAGGCGCTCAAGCGTACTGAGATGGTGGGTATACTGCCGGATCAGGAGCCGGATGATCAGAGTGGTGTATTTGCACCCTTCTTTGGAATTGATGCGCTCACCATGAAACTGCTGCCGCAGCTGGCACGGCAGACGAAAGCCAAGGTGATCTGTGGCTACGCCGAGCGTCTGCCTGACGGTCAGGGGTTCAAGGTGTTTTTTCGTGAGGCCGAGGCCGGGCTGGATAATCCGGATCTGGAACAGGCCACCGCTGCGATGAATCGCTCGGTGGAAGCCTGTGTACGCGCCCTGCCCAGCCAGTACCAATGGGAGTACCGTCGCTTCAGCAGTCGCCCTGAGGGGCAGCCCAAACGTTACTGATAGGTGATGAACTACTTTGAGAAACACAGGGGCCTTGCGGCCCCTGTTGTTTTAGCGGCGCCAGAAGATGGGAGTAAAGAGTACCAGCAGTGTGAAGACCTCAAGGCGCCCGAGCAGCATGGCAAAGCACAGAATCCATTTGGCGGTATCATTCAGGCCGCCAAAGTGCACTGAAACATCCCCCAGACCCGGGCCCAGGTTGTTTAGCGTGGCGCCTACTGCAGACCAGGCCGTAACCTGATCCAGCCCTGTGCCCAGCAGTGCCAGGAGCATCAGTACAAATACCAGCAGATAGACCGAGAAAAACCCCCAGACCGCTTCAAGTACCCGGTCGGAGATGGGTCTGTTGCCCACCTTGACCGAGATGATTGCGCTGGGATGTACCAGACGTTTAATTTCGCGGTAACCCTGCTTGAGGATCAGCAGGATACGGATTACCTTCATGCCGCCGCCGGTGGAGGCAGCACAGCCACCAACAAAGGCGGTAATAAACAGCAGGAATGGGAGCATCACGGGCCAGTTGGCGAAGTCTGAAGTGGAGAAGCCGGTGGTAGTGGCGATGGACACGACCATGAATACCGCCCGGCGCAGGGCTTCGTTAACGGCGTAGGTTTGTGTCAGCGCCAGTACCATAAAGGTAATCAGGGCAGTGCCGCCGAGAACCGTCAGGTAGAAGCGAAACTCCGGATCCTGGAAATAGTGACTGATTGAGCGCTGGCGCCAGGCAAAAAAATGCAGGCCGAAATTAACCCCGGACAGAAGCATGAAAAAGATCGCGATGCTCTCAATCACTGGGCTGTTGAAGTAGCCAATGCTGGCGTCATGGGTCGAAAAGCCGCCGATAGCGACGGTCGAAAAACTGTGGGCAATGGCATCGAAGGGCGTCATGCCCGCGAGCCAGTAACCCAGCGCACAGGCTATTGTCAGCGACAGGTAGATGTACCAGAGGGCCTTGGCGGTTTCGGTGATGCGCGGGGTGAGTTTCGAGTCCTTTACAGGCCCAGGCGTTTCCGCCCGATACAACTGCATGCCACCGATGCCCAGCATCGGCAGTATCGCCACGGCCAGTACGATGATACCCATGCCGCCGAGCCACTGCAGTTGCTGGCGGTAAAACAGTATGGATGGCGGCAGCCAGTCGATGCCGGTCATCACGGTGGCACCCGTGGTGGTAAGCCCCGAGACGGACTCGAACACCGCATCCACAACGCGCAAGTGCGGGTACTCCGCCAGCATCAGCGGTACGGCGCCAAACAGCCCCAGCACGGTCCAGAACAGCACCGTAATCAGGAAGCCGTCGCGGGTGCGCAAATCCTCCCGTACGCGGTACACCGGCAGCCAGAGAAAGAAACCTGTGAGCAGCGTAATGGCAAAGCCAGCCACGAAAGACTGGTGTGCCCCATCCTCGTAGATATAGGACACCAGTAGCGCCGGCAGCATGGTAATGCTGAATACCATCAGCAGAATGCCGAGGATTTTTAGAATGACTCTATAGCGCATAGGGTGCTAGTCGCTCAGAAAAAGGCGAGGCCAACCTGGAACAAGCGCTCGACGTCGCGGATACGGCGCTTGTCTACCAGGAACAGGATGACGTGGTCGCCATTCTCGATCACGACATCATCGTGGGCGATCAGCACCTCGTCGTTTCGGATGATGGCGCCTATGGTTGTGCCCGGTGGCAGGTCGATATCCTCGATCGCCCGCCCCACTACCTTGGAGCTGCGCCTGTCACCATGGGCGACGGCCTCAATGGCCTCGGCAGCGCCGCGGCGCAGTGAGTGCACGGCGGCCACATCGCCACGCCGCACATGGGTCAGGAGCGCGCTAATAGTGGTCTGCTGGGGCGAAATGGCGATGTCGATCACGCCACCCTGTACCAGATCGACATAGGCGGGGTTGTTGATCAGCGTCATAACGGTGCGGGCACCGAGCCGCTTGGCCAGCATCGAGGCCATGATATTGGCTTCGTCATCGTTGGTCAGTGCCAGGAAAACATCGGTATCTTCTATGTTTTCCTCGATTAGCAGATCGCGATCCGAGGCACTGCCATGCAGCACTATAGTGTTCTCTAGGGTCTTGGCCAGGGTGTTGCAACGCTGAATACCGCGCTCGATGATTTTGACCTGGAACTGGTTTTCGATATTGGCGGCCAGACGGGCGCCTATATTGCCGCCGCCTGCAATGATGAGGCGCTTGTAGGGATTGTCGAGCCTGCGCAACTCACTCATGACGGAGCGAATATCACGTTTGGCAGCGATAAAGAACACTTCATCGTCCGCCTCGATCACCGTATTACCCTGGGGGATGATAGGCCTGTCCTGGCGGAAAATGGCGGCCACGCGGGTATCCACGGCGGGCATATGGGTGCGCAGGTAGGATATTTCGCGCCCGACCAGCGGGCCGCCGTAATAAGCCTTTACTGCAACGAGCTGGGCCTGGCCTTCGGCAAAGTCCAGTACCTGCAATGCCCCCGGGTGTTGAATAAGGCGCTGGATATGCTGGGTGACCAGCTGCTCCGGGCTGATCAGAACATCCACCGGGATGGCCTGGTTCTTGAAAATTTCCCCTTCCTTGCGCAGGTAGTCGTGCTCACGTACACGGGCAATTTTGGTCGGAGTATTGAACAGGGTGTGTGCCAGCTGGCAGGCGATCATGTTGACCTCGTCACTGTTGGTGACGGCGATCAGCATGTCTGCATCCCTGGCGCCTGCGCGCTCCAGCACGCTGGGGTAGGAAGCCTTGCCTTCGATGGTGCGGATATCGAGCCGATCCTGCAGTTCGCGCAGGCGCGCGCTGTCGGTATCGACAATGGTGATATCGTTGGCTTCAATGGCCAGGTTTTCTGCCAGGGTGCCGCCGACCTGGCCGGCGCCCAGTAGGATGATTTTCATAGGTCAGCGGGGCCTGCCCTGATCAGTTGACGGGTTTTTCAAGTACAGCGTAGTAAAAACCGTCGTGTCCATCCTGCTGTGGGAACAACTGTCGACCCAGTGGCCGCGCATGGCCCCAGTCCGCTTCGATGGGCAGGTGACGGACTTCCGGCTGCTCCTTGATGAAGCGGGCGAGCAAGCGTTCGTTTTCCTGCGGGAAGATCGAACAGGTGGCGTACAGCAGTTTGCCGCCCGGGCTGAGCATGTGCCAGCAGTTGCGCAGAATGCTCAGCTGCAGATCCGCCAGGCGCTTCAGGTCTTCGTTGCGGCGCAGGTATTTGATGTCCGGGTGGCGTCGAATGACGCCGGTGGCGCTGCAGGGAGCATCAATCAGAATGCGGTCATAACTTTGGCCGTCCCACCATTTTTCGCTGGCGGCGTCACCCAAAGTGACGGTGCAGTTCAGCTTGAGGCGTTGCAGATTCTGCTGAATGCGCTCGGCTCGGCGTGAGTCGAGCTCTACCGCTTCCACGCTATCCAGGCCGGGTTCGTGTTCCAGCAGGTGGCACAGCTTGCCGCCGGGCGCCGCGCAGGCATCCAGTACCCGCTGGCCGGGCTTGAGATCGAGCAAGGGAGCCGATAACTGCGCAGCTTCGTCCTGCACGCTGACCAGGCCATCAGCAAAACCGGGCAGCTCACTGACATCACAGGGCTGATTCAGATAAATCGCGGTTTTGGCGAAGGCACCGGGGGTCGCTTCTATGCCGGCGATGTAGAGCTGCTCGATATAGGCTTCGCGCGTACTAAGTCGTGTATTGAGGCGCAGCGTCATGGGCGCGGGCTGATCGTTGGCCAGCATGATCTGGGGCCAGTGATCGGGCCAGTTCTGCTGCAGCTTGCCAATCATCCAGTCGGGATGGTTGTACTGCAGGCGAGGATTGTCGCCGAGGGTTTCCATTATGCTGTCACGCTCGCGCTGGAAGCGGCGCAACACGGCGTTGACCAGGCCGCGGGCCCAGTTTTTGTTCAGGTCTTCGGTGACATCGACGGTTTCGCTGATGGCGGCGTGGTCGGCAATGCGGGTCTGGTCGAGCTGGTAAAGCCCTAGCAGCACAAGCGCCTGCAGGTCTGCATCCTTGTCACGAAACGGTTTTTGCAGCAGGTGTTCGGCAATCAGGGCCAGCCTGGGTTCGAAACGCATGGTGCCGTAGCAAAGTTGCTGCAGCAGCGCGCGATCTCGCGGAACGCAGGTGTAGAGGGAGGTCGGAAGCGTTGCACTGAGGGAGCCGCGATGCAGCAGCAGGGGGGCCAGTGTCTGGGCGGCCAGTGTTCTAAGGTTCATGCGGCTCCAAGCCTCGTGCCCAGGCGGAAAGTCTCACGCCTGGAATTCATAATGTCTGCGCTGTTGAGCGGGGTTCCGCCGGGTAATTGCAGTCGTGTAATGCGAAGGGTGCCCTGTCCACAGGCGATGCAAATGCCGTCCTTGTCTGCCTCGATCACAGTGCCGGGTAAGGCGTCACTGCTACTTTCGCCGTTATTCTGTGCGCTGGCGGCCCAGATGCGCAGAGTCGTGCCCTCAAGCTGGGTGAAAGCGACTGGCCAGGGAGACAGGCCGCGAACCTGGCGCGCGAGGTAATCTGCGCTTTGCTGCCAGTCGATGTTGCCTTCCTGTTTTTCGAGCTTGTGGGCGTAGCAGGCCAGATCGTTGTCCTGCACTTCCCTGCTAATGCTGCCATCCTCGATGGCCGCAAGGCTTTGCGTCAGGGTGCTGGCACCGAGCGCCGCCAGGCGATCATGCAGTACACCGCTGTTGTCGTCGGGCAGAATCGGGCACTGTGTCTTGAGCAGCATATCGCCGGTATCCAGGCCCACATCCATTTGCATGATGGTGATGCCGGTTTCGCTGTCACCGGCCAGCAGCGCACGGTGTATGGGCGCGGCACCGCGCCAGCGCGGCAGCAGTGAGGCGTGCACGTTAATGCAGCCAAGCCGTGGTATTTCCAGCACGACCTTGGGCAGCAGCAGGCCATAGGCGGCCACGACCATCAAGTCGGGCTTGAGTGCTGCCAGTTCCTGCTGGGCGTCGGCATCCTTGAGTGACAATGGCTGGAAAACCTCAATACCCTGCTCCAGTGCCAGCTTCTTGACCGAACTCGGGGTCAGCTTGCGGCCGCGTCCCGCGGGACGGTCGGGCTGGGTATAAACGGCGATAACTTTATGGTGGGTTTCAAGCAGGGCCTGTAGGCTGGCTGCGGCAAAGTCAGGTGTGCCGGCGAAGACAATTCTCAGCGGCTCGGGCATCAGGGGGCTACCTCGTGAAATCGACTGGCAGGGACCTGGTTACGGCTTCCCCCGCCGGTCTGACAAAGGCCACAGAAAATCAGACCGGCTGGCCTTCTTCCAGACGGTGCTTCTTTTCCAGCTTGCTGCGAATCCGGGTGCGCTTGAGAGGCGACAGGTAATCGACAAACAGCTTGCCATCGAGATGATCGATCTCATGCTGAATGCACACGGCCAACAGGTCGCGGGCTTCGAAATCGAGGGCGTTACCATCGCGATCCAGTGCCTTTACGCGGATATGATTAGGTCTTTCGACATTCTCATAGAAGCCCGGCACCGACAGGCAACCTTCCTGCATGCGCTCAAGTTCTTTATCGAGCACTTCGAAGGTGGGATTGATCAGCACCAGCGGCTCGTCACTCTCTTCGGAGATATCAATGGTGATGATGCGCTGATGTACATTGACCTGGGATGCGGCCAGACCAATACCCGGTGCGTCGTACATGGTTTCGAACATATCGTCGATCAACTGACGAGTATTCTCAGTAACCGTTTCGACGGATTCTGCTATGGTACGCAGACGCGGGTCCGGAAATTCGAGGATCGGTAGTTTTGCCATGAGGTCCGATAATTACTAGGGTTCAAAGTGAGCCGTTAATGGCGAAATTCATCTATCAGCCTATTATACTGATATCGCTGCTCATTGCATTGCACCTGATATTATCGACCACACTGGAATAGCGACGCTTCTGGGGTAGTTCTAACAAGGGATTTGGGTATGAAGAAACTGCTGTGCGGACTGTTTACCTGTCTGCTGCTTCTCACCGTATCGGTTACCAATGCCGAAGTACGAAAAGACAGAATCCACTTGCGTGAGGATCATCCAACTGAATATGTTGTCGTAAAGGGCGACACGCTTTGGGATATCTCCGGTCGCTTTCTGCAACACCCTTGGCAATGGCCGAATGTCTGGGACGTAAACCCGCAGATCTATAACCCGCATCTGATTTACCCCGGCGATATTATCTATCTGAGCTGGGTTAACGGTCAGCCGCGTTTGTCGATGCGCCCGGGCGGTGCCAGGCTGAGCCCCAAGGCAAGGGTTTCGCCGCTGGATGATGCGATTCCTGCCATTCCGCTGAAGGATATCATTGCCTTCCTGTCAGACCACCTGGTGGCCGACGACGACCTGCTCAACAACGCGCCTTATGTGGTCGGTGGCCGTAATGATCGGATACTTGCCGGTGCCGGCGATCGCGTTTATGCCCGCGGCGAGCTGAAATCCGACGAGTTGGTGCAGGCACTCTATCGCCCGGCAACCGAGTATCGTGATCCTGTAACCGGCGAATTCCTGGGCTATGAAATGCTCAAGATAGCCGATACCACGATTCCCGCTCAGGAGAAGGACATAATCACGCTGGATCTGCGCAAGACACGTGAGGAAGTTCGTTTGCTGGACCGCTTGCTCCCCATTGAGGAAAGCCGTATTCAGTCGCTGTTCCAGCCTTCAGCTGTGCCCGAAGGCACCGAAGGTCTGATCCTCTCGGTACTCGGCGGTGTGGCCAAAATTGGTCAGTTCAACGCCGTTGCGGTCAATGTGGGCGCACGGGACTCGGTGGAAGCGGGTAACGTTATGTCAATCTACCGTACCGGCGAAAATGTACGGGATCCGGTCACCGGCGAGCGTATTGCCCTGCCGGATGAGCGTGCCGGTCTGCTGATGCTGTTCAAGGTTTTTGACAAGGTCAGCTACGGTCTGGTGCTGAACGCCAGTAACGTGATGTCGGTGGGCGACAAGGTATTCGAACCCTGATCCAGAGATAATCTATGGGCAGCAATCCAAGGGACTGGATTGCTGCAAGCCTCCTGCCCAGAGTGGGTGCCATAGGGCTCAAAAGGCTTGCGGTAGCCGGAATTCCCCCTTCCCAACTTTTCCTGCATGACCCCGAAGCACTGCGCCTTGTCGGGGCCCGCACCGTTACGCTGCGGGCAATGGAATCCCTTGATCAAAACAGCGGGCCTCTGTTCGAGCGCCTGGAGAGCTGCTTGGCCTGGCTCGAAGACAGTGATGCCTGTTGCCTTACACCTGATCACACAAAATACCCTGCCCTGTTGCTGGAAATTCCGGATCCACCGCCATTGCTGTTTGTACGTGGTGATACCGATTGTCTGGCTATGCCGCAAATGGCACTGGTGGGTAGCCGTCATGCAAGCCGCTCCGGTGTTGCCAATGCCTACAAGTTTAGCGCCGCGTTAAGCGAGGCTGGCATGGTTGTAACCAGCGGCTTGGCGCTGGGTATCGATGGCGCGGCACACCAGGGTGCGGTCGATCGTGAGGGCGTCAGTATTGCTGTGTTCGGTACCGGGCTCGATGAGGTCTATCCGCGGCGCCATGCATCTCTAGCGCAGCGCATCCTGGACACCGGCGGGGCCTGGGTGTCCGAATTCCTGCCGGGCAGCCAGCCGCTGCCTGGCAACTTCCCCAAACGTAATCGTATTATCAGCGGCCTTTGTGCCGGTGTACTGGTGATCGAGGCGGCGCCCCGCAGTGGCTCCCTCATAACGGCCCGTATGGCGCTGGAACAGGGGCGTGAGGTTTTCGCCATTCCAGGCAGCATTCAGAACCCAGCCGCCCATGGCTGTCACCAGCTCATCCGTGAAGGTGCCGTGCTGGTTGAGACCGTGGCCCACGTTCTGGAACCTCTGGCTTCGCTGTTAGGTTTTTTCGCCGCCCAAAGCAGTACCCCTGAGCCAGTTCCCGCCCCGGCTCTGCCCGTGGCCGAGGCGCAACTACTGGAAAAAATGGGGTATGATATCGCCGATATTGACCAGTTGGTGGCCTTGACGGGTTTACCGACGGCACAGCTAATGCCGCTACTGGTTTCTCTGGAATTGAAAGGCGTTATCGAGCCCGTACCGGGGGGCTACCTCCGTTGCTCGTCCGATACTTAATATCGCTCAGGTAATACTCATGAATAACTGGCACCTGAATCAGGCGCTGCGTGCACTGCATGGTGGCGGTGTTATCGCTTATCCGACAGAGGCTGTCTGGGGATTGGGTTGCGACCCCTTTAACGCCAGCGCTATTGAACGACTGCTCGAGCTCAAGCGACGGCCCATGCACAAGGGGCTGATTTTGGTGGCCGCTGATATGGGTCAGATAGAGCCTCTGTTACAGGGCCTTGCCAAGGCTCAGCTGGCGCAACTTGAGGCAAGCTGGCCCGGTCCTGTGACCTGGCTTATTCCCGACCCCAGAGGCTGGGCACCCGAGGGCGTTCGCGGACGTCATTCAAGTGTTGCTGTGCGGGTAAGTGCCCATCCTGTAGTGCGTTCGCTCTGTGCCGCCTTTGGCGGCCCCCTCGTTTCGACCTCGGCCAACCGCAGTGCCGCATCGCCCGCACGCTCAAAGCTTAAAGTAAGCACTTACTTTGGCTCTAGCCTTCATTATATCGTGCCTGGACAGTTAGGTGATCTCGGGCGGCCTACACAAATTTGTGACCTGGGTACTAATCAACTAATCAGAAAGTAAGTATTCACTTACATGGTGACCGGATGAATCAACCCGATATTATGGCGGTAAAGGCTTATTTGCTGGAACTGCAGGATCTGATCTGCTCAACCCTGGAGATTGCCGACGGGCAGCAGCGTTTTCATACCGACAAATGGGTGCGCGAAGCTGGCGGTGGTGGCCGTACTCGGGTCATGAATGACGGTGCCCTGTTCGAAAAGGGCGGTGTCAACTTCTCCCACGTGCACGGCGACCAGCTGCCCGCCTCCGCCACGGCCCATAGGCCAGAACTGGCTGGGCGCACTTTCCAGGCGCTGGGTGTGTCGCTGGTGTTGCACCCGCATAACCCCCATGTGCCGACATCCCATGCCAATGTGCGCTTCTTCCTGGCCGAGAAAGAAGGTGAAGAGCCTGTGTGGTGGTTTGGCGGCGGTTTTGACCTGACGCCCTACTACGGTTATGACGAGGATTGCCAACACTGGCATCAGGTGGCGAAGAAGGCCTGTGATCCCTTTGGGCCCGAAATTTATCCGCGCTTCAAGACCTGGTGTGATGACTACTTCTATATCAAGCATCGCAACGAGCCTCGTGGTATCGGCGGCCTGTTTTTTGATGACCTTAATGAGCTGGGTTTTGAGCAGAGTTTTGCGCTGATGCGCTCCATTGGCGATGCCTTCCTGCCGGCTTACGTGCCGATTATCGAGAAACGTCGTGATATCGACTTTGGCGAACAGGAGCGTGATTTCCAGCTGCACCGCCGTGGCCGTTATGTGGAGTTCAATCTGGTGTATGACCGCGGAACCCTGTTTGGTCTGCAGTCCGGCGGGCGTACCGAGTCGATTCTGATGTCGCTGCCGCCCGAGGTTCGCTGGGGTTACGACTGGAAGCCAGAGCCCGGCAGTGCCGAAGCCCGTCTGTACGATCATTACCTTAAACCGCACAACTGGCTGGAGCTGGAGTAATGGACAGGTACGCGGTTTTTGGTAATCCGATTGCGCACAGCAAATCTCCCCAGATTCACCGCTGCTTTGCCAGCGAAAACGGCCAGCAACTTACCTATGATGCTGTGCTGGTCCCTGAAGACGGTTTTGCCGTGGCGGTGGATGATTTCTTCACCCAGGGCGGCAAAGGCCTGAATATCACAGTGCCGTTCAAGCAGCAGGCCTGGGCGGCCGCGCAGTGGCGCAGCCCGGCGGCGGAATTGGCCGGAGCTGTCAATACGCTGTACCGCGATGCCGAAGGTCGTCTGTGTGGCGACAATACCGACGGTATTGGCATGGTGCGCGATATTGTGCAGAACCACGGCGGCAGGCTGCGCGACGCACGGGTGTTGCTGCTCGGTGCTGGCGGTGCCGCGCGTGGTGTTATACAGCCGTTGCTAGCACAGCAGCCACAACAGCTGGTGATCGCCAATCGCACGCCTGGCAAGGCGATCGAGCTGGCTGGCCTCTTTGCCGAGCTTGGCGCCGTTCAGGGCTGTGGTTTTGCCGATCTTGCGGGTCAGTCTTTTGATTTAATTATCAATGGCACCGCCGCCAGTCTGCAGGGGGAAGTCCCGCCCTTGCCCGCTGGCGTGCTGGCAGCGGATGGCTGGTGCTACGACATGATGTATAGCGCGCACGTGACGGCTTTTGGTCACTGGGCACAGCAGCAGGGTGCCGCCAAGGTGCTTGATGGTCTGGGCATGCTGGTGGAGCAGGCGGCGGAGTCCTTTGGGATCTGGCGCGGTGTAAAGCCGGCTACCCAGAGCCTGATCGATACCCTGCGTGACTCCTTAACTGATTGATTAAAAAACGATAAGCAAGGCACAGATGCAAGCCCGTTGCCTTGCAAGCCGACCCCGCCGGAAGGTATAACAACTAAATATGCCCCGGTGGAGTTGTTGCATGGAAAAGCTGAAGCCGTTAGCCCCCGAAGCGCTTTATCGTACCTGTGAAGCGGAACTGTTGCCGTTTCGAACCACCGAAACCCTGGAGCCCTTTAGCGGCTTTTTCGGTCAGGAACGCGCCATAGAAGCGATGGAGTTTGGTGTCGGCATGCGCCGCCCCGGCTACAACCTGTTTGTAATGGGCAACCCCCATACGGGTCGTTTTTCCTTTGCCATGGAAAGCCTGCGCAACGTGGCGAAAAAGGAGCGCAACCGTCTCAAGGACTGGTGTTACCTCAACAATCTCTCAGATTCGCGCTATCCCCAGGTGATGGAGTTTCCCGCCGGCAAGGCCGCTCAGTTCCGCAAGGATATTGGTCGCATGATCGAGACGACCCTGACGGAGCTGCCCGCTGCATTTGAAAACCCAGGTTATCAGCGTCAGAAAAGCCGTATCGAGCGGGATTTTAACCGCCGTTATGATCAGGCCATTGAAGGCGTTGAGCGTCAGGCCCGCGAGCACAGCATTGCGCTGTTTCGCGAATCCGGCACCATCGGCTTTATGCCCGTGGCCGAAGGCCAGGCGATGGACGAAGCGGCATTTTCGCTGCTGCCGGAAGAAGAGCGTGAGACATTTTCCCGTGCCATTTCACAGCTGGAAGATTGCCTCAATGATAGCCTGACCGAACTGCCGAAATGGCGCCGCGAGGCCGCCGAGCAGATGCGCCGGCTGGATCGGGAAACCGCCCTGCACGCAGTGGCACCGCTGATTCTTCCGTTGAAGGAAAAGTATGCCAATGTCTCGGGTGTACCCGAGTATCTGACCCGGCTGGAAATCAGTCTGGTACGCAACAGTGGTGAAATCGCCGGCGACGACAAGGTGCTCGAAGCGCCGGATTCCGCCCGCAAGGCCTACATGGAAGACACCTACGGTGTGAATCTGCTGGTAGATAACGGCAAGACCAAGGGCGCGCCTGTTATCCACGAAAGCCATCCCAACTATGAAAACCTGTTCGGGCGCATCGAGTACAACTCGGATATGGGGGCCATGGTCACTAACTTTACGCTTATTCGCCCGGGCGCCCTGCACCGCGCCAACGGCGGTTATCTGGTGCTGGAAGCGGAGAAGTTGCTGGAACAGCCCTATGTATATGGTGCGCTCAAGCGGGCGCTCAAGGCCCACGAAATACGCATTGAGAATCCGGTGAGCGAGTACACCGGCATCAGTACCATTACCCTGAGCCCGCAGCCCATTCCGCTGAAGGTGAAAGTGGTGCTGATCGGCGGGCGCGACATGTACTACCTGCTGCAGGAGCTGGATCAGGACTTTGAAAAGATGTTCCGCGTGGTGGTCGACTTTGACGAGGATGTCGAGCGCAAGCCTTCCAGCATTCGCAACTACGCCCGCCTGCTCAAGACCCTCGCCGATGAAGAGGGTCTGGCACCGCTGACTCGACGTGCCGTGGCGCGGCTGGTGGAACACAGTTCGCGTCTGGCGGCGGATCAGGAGCTGCTGTCGGCCCATATAGGCGAGCTGGTGGATCTCCTGTGCGAGGCGGATTACAAGCGCGTCAAGACGGGGGATGAGCTGATCAGTGATCGCCACGTTGAAATGGCGCTGGCGGCGAAGGAAAAACGCACCGGTCGGCTGTCGCAGAAGATACTGGACAGCATTCTGAATCAGACTGTGCTGATCGATACTCAGGGCGAGGCGGTGGGCAAGTCCAACGGCCTCACCGTGCTGCAGGTCGGCGATGTCTCCTTTGGTACGCCGGCGCGTATTACCGCCACTGTGCACCCTGGCAACCGTGGCATCATCGATATCGAGCGTGAAGTGGCGCTGGGCCAGTCGATCCACTCCAAGGGTGTGTTGATTTTGTCGGGCTACCTCGGACACAAGTATGCCCAGGATTTCCCACTCACCCTGTCGGCCAGCATCGCGCTGGAGCAATCCTACGGTTATGTGGACGGCGACAGCGCATCCCTGGCGGAGATCTGCACCCTGATCTCAGCGCTGACTCATATCCCGATTCTGCAGCACTACGCCATTACCGGTTCCATTAACCAGTACGGCGAAGTGCAGGCCATTGGCGGCGTGAACGAGAAGATTGAAGGCTTCTTCAAGCTCTGTGAAACCCGTGGCCTCACCGGACAGCAGGGCGCGGTGATTCCCAAAGCCAACGTGCGTAATCTGATGCTGAAAAAGGACGTCACCGATGCGGTGAGCGAGGGCAAGTTCCATATCTATGCCGTCGAGACCGTGGATCAGTGTCTCGAAGTGCTGATGGGCCGCAGCGCCGGCAAGAGCAAGGCCGATGGCAGCTTCACCCAGCGTAGCGTGAACCATGCGGTAACCAAGCGCCTGCGTGAAATTGCCCCTGCCAAAGCGCCTTGACGGGCGCTTTGGGCGTTCTAACCTCAGCGTCTGTCAGAACGAGTTGTCAGACTGCCTGAAAGGCGCAGAGGTGGTTGTCCCAGGCCAGGCGGTCGAGCCGCATGTCCTGCATCAGCGGCTCGCGTACGCCTTCTCGCGGGTAGAGCCAATAGACCCGGCCATTGCCACTGCTGGCAATAAACTCCCCCGGCGTTGAGGTGGCGGCAAGCCCGCAGCCATCGCGAACCTCCAGGCTACTCAGGTAGGCTGCCTGCTCAATATCCCAGAAGGTAATCAGATTGCCGCGTGGTGCGCTGATGGCGGCGATCTTGCCGCTGCTGTCGATGCGCACGCTGCCGCAATACTGCGTCATCTGGCGGTTGATCGCCTCAGGCGCACTCAGTGGTTGCAGTTCCCCGCCACGACGGTGCAATGCGACCAGCGGCTGGGTATCCGTTGGGTCGCCTTCATATTGCATGGCGATCACGACGGTACCGTCCGGGCTCAGGTCCAGATGACGGATACTCAGCTGGTGCTGCCCAGGCGGGAGCATGCGCTGTTCGCTGATCTCGCCTGTGGCCAGTTTCAGGTAGGCAAGGGAGGGCTGCATGCTGTCGAGGTTGAGTTTCAGGCGCCCCTGGGTACGAATGCCGCCGTTGGCGACAATGATTTCATCTCCCGCATGGTTGAGCAGCAACTCGTGTGGGCCTGTGCCACCACTGCTGAATTCCGCCACGCGCTGAAAACCGTTGTGGGCATCGCGCAGACTGATGCGCCCAGCACCCTCGGGCACAGTGCTCTCTGTGGCAATCAGCCAGCGACCATCGTTGCTGAATAGCGCATGGCCATAGAACAGCCGGCCGGGTGCAGGTTCGATGCGCTTTACCAGTGCCTGGCTGCGATAGTCCATCACATCGATAAAGGCGCCCGGGCGCTTGGCGACCACGGCTACCCAGGGTTGGCTGGGGTGGCCCGCGACATGGTGTGCACGGGCGGGCAGTCGGTGGCGCAGATGCAGTGTGCCCTCGGTATCGCTGATGACCAGCCAGTGCTGCTGTTGGCTATCGCTGGCGGCACTGGCCAGCAGCCAGACGCTTTCATCGGCGGGGCCTGATGCAAGCGGCTGGGCCAGCAGGCTTGGCGCCGTCAGGGCACCGGCGAGCAGCAGGCTGAACTGGCGGCGATTAATCCCCGTCATGACCGCAGTTTGAACTTTCACAGGTTAGTCCCCATCACGGCTGTTGAATCCCAGCTGTGCGTTAATGGCCGGCATGGCGTTATAGAGCGCGTGATCCAGCTCTTTCAGGGTGACCGACAGCGCCTTCAGCTGGGTATAGTTGTCGGCGTCCTGCAGAGCGGTCGCGAAGTTGCCGGGCACGGCGTCCAGCTGGCTGCGAGCCTGGCTGAAGAGCGCACTTATCTGGTCGGCCTGGGCACTGGCGTCCTGCTGGCGCAGGATCAGGTCAAGACTTGGGGCACCCTCTGTGTACAAAGCCTGCAGTGCTGCCAGATTAGTGTTTAGACTGCGAAGTGATTGGCCGCTGCGCCAGTTTTCGGCGCGCTGCAGCCGTGCTGCTGGCTGATAATTCCCCAGCACCAGTTCCAGCTTGCTGTCGCGGATGATTTCAACGGGCTGCACCAGGGAGCGCAGCAACTCAAGGCTGAGATCCGGCAGCCCCAGGGAGGCACCTTCGCCGTCATCCTCAGCGCCCTGGTCGGCGACAGCCGGGGTCTGCCATTCGCTGTGTATCGCCTGGGCTGTGTTGGCCAGCTCAGTGCTGATAGCAATCGCGAGGGCGCAGGCATTGGGTTGTTGCTGCAGCCTGGTCAGCGCGTCTTCGTCATAAAAAAGACGTTCCAGCGCCGGGAACCCCTTAATGGATACGCTGGCATGGTGAAAGAAGTCTGCATCGTAGTTGCCCGGCTCTGGCCTCTGCAGTGCCTCATTGAGCTGGCGACCTATGATGCCCTTGCGGTCTGGCCAAAACTGGATTCCATAGTTGCGCATCAGCAGCTGAACCGGGCCGAACTGCATATGTTGAATGCCCTGCCAGGCTTGCAGGCTGTTCTCGAAGGCCTGCTGAACCTGGTTAAAGTCGTCGCTGCTACGAGTTTCGCACCAGTGGGCGGTAGTGTCGGCCAGGGTCTGACTCTGTAGCGCCAGTTGCTGGTAACGGGGCTGAATATGACCGCTGATGGTGCTGGCATTGAAGGCTTCCCAGTCGATGGGCGCTGCCGCCTGGCTCAGGCCTGCGAGTAACAATCCTGAGCCTGCCAGTAGCTGGGCGAGTCGAGTGAAGCTGTGCATTTAGAGTGACTCCAGAAAACGTATCAATTGAGTTCGTTGGGCAGCCGGCATAGTGACGACCTGTTCGCGGGCGGCGCGGGCTTCGCCACCGTGCCAGAGCACGGCTTCAAGCAGATTGCGCGCGCGGCCGTCGTGCAGGAAATAACTGTGTCCGTTGACCGCCTCGGCCTGGCCTATGCCCCAGAGAGGTGCGGTGCGCCACTCGCGGCCGCTCGCTGCAAATTCGGCGCGTTCATCCGCCAGGCCTGCCCCCATATCGTGCAGCAGCAGATCGCTGTAAGGCCAGATCGACTGGCGGCTCAGGGCTGGCAGTTGCGGGTTCTCGGCGGTAACGAAGTGTGGCTGATGACAGGTCGCGCAGCCGGCCTTATTGAACAGTGCCTGGCCTGCCAGCACTTCGGGGTCGGCGGCTGTGGGGCGTGGTGCTACGGCTAGATGCTGACTGTAGAACAGTAGCCAGTCGAGCATCTGCTGCGAGGCTTCGAGTCCGTCCTGCCCAGGGGTATTGCCGTTGGGAGCCTCTGTGCAGGCAGTCTGCCGCGGGCTGCAATCGCCGCTGGCTATGGGAAACAGCGGATTGCCTATGCCGATATCGCTCTGCAGTGCGCTGCTGTTCTGTTGCGCAAGGCTTGGGTTACCGGCTTTCCAGCCAAAGCGACCAAGGCGGGTGGCCTGAAGGGCCTGATCCCAGACGTGATTGGGGCGCCCGGAGATGCCATCGCCGTCACTATCGTCGGGATCCGCCAGGCTGAGAATATCGGCATCGTTGATCTGCTCCAGCAGGCCGAGCCCCGCCATGGCGGGCGCGATACGCGCAGACATCTGCAGCTCGGGGTGCAGTGGGCCATAGGCTGGCGCCAGAATGCGGTAGCTTGGTGTGCGCAGCCAGGCCTCTTCACCTCCGGACAGCTCTACACGCTTTTCCGCGTAGCTGACCTGCAGTTGTCCCTCGGCCGCCATGCCCGGCACGGCGAAGGTTTGCAGCTGGGTGCCATAGACGGGCTCAGGTATCACGCCACGGCGGCGCAGCAGTTCAGGGTCGGCATCCTTGTCGATCGGGATACTCAGGCGCAGAAACAGTGAAACAGAGCTGTCATGTGGACCTTCGGGGGGGCGCCCTCGGCCGTTGTTGATATGACAACGCTGGCACGAACGGGCGTTATATAAAGGTCCCAGGCCATCGCTGGCGGTGGTCGAGGATGGGGACGAAACCCAGAGTTTTCGGAAAATAGCCCGCCCGAGGGCGAAAGTCATCTTGTCGTCAAAGGCGAGATTGGCTGCGCTGCTGGCAAAAGCGCCCGGAGACGCTGACAGGCTTTTGGTGGTAGCGCCGCCGGGGAGTTTTTCAGTCAGAGATTGCGCTTGTCCAGTGTGATAAGCACCTGACTGTGGCTGCGCAGGAGCAAGCGGCGGGCGAGCGACATCCGCCGCAGCAATCATGGCCGGGCCGAGCAGCAGTGCAGCACTCAACAGGCAGGGTTTCATGGGATTAGGACAGTGCCCGTCGCTTGCCGTCGGGCACTGTCGTGCGGTCTCTTTGGCAGCGGTGTTACGGGGCCTGTACGGCGGCCGGGTTGTCCAGGCTGTCGGAGCCCTCAACGTTGACCTGCCCCAGCTCAAGGCGGGCAATGACTTCTTCGGTGGTCCGTGTCTGGGCGATCAGGGAGTCGACAAAGGCCTGGATGCGAGCGCCGCCGGCGGTATTGCCGGGCGCAATCATCACATCGTAGGGCTCCCCGGCTGCGGCGGAATCCACCATTACCTGGGCGGCCAGCTGGGTCTGATCCAGCTGCTGTCGCAGGCGCTTGTCCAGTTCCGGGTCGATGCTGGCGACCAGTGCCGCCAGTGACGGACCTTGCATCAGACTGCCATCGATACGGCTGTACTTGCCCAGGTAAACATTCTGGATGCCCTTGGCGTCATAGAAGTGCGACCAGTGGGTGTTGTCCGAGAAGCAGTCGTGTTCTTCTTCCGGGTCATGCAGCATCAGGCCAAGCTTGGTGCGCTCGCCGGCCAGTTCGCCGTAGGCAAGGCTGCCCATGCCGGTGGTGATGGTGGCCAGGCCCTCGGTCACAGATTTGGCTGTCAGCTCGCTGCGGGCGGCGCCTCCGGCCTGCCAGTTGCCCACCATCTCTTCCAGGTCCTGTACCAGCAATGCACTGGCTGCGCGAAGATAGTCGCCGCGACGATCGCAGTTGCCGCCAGTGCAGTTACTGATGTCGTAATCGGTGGCAGGCCTCTCACCGGCACCCAGTGTCATGCCGTGCAGGTCCTGACCCCAGAGCAGAAATTCGATGGCGTGATAGCCGGTGGCGACATTGGATTCAACGCCGTCAATTTCATGCAGTGATGTGGACAGCAACTCAGGGGTAATAGTGCTGGCATCCAGGGTGCGGCCGCCTACTTGCAGGATCGGGTTGGCGATGATGTTGGCGCTGTAGAAGGGGTTTTCGTCCGATTCTTCGCCGTAGCTATCAGTGGCGACGTAATCGATCAGACCCTCGTCCAGCGGCCAGGCATTCACGCGGCCTTCCCAGTCATCGACAATGCTGTTGCCAAAACGGAAGGCTTCGGATTGCTGATAGGGTACGCGCGCAGCTATCCAGGCGCTGCGCGCGGCCTGCAGGGTCTGCTCGCTCGGCGCGCTGATCAGCTGCTCAATGGCGCTGTGCAGGGTACGGGCGCTGGTCAGGGCATCGCTGTAAGTTGCCAGGGCCAGATCCGCGTAGTGCGTCACTATGGCCTTTGAGTCTGCAGCAGGCTCGACAGTGGCGGCAAGGGCCGGCGTTGAGCCCAGCATGCAGGCCAGTGAAAGGGACATCAGGGTGCGAGTAAATGGCATTGTGCGTGTTCCCGGGCTCAGCGAATGTTGCGATGAATGCTAAACGGAATAAGAACTGTTATCAACTGCGTTTTTTTATTGTGCCTTGATTTAACGGTAATTTACTGCCAAAAAACCTAGATATCGCTGCACGATAGCGTTTTTTATCTCCTGTTTGTGTCGACTTGTCGAAGTAGGGCTTAGCCGCTGTCCAGCAGCGGCCTGGCTCTGCTTTTAGCGCTGGGCCCAGTCTTCCTGCAGGTGCTGATCCTTGAGGCGGACATAGTTTCCAGCCGTATAGCTGAAATAGGCCAGTTCCTTTTCGGTGAGTGGGCGCACCTGTTTTGCCGGCCGACCTACATAGAGGTAACCGCTTTGCAGCGTCTTGCCCGGTGGCACCAGGCTGCCGGCACCCAGTACGACTTCGTCCTCGATCAAGGCGCCGTCCATAACCATCGCGCCCATGCCGATCAGGATGCGGCTACCGATAGTGCAGCCATGCAGCATGGCCTGGTGGCCAACGGTGACATCGTCGCCAATCAGCAGCGGGAAACCGTCTGGGTTGAAAGGCCCGGCATGGGTGATGTGCAGCACCGAGCCGTCCTGAATGCTGCAGCGCGCGCCTATGCGAATGCGGTGCATGTCGCCACGTACAACCACCAGTGGCCAGATGGAGCTGTCATCGCCGATGCTGACGTCGCCCAGCACCACGGCGCTGGGATCGACGAATACGCGTTCGCCCAGTACCGGTGTCATGCCTTTGAAACTGCGTATCTTCATGCTGCCTACCTGTCGAAAACCTGTTGAAATTCTGTCCCGATCCCCCATTGTATAGGGGTGGTTCCGTTTTGGCCCCCGTCACGCCCTGGAGATTCGATCGAATGAGCAACCCGCTGCTGCAGCAACCTGAACTGCCGACTTTCAGTGCCATCAAGCCCGAAAACGTGGAGCCGGCGATCGACGAGTTGCTTGGCCGCAACCGGGCGGGTATCGAAGCACTGTGCCAGGCGGCAGTGACGCCGGACTGGAACAGTCTGGTAGCACCACTGGAGCAGCTTAATGACGACCTGTCCCGGGCCTGGTCGCCGGTGTCGCATATGAATTCGGTGGTAAACGGCGATGAACTGCGCCAGGCCTACAATGCCTGCCTGCCCAAGCTGTCGCAGTATTGGACGGAGCTGGGGCAGAACCAGCAGCTGTTCGAGGCTTTCAGCCATCTGGCAGAGAACGACCAGGCTCTGGACGGTCCGCAGCGCAAGGTCGTCGCCAACACTCTGCGGGATTTTCGCCTGTCGGGCATAGCCCTGCCGCCTGAAGGCCAGCAGCGTTACGCCGAACTGCAGCAGCAGTTGTCACTGCTGACCACCCGTTTCTCGGAAAATGTACTGGATGCCACCAACGCCTGGAGCCTGCTGATTACCGACGAAGCTGAACTCGCCGGTTTGCCTGAAATGGCACTGGCCGGTGCGCGTCAGAGCGCCGAGGCTCGCGAGCAACAGGGCTGGCTCTTTACACTCGACTTCCCGTCCTATTTCGCCGTAGTCACCCATGCTGACAATCGCGACCTGCGTCGCCAGCTTTATACCGCCTATGCTACCCGCGCCTCGGAGCTCGGGGCCGATGCTAAGTGGGACAATACCCAGCTGATCAACGATATTCTTGCGCTGCGTCACGAGCTGGCCCAGCTGCTCGGTTTTGGCAACTATGCCGAGTATTCACTGGCGACCAAGATGGCGGAGTCGACCGATCAGGTGGTTGGTTTTCTGGAAGACCTCGCCACTCGCGCCCGCACGGCGGGGCAACAGGAATACCGTGAGCTGTGCGACTTCGCCCGCGAACACTACGGTCTGGAAACCCTGGAGGCCTGGGATCTGGCGTACTGCAGTGAAAAGCTCAAGCAGGCGCGTTACGAGGTATCGCAGGAAACTCTGAGGCCTTATTTCCCGATGCCCAAGGTTCTAGATGGCCTGTTCCAGGTGGCTGGGCGTCTGTTCGATATCCAGATCGAAGAGGTGACGGAGTTTGATCGCTGGCACAAGGATGCGCGCCTGTTCAATGTCATGCGCAGTGGCGAGCGTCTGGCCAGTTTCTATCTGGATCCCTACGCCCGTGACAACAAGCGCGGCGGTGCCTGGATGGATACCTGTCGCATTCGCCGTCGTCTGCCCGATGGCCAGCTGCAGTTGCCGATAGCCTATCTGGTATGCAACTTCACGCCGGCGGTGGGCACGAATCCGGCACTGCTAACCCACAACGAAGTGACTACCCTGTTCCATGAGTTCGGTCACGGCCTGCACCACATGCTGACGCAGATAGAATGCGCCGATGTCAGTGGCATCAATGGCGTTGCCTGGGATGCGGTGGAGTTGCCGAGCCAGTTTATGGAAAACTGGTGCTGGGAGCCTGAAGCCCTGGAGCTGATCTCCGGCCATTACCAGACCGGCGAAGTGCTGCCCAAGGCGCTGCTCGACAAGATGCTGGCGGCGAAGAACTTCCAGTCAGCCATGTTCATGGTGCGCCAGCTGGAGTTTTCCCTGTTTGATTTCCAGTTGCATCGCGACTTTCAGCCCGGTGTCACTGATGTACAGCAGTTGCTGGATGCTGTGCGCGAACGGGTATCGGTGGTACCTGTGCCGGACTTCAACCGCTTCCAGAACAGCTTCAGCCATGTCTTTGCCGGTGGCTACGCCGCTGGTTACTATAGCTACAAGTGGGCCGAAGTCCTGTCGGCGGATGCCTTTTCCCGCTTCGAGGAAGAGGGTATCTTCAGCCCCCAGGCCGGTGCGGATTTTCGCAGCAATGTGCTCGAGATGGGCGGCTCCCGTGAGCCGATGGAGCTGTTTGTCGCTTTTCGGGGGCGCGAGCCCAGTGTCGATGCGCTGCTGCGTCATGCAGGCATAGTCTGAGTCTCCATTAACGCGCTACAAGCTGTGCGGGCCGTCTGTGACGGCCTGCTACAGGGCAGGAACCTATGACAGTGATCAAACGTTTTATCGCCGGCGCGGTTTGTCCGCGCTGCGGCCAGATGGATTGTCTGCGCATGTATCGGGACGACGAGCGCGAATTTCGCGAATGCGTGCGTTGCGACTTCGAGGACACCCAGCGTCTGGATGGTACGCCTGAAGTGAAAGAGCTCGATACCCGTGTGAATCAGGCCAAACCGGTGCTTGATGCCGGTGAGCGGCCGATTCGCTTTGTGCCCAACCCCGTCAAAGACAGCGGGAAATGAGTGTCGAAGGCACAGTGACTCGCTGTGCCTGGGCGCTGAACAGCGCGCTGGAAATTGATTACCACGATACCGAATGGGGTCGCCCCCAGATGGATGATCGTGTGCTGTTCGAGTTTCTTGTGCTGGAGGGGGCCCAGGCGGGTCTCAGCTGGCGCACTGTGCTGGAAAAACGCCAAGGTTACCGGCGACATTTTCAGGGTTTTGATCCGGCACTTGTTGCTGCCCTGAGTGCTGATGATATCGCGGCCATGCTGGCAGACCCCGGTGTGATCCGCCATCGTGGCAAGCTCGAAAGTGCAGTGGGAAATGCACGCATTTTTCTGGAATTGCAGGCTAAACATGGCAGTTTCGCCCGCTATCTGTGGCAATTCGTTGATGGTAAACCATTGCAGGGTCAGCGAGAGCTCATGGCGCAGGTGCCGGCCCAGACGGCGGAATCCCTGCAACTTTCCAAAGAGCTCAAGCGCCTTGGCATGCGCTTTGTCGGTCCGACCATCTGTTATGCCTATATGCAGGCGGTGGGCCTGGTGAACGACCACCTGCTGAGTTGCCCGTGCCATGCGGACTGTACTGCGGCGGGTGAAAGCTTCATCCTGCCCTGATAGCTGATAGCTGATAGCTGATAGCTGATAGCTGATAGCTGATAGCTGATAGCTGATAGCTGATAGCTGATAGCTTCAGCGTTCGGCGCTGACCCGGTAAATAGCGCCGGCCTGATCGTCGGAAATCAGCAGGCTGCCATCCTTGTCGACCAGTACATCCACTGGGCGTCCCCAGGCGCTCTGCCCCTGCAGCCAGCCGGTGACGAATGGCTTGTGGCTGATCACTCTGCCCTCCTCGGTTTGCAGTTTCACGACTCTATAGCCCGATTTCTGGCTGCGGTTCCATGAACCGTGCTCGGCAATAAAGACGGTATCGCCACTGGCTTTTGGCAGTTGCTCGCCGTGGTAAAAGGTCATGCCCAGGGCTGCTACATGGGCACCGAGCCCCAGCACCGGGGAGACAAAGTCGGTGGTTTCGGCGGTGGCCGCATAAACCGGGTCTGGCACGGGTTTGGCCTTGTGATCGCTGTGAAAGAACGGAAATCCGAAATGCTGACCGGGCTCGGTGAGGCGGTTCAGTTCGTCGTCCGGCAGGTTGTCCCCCAGCTGATCACGGCCATTGTCAGTGAACCAGAGCTGGCCACTCACCGGGTGCCAGTCCATGCCCACGCTGTTGCGCACGCCCTGGGCGACCATCTCGATTCGGCCCGAGCGCGGGTTGATTCGGCTGATGGTGGCAAACAGCGGGTTGTCCGGCAGGCAGACATTGCAGGGTGCCCCTATATTGAAATAGAGCCAGCCATCAGGCCCGACGGACAGGTATTTGGCGCCGTGATGCTTGTTGCGCGGCAGCTGATCGGTGATGAGCTGGCGGGCCGGAATCTCCGGCAGCCGTTGCTCAATGGCCGGATAGCGCCAGATGCGATTCACCTCAGCTACATAGAGATCACCCAGATGCACTGCCACGCCGTTGGGCATGTTCAGCCCAGAGCCTATGCTAATGGACTCTTCGAAACGGCCATCGCCATCCTGGTCTCGCAGCGCCGTAATGCCATCGCCGTTGCGACTGCCGACAAAGAGGGTGCCTGAGTCCCCCAGCGCCAGTTGGCGAGCCCCCGGAACTTCAGCCACCAGGGCTATGTCGTGTCCACTGGGCACCTTGAGCAGGTGCAGTGGAAGTTCGGCCCGAGCCGTCAGGGCCGAGAAAAGGCAGGCGAGTAGCAGCAATTTGCGCATCAGGATAACCAGAGCTCCTTTTTACACAGTCTGTGGTAAACATAGCCCCCGGTCAGCGCTCGGGCCACAAAGAGGCCCATGAAGGCGAGCCAGAGGCCCTGATTGCCGAGACCCTGAAGCAGCCACCAGAGCGGCAGATAGGCGCAGAATACCGAGACGATCATGGTGTTCTGCATGGCGCGTACCTGGGTGGTGCCGATGAATATGCCATCCAGCAGATAGCTCCAGACGCCCACCAGCGGCAACAAAATGATCCAGGGCAGAAAATCGATAGCCAGGGCGCGCACCGGTTCAATATCCGTCAGGATGCCGATAATCTGTGCGCCTGCCAGCCAGAACAGCAGACTGAACGCCAGGGCGGTGAACAGCGACCATATCAGCGCCGTGAACACCGTATCGTAGAAGTGATCCAGCCGGCGCTGGCCGATGGCCCGCCCGGCAAGCGCCTCTGTGGCGTGGGCAAAGCCATCCAGTCCGTGGGAAATCAGCAGCAGGAAGTTCAGCAGCACGGCGTTGGCCGACAGCGTCAGGGTGCCCATGCGCGCGCCCTGGCTGGTGAAAAAGGCAAAGCACAGCAACAGCAGCAGGGTGCGGACAAAGAGGTAGCGATTGACCATCAACAGCTCGATGTAATCTGGCAGGTGCCACAGGCTTTGCTGATCCAGGCTGCCGGAGGTGTTGCGCAGCACGCGCTTCGTCAGGTAAAGCCCCAGCCCCAGCGACAGGTACTCCGAGAGTACTGTGGCCAGTGCTACACCGTCGGCATGCATGCCAAGCCCGTAGACCGCCAGCAGATCCAGCAGCATGTTGGCGACGTTGGTCACCAGCAGCAATAGCAGGGGAATGCGGGTGTTCTGGTTGCCCAGAAACCAGCCCAGCAGGGCGTAGTTGCACAGGACTGCGGGGGCACCAAAGATGCGAATCCAGGCATAGCGCTCGGCCTCGGCGGTCACCAGGTCGCCGGCATCCATCAGGGACAGCGCAATGGCGACCAGCGGCCGGTGAACCAGCAACAGCAGCAGGCCGAGTGCTGCCCCCAGTACCAGGGCGCGGGCCAGCAGCAGGCGTATCTGGGCGCCGTCTTCGCGTCCCTGTGCCTGAGCCGTAAGGCCGGTGGTGCCCATGCGCAGAAAACCAAAAGCCCAGTAGAGGGTGGTGAATATCATGCCCCCCACCGCCACAGCACCCAGATAGTGACTTTCCGGCAGATGGCCGATCACCGCGGTATCCACCAGCCCCAGCAGAGGCACGGTGATATTGCTCAGGATCATCGGCCAGGCCAGCTGCCAGATGCGCTGGTGGTTTTCGCGGCTGGGCCAGCGCAGGCGGTATTGGCTCATCAGGCGCGGCTTCCGGCCTGGCGCAGCGGCAGGCTGTACAGCAACAGGAATTCAGCCAGGGCCGCGACCACCACAGAGGGGCCGGCCGGAGTATCCCAGCGCCAGGACGCGGCGAGTCCCGCGGTGACCGCCAGGCAACCCAGCACTGCGGCCAGGCAGGCCATCTGTTCCGGCGTGCGGGACAGGCGTCTGGCCGCCGCCGCCGGGATGATCAGCAAGGACGTTATCAGTAGAATGCCGACGATCTTCATGGCGGCAGCAATCACCACGGCGATCAGTAGCATCAGCGTCAGGCGCAGCCGTGCCACAGGTATCCCTTCGACCTGGGCCAGTTCCTCATTGATGGTGATGGCCAGCAGACCATCCCACAGGCGCCACAGCAGCAGAAGCACCAGAGCGCCGCCGGCGTAAATCCAGTAGATATCCTGCACAGTGATGGCCAGAAGGTCTCCGAACAGGTAGGCCAGCAGGTCGACGCGCACATTGTCCAGCAGGGCAATGGCCACGAGTCCGAGGGACAGAGTACTGTGGGCCATGATGCCGAGCAGGGTATCGGTGGCCACAAAGCGCTGGCGCTGCAATGTCACCAGCAACAGTGCCAGCAGTACGCAGCTGGTCACTACCGCCAGGTTGACGTTTATTTCCAGCATAAAGCCCAGCGCTACGCCGAGCAGGGCCGAGTGCGCCAGGGTATCGCCGAAATAGGCCATGCGGCGCCAGACCACAAAAGAGCCCAGTGGGCCGGCAATAATGGCCACGCCCAGGCCGCCAATCAGGGCATACAGCAGAAAATCATCCATGGGGCTCGTTACTCTTTACCGCGGTGCCTGCCGGCTTGACGATATCGCCGTGCACATTGTGGACATGGTTATGGTGGTGGCTATAGAGCGCCAGGTTTTCGGCACCGGGCACACCGAACATCTCACGAAAGGTCGGATCATTGCTGACCTGCTCTGGGTGGCCGGAGCAGCAGACGTGCCGGTTCATGCATACCACATGGTCGGTGGACGACATCACCAGGTGCAGGTCGTGGGATATCATAAGTACGCCGCAGCCGCGCTGGTCGCGAATGCGGGCGATCAGCTTGTACAGCTCGATCTGACCGTTGATGTCGACGCCCTGTACCGGTTCATCCAGCACCAGCAGGGTTGGCTCCTGCAGCAGTGCCCGTGCCAGCAGTACTCGCTGGGTTTCACCACCGGACAGGCTGTGGATTGACTGCTTCAGCAGGCGCAGTGCGCCAACATCGGCCAGGGCCTTTTCCAGCGAGGTATTGTCGCGGCTGCGGGCGGTTTGCAGGAAACGCTCCACGGTTAGCGGAAAGGTATGATCGATATGCAGCTTTTGCGGCATATAGCCGATGCGCAGGTCTGGCTTGCGCCATACCTTGCCACTGCTGGGCTTGATAAGCCCCAAAACGACCCGCACCAGGGTGGTTTTGCCGGCGCCATTGGGCCCGATCAGCGTGGTGATGCAGTCGCGGTGCAGCTCCATGGATATGTTCTGCAGCACATGGTTGCGCCCAAAGCGCACATTGATGCCTTCGAGTCTGGCCAGGTGCTGGTGATCGTGGCTAGTCATTCCGCCTCCCGTTGCAGGCTGTTTGCGTCGCTTTGCTGGCAATTTGGACAAAGGCCCACCACTTCAACGGTTTCCTGCTCAATGACAAAGCCCAGGTGCGCGGCGCTGTTGTGAATGGCGTTTTGTACCGGAGCCGACTCCAGCTCTACCGTGCAACTGCAGCTGCGGCAAATCAGAAAGCAGCCCTGATGCGCCGGTCCCGGGTGCGGGCAGCCGATGAAAGCGTTGAGGGAGGCAATGCGGTGCACCAGTCCCTGGGCCTGCAGGAAATCCAGTGCGCGATACACCGTTGGCGGCGCCGAGTTGAATCCAGCGTCCGCCAGGGCTGGCAGCAGCTCGTAGGCGCCCAGCGGCTTGTGGCTCTGCCAGATAAGTTGCAGTACCAGTTCGCGAATCGGTGTCAGGCGCTGCTTGCGTTCGCTGCAGAGCGTGCGGGCTTTGTGTAGCGCCTCGTGGATGCACCTGTCGTGATTGTGCCCGGGCTGAAATGATAAAGGTTGCTTGCTCATGGTTTCGCACTGAATATGTTTTGTTATAGTATAACTTAAATTGTAATTTGATGGATCCTTGAAATCATGTCGTTGCGCAAACTTTTAGCCCTGTCTGGCCTTGTACTGCCCCTGCTGGCGTCGCCCGTGCAGGCCCTGCAGGTGGTGGCCAGTGTCAAGCCGCTACAACTGCTCAGTGCGGCACTGCTGGACGGTATCTCGGAGCCGCGTTTGCTGGTGCCGACCGATGCATCTGTGCACAACTACGTGCTCAAACCCTCGGATGTAAGAGGGCTCGCGGCGGCCGACCTGGTGATCTGGATCGGGCCCGAACTTGAGCTGTTTCTTGGCAAGGCGCTGAAAAATACCGATGCGCGTATTCTGCAGCTGGGTAGTGACGGTGCGCTGGAGTCCGCAGCAGAATCTGAGCACGGCCACGAGCACGATGACAAGCATGCCAATGCGCATGAGGATCATACCGACGCGGCCGGTGACCATGACGAGGACGCCGAGCAAGGGGATGTGCACAATCACGCCGTGGATGCTCATCTGTGGATGGATCCGGAACTGATGCTGGCCGCGGCGCAGCGCATGCAGCAGATGCTGACACAGGTCGCGCCCGAGCACGGGCCTCAGTTGGCCGCCAACTATGCCCGCTTTGCCGCTTCGCTGCGGGCGAAGGACGCGGCGCTGAAGCTACAGTTGGCGCCACTGGCTGATCGGGGCTTCTTTGTGTTTCATGATGCCTACGGTCATTTTGTTGGCCACTACGGTCTGAAACAGCTGGGCTACTTTACCGTGGACCCTGCGCGTCCGCCCGGCGCCCGGCGCCTGAGCGATATTCGGCGGCAACTTAAGGCACGCGAGGCGGTCTGTGTCTTTAGCGAACCACAGTTTCGTGCCAATGTGGTCAGCAGTGTGACTCAGGGCATCGATGTGCGTCATGGCGAGCTCGACCCGCTGGCTCGGGGCTTTGAACCCGGCCCCACTGCCTACGTTGACTACCTGGAGAGTCTTGCCGGGGCTTTTACGAACTGTTTAGCGTCTGATTGATAAATATTTTCATCTAGGGGCTTCACAAGGCAAAAAACCGTCTATATAATTCGCCCCACTTTCGTCGCAGATGTGGTGGAATTGGTAGACACGCTAGCTTCAGGTGCTAGTGCTCGAAAGGGCGTGGGAGTTCGAGTCTCCCCATCTGCACCACTTCAGGGCCCAGTCTCTGATCGGTGCAGCTTGTGAACCACGAAAGTACGCAAGACCGTAAAAGAGTGTGCTCTCGATAAAAAGCACAACCGATGCAGATGTGGTGGAATTGGTAGACACGCTAGCTTCAGGTGCTAGTGCTCGAAAGGGCGTGGGAGTTCGAGTCTCCCCATCTGCACCACTTATTCCGGTCAAGATCCGGTAAGTGGTGCAGAACTTCGGTTATCCTCCTAGCGTTACCGCTTGAACAAAATCCTCAGTGTTACCTTTTTTCAAAATTTCCGTTATCCGTTATCCGTTATCCGTTATCCGTTATATTTCACCTTTCACCTTTCACCTTGTTCCTAGCCCCTAGCCTCTTTTTGCGTCGCCCCTTCTAACCCTATAAGTTATCCGGTAAATTCTCGCGCTACTGTTCCTATTAACTTATGGCTTAGCGTTAGATTCATGAATACCAAACAGCTCAACGCCTTTAGGGCCATCATGCAGCAGGGCTCCATGAGTGATGCCGCGCGCCGTCTGGACGTGTCACAGCCGGCAATCTCGCGTCTTATACGAGATCTGGAGCAGGATCTGGGCTTTAGTCTGTTCGAACGGCGCAATAGCCGGGTCTACGCCACGGCGGCGGCGCGGGCGTTCTATCGTCAGGTGCAGCATCACTTTAGCGGACTCGATCGCCTTGAGCAGTCGGCCGATCAAATTCGCATGATGAAAAGCGGCAGTCTGCGTATTGGCGCCATTCCGGCGTTGGCACAGACGGTGTTGCCGGCCATTATCGCGGGCTTTCGCCGCGGCCGTGATGATGTAGCCATTAGCCTGGGCTGTTACGAAACCGATGAGTTGCTGCCGCGGGTCGCAGCTCACCAGTTTGATTTGGCGCTGGTGGAGCTGCCGGCGGATACCGCCGGCGTTCAGCCAGGCCCGGCCTACAGAGCCGATCAGGTGTGCATTGCCCCGGCGGGACATCATTTTGGCGCCAGCGCTCGGGTGCGGGTTGAAGATCTGGAGCTTGAACCCTTTATCAGTGTGGGGGCTTCTGACTCCGCCTGGTATCAGCGTGCCGCGCGGCTGCTGCGTGACTGTCTGGTGCGCCCGGATGAGGTGCTGGCGGTGGAACGGCCGATACTTGCGCCGGCGCTGGTGCGTGAAGGTGTCGGTGTGGCGCTGGTAGACCCGTTCAGTGCTCTGCTGCTGTCGCAGGACAGCGGTCTGGTCAGGCCTTTTGAGCCGGCGCTGTCGTATTGCATTGGCTTTGTGCAGCCGCTGGGGCGCGAACAGACGCAGCTTGAGCAAGCCTTTATTGACAGTTTCGAAGCGGGTGTCGGGCGTTCGGTAACGCTGCAGCCTATCGAACCGGACCAAGCTTTGGTGGTCTGAAGCGGAGGCTGGCCACTCGGCTGGTTGTGCATCTGCGTAAAGAAAGGTTAAGCGCACTGCGTCGGCAGACGGAATCCCTTATGCTAAGGATTCAGCTCTTTGACCACTGGAGTCCCGGAACGCGTGCTCAAACTAAGGCCCCCCCTGCTCTATTCAAGTTTGTTGTCGTTGCTGCTGGTCGGTTGCAGCAGCAGCGTTATCCGCACGGATACTCCCCCGCCAGGACTCCCGGATCAGTGGCAGAGCGCCGATACTGAGGGCGAAGAGCCTGCGCCCGGCTGGCTGCAGAGCCTGGCGGATCCGGCGTTGGAGTCCCTGGTGCAGGAAGCCCTGACGGGCAGCTACAGTCTGGCCGAGCAGCGCGCTTTGGTGCGACAGGCAGAGCAGAGTCTGGTGATAGCCGGTGCGCCACTCTACCCCGAGCTGGAATTCGATTTTGACGCCGGGCGTAGCGGCAGTGGTAGCGGTAACGGGGTCTCCAGTCTTGGCGCCGATCTGACCCTGGGCTGGGAGCTGGACCTGTGGGGCAAGCTGAGTGACAGCGAACGCCAGGCTAATTTGACCCTGGCGGCGCGCCGGGCAGCACTAGAGGGCGCGCGGCTGACGCTGGTCAGTGATCTGGCCTCTGCCTGGTTCGAATTGCAGGCCGTGGAGCAGCGCCTGGCGTTGTTCAGCCGTCGCCTGAGCAACCTGGAGCAGAATCTGGAGATTATCGAGTCAGGCTATAGGCTTGGCCTTCGCAGTGCGCTGGATGTGTATCTGGCGCGCAATGATGTACAGAGCGAGCAGGCCCGGGTGGCGGAGCAGCGCCAGGCCCGCACCGAGGCTGTGCGGGCACTGCAATTGTTGCTTGGGCGCTATCCCGATGGCCGCTGGGCTGCTCTTGATGCCCTGCCTGTGCTCGACTCGGCGCTGCCGGCGGGCGTACCGGGCACGCTGTTGCGCCGTCGGCCTGATTTGACCTCAAGCTGGATGGAGCTGCTGGCCGCTGATAGCGCCCTGGCTATCGCGCACAAGCAGCGTTTCCCCAGCCTTACCATAAGCGCGAGCCTGGGAGACAGTGCGAGCCGTTTGCCAGACTTGCTTGGCGGTAGCCTGGCCTGGTCTCTGGCCGGTGGACTAACGCAGCCGCTATTTAATGCTGGCCGACTCAAGGCCGGTGAAGCCCAGGCTCAAGCACGGGTGGAGCAGCTCGAACAGCAGTATCTGGGGCTGGTTTTCAGTGCCTTTGCCGAAGTTGAAACAGCCCTGAGCCGTGCCAGTGCGCTGGGGCAACAGTATCAACAGTACCTGCAGGCCGAGCGCAACGCGCTGTTGGCCGAGGAACTGGCATTTGCGCAGTACCGCAAAGGGCTGGTGGAATACAACACAGTGCTGGAAGCTCAGCGGCGCTCGCTGGATGCCCAAAGCACCGTCATTGGCCTGCGGGCCGATCTGCTGACCAACCGCGTGGCTCTGTATCGTGCCTTGGGCGGTGATTTCGCCCCGGCCGAAGCCTCGGCTGCCACTGCCGCCCCCGTGGCTGAGCTGCCCTCCATTCCGTCCGCAATCCTATCTGGCGATCAAGACGCATGATCAGAAAAATCCTCCCCATTTTCGTTTTCGCGGTCTTTGTCGCCGCAGCTGCACTGATAATGCTTAATCGACCCGAAGCCAGTCGCAACAGCAGCCCGCCAGTAGCCAGTGTGCGTGTTGAGGTTCAGGTACTGCAACCGCAGGACTATCAGGTTCGGCTGCAAAGTTATGGTGTTGTGCGCCCGCGCACCCAAAGCACATTGCTGCCCCAGGTCGCCGGCGAAATACTGGAAATCGGCGCGGATTTCCGCGAAGGCGGCTTTTTTGAACAGGGTGAGCTGCTGCTACGTATCGATGCCAGAGACTATGAAGCGGCACTGGCCACGGCGCGGGCTAATCTGGCTCAGGCCGAGCAGGCATTGCAGGAAGAGCAGGCCCAGGCCGAGCAGGCGCTACAGGACTGGCGCCGGCTGGGGAATAGCGAGGCGCCGCCTGCGCTGGTGTCGCGTCAGCCACAGCTGGCCGCCGCCAGGGCCAGTATGGGCTCGGCGCAGGCCGCTGTGCGTCAGGCGCAGTTGAACCTGGAGCGTACCCGCATTCTTGCGCCCTTTGCCGGGCGAGTACTGTCCAAGTCAGTGGATGTTGGACAGCTCGTCAACAGCAGCACCACCCTGGCGGAAATCTACGCCATCGATTATGTCGAGGTGCGATTGCCGCTGAAGAACCCGGATCTGGAGTATATCCGCCTGCCCGAAGCCTACCGTTTTGACAACGCAACAGAACAGGCGCTGCCGGTGGTCACACTGAATTCCACCCTGGCCGGCAGCCAGAGCTGGCAGGGGGCTATCGTGCGTACCGAGGGCGCCATTGATAGCAGCAGTCAGCAGCTGCATGTGGTGGCGGTGATCGATGATCCCTACGGGCTTAAGGCACAGGGACGCCAGCCACTGAAGATTAATCAGTATGTCAGCGCGCAGATTGAGGGCCGGTTGCTGCAATCGGTGCTGGTGATCCCCAACAGCACCCTCTATCAGGGCAGCTATGTCTATCTGGTGGATGATGGGCTGCTGCGGCGTCAGGAGGTCGAGGTGCTGTGGCAAAACGATACCCAGGCCCTGATAGGCACGGGACTCAAAGCCGGTGAGCAACTGGTGACAACTGCGCTGGGTCAGGTCAGTAGTGGTACCCGTGTGCAGGTTACAAATGGTGCTCAGGCTACTGGCACCGATGCTGATGCCGCAGCACGGCCCGGCAAGCGCAACGGCAAGGGTGCGGATAACAAGGGTGCCGGATCATGATCGCCTGGTTTGCCCGCAATCACGTTGCTGCCAACCTGCTGATGGTCTGCATTCTCTTTGGCGGCATTATGTCGCTGACGACCCGAATTCCATTGGAAGTGTTTCCGTCCTTTGTGGCCGATGTCGTGAGCGTGTCGGTGTCCTTGCGCGGCGCCACGCCCGAGGATGTGGAGCAGGGCGTGACGGTACGCATCGAGGAAGCCGTCCAGGACCTGGAAGGCATCGAGAAAATCAGCAGCCGCTCACAGGAAGGCGCGGCCTCAATCGATATAGAAATAGACAGTGATTACGACCCACGGGAGCTGCTGGCCGATATCAAAAGCCGAGTCGATGGCATCAACACCCTGCCCACGGAAGCGGATCGGCCGGTAATCAGTCTGGCGACGCGCAAGCGCGAGGTGTTGTCGGTGACTGTGTCGGGGGATTTTTCCGAGCGCGAAATCAAGGAGTACGCCGAGCGGGTGCGGGATGACCTGTCGCGTCTGCCCGAGGTGACCCAGGTTGATCTGGATGCGGTGCGCGATTATGAAATATCGGTTGAGCTGACCCAGGACCGGCTACGGGAATACGGCCTGACACTGGCGGATATATCCGCCGCCATCGACGGCGGTTCCGTCGACCTGTCGGCGGGTAACCTGCGTACAGATGGCGGCGATATTCTGCTGCGCTCCAAGGGTCAGGCCTACCAGCGTGACGAGTTCGATCGGTTGGTGATCAAGACCAATCCTGATGGCAGTATTATCCGGCTGGGGGATCTGGCACGGGTCAATGATGGCTTCGAGGAAACGCCGCTGCGCACCCGCTTTAACGGCCAGCAGGCGGCGCTGATCGAGGTGTACCGGGTGGGCAACCAGAGTGCCATAGGTGTGGCCGATGCCGTGAAAGACTATATAGAGCGGCAGCAGGCGACCTTGCCGGTGGGCATGACCCTGAGCTTTTGGGATGACGACTCCGAGGTGGTGAAAAAGCGTCTCAATACCCTGCTCTCCAATGCGCTGCAGGGCGGTATTCTGGTGCTACTGCTACTGACGCTGTTCCTGCGTCCGTCCATCGCCTTCTGGGTATTTCTGGGCATACCGATCAGCTTTATGGGTGCTTTCCTGCTGCTGCCGGTATTCGGTGTCAGCCTGAATATCATGAGCCTGTTCGGCTTTATTCTGGTGCTGGGGATAGTGGTGGACGACGCCATTGTTACCGGGGAGAACGTCTACAGTCACATGCGCCGCGCCGAAAGCAGCCTGCATGCGGCCATTCGAGGTACCGAAGAGGTCGCCATTCCGGTGACCTTCGGCGTGCTCACCACTGTGGCGGCCTTTTTGCCGCTGGCGTTTATTGAGGGCGGTCGCGGCGTGTTCTTTGCGCAGATTCCGGCGGTAGTGATTCCCGTGCTGCTGTTCTCTCTGATCGAGTCCAAGTTTGTACTGCCTGCACACCTCAAGCATATCCGCCTGCGCCAGCATACGGCAGGGCAATCCCGACTGGAGCGGTTGCAGCAGGGCTTCGCCGACGGTTTTGAGCGTGCGATATTGCGCTACTACAGGCCCCTGCTCAAACAGTGCCTGCGGCACCGTTATGTGACCCTGGCTATATTTGCCGGCATTCTTATCCTCATCCTCAGCATGATCCTGAGTGGCTGGACGCGCTTCGTGTTCTTCCCGCGTATCCAGAGCGAAACGGCGCGGGCGTCGCTGACACTGCCCACCGGCACCCCGTTCGAGGTGACCGATCGTTATATTGTGCGCATGGTGGACGAAGCCCGGGCACTGAAGGACAAGTACCGCGATCCGGTTTCGGGCCAAAGCGTGATCCTGAATATTCTGGCGAGCACGGGCTCCGCCGGCGGCAGTTCCCACACAGGCTCAGTGCGGTTTGAGATTCTGTCGCCGGAGCAGCGTTCCAGCGAGGTGACCAGCTCGGAGCTGGTGCGTGAGTGGCGCAAAGCCGTGGGCCAGGTGCCGGGAGCCGAGGCGCTCACCTATCGTGCCGAGTTTGGCCGTGTGAGTGATCCGGTTGATATCCAGCTCAGTGGCCAGGATCTGCGCCGACTGTCCGAGGTGGCGGACAAGGTCAAGACGCGCCTTTCGACCTATCCGACCCTGTTCGATATCGTCGATAACCTGTCCGATGGCAAGGAGGAAATTCAGCTCGAACTCACAGCCCAGGGCGAGGCTCTGGGGCTGACCCGATCGCAGCTGATAAACCAGGTGCGCCAGGCTTTCTTTGGCATTGAGGTGCAGCGGGTGCAGCGCGGACGTGATGATGTGCGGGTCATGGTGCGCCTGCCGGAATCGGAGCGCCAGTCCGTATCCAGCCTGCAGGGCATGCTGATTCGCCTCGATGATGGCAGCGCGGTGCCGCTGTCTCACGTGGCGGCGCTCAAGCCCGGCAAGAGCCCGACGGCGATCTATCGCATTGACCGTTTTCGTACCGTCAGCGTGACTGCCGATCTGGACAAGGAAACCACCAATATGACGGTGCTGACCGAGGATATGCGCAGCTTCCTGGATGATCTGATGCTGCAGTACCCCGGCGTGTCCTACAGTCTTGAAGGTGAGGCGCGGGAGCAGCAGGAATCCTTCGGCTCGCTGCAGCTGGGGTTGGCGTTCGTACTGTTCGTGATTTACAGCCTGCTGGCGATTCCGTTCCGTTCCTATCTGCAGCCGCTGATTGTGATGTCGGTGATTCCCTTTGGCGCCATAGGCGCAGTGATCGGCCACTGGATCATGGGCATGGATCTGACCATCATGAGCATGATGGGGCTCATGGCTCTGATTGGCGTGGTGGTGAACGATAGTCTGGTGCTGGTGGACTTTATCAACAAGCGCCGGGCTACGACCGATGGCAGTCAGCGGGCGCTGCTGCGCTCGGTACTGTCGGCGGGCAGTTCGCGCTTTCGCCCGGTACTGTTGACATCCCTGACGACCTTTTTCGGGCTTATGCCCCTGCTGTTCGAGGAGTCGACCCAGGCACAGTTCCTGATCCCCATGGCGGTGTCCCTGGGTTTTGGTATCCTGTTTGCCACCTTTATTACCCTGCTGATGGTGCCGGTAAATTACATGGTGCTGGAGGACCTGCGCAGGTGGTCGCGCCGTGGCGCGCCTGAGTCTGAAGCTCAGGAGCCGCCGGAGACGGCGGCAGGGGCCTGATCTGGAGTCCTTGTCTGGAGTGAAAAATGGCAGCAGAACCGGTGTTTCATCTGGCCTTTCCCGTGCAGGATCTGGCCGCGACCAAGGCGTTTTATGTACAGGTGCTCGGTTGTGCCCTGGGGCGCGACAGCGACCACTGGGTTGATATCGACTTCTTCGGCCATCAGCTTTCGGCGCACCTGAATACGGATGATCGCAGCATGGCGACCAGTGAAGTGGACGGTATTCAGGTGCCGCTGCGGCATTTCGGCGTGGTACTGGAGAGGCGTGACTGGGATGCCCTGGCCGCTCGCATCAGGGTGGCGGGCGTGCCTTTTCTGATCGAGCCGACACTGCGCTATGCCGGCAAACCGGGCGAGCAGGGAACTTTTTTTATTCTTGATCCAGCGGGTAATGGCTTGGAGTTCAAAAGCTTTACCCATGCCGAGGATCTGTTCACAGACGGCCTCTGACACTAGAGCACTTTCATCTTACATCGACCCAGTGCGATGATTGAGACGAGATTAAGGTGACCCTGTTGGAGCCAGTGCCGGCTGGGATATCGGAGCGGTTTGATGGCGCGTTACTTTCTTTGCTCGTGCAAATAAAGTAACCAAAGAAAGCACGCCCCAATGAAGTCTATTCGCTGCGCTCTGAGATCATTCGGCGGGCTGCACTGACGGTACATCCATGTACCTCATCGCAGGCGCATCAGTCCCTGTTGCGCCCCTTCGGGCCTATTCGTCGAATGACCTCAGTGCTCGCTGGCTTCATAAGGGGGAACAAGAGCCGCTCTGATGTTTCGGTGGCAGTAGGCAACTCGAGCACTTTCATCTTACCTCGCCCCATATCCGGCCACTTCGAAGTAAGGCAGCACTCAGAGCAACCTTGATTTACAGACAAGTATTTCGTGAAAATGCTCTAAGGCGCCTTACTTTTAGGGCTGGCTGTCGCGCACAAAAAACCGCTGCAGGACTTCTCCTGCAGCGGTTTTTTATGTGGGCTCTGTGGTGGTGACGAATCAGGCAGAGCTGTCGGCCTGGATCTCGTGCAGTGCCCAGAGCAGCGGGCTGCGGTCATTTTCCGGCAGTAAGGCGGCCAGTTGATTGACGCTGGCCTGCAGGTCGGTCACAGCACCGCGGTGCAGGTTAACGTGCCCAACCTTGCGGCCTGGTCGAATCTCCTTTTCGTACCAGTGCACGTCGCAGCCCGGTACTGCCAGCCAGTCGGTGGACCAGTCGCGGCCCAGCAGGTTCCACATCACGCTAAGGCCATCGACCGCAGGCGTAAATAGCGGCAGGTCGGTGACGGCGCGCAGGTGCAGCTGGAACTGGCTCGGGTTGGCCCCGGCCTGGGTCCAGTGGCCGCTATTGTGTACGCGCGGTGCCAGCTCATTCACCAGCAAAGTGTCGTCCACAACGAAGCACTCCATGGCCATGACGCCGACATAGTCCAGCTCGACCATGATGCGGGTCAGCCATTCTTCGGCTTTGGCCTGTAGTGGCGCCAGGCGTTTGAGCCCGCCGACACTGGCGTGGAGTATGCCCTGCTGATGCAGGTTCAGCGTTAGCGGGTAGAAAACGCATTTGCCATCGTGGCCGCGGGCACCCACCAGGGATACTTCTTCATCGAACGGAATCATTTTCTCGGCGATGCACTCGCCCAGCCACTCGTCCAGCGCCGGCTCGCCCTGTTTCCAGCGCCACTGACCGCGGCCGTCGTAACCGCCCTGACGGCGCTTGATAACGAGCTTGTCACCCACCAGCGCCAGGTGTTCGGTAGTGTGGTCCGGGGTGACATTGCACCAGGGTGCGGTACCGACCTTGAGGTGGTCGAGCAGGCTCTTCTCGCTAAGGCGGTCGCGGATTAACTGGGTGGCGCGGGCATTGAGAAAGCCAGGGTGAGCCGTTAGCTGGCGGCTGCGTGGCGTATCGGGCCAGAGCTCCTGCTCGACGGTGATGACATCGTCGGCATTAAGCTCTACCGGCTCATTTAGGCTTGGGTCGCAGGGCAGTACTTCGATGCCCATGGGGGCGCCAGCCTGCTTTAGCATGCGGCCCAGCTGGCCGTTACCGATAATGGCGATACGTGGCAGCATCATTCAGCTCCTGGGATCCGGGTTGTCCAGTACCGTCTGGGACTGGGCCGTACGCCACTGCTGCAGACGCTCACGCAAAGCCGGATCGTGCACGGCCAGCATCTGAATGGCCATAAGGCCAGCATTAAAGGCGCCAGCGCCGCCGATCGCCAGGGTGCCGACTGTTACGCCGCGGGGCATCTGCACGATGGAGTACAGGCTGTCCATGCCGCTCAGGGCCTTGCTCTGAACGGGTACACCCAGTACCGGCACCAGCGTCTTGCTGCTGATCATGCCCGGCAGGTGGGCGGCACCGCCGGCGCCGGCGATAATGACTTCAAAACCGCGCTCGGCGGCTTCTTCGGCGAAACGGAACATCCTGTCCGGCGTGCGGTGGGCGGAGACCACCTCGGCATGGTAGGACACACCCAGTGCATCCAGAATGTCGGCAGCCTCTTTCATGGTGGGCCAGTCGGAGCGCGAACCCATCACAATGGCGACTTTTACACTCATCACATTGTCCTGTCAGCTAAATCAAAACGGAAAATTGGCAAGGCGTAATACTGGGCCTGCAGCCTTGCAAAGGCCAGCCGGCAAAAAATGCCAGGCGAGCAGGAAGGCGCATAAAATGGCGCCCCAGTATCACGCGCGCCGGGTTCCATGGAAATAGAGATAGAACGCGGCGGCGAGGAAACCCGATAGAATAAGGCGATACCCTGTCCAAGGCAATGTTATGTCGTGTTTTAACGTCTTTTGGTGCATGTTAAGCCCAATATTGCCACTAAGGGCCTATGGTTGCGGGTCATTGTCCGCGCGCCTTTCCAGCTTGATCCACTGCAGGGCCCATGCTTTAATCGGGCATCATGAAAATCATCACCACACAGCGCCTTCTGGCGGTCTTCGCACTTGTATGCCTGTTACTGAGCCTGTCTTTGCAGAGTAGCGCGCGTATTCAGATGGATGCGCAGCTGATGTCCATGTCCGCCACCCAGATGGGGCAGATGGACAGCGACGACAACTGCGGTGGCTGTGATGATACCGACACCCTGCTGTCGGACTGCGTCAGCGGCGCCTGCGCCAGCGTACCGGCGGTGCTCGACAGCGCCCAGAGCGAGCCTAGGTTACCGCATGCCATGCTGCGGGCGCCTTTGCGTCACTTTCATGCTTCACTCCCCCCGGCTCCCGAGCCTCAGCCTCCCCGGCTATCCCTGATCGTCTGACGCTTATCCGGTTGTCTGTACAGACGGCCTTAGAATCTGTTCAACGACTCTCCACGGGAGCGCTCTATCTTGCTGAGTGTTGTTTCGCATCCCCGGCGTGACCTGCCGTCCCGTGGGTTGTCGTCTTTTATTCTGTGAAGGAAACAAACATGAAACTTTTGAATGCACTGACACTCGTTATTGGGCTGGCATTGTCCGGGCTGATCTGGGCCGCTGAGCCCATCAAGGGAACCCTGTACAAGAATCCGCAATGCGGCTGCTGCCAGGGGCATGCCGATTACCTTGAAGAACAAGGGTTCGAGATTGAGGTGGTCGCGACCGACACCCTGGCAGCTTTCAAGCAGCAAAACGGTGTGCCGGAAAAACTTGAAGGCTGCCATACCCTGCTGATTGATGGCTATGTGGTTGAAGGCCATGTGCCGGCAGACTCGATCCGCCGGCTGCTGGCGGAACGGCCGCAGATTCGCGGTATTTCCGTGCCTGGCATGCCCGCGGGTTCTCCCGGTATGGGTGGGCAGAAAACCGAGCCTCTGAAAATCTATGAACTCGCCGAGGGTATGCCCAAGGTCTTTGCCGTCGAGTAACGTACATTTTGGCTGTATTTTGCCCTGGTAGTTGAGCTGTATTCGGGCCCCGCTGTGCGGGGTTCGATTGCGGCCATCGGGTGCCGTTAAGGTAAAGAAGGCAAGCGCACAGGAGTTAAATCAATGAATACGATGATGGAGTGCATGGGGGGCGGTCACTGGATGATGGCGCTGATGGGCGTTTTGTCGATCAGCGTGGCGGTTTTGCTGATTGCGGCGTTGATCAAGTATCTGCGTCAACCTGCAGGGAATCAGCATGACTAAGGCGGCAACTAAGGGCTCGAGTGTCATGCCCTGGCTGGTGTCTGCGCTGCTGGTACTGGCGCTGGGTGGTGCCCTGCTGGTGCAGTGGCTGAGCCCAACGGGAGGCAAGGCTAATCCGCAGGATGCCGCTCAGGTGGCCGCAGGACAGCTGCTATACGGACAATACTGCATCGCCTGCCACCAGGGGCAGCTCCAGGGTCAGCCTGACTGGCAAAAGCCGCTGCCCAGCGGGCGCATGCCTGCGCCGCCCCATGATGAAAGCGGCCATACCTGGCATCACCCTGATCAGGTACTCTTTGGCATTATCCGCAGTGGCCTGGTACCGCCCTATGCGCCGGTCGGTTACGAGAGTGACATGCCTGCCTTTGGTGGGCAGCTTAGTGATGAACAAATCTGGGACTTGCTGGCTTTTTTAAAAAGTCACTGGTCGCCAAAAATTCAGGCCTGGCAGGAAGATAAAACCCGGCAGTACTGAACGGTCTGTGCCGGTCGCGTGGGCCGGCATCTTATTGAATTCAGAGGGAAAGCAGATGCAAGCAGGTTTAGTACAAGGGTTCGTGCCTCAGGGCATTGCCAGGCGAGCTCTGCAGGGGATCGCCGCCGCTGGGCTGGGACTGGCCATTACCATGGCGACCCAGACCATCGCCGCCGAGGCCGAACATAGTCTGCCCGCTACGGCCGAGTTCGAGCAGCGGGTGAAGGACTATATCCTCAGCAACCCCGAAATAGTGGTACAGGCTTTTCAGCTGTATCAGGCGCAGCAGCAAGTACAAAAGGAAGAGCGGGTGAAGGCGATAGTCGCGCAGAGCGGCGCCCAGTTGCTGGCCGATCCTGAAGCCCCCGTGGGCGGTAATCCCGAGGGTGACGTGACTGTGGTGGAGTTTTTTGACTACAACTGCACTTACTGCAAGAAGGTAGCGCCTGTCATGCATGCGCTCGAGCAGCAGGACAAGGAACTGCGTATCGTTTACAAGGAGTTCCCGATACTGGGGCCCGTCTCCGAATATGCTGCCCGAGCGGCCTTGGCCGCAGATGCCCAGGGCAAGTACCTGGGGCTGCATAACGCCATGATGAATTCATCCCGCCGACTTAGCGAGGCACTGATTCTGGAGTATGCAGCGGATCTGGGGCTGGATATAGACCGGCTCAAAACCGATATGCAGGCCGAGGCAATCAGCGCTCAGTTTGCGCGTAACCGCGCCCTGGCCCGTTCGCTGGGCATCACAGGTACACCGGGCTTTGTGATTGGCGCTGAAATTGTTGGTGGCGCTGCGGATCAGGCGACCTTTGAAAACCTGATAGCACGGGCGCGGCAGAATCCCTGATTTTTTGGGCGTTATCGCCATTGATAATGCGCTGCGAGTGATAAACTCGCAGCGCATTATCAGACTCATCAGTATCAAGACACCAGGGCAATCCGATGACAGCAATACCCGACAGCCGCCGCGCTGTGGCAAAAAAATATGGCGTAGTGGCGCTTTCGGTTTTGATTCTGGGAGCGGTATTGCTGTTTCCCAAGCTTTATCAACCGGCGGGCCGGGCGAGCGAGGCATTGCTGTCCGGCGAGGTTATAAGCGCGCCTGCCTGTGATTTTGCCCAGGGTGCCTGTATTGCCAGTCGTGGTGAATTGAATCTGGAGCTGGCGGTGGAGGCCCCTGTGCTGGCGTCCTATCAGCCGCTGAACTTCAGTCTCAAGGTCAGCGGCATGGAGCCCGATACTGCGCGCATTGAGTTCGAGGGCGTTGACATGTTTATGGGTGTTAATGAGCTGGCGCTGCTGCCTGCGGGCCCTGGGCAGTTTAACGGTACCCTGGCGTTGCCTGGTCATGCCCATGCCATGGCATGGCGCGCCCGGGTGCAGTTGGTGCAGGCCGGTACACTGGTGGAGAGCGCCTTTCAGTTCGACCTCAAATAGCGGCTGTCCGACTGTCGGGCTTTTCCGCATGGATGCAGGGCGAAGCGGGATGCCCGAGTCGAGTAGGTGTGTGTTAAGTCCGATAGGCTGTTAAGGCTGCAACAGCCTGGACAGTTCTACCCAGCGTACCCGCACGTCTTCACCCGTCTGGTAATACTTGAACAGCTCCTTGAGCGGCGATGAAAAATCCTTGTGGGCGGCGAGCGCGGCAACAAGAGCGCCGAAGGTGAGCTTCCCTTCGATGACCAGGTAACCACCGATGGTGTAGAAGAAGAACGGTGTCAGATGGGTGGCGAAGTTGTAAAGCCCCTTCATCAGGAACTTGCGCCGGAATATTTCGACGCGGATGCTTTGAAGGTTGCGGATGGAACGCATTGCCCGCGCCGTTTTGCTGTAGGACGATGCCGGCATTTCGCCGATGATCTGCCCAAGGTTACGCACTTCCTGCATGCGGTCACGGCCGAGCTTATTGACCTTCTTTTGCAGGTGGGGAATTACCACCAGTTGTAGCGGCAGCAGTGATATGGCGGCGGCCCCCAGCAGTGGGTCCTGCATAAACAGAAAGAACAGGATGGTGAGAAAGGTGCCGCCCTGGAATACGGGCAGTACGATAATGTCCCCCGCGAAGCCGGCGATGGCTTCCACTTCCTGCACGATCACCGGAATTATCTGACTATGACCGTTGTCGCGCTCGCGCCTGTGCCAGATGCTGTACACCTTGACGCGCAGCCTGCGCAATACCGACTCAGCCAGTAGTCCCTTGGACAGGTTAAGGGAATACTTCAGCGAGCCGCTGAGCAGAATCGTCAGCAGGTACAGCAGGCAAAGACCAAACAGGAATTCAATCTGCTGCGCTTCGATGCCAATAATCTGAATGGGGAAATCATCGGAGCCGATAGCATGGTTGATGATGTGCTTGGGAATCTCCAGTGTGACATACAGTAATGGCAGTGCCGTCAGGGCCAGTCCAAGCAGCATGAGTTGCTGCCGGCCAGTATGCTGGATGATATAGCTGTATACCGAACCCTGGATGGCCGAGTTGCGTTCCTTGTTGCGCTCTTTATTGTGAATTCGACGGCGTGACAGCGGGTCAGGATTGGCCTGCAGATAGCGGCGTACGCTTGTCTGCAGTCGCAGAGCCAGCACTGCCACCATGGTTACAGGCGCACCAAGCAGGATCCAGTGCACAGTGGTGTGTAGCCACCAGTGGGAATGACTGAAATAGGCGGAGACGAGGTCGTCACCAAACAGATGAATTTGTTGCAGCATAGAGGGAGACCGTTAAAGGGTTCATCGCTGCGAAAACGTTCGAACTGCGTGAGCAAAGTACCCACGAGTCCGAACAGGGGAAGCTGAATCTGATGCAGCCGGCGCCTGCAAAGCGTCGGCTGCGGTATCTTGGCTTAGTGTGCAGCTGGACGTTGCGCCCAGAGCCAAGGATGGCTCCGGGTTTTCACCAGGATATCGGCGAGTAAATGAGGATGTACAGTATGCTTTCATAGCCTGCACCCCCACTAACATCTGTACTACTAAAACCAGGTCGAGACGCCGAACATCAGGGAGCTGACTTCCGTATCTTCGCCTTCCGTGCGTGCCGTCCTTGTGGGCATAGTGCCGGGAGCACTCTCCCGGCTCACGTCGCCCATCGAGTAGAGGGCGGTGTGAGTTTAGGGGCCACAAGGGGAGACCGCAGATCCGACTGGCTCTATTCTCAGAACCAGGCCGAAACGCCAATCACGACAGAGCCGACTTCCGTATCTTCGCCTTCCTCGCGAGCAAAGTCCGCCGTGTTACCGAAGGATTTCTCCCAGTTCACACCCACATAAGGGGTGAACTTGCGGCTAATTTCATAGCGCAGGCGGACGCCGACTTCAGCGCTGCTGAGGCCTGAGCCGACACCGATTTCCTCGTCGTCACTGAAAGCAACGGTGAGTTCGGCAGAAGGCTGCAGCACGAGTCGCTGAGTCAGCAGCAGGTCGTATTCGGCTTCGATACTGGCCGAAACGTCGCCTTTGTTGCTCAGAAACAGGTTGGCATCCACTTCAAACCAGTAAGGCGCCAGCCCCTGCAAGCCTGCTACTGCGTAGGTGCGGGAAGGTCCGGGTTGACTGTCGTAGCGAATCCCAAACTGGGCGTCGAAAAACTCAGACACCAGACGCTGATACAGCAGTTGATGTTCAGCACTCTCTGTCGGGCCGTTGTTCAGGCGCTCGCCGCTGGTCTTGAAGGCCATGCCCTGGTAATCGGTACGGGCATTGATCTGGGCTTCCCAGCTCAGTACATCTTCCCCGTCCTGATGGCGGGTTTCGAAACGGTCCAGCATGAACTTGGTCATGATGGAGTCGTCTTTCATCTCTGCGCTGGCGAAAGACGAAACACCCAGTGCCAGGGTTGCCCCCAGCAGTAGCGCGGATGCGCAGGCGGTCTTTTTGACGGTCATGCAGTTCCCCTTTCTCATTGCGCCGCAGCCGGAACGACGGCCTCCTCAACGATTACCTTGCGGAACATGCCCGCAGCCATGTGGTACATCAGATGGCAATGGAAAGCCCACTCGCCCAGTGCATCCACAGGTACATCGACGGTCAGCGTGGTGTTGGGTGCCACGTTAACAGTGTGCTTGAGCGGGCTGAATCGGCCGTTGCCCTTGTCGAGCTGCATCCACATGCCATGCAGGTGCATGGGGTGCATCATCATGGTGTCGTTGACGAACTTGATGCGTACCCGCTCACCCATTTTCAGGCGTACCGGCTCTGCATCGGAGTACTTGATACCGTTGATGGACCAGAAGTAGCGCTCCATGTTGCCGGTCAGGCGCAGCTCGATTTCGCGATCCGGTTCACGGTAGTCGGCGAAGGGGGTCTGGGCCTTGAGGTCGGCGTATACCAGGAACTTGCCACCGTTGGCTGCTTCAGGCGTAAGGCCGCTGCCTGGTGCATAGTCGCTATTGGCAGAAGAGCTGCCCATCATCATCTTGGAATGGTCCATAGCTTCCATTCCAGCCATTCCAGCCATCTTGGAGTGATCCATGCCTTTCATGTCAGCCATGCCGGCCATCTTGGAGTGGTCCATGCCTTTCATGTCAGCCATACCGGCCATCTTGGAGTGATCCATGCCTTTCATGTCAGCCATGCCGGCCATCTTGGAGTGATCCATGCCTTTCATGTCAGCCATGCCGGCCATCTTGGAATGATCCATGCCTTCCATACCTGCCATGCTGGAATGATCCATGCCACCCATGCTGGCCATGCTCATGTCGGACATGGTGAGCAGCAGGCTGTCACGCAACTCGGGAACTTCGGCTGCCATGCCTTCGCGCGGGGCCAGGGTGCCGCGGGCATAACCGGTACGGGATACGGACTCAGCGAAGATAGTGAAGGCCTTGTCTTCGCGCGGGCGTACGATCACATCGTAGGTCTCGGCGACGGCGATGCGGAACTCATCGACGGTAACCGGTTGTACATTGTTGCCATCGGACTGCACCACGGTCATTTCCAGACCGGGAATGCGTACGTCGAAATAGCTCATGGCAGAGCCGTTGATGAAGCGCAGGCGAATCCGCTCACCCTTCTCGAACAGCGCTGTCCAGTTGGTTTCCGGCGCCTTGCCGTTCATCAGGAAGGTGTAACCCGATACGTCGGCGATGTCAGTGGGCATCATGCGCATGCTGCCCCAGGACAGACGGTCCTTGAGTGCCGCGCTCCAGCCGTTGGCTTTTACATCATCGAAGAAGTCGCCAACCGTCTGCTGGCTGTAGTTGTAGTAGTCGCTCTGGGCCTTGAGGTTGGCGAAGATCTGATCGCCGGTCTCATCGGACCAGTCAGACAGCATAACCACGTACTCGCGGTCGACCTTGAAGGGCTCACGTTTCTCCGCCTCGATCACGATAGAGCCGAATACACCTTCCTGCTCCTGAAAACCAGAGTGGCTGTGGTACCAGTAAGTGCCTGATTGCTTGATTGGGAACTGGTAGCTGAAGGTTTCGCCCGGCTTGATACCGTCAAAGCTGATACCCGGCACGCCATCCATCTGGTAGGGAAGTAGCAGCCCGTGCCAGTGAATGGAGCTGTCGACGTCCAGACGGTTGGTGACGTTGATAGTCACATCTTCGCCTTCCTTGAATCGCAGCGTTGGCCCCGGCAGCTGACCATTGATGGTCATGGCCTTTTTGTCTTTGCCGGTAATATTGACGATTTGCTCGTCGATGACCAGGTCGTAGGTTCCAGCCATGGCGCCAAGCGGCGCCATGCTGGCGATGGCCAGAATTAATCCTTTCATCATTCTGAGTCGCATCAGGATCTCCTAAAATGGTGGAACGGTTAGGCCTGAATCAGTGGCTGGAAACTTCACCCACCATGCCTGCCTGATAGTGGCCTGGCATGTTGCAGGCGAATTCCAGCTCAGCATCGCCTGAGAAGGTCCAGGTTATTTCCTTGGACTCGCCCGGTGCCAGCAGAATGCTGTTGGGATCGTCATGCTTCATGCCTTCCATGCCTTCCATGCCGCTATGGTCCATTTCAACCATGCCGGTCGGCGTCATCATGCCGTGCTCCATCATCTTTAGCATTTCGCTCTGATGGTTCTTGTGCATAGCCGCTGTGCCGATGTTGAATTCGTGCAGCAGTACGCCTTCGTTCTTCAGCTGAAAACGCACGGTTTCACCGGCTTTCACTTCCAGCGTATCGACTTCGTAGTAGTTGTCATAAAGTGCCATGGTAACGGTGCGAGTGGCTTGTGCAGCAACACCGGGCTTGCCGATATTAGGAGCCGCCTCGTCACTGTGCCCACCATGGGTGCCACCGGCGATGGCTAGGGGAGCCAGGGCAGAAAGACAGAATGCAGCTACAAGAGGCTTGATAGAGAACATGGTGTAATCCTTTTTCGGTTTCTTAGATGACTGCGTTCAAGTGTACTGGCCCATGCCTGACAGTAACCTGACCCCAGCATTACATTTCTGTCAGCTTGTGGTTTTGACCTGGTCTTCAATGCAGAATGAAAGACCAAAGAAAATATTTCATAACGCGGAAACTTCAGCCCATGAAAATACTGCTGGCGGAAGATGAGCCCAAGATCGGAACCTATCTGCAAAAAGGCCTGAGCGAGGCTGGCTTCAGCGTGGAGCGCACCGAAAACGGTGCCGATGCCCTGCAACGGGTGCTGAATGATCAGTACGGCCTGCTGATTCTGGATGTCATGATGCCGGGGCTGGATGGCTGGGCGGTCATCCGGGAGCTGCGTGAACGCGGTGAGGAATTGCCGGTGCTGTTCCTTACCGCCCGTGACGGTGTCGACGATCGGGTCAAGGGGCTGGAGCTTGGCGCCGATGATTACCTGACCAAGCCCTTTGCCTTTTCAGAGCTGCTGGCCCGGGTGCGTACCCTGCTGCGGCGCAGCAACCAGGCCCCGGCGCAGACCAGCCTGCAGGTTGCCGATCTGGAAGTTGAACTGATGAAGCGCAGGGTTTATCGAGGGGGCAAACGCATTGATCTGACCGCCAAGGAATACGCCTTGCTCGAGCTGCTGTTGCGCAGACGTGGTGAGGTGTTGTCCAAGTCGCTGATTGCCTCCCAGGTCTGGGACATGAATTTTGACAGTGACACCAACGTGATCGAGGTGGCGATACGGCGTCTGCGCAGCAAGATCGACGACGGCTACAATCCGCGCCTGATTCAGACGGTGCGCGGCATGGGGTATGTGCTTGAAATCCCTCTGCCCTGACCGCTTTTCCTCGCTTGTGGCTAAAGTCTTGCAGGCGCGACATGGATGCTTTTCCCCGTTGCAAAGGAGTAGCGATCCGTGAGAATACCGACACTGACAATGCGCCTGAGCCTGATGTTCTCGCTGGCGGTACTCTCTGTACTGCTGCTGGCGGGTATCCTGTTCAAGCAATTGAGCATGATGCATTTTGGCATGCTTGATCAGCAGGAACTCTCGAGCAAGGCGCAGAGTGCGGCGGGCATACTGCAACAGGTGACAGATAGGTCGGCTTTTGAGCGCCGCCTGCCGGAACTGCGGGCTTTGCTGTCCCATCACCCGGGGCTGGCGGCCATGATTCGCGGGCCCGAAGGCGAGCTCTGGTTTGCCGAACCTGCCGCGCTCCAGGTCCCAGCCCGCCTGTTGTCAGGTCTGAGTGACAAGGCCTGGGAGTGGGAAAGCCAGGACAGGTTCTATCGTGGGCTTAATCGTGAACTGCCGTTGCCGGGAAATCGGACTCTGCGCATCGAACTGGTACTCGACAGCACCCTGCATCAGCGTTATCTGCACTCCCTGACCCATTGGTTCTGGGTTGGCTTCTCCCTTTGCGCCCTGTTCAGCGCAGGGCTGGGTTGGCTAGTGGCGCGCAATGGCCTCAGGCCCGTGCGTTCAGTAACCCAGGTGGTGTCGTCGATATCGGCGCAGTCACTGTCTGATCGTGTTCCCATGCAGGAGGTGCCGGGCGAGTTGCAGGGGCTGGCGCACAGCTTCAATTCAATGCTGCAGCGCCTGGACGATGACTTTGTACGGTTGTCCAACTTTTCCTCCGACATCGCCCACGAACTGCGCACCCCTATCAGCAGCCTGATTACCCATACCGAGGTTGTGCTGTCGCGGGAGCGCCGTTCTGAGGAGTACCACGAAGCGCTCTACTCGAACCTGGAAGAGTTGCAGCGCATGGCGAAGATGGTGGAGGAAATGTTGTTTATCGCCAAGGCCGACAATGCCCTGATCGTGCCCGAGCATCAGCCTGTTGAGATGAACGCGCTTGTTAATCAACTATTTGAATACTATGAGCTGCTAGCCGAAGAAGACGGTATTTCCCTGTGCTGCAGCGGCCAGGGCACACTGATGGGCGACGCTTCAATGCTGCGCCGGGCGCTGTCTAATCTGCTGTCCAATGCGATCCGGCACTCGGTCGAGGGCGGCACTGTCACGGTGGGCATTGTCACCGGTGCACAGAGTCTGGAAGTTAGCGTCACCAATGTCGGCACAGTGATTCCGCCTGAGCATATAGAGCGGCTGTTCGATCGCTTTTACCGTGCAGATCCTGCACGCCGTGAAGGTCACAGTAGTCATGCAGGCCTGGGTCTTGCAATCACCCGTTCCATCGTGCAATCCCACGGCGGCACCTTGGCCTGCGAATCCAGTGAGTCCAGCACCCGCTTTACGGCCTTCTTTCCGCTGGCGGGCGATCCCAGTCAGGTTTGAGCTGCTGACGCGGCCTGTTTTAGTTCTTGCCGTGCCCTGTGTGTCACCTGCCAGGCGCTGCTCAGTGCCAGAACCGCCATCAGTGTGCCCACGGCCAGATCCGGCCAGGCGGTTTGGGTACCAAATACCCCCAGGGCTGCCAGCAGTACCGCGACGTTGCCGATGGCATCGTTGCGGGTGCAGAGCCAGACGCTGCGCATATTGCTGTCACCATCCCTATAGGCCCACAGCAGCCAGGCCACAGCCAGGTTGGTAATCAGTGCCAGGGTGCCAATAACCCCCATGGTCGGGGCATCCGGCAGAATGCCGCTGTACAGGTGCCAGAGCGCAGTTCCCAGTATCCAGATGCCAAATGCCGCCATGCTGAAGGCCTTAAGCAGTGAAGCCCTGGCGCGAATGGCCAGCCCCAGCCCCAGTACCCACAGGCTGATGCCGTAGTTGGCTGAGTCGCCTAGAAAATCCAGCGAGTCAGCCAGCAGCGATACTGAGCCTGCCCGCATTCCCGCCGTGATCTCGACGCCAAACATGGCGAGATTGAGCAGCAAGGCAATCCAGAGTACCCGGCGGTAGGCGGCGCTATTCAGCCCTGTATTAGCTTGTGGTTCGCAGCAATGTGTACCCATTTTGTCGTCCTTTGGGGTTATGTAGCAGCCTGGCGGACTTAACACTGATCTACTGCGGAAAAGCCGACTTTGGTCATTTTTCGTGCTCTTTTTGTTAAATAGAACCACTATTCGCCTCAAAAGAGCCCAAAAACTGCCTCAAAACAGACTTCCCTCGCTACGACCGGCCAAGCCCAGCAGGCTGCCAATCAACTATAGCTGCTATGCTAAACCCTGTAGCAACTACGGGGTCAAGCCATGGCTGAGAGCTATTCAATCGGGCAATTGAGCAAGGCATCAGGAGTGAATCTTGAAACCGTGCGATATTACGAGCGCATCGGGCTCTTGCCGGCACCGCAGCGGGCAGCCAACGGTTATCGCCGCTATACGAAGGAGTCGGCCAGACGGCTGCGCTTCATCCGTCGGGGTCGGGAGCTGGGCTTTGGCATAGAGGCGATCCGTACTCTGTTGCAGCTCGCGAATTATCCACAGGAGCCCTGTCACGAAGCGGATCAGTTAACTCGGGCGCATCTGCAGGATGTGGAAGCGAAGATCGCGGATCTGCAGGCCATGCGGCAGGAGCTGGAGCGACTGGCATGCTGCGACAGCGACAGTGCCGAGCACTGTCGTCTCATAGAAGCGCTGGACAGGGATGGGGAGTGAAAGCTAGCTGTGGTGCTATCGCTGCGTTAAAAATCGGCTCAAATCGGTCACTTATAGGCTATAAACTCCCTCATTTCGACGATTTTTGCGCTAGCTGCCTCGCCAACGCTTTTCAACAGCTTGTTAGGTTGTCAGGTCGGGGGAAGCTGCTGCAACATCGCACTGTAGCCTGCGCGAAAGTCTGGGTAGATGAAGCGATAGCCGCTGGCACGAAGCAGGGTATTGCTGCAACGTTTGCTGCCGCCCCGGCGCAACGCCTGGTTGGTATTTATTGGCACGCCCAGTGTCGTTGCCAGCCACTGGCTGACCTCGTGCAGGGTGGCGGGCGTGTCGTCGCTGGCCAGATAGGTGGGGGCCAGAGCTTCACCTTGCAGATGCAGGTTGATCAGGTGCTGCAGCACGCCGGCACAGTCGTCCCGGTGGATGCGGTTGCTGTAGTGTTCGGGCAAGGCCGGTGCGCCAAGTCCGCTGCGCACCTGGTTAATCAGGTGATTGCGGCCCGGGCCATAGATGCCGCTAAAACGCACGATCGAGGCATTAATGCCGCAACTGAGCGCCAGTTGTTCGGCCTGCAGCATGACCTGGCCGCTGAAGCGGTCAGGCTCGGTCGGGCTCTGTTCATCCACCATGCTGCCATCAGCCTGATGGTAAACCCCGCTGCTGGAGGTAAACAGTAGCAAGCGGGGTGCGGCCGGCAGTGCGGTCAGTACATTGGCAAGGCCACCGACATAGGCGGCGCGATAACCTGCCTCGTCATGGTTACTGGCTGCGGCGCAATACACCAGGATATCGCATCGCGGCAATTGACCGCTCAGGCTGGCCGGGTTGGTCAGATCCCCTGTGATCCCTTGGATGCCTGCTGGTAGCTGGTTTATAGTACGGCGCAGGCCAAACACCTTGTGCCCCGCCGCGGTCAGTGCCAGACCCAGTGTGCTGCCAACGTCGCCGCAGCCTGCGATCAGAATTTGCTGCTTGTGCATGGGCCTGTCTCCCAGTTGTGCCGGCCGCCATCATAGCAAAGGAATCTTTGGATGACGCTCACAGAGCTGCGCTACATAGTTACCCTCGCACGGGAACAGCATTTTGGCCATGCCGCGGAGCGCTGCTTTGTGAGTCAGCCAACGCTGTCCATCGCCGTTAAAAAACTCGAAGAAGAGCTGGGTATTGCGCTGTTCGAGCGCAGCAAGAACTCGGTGCGCGTGACGCCCACGGGTGAGCGTATTGTGCAGCAGGCGCAGAAGGTGCTGGAGCAGGCCGATACCATCAAAGATCTGGCTCAGCAGGGCAAGGATCAGCTGTGCAGCCCGCTGCGGGTGGGCGCGATCTACACCATCGGGCCTTATCTGTTCCCCCATCTGGTGCCGGAAGTACAGCGTCTGGCGCCGCAGATGCCGCTCTATATCGAAGAGAATTTCACCGAGACTTTGCGCGGCAAGATTCGCAATGGCGAACTGGATGCGATCATAGTCGCGTTGCCGTTCAGTGAGCCCGATGTGCTGACGCGCCCGCTCTATGATGAGCCTTTCATGATGTTGCTACCCCGCAAACATCCCTGGGCGAGCCTGGAGCTAATCGACAGCCAGCGGCTGGATGAAACCGAGTTGCTGATGCTGGGAGAAGGTCACTGCTTCCGCGACCATGTGCTGGAATCCTGCCCGACCCTTTCCCAGGCGATGCATCAGCGTCACCATCTGACCGAAGGCAGCTCGCTGGAAACCATCCGCATGATGGTGGCGTCAGGTCTTGGCACCAGCGTTCTGCCGCAGTCGGCGGTGCAGGGACATTACCAATCCGATCTTGTGGTGGTTCGGCCGTTTCAGATGCCCCAGCCCATGCGTACCGTGGCCATCGCCTGGCGTGCCAGCTTTCCCCGCGCCAAGGCGATTGATGTGCTGATCGAATCCCTCAGCCGCTGTCAGCTGGCATCGGCGGACGAGTCTGCATGACAGAACTGCTGTCGGACCTGCCGGTTACCCGACTCAAAGGTGTGGGTGCGGCGCTGGAACTCAAGCTTGAGCGCTTGGGGCTGCATACGCTGCAGGATCTGCTGTTTCATCTCCCGCTGCGTTACCAGGACCGCACCCGGGTTGTGCCCATAGGCGCGCTGCGCCCGGGGGATGAGTGCGTCGTCACCGGTGAAATCAAGGTGGCGGACCTGATGCAGGGCAGGCGCCGGGCGCTGCTGTGCCGCATGCAGGATGGCACCGGCACTATTAGCCTGCGATTTTTTCATTTCAGTGCGGCGCAGAAAAACCAGCTGCTGCCGGGAGTTCGGTTGCGCTGTTTTGGTGAAGTGCGCCCCGGGCCCGGCGGGCTTGAAATGGTGCATCCAGAGTACAGTCGCATTGATGGGGATGACCCGGTATCGGTGAATGCGAACCTGACGCCGGTGTATCCGGCCACCGAAGGCCTGCACCAGACGCGGCTGCGCAGCCTCGTGACCTTGGCCATGCAACATTTGCAGCCCGGCACCCTGCCCGACCTGCTGCCCGAAGCATTGCGCCGCCAATGGAAGCTGCCGGGGCTGGATGACTCCATCCGCTATCTGCACCAGCCGCCAGTAGATGCCAACCAGGACTTGCTGCTTGAAGGCCGTCACCCAAGCCAGCGCCGCCTCGCCTTTGAAGAGTTGCTGGCCCACCATCTGACCCTGTTGAATCTGCGTCAGCAGGCGCAGCAGCAGGGGGCACCGGCGCTGCCATATAGAGGCACTCTGGTGAAGCCGTTTCTGGCTGCCCTGCCGTTTCCCCTGACCGGTGCGCAGCAACGGGTGTGCAACGATGTTGCCAGAGACATGGCCAAAACCTTTCCCATGCTGCGCCTGATTCAGGGCGATGTTGGCTCCGGCAAAACCGTCGTGGCGGCCTTGGCGGCCCTGCAGGCAGTGGAAAACGGCGTTCAGGCCGCGATCATGGCGCCGACCGAGATTCTGGCCGAGCAGCACCGGAACAATTTCACCCAGTGGCTGGAGCCACTGGGTATCGAAGTGGCCTGGCTGGCCGGTAAAGTGAAAGGAAAGGCGCGGCAGAAGCAGTTGGCGGCCATTCAGGATGGCAGTGCCCGGCTGGTGGTGGGCACGCACGCGCTGTTTCAGGATGAGGTGCAGTTTCAGGACCTGGGTCTGGTGGTGGTCGATGAACAGCACCGTTTCGGCGTGCATCAGCGCCTGAGCCTGCGTGAAAAGGGGCGTAACGGCGAGCGCGCACCGCACCAGCTGATCATGACGGCAACGCCTATCCCCCGCACCCTGACCATGAGCGCCTACGCGGATCTGGACTGCTCAGTCATCGACGAGCTGCCGCCTGGGCGCACTCCGGTGAACACGGTGGTGATTGCCGATGGTCGCCGCCAGGAAGTGGTGCAGCGTGTGAGTCTGGCCTGCGCCGAGGGGCGTCAGGCCTACTGGGTCTGTACCCTGATAGACGAATCCGAGGCGCTGCAGTGTCAGGCCGCCGAGGTGACCTGTGAAAACCTGCGCGAAGCCTTGCCGGATTTGCGGATCGGCCTGGTGCATGGGCGCATGAAGGCGACCGAAAAGGCCAGCGTCATGGCGCAATTCAAGGCCGCCGAGCTGGACCTGCTGGTGGCCACGACCGTAATCGAGGTTGGTGTCGATGTGCCCAATGCCAGCCTGATGATCATCGAAAACCCGGAGCGCCTGGGGCTGGCGCAGTTGCATCAGCTGCGTGGCCGGGTCGGGCGTGGCAGCCAGGAAAGTTTCTGCGTACTGATGTATCAGATGCCGCTGTCGAAGCAGGGCCGTGAGCGCCTGGCGGTGATGCGTGAAACCACCGACGGTTTTCGTATCGCCGAAAAGGACCTTGAACTGCGCGGCCCGGGCGAAGTGCTGGGAACGCGCCAAACCGGCATGATGCAGTTTCGCATCGCCGATCTGAGCCGCGATGCGGACCTGTTACCAGGCGTGCGCGAGGTCGCGCTGCAGATCCAGCAGGATGCCTCGCTCGGCAGCGCCGTGATCAGGCGCTGGCTGGGTCAGGGCGGGGAGTACGGTCATGTGTAAACCCAAGCCTTCTCCGGTGTTTCGAAGCCGCGGGCTGCTAAACTGATCAGCAGAAACATGCAGTGAGTGACCATGAATAACCCACCTTCCCTCGCTCGCTCCAAGCTCAGGCTTGAGCAGCCATCGCTGGATCTGTTGCCGCTGGATCTTGGCGGCTACAGGCGCGGCAATACCGGTGTCGATTATTGCCACCGCTTTGAGTCGGGTCGCAGCGGGCCTGACGTTGTCATCATCGGTTTGACCCACGGTAACGAATTCTGTGGCGCCCATACGCTCTGTGAGCTGCTGGAGCAGGATGTGCGGCCGCTGCGTGGCAGCCTGACGCTGATATTCAATAATGTGGCGGCCTACCAGCAGTTTGATCCGCAACGTCCTTATGCGAGCCGCTGCGTGGATGAGGACGGCAACCGGGTCTGGCTGCCGGCGCGACTCAAGCACCCCGATAGCGAAGAAAGCCGCCGCGCGGCCCGCCTGGCACCACTGCTGCGCGAAGCCGATCTGGTGCTGGATCTGCATTCCACCAGCAACCCGGTGGCGCCCATGCTGATCTACCCCGAGCTGCCCGACTGCAGCGCGCTGGTGGCTAGCCTGGGCTTTCCCTTTGCGCAGTTGCTCTACAAGCTCGGTGGCTATCACCCCGGCATGCTGATTTCCTATGCCATGCAGCACGGTCGAAAAAGCTGCCATGGCCTGGTGGCCGAGTGCGGTTCGCACTTTGCGCTTGAAAGTGCCCAGCAGGCACATGCGATCACGCGCCGAGTGCTGTATCGTGCGGGCCTGCTGGAGCAGGATGCCCTGATACCGCCCTGGGGCTACGAGCCCGATCAGAGTGCCGGACATTACCGAATTCGGGAAGTGATTGAGGCGCGCACCGAGCAGTTTCGCTTCAGCCAGTCGTACCGGGGCTTCGAGCGTATAGCGCGGGGCGAAGTCTATGCACAGGATGCAGGCCCGCTGATGGCACCTTTTGATAATTGCACGTTGATCATGCCCGCACGCATTCCGGTGTGCGGTGCTGAAGTCGTGACCTTAGCCGAGTTTCTGGGATGATAACGACACTGACGCCAACACAGCTGGACATGATTAGCCGCCAGCTCGGACGTGAGCCACGCGGCCTGGTGGGCATCGCTCATCAGACGGCAGATGGCGTTCCCACGGTACTGCAAATTCGTTCCCTGGTAGACAAACGCCCTTTTCCAACCCTGTTCTGGCTGTGTTCAAAGGATCTGTACCGCGCCATTGCCGAGATCGAGACCTCGGGTTGGGTGAAACAGATTGAACAGGAATTGCAGCAGGACGAGACGCTGCGCGAAGCCTTCAGGCAGAATCATGTCAGCTATGTGGCACAGCGCTGGCAGTTGATGCACCCGCAGGACCGGGAACAGATAGAACAGCTGGGCTTTACCCAGCTTTTTGAGCAGTACGGTATCGGCGGAATTTCGCAGTGGGACAAGGTGCGTTGCCTGCACATGCAGTACGCCCATCATCTGTGTGGCGAGAATGTGATCGGCCAGCGCATGGATGCGGAGTTTGGTTTGAATAGCCTGAAAATTCGTCTCTGAAACTGAGGGGGAACGCAGGCATAAAAAATCCGCAAGCCAGGATCTGGCTTGCGGGTTTTTTGTTGCCCGATATAGCAGGTGATCAGCACCTTGCGGCGTGATTGAACCTGCTTTCAGGCGGCGTACCTATGGCTTACTGGCCAGTCAGAACGCTGTATTTGATCATAAGCTGATCCTGTGTTTCCACATGATCCGGGTCCTTGGGAATACAGTCGACCGGGCAGACTTCTACGCACTGCGGTGTGTCGTAGTGGCCTACGCACTCAGTACATTTGCCCGGATCGATTTCATAAATTTCATCACCCGGAGTGATCGCCTCATTCGGGCATTCTGGCTCGCATACATCACAGTTGATGCATTCGTCGGTAATCATCAATGCCATGGTCGGCTACCTCACTCACTGCGTAAATAAGAAACGTTATAGTCCCAGGCTTTCCTGCATAGCTTTTGAGACAGCAGGATGAACAAATTTGCTCACATCACCGCCCAGGCTCGCGATCTCGCGAATCAGGGTGGAAGATATGTAGGAAAGGTGTTCTGCCGGGGTCAGAAACATGCTTTCAGCTTGCGGTGCAAGCTTGCGATTCATGTTGGCCAGCTGGAATTCATATTCGAAATCCGATACAGCCCGCAATCCTCGCAGTATTATATTGGCGCTCTGTTGATCCACCAGATCGGCCAGCAGGCAGTTGAAGCCAATGACTTCAACATTGGGCAAGTGCTGCAGTACTTCCCGCGCCAGCTCAACCCGCTGTTCAAGCGGTAGCATGGGCTCTTTTTTCGGGCTTGCCGCCACTGAAACCACAACCCGGTCAAAGATGCGCGCGGCACGTTGAACGAGGTCGGTGTGACCATTGGTAATCGGATCAAAGGTGCCGGGGTAGACAGCCGTATTCATAAAGCTCTCGCTGACGGTTATGCTGCTGCCGGGAGTATATCGCGAAAGCGGCATGTTAGCCGAATTGGCAGGAGCGTACAAATACATTAATGGAATGTGTTTATGTGTCTGAGTTATTAAAAAATATTTTTATATTCTATCTGGGCATATCGTGAAGAGGTCTACATGAAGCACAAAATGTCGCGAGCCGGGCTCCGGCTGATACTTCCCTTATCGTTACTGCTGTTGTCGGGCTGTATGTCCCTGCAGGCGGTCGACGCGGGTCTTTACAATGTGGTGGGTGCGGTCAGTGAGCAGGACAGGGTGACCGGCGAGCGTAGCCTCTCGCTCGCCGGGCGCGGTGCGCAGATTCGCCAGGGCAACGCTGTGGTCGAGCAGTTGCTGCGCACGGAAAGTAAAATCAACGATCAGCTGGATGAGGCCCAGTACGCCCGCCTGACGCGGCTGTTTGATCGGGTGCAGCGCATCAGTCATCTCAAGTCCGAGCGCTGGCAGCCGGTATTGATCGATCGCCCGGACTTCAACGCCTTCACCACCGGAGGCACCTATATAGTGGTGCACCTGGGGCTGATGCAGCAGTTGCAGGATGATGATGAACTGGCGGCGGTGATTGCCCATGAGGTGGCGCACACAGTGGCCAATCATGCGTTTGAGAGTCAGGGCTTCCAGACGCTGGCGACACTGACGGGCTCCAGCTCAGCCGGCCGCACGGGTTATCAGGCGGCCTTTACCCATGAAAATGAACGCGAAGCGGATCGAATAGCTGTGCTCTACGCTGCGCTGGCGGGTTTTGACCCTACGGCAGCCAGTCGCATCTGGGCCCGGCAGTACCGTGAAGAGGGCAATGCCGGCGGGCTTTTCTTCCACACCCACCCGGTCAACCGCGAGCGGGCCGAGGAAACGGCGGCAACGGCACGCCTGGTGCAGGGTTATTACCGCAAGGGTCAGGAGAACCCGGACGCCGCAACTCTGCTGGAGACTAATGTACTCTGGCAAAAACGCAACGATACGATGGCCGCCGGTCAGGGTGGCGGCGTTGCCGCGCTGCTGGGCACGACTGTGGGCTCCTATGTGAAGCACCAGGGCGTAAAACAGGAGGAGTCCCGCCAGTCGCAGCAGCAGGCGCGACTCGCCGCGTTTATGCAACAGATGCAGCCCCTGGGTGAGACCGTAATTGATCAGAACAGCTGGCAGGTTCGCTGGCGCTACAGTGGCCAGAGTGCGCTGGATAATCTGGTGATGGGCGTGCTGATCAAGGATCAGGAGGGCAAGGTGCAGCGCTATATTGCTCAGGTTCCGGGCACTGTGCAGCCCGGACAGGCGTTCGAGGCGAAGTTCCGCTCGCCGCAGCTGAGCGTCGGGGCCTTTGCATCCATGCAGCTTAAATACTATGTGGATGACGTCAGCACGCGATAGCCTGCCCATGCGCAGCGGCTTGTTATAACCCTCTCTCCCGCCCCACACGCAAGCTGCGTGTGGGGCTCTTTTCTGGCATTGCGTTCTAAACGTATCGCCAATGCCTCTCTTTTTATCTGCTTGTCGCGGTGCCTGTCACCCTATGGTCATCTATGCGCGATACATTGACCTGCACATGTAAGACCCCTGTCGGGTCTTGGCGTATTCAGGGACTGAAAGGCAAATGGCAAGGCGTACCCCGCAGGAAGCAGAACAAACCCGGCAGGCGTTGCTGATGGCGGCGCTGGATGTCTTCAGTCAGCGAGGCCCGGCCACTGCAACGCTCAAGGATGTGGCGACCCATGCCGGTGTGACCCACGGTGCCCTCTACTGGCACTTCAAAAACCGCGAAGCCCTGCTGGAGGCGCTGTTCCAACGGGTTTCACTTCCCTTTGATCGGCATTACCTTGAGCAGCTACAGGCATCGCGACAGCAGGCACTGAATGCCCTGGAGGGCTATCTGCTGGGACTGTTGCGGGACATTACTGGGGATGTACAGGCGCAGAAAGTCTATCAGCTGTTCTATGCCGGTAATGACAGCTGCGCCGGTGTGGCCGCATTGGCGCAGCAACGTCAGCGGGCGCTGAATCAGGGTGTGGGGCATATCCACTATTTTCTCAAGCAGGCGCGCAAGCAGCAGCTGGTCGGGCTGAAGAAATCCCAGCTCGAACCCATGGCCAAATCCATCTGCTGTCTGTTGCTGGGTGTAGTGCAGTCGCTGCTGCTGGCACCAGGGCTGTTTTCCTGCCGGGAACAGGGCTCGCTTTTGGTGCGCAGTTGCCTGCGGGGCCTCTAATCAGGCAGTGCCGATAAGGCCGCGCAGGCGCGAATGTCAGACGGGGTCTGTATCTGCCTGTGCGTCTCGAATATACAGACTGTAGGTGACTTTGCCTGCGGTTTTGCTGCGCAGCTGGCGCCAGTTGTCCGGCAGTTGCGGTGTGCCGAGCACTGACTCCGATTCAATGTAGATCAGTGCCTGGCTGGCCAGCAGGTTGCGGGCCTCCAGCAGTTCGCAGGTCTGGGGCAGCAGATCGCAGTTAAATGGCGGATCCAGAAACACCAGATCATAGCCGGGGGCTGCCCCCAACTCATGGCGTTGCAGCCAGTCCAGGGCGGCGGCTGTGAGCACTTCGGCGTTGTCCGCCTTGAGCAGCTGCAGGTTATCCCGCAGCTGGCGCACGGCCTGGGTCGCGTTGTCGATAAAGGTCACTGAGCCTGCACCGCGGGAAAGGGCTTCAAGCCCCAGGGCGCCGCTGCCTGCATACAGATCCAGACAGCGTGCTCCCTGCACCGACGCCTGCACCCAGTTAAACAGCGTTTCGCGGACCCGGTTGGGCGTCGGGCGCAGGCCGGTCAGGGCCGGGAACTTGAGTTTGCGACCACGCCAGCTGCCGGCAATGATGCGCAGCTCGCCGCTGATGGGCTCGGGTACGCGGGGGGACCGGTTTGACTTGGTAGGCTTGGGCATGCGGCGGTTTCACTGTCCGTTTAGGGTGATAAGAATCTGGGTCTCGGGGGCGAGATAGTGCGCGATTCGCAGGCCAATGTCATCCCCGGGTACAGCCTGGAGCTGATCCAGAATGGTATCCAGGCGTTGCCCGGTCAGATTATTAAATGCCAGGGTGGCGAGTTGATCCAGCTGGCCCTGGGGTGTCTGCAGGCGCTCGCGCAGCTGCTGCAACAGTTGCTGGCGAGTGTCATCAATCAGTGCTGCATTAATTGCCGCTGTATCAATCACTGCAAAGACCAGTCCCCTCTTATCAGGGGACTTCATAACTGATGGCTGCGCATCTTCAAGCACTGCCTGCGCTCTTGTCGGCTGACCGTCGAGAATCAGTGCCCGGTAGCCGCTGTCGCGGGACTGCTGCCACACCAGCCGGTAGTATCCTGCGTCATCCGGGCGCAGTTCCAGCGCCCGCTGCAGGCTGCGAATGGTCAGCAATTGGGCGGCATAATCTTCCGCGTCACGGCCAGGCATACTGGCGCCCAGCAGATACATGGCGGGCTGGCGGGCATCGACCAGTTGCAGTTTCAGCGGTTGCGCCGGCACACTCTTGGGCTGATTGACGTGGCGTAAAGGCCTTGAACGCTCAGCGCCAGAGAACCCATCAAAGTCGTCGGCGCTATTCAGTTTATCCGCCAGTGGCTCTGCGTCGGGTCCGCCCAGTATCAGCAAAGGTGGTTGGGCGAACAGCTGGTGGTACTGCTGCAACACATCGGCGGCCGATATCGCGCTGGCCGCGGATTGTCGCATTTGCTGTTGTAGCTGCTGCTGCAGTCGGTTCAGCAATCGTTGTGCCGGGTCCTGGCCCTCGAGGTAAGCCTGGGCACGGATACGCGTCAGGGCTGCGGTTGCGGCGTCTGATTCGGGAGTCTGCTGCAGCGCCTGCAGAATGGGATCCAGCTCCGGCAGTTTTTCACCGGCGGGCCAACGCAGGCTGATCTGCAGGTAATCCGACAGCGCGGTGACCTGACTATCCTGCACCGGTATTAGCAGGGCCTGGAGCGCGGGCTGGTGCAGGCGCTGTTGTAGCAGCGCGGCCAGTGTCTGTTGCAAAATGCGCTGTTCCGGATCAAGTGCCAGTGTGGCGGGCAGCAGCAGGCGCAGCTCGTTGTCGGGTCTGTCTGGCTGTTCGATCCAGTAGAGCCGCTGCGTTTCGCTCTGCCCTATTTCAGGATAGCTGGCAGCTTTGGGCCCAAGGGAGGCAAAGATTACGATCAGCACCGGCAGGATCATGATCAGCGCCTTGAGATAGAGCGGATTGAACAGTGGCTTGTGCTCGGTGGCCATGACTGCAGGATTCCGTTTGCGAGTGTCGGAGGCTTGGGCGCGACGTCTTGACCGCAAGCGTGCGAGGGCAACAGCACCGCGATCTGTAATGCGCGGGGCTTAATAACTTGCGTGGCGCCTATGATAAGATATTGCGCTCGAAAGTTAAGCCTTTCGCAGGCTTGGAGCATGCAGATGGAAGCTTTGTTCAGGTGGCTGGTGGAAAACGAGTGGGATTACTCGATCGTTACCTATACAGGCGGGGCCATATTCACAGTAGCGATGCTCGCGATATATTTTTACATCAGGGGCGATGACCCGTCCTGAGGCTTTTCAAGGCTCCCAAATCCGGGCGCTGGCGCCCGTTTTTAGCAGATCTGAGGACGTTCGATGTTCAAGAAATTAAAATCCCTGTTCGGCAACTCCGGTAGCAAGGAACAGGCGCCGCCGGTGGTTGAGTCGGATGAGGTGCAGCAGGCAGAGTCTGTTGAGCCAGTAGAACAAGCTGAATCTGATTCCGTTGTGCCGGATCTGGTGGAAGCGGCAAGCGTAGCGTCGGACGGGGCTCCGTTGGACAGAGCCTCGTCAGGGAATGCCCAGCCAGAGAGTGCTCAGGCAGGCGATGCTGCGCAGGACATGGCTGAGCAGGAAATTACAGCAACGCAAAAAACTGAGCAGGAACCGGTGGCAGCCATTGCAGCTTCGGTCGCTGAAGGGCTTGCAGTTGTTCCTAGGGCCGTTGCTGATGAAGTGCCTGCAGAACCGGCTGAACCCGGGCTTGTTGCAGCTGAAGTGATTGAGCCTGTCGCAGCGGCGGTTGCGGTTGTGGATACACCGGAGAAAAAACAGGGTGTGCTGGCCCGTATCAAGGCCGGCCTGAGTCGCACCAAGGCTAACCTGACGGCCCAGCTGGGCAATCTCTTCCTCGGCGCCAAGGAAATTGACGACGAGCTGCTGGAAGATATCGAAACCCTGCTGCTGACCGCCGACGTGGGCGTGGAGGCAACCAGTGAGATTATCAGCCGCCTGACCGACAAGGTCGCGCGCAATCAACTGGCCGATGCCCAGGCGTTGCAGCAGGCGTTGCAGCAGGAACTGGCAGCGCTGCTGCACCAAGTGGAGCAGCCTTTGCAGATTGATGCCGTCGGCAAGAAGCCCTACGTCATTCTGATGGTGGGCGTTAATGGTGTCGGCAAGACCACCACCATTGGCAAACTGGCCAAGCGCTTTCAGTCCGAGGGCCGCTCCGTGATGCTGGCCGCGGGCGATACCTTTCGTGCCGCTGCGGTGGAACAGCTGCAGGTGTGGGGTGAGCGCAATAAAGTGCCCGTGGTGGCGCAGCATACGGGGGCGGATTCGGCTTCGGTGCTTTTTGATGCGTTGCAGTCGGCCAAGGCGCGCAATGTTGATGTGCTGATTGCCGATACCGCCGGGCGCCTGCAGAACAAGGATCACCTGATGCAGGAACTGCAGAAAGTGGTGCGCGTTATGAAGAAGCTGGATATGGACGCGCCCCACGAGGTGATGCTGGTGCTGGACGCCGGCACTGGCCAGAATGCGATGAGCCAGGCCCGTACCTTCAAGGAAGCCGTTGGTGTGACGGGCATTACCCTGACCAAACTCGACGGCACCGCCAAGGGTGGCATCATCTTTGCTATCGCCAAACAGCTGGAATTGCCGATTCGTTATATAGGCGTGGGCGAGCAGGTGGACGATTTGCGCCCGTTCAGCGCCGACGAGTTCGTCCAGGCCCTGTTTGATTGAATAGAGCTTGGTTAACGAGTTCGATTAAAGAACTCAACTGCACCGCACTGCGGAAAACAGACGGGTCGGCGTTGTAGCGCAGGCCCAGTGTCAGGGATTCATGAGAGCCTGTTTAGGATCTATTGCCTGCTGCGACGGAGGCTATTTTCGCGCAGAGCAAGGAACGAGGAACGTGGTGTACTTGATGTACATGAGTGACGAGAGACGCCGCAATGCGCGAAAAGGGCCCCGTCCCTTCGGGTTGGGCCCCTAAAAGCGCCATACGGCGTTGCTCGTCGCTCATTTAGGCCCAAAACCACGCGACTCGCGCCTTGTCTGGCGCTTTTAGGGGCGGCAACGCAGTCGGGCAAATAGATCGTAAACAGGCTCTTAGGGCAGGTGCGGACAACAACATGGCATTGATCAGTTTTGAAAACGTCAGCAAGCGCTACCTCAGTGGTCAGGAAGCTCTGAGCAATGTCTCCTTTACGCTGCGTGAAGGGGAAATGGCCTTTCTTACGGGGCATTCCGGTGCCGGCAAAAGCACCCTGCTGCGCATGATCATGCTGATGGAGCGGCCGTCCCAGGGGCAGGTCGTGGTGGGCGAACAGAACCTCGCTCAGTTGGGCCGGCGTGAGCTGCCCTACCATCGCCGGCGTATCGGCGTGGTGTTTCAGAATCACCATCTGCTGTTTGATCGCACCGTATTCGAGAACATAGCGCTGCCGCTGCAGATCTGTGGCTATGAGCCCGAGGATGCGGCCCGGCGGGTGCGGGCGGCACTGAACAAGGTCGGCCTGCTGGACAAGGAAAATCAGAGTCCGATCAGCCTCTCCAGCGGCGAGCAGCAGCGTGTCGGTATTGCCCGGGCTATCGTCCACAAGCCTCGTGTGCTGCTGGCGGATGAGCCTACCGGTAACCTGGATCCGGAGTTGTCCGAAGAAATCATGAAGCTGTTTCAGCAGTTCAATCGGGTAGGTACCACAGTGCTGATTGCCAGCCACGACCTGTCATTGATAGAGCGCATGCGCCACCGTACCCTGGTGCTGCGTAACGGGAGGTTGATCGCCGATGGCCGTGGATGAAAAGAATGCCCCGCGGCGCGGGGCGCAGCAGGACCGTATCGACAGGCGCAGCCGTAATCGTAACTGGCGCCGCCATCATGTATTGATGGCGCGCCAGAGCTGGAGCCGGCTCTTCGCCACGCCCCTGCCGACGCTGATCACGCTGGCGGTACTGGCCATCGCCCTGGCCCTGCCCGGCTTTTTGCTCACCGGTCTTAAAAATGTGCAGCAACTCAGCGAAGGCTGGGACCATGAGCCCCGCATCAGCCTGTATCTGAGCCCTGCAATGGATGATGCCGCCGCCGATCGCTTCAGCCGTGAGTTGCTGCTGCGGGATGATCTGGCGGCGGTGGATCTGATCAGCCGTGCCCAGGGGTTGCTGGAGTTTCGGGAGCTGTCGCGCTTTGGCAATATCGTCGATTTACTGGATGAAAACCCGCTGCCGGCGGTAATTACTGTACAGCCGCTGGATCGCAGTCTGGTGGCATTGCCGGTACTCAAGGCCAAGCTGCAGGCGTTGGTGGAAGTGGATGAGGCGGTGCTGGATCTGGAGTGGCTGCAGCGCCTGAGTGCCTTTGTGCAGCTGACACAGCGCGCGGTGCTGGTGCTGGGCCTGTTGCTGGGGCTGGCGGTCGTGCTGGTGGTGGGCAATACCATTCGGCTGTCGATTGAGAGCCGGCGCGACGAGATCATAGTTGCCAAGCTGGTGGGCGGTACCGATGCCTGGGTGCGGCGTCCCTTCCTTTATACCGGTGCCTGGTATGGCCTGCTGGGTGCAGCTCTGGCCTGGTGTCTGATTCAGTTCAGTCTGCTAACGCTCAAGGAGCCAGTAGCGGAGCTGGCTCGGCTCTACCTGAGCGATTTTGAACCTATGGGGCTGGGGCTGAGCGGCAGTCTGATTCTGTTGCTGACCAGCCTGATGCTGGGCTGGCTCGGCGCCTGGCTGGCGGTAGGGCATCACCTGCGGCAAATTGAACCCAGTTGAAGCCTGTTTGGTGGCTGAGTGCGTGACATTAAGGCGTCACACTTGCGGTTTAGGCTGGATATCGCTATTTTTACCGGTCCGCAGGCAATTCTGGCTTGTCGTGGCCTTGGGAACTTCACTACCCGGGGCCGGTCATATTAGCGGATTTAGGATAGACAAGCTGAAAGTAACACTGAGGTAACATTCTATGGGCAAGAGCTTGCAAGTCGTCGACATCCTCTCTCCGGGTTGTAACCTGGAAGCCTACATGCGCTCGGTCAGTGCGATCGCCGTGCTGACGGCAGAGGAAGAGCGCGAACTGGCAGAGCGCCTGTTTTACCAGAACGACCTTGAAGCGGCTCGCCGTTTGGTAATGTCGCATCTGCGTTTTGTGGTACATATCGCCAAATCCTACTCCGGCTACGGGCTGCAGCTGGGAGATCTGGTGCAGGAAGGCAATGTCGGTCTTATGAAGGCCGTAAAACGTTTTGATCCCAGCATGGGCGTGCGCCTGGTGTCCTTTGCGGTGCACTGGATCAAGGCCGAAATGCACGAATTCATTCTGCGTAACTGGCGCATCGTTAAGGTCGCCACTACCAAGGCGCAGCGCAAACTGTTCTTCAACCTGCGGTCGCAGAAAAAGCGTCTGGGCTGGATGAACAATGCCGAAGTCGATGCCATTGCAGAAGACCTGGGCGTTGATTCGGCGGTGGTGCGACAGATGGAAGGTCGCTTGGCGTCCAGTGATACCGCTTTTGATGCCCCGGCCGACGAAGACGAAGACCGCGCTTACCTGGCGCCGGCGAGTTTTCTGGAAGACGATCAGGCCGACCCCGCGCTCCAGGTTGAAAACTCCAACTGGGAAGAAAACTCCCAGGCCAATCTGCTGAGTGCGATGAAGCAGCTTGATGAGCGCAGTCAGGACATTCTGGCCCAGCGTTGGCTGATGGATGAGAAAGCCACACTGCATGAGCTGGCCGCCAAGTATCAGGTGTCCGCCGAGCGTATTCGCCAGCTTGAAAAGAACGCCATGAAGAAGATCAAGGGCGCGCTGCTGCAGGCCTGACCGGCCCGCCGCTCTGGCGTCGATTGCCAACAAAGCCGCCTGCGGGCGGCTTTGTCATGTGCGGGCAGAGCAGCCACCCGTGATCGCAACACTGGGGTATAATGCGCTTCATTTTGCGGGGTGCTGCATGAATACAGCGATCAGTCTGCGCCTGGTGGCACTGAGCGGCTTTTGCGCTGTGGCGCTGGGAGCCTTTGGCAGTCACGGCCTGCGCGGACGTCTGACGTCGGATATGCTGGACGTGTTCCAGACCGCCGTGAGCTATCAGTTCTACCACAGCCTGGCCTGGCTGGCGGTGATACTGCTGGGGCTGCAGCAGCCGTCGCGATGGCTGCGCCTGAGTGGCAACTGCTTTGGTCTGGGCATCCTGCTGTTCTGTGGCAGTCTCTATATACTGTCGCTCAGCGGTATTCGCTGGCTGGGCGCCGTGACGCCGCTGGGTGGCCTGACCTTTCTGGCCGGCTGGCTGATGCTTGGCTTGGCTGCGTGCAGGTTCAGCGCTTCAAAACAATAATTGCGGCAGCAGCCCGGTTGGCTGGCCGAAAAAAAGTTCGGAATTGGATCAATGCGAATAGTGCTAAACGGTGACACCATGGAGCTGCACGACCAGTGCAGTCTTGCCGATCTGGTTGAACAGCTGGGGCTGGGCGGCAAGCGTTTTGCGGCCGAGGTCAATATGGAAATCGTTCCGCGCAGCCAGCATGTGGCGCTGCGCCTGAACGACGGCGACCAGATCGAGATCGTGCAGGCTATTGGCGGCGGCTAAGCATCGCCGCGAAGATCCCTTAATACACTACGAACGGTGGAGACGGAATGTCAGAGCAATTACGCCATGACCCGCTGATTATCGCGGGCAAAGAGTACAGTTCCAGGCTGCTGGTAGGCACCGGCAAATACCGGGACCTTGATGAAACCCGCCGGGCGATCGAAGCCAGCGGTGCGCAGATTGTCACGGTTGCCGTGCGTCGCACCAACATCGGCCAGAATCGCGACGAGCCCAACCTGCTCGATGCTGTTTCGCCGGAAAAATACACCATCCTGCCTAATACGGCCGGTTGCTACACAGCTGAAGATGCCGTGCGCACCTGCAAGCTGGCACGTGAGCTGATGGATGGCCACGACCTGGTGAAGCTGGAAGTGCTGGGTGACCAGAAAACCCTGTACCCCAATATCGTCGAGACCCTCAAGGGTGCCGAGATGCTGGTCAAGGATGGCTTCAAGGTCATGGTGTATACCAATGACGATCCCATCGTTGCCAAGCAGCTTGAAGAAATGGGCTGTATCGCCGTAATGCCGCTGGGATCCCTGATTGGCTCTGGCCTGGGTATCCTCAACCCGCATAACATTCGCCTGATCATGGAAGCGGCCAATGTGCCTATTCTGGTGGATGCCGGTGTAGGTACCGCCTCAGACGCTGCTCTGGCCATGGAAATGGGCTGTGCAGGCGTGCTGATGAACACCGCTATCGCTGGCGCCCGTGATCCGCTGCTGATGGCCTCTGCCATGCGCAAGGCCATCGAAGCCGGGCGCGAGGCCTATCTGGCTGGCCGCATGCCGCGCAAGAAGTACGCCAGTGCGTCTTCGCCAATGGAAGGCATTATCTAATGCAGCAGCGGGCGTCCGGCAAGCTGGCCGCCCGCGGTCACGCAAAATCTGTAACTCGTTAACCTAAGTAAGCCGAGAATGACTGAAGATCAGAAACCGATGCGCGCCGTGCGCAGTTTTGTCCTGCGCGCAGGGCGCATGACCGAAGGCCAGCAGCGTGGACTGGACGAAGCCTGGCCCGAGCTGGGGCTGGAGATCGCCGCTGGCATGATCGAGCCTGCGGCCGTGTTCGGTCGTGAAGCACCACTGGTGCTGGAAATCGGCTTTGGCATGGGGGATTCGCTGTTGCAGATGGCGCGTCAGATGCCGGAGAAAAACTACATCGGTATAGAGGTGCATCGTCCGGGTGTCGGCCGCCTGCTGAACAATGTTCGCACCGAAGGCCTGGCGAATATTCGGGTCTATGCCGAAGATGCTGTGGAAGTGCTGGCAAAGTGCATCCCCGATGCCAGTCTCGATGGTCTGCAGCTGTTCTTCCCTGATCCCTGGCACAAGAAAAAGCACAAAAAGCGCCGTATCCTGCAGCCGGCCTTTGCCCAGACGGTACGCAGCAAGCTGAAGGTCGGCGGTCAGTTCCATATGGCCACCGATTGGGAAAACTATGCCGAGCACATGATGGAAGTCATGTCGGTGGCTGAAGGTTATCGCAACAGCGCAGGTGCCGGCGAGTTCTCGCCGCAGCCGGATTTCCGCCCGGTGACCAAGTTCCAGAACCGCGGCGAGAAACTCGGCCACGGCGTCTGGGATCTGATCTTCGAGCGCATCGATTGATCTCGAATCAGTAGGCAGCGAAATATAAGAAATGCGGACAGAGATGTCCGCATTTTTTTCGCCTGTCGTTTGGGAATAAAAACGCGAAATGCTTAATGCTCAGTTCGCGTCCTTGTCCAGCTCCGCCAGCAGCCAGTCCTGAAAACTGCGGATTTTCGGCAGGTCCGCCTGGGCCTTGAGGACATTGAACGTATAGCCATGCACCTTGGGCCCCTTGAGGCCGAGCGGTGCCACCAGTCGGCCGGTCTGAAGCTCGCGCTGTACCAGTCGCAGGCTGTCCAGCAGCACTCCCATGCCATCCACTGCAGCGCTGATAGCCATGAAGGAACGGTCGAAGCGCGGACCGCGTGAGATGTCGAACTGCACCTTGCGGTGCTGGCGCAACCAGTCGCGCCAGCTGACCATGCACACTTCGCTGTGAATTAGCGTGTGGTGGCGAAGATCCTCCACTGAGCGAATCGGATGCTCGCCCTCCGCTAGCTCAGGGGCACACAAAGGCACTATGGTTTCGGGCGGAAAGGGTATCACCATGGTGCCGGCGGGCTGCAGGCGCCGCATGCCGTAGCGGATATCGATATCCACACCCTGGGTGAGCAGGTCGGTCGGTTCGTGGGAGGCGTTGAGCCTGACGTCTATGTCCGGGTGGCGTGCGCTGAAACGGGCGATGCGAGGCATCAGCCACTGTGAGGCGAAGCTCGGCGTCGAATGGACGGTCAAGATGTCGCTGCGTGCCGTGCGCCCGAGCTCCCGCGTTGCCATATCGATGCGGGAAAAGGCGGCGGTTACCTCCTCGGCATAGCGTCGACCGGCATCGGTCAACACCACGGCTCTATGCACCCGATGAAAGAGTCGCACCCCAAATTGCTCTTCCAGCAGCTTGATTTGATGGCTTATCGCAGAGGGTGTTACGAAGAGTTCTTCTGCTGCAAGTGCGAAGGACGACAGCCTGGAAGCTGCTTCGAATGCCTGTACTGCCTTGATCGGTACTCTATTTTGCATCGCATTATTCGCCTGAACTCAGTTCACCTATCGGCCAGATTAATTCGTTTGAGCGCACTTATTCAAGGGAATAGTCTGGTTATCACTCGCTGAGCAGCCGCAAGGTCAGCCGGCGGGAATAATCCGAAAGGTCGAAATGACGTATCAGCCGTGCTCGAAACTGGAGCCGGTTGTAACCAAGGAGAACCGCGTGGACACAAGTCTAAAAGAAGCCCGCGCCGAGCTTGCCGAGCGCGCCTACCGCATCCGCCGCAATGCGCTGTTGATGGGGGAAGTGCAGGGACAGGGGTACATCGGACAGGCGCTCGATATCGCCGATGTGCTGGCGGTGGCCTACGGTCGCGCCATGAGTTTCAAGCCCGGCGATGCTGAATGGGAAGAGCGTGACCGCTTTCTGCTATCCAATGGTCACTATGCCATCGCGCTCTACGCAGCGCTGATCGACGCAGGCATCATTCCCCAGGAAGAACTCGAAACCTACGGCAGTGATGACAGCCGCCTGCCGATGTCCGGCATGGCCAGCTACACGCCGGGCATGGAAATGTCCGGGGGCTCGCTTGGCCAGGGGCTGACCATCGCCGTCGGCCGCTGTCTGGGCCTCAAGCGCAAGGCGTCTAAGTCCTTCGTCTACACGCTGTTTTCCGATGGCGAGCTCGACGAGGGTGCTGTCTGGGAGGGGTTGATGTCGGCCGCGCACTGGAAACTCGATAATCTGATCGCAATCGTCGATGTCAATAATCAGCAGGCGGACGGTCCGTCGGGGCAGGTTATGGCATTTGAGCCCTTGGTCGACAAGATGGAAGCCTTCGGCTGGTTCACGCAACGCATTGACGGTAATGACCTGGACGCGGTCATGGCGGCATTTGACGCTGCGCGCAGCTACACCGGTGCCAAGCCGCGCATGATCATCGCTGATACCCGGATGGGCTGCGGCGTTCCCTTCCTCGAAGCCCGCGAGAAGAATCATTTTATCCGCGTCGACGAACACGAATGGCAGCTTGCTCTCACAGCACTGGATGCCGGGAGGAACGCATGAACACCAATGTCCAGAAACCCAAACTGAAAACCTCGGCCATGATTGCGTCTATCGCAAGCGAAGGTCAGCGCACGCAGTTGGCCCCTTTTGGCCATGCGCTGGTTGAGCTGGCTGCCCGGCGTCCGGAGGTCGTCGGCATGACGGCGGATCTGGCCAAGTACACCGATTTACACATTTTCGCCCAGGCCTGTCCCGAGCGTTTCTATCAGATGGGCATGGCCGAGCAGCTGTTGATGGGGGCTGCGGCCGGCTTGGCCCATGAGGGGGCAATGCCCTTCGTCACCACCTACGCAGTCTTCGCCACCCGCCGTGCCTACGACTTCATGCATCAGGCCATTGCCGAAGAGGGCCTGAACGTAAAGATCGCCTGTGCACTGCCCGGGCTGACCACCGGCTACGGCCCCAGTCACCAGGCGGCAGAAGACCTGGCGCTGATGCGGGCCATGCCTGGCATTACCGTGATTGATCCCTGCGATGCGCTGGAGATTGAGCAGATGGTACCTGCGGTGGCGGAGCACGATGGGCCTGTCTATATGCGCCTGTTGCGTGGTCAGGTGCCCCTGGTGCTGGATGAATACGACTACAAGTTCGAGCTGGGCAAGGCCAAGCTGCTGCGTGACGGTCGAGATGTGCTGATTATCTCCTCCGGGATCATGACGATGCGCGCACTTGAGGTTGCCCTGGAACTGGCACGGGACAAGATCGATGCGGCGGTGTTGCACGTGGCGACGATCAAGCCGCTGGACACCGCAACCATCCTGCGCGAGGCGGGTCGCGGCGGTCGACTGGTGGTCGTGGCCGAGAACCACTCGGCTATCGGCGGCCTCGGCGAGGCGGTCGCGACCGAGCTGCTGCGTGCAGGCATCAGCTCCCCGTTCCGTCAGATTGCGCTGCCTGATGCCTTTCTGGATGCCGGTGCGTTGCCAACCCTGCATGACCGATATGGCATTTCCACAAGCGTGATGACCGAGACGCTTAAAGGCTGGCTCGGCTGAGCCTATCTTGTTGCGGCACACTGAAGACAACAATAACAGGACGACAATATGAACCATTCGCTTCTACTGCAGGGCAAGGTCGCACTGATCTCCGGCGCCGCCTCGGCGCGGGGTATCGGGATAGCCACGGCACAGCTGTTTGCCCGTCATGGCGCCAGAGTCGTGATTCTGGACCTCGATGAGTCGGCTGCGGCCCAGGCCGCGGCTACCCTTGGCCCTGAGCATCGTGGCTACGGCTGCAACGTAACCGACAAGGCTGCCTGCGAACAGGCCGCCGAGCGCGCCGTGGCCGAGTTCGGCCGGATCGACATTCTGATCAATAACGCCGGTATCACACAGCCGGTGAAGACGCTGGAAATTGATGCGGCAAGCTGGGATCGCGTGCTGGACGTCAACCTGCGTGGCGTGCTGTACCTGTCTCAGGCAGTGATACCGCAGATGAAGCACCAGCAGTCGGGGGCGATCACCTGCATGTCTTCGGTGTCGGCTCAGCGCGGCGGCGGCATCCTCGGCGGGCCGCATTACTCGGCGGCCAAGGCCGGTGTGCTGGGTTTGGCAAAAGCAATGGCGCGGGAATTCGGTCCCAGTGGAATCCGTGTGAATTGCGTCACGCCGGGTCTGATTCAGACGGATATCAATGCCGGCAAGATCGCCGACGACAAGATGGCTGAAATTATCGCCGGCATTCCACTGAATCGCATGGGTAGCGCGGATGATGTCGCCGGAACCTATCTATTTCTGTCGTCTGAACTGTCGTCCTACATCACCGGTGCGGTTATCGACGTCAATGGAGGCATGCTTATCCACGGCTGATGCTTGATCGGCTGTTTTATTTGAACTGCCAATTCAAGTTTTAACAGTGTCAATATGACACCCTGAGTCCATTAAAAGAAAAACAAGGAAATACTCATGAAAAAATCACTGATTGCAATTGCAGCAACTTTGGCTCTGACGGCATCGCCCCTCTGGGCGGAGCAGGTACTGCGCCTGTCGCATAACGCGGCGCCCGGTAATCCCAAGGCGGAAGCCTCGCTGAGGTTTGCCGAACTGGTGGATGCAAAGACTGAAGGCCGGATCAAGGTCGAAGTCGGGGGTAGTGCCCAGTACGGCGACGACGCCGAGTCACTCACCAATATGCGCCTGGGAACCATGGCTTTTAGCGCCAACTCCCAGGGCACTACCTCTGGTGTGGTGCCGGAGTTTGCAGCGCTGGGCCTGCCCTTCCTGTTCCGCAACCTGGAGCACGCCTACCAGGTGGTTGATGGCCCGGTTGGTGACAAGCTCGATGAACTGGCCAATGGCAAGGGATTGGTTTTGCTGGCGCTGTGGGACAACGGCATCCGTCACGTCAGCAACAACACCCGGCCGATCAGCACGCCGGAAGATCTGGCCGGTATCAAGCTGCGTACGCCGCCCGACCCCGTAACCCTCGATATCTTCAATTCCCTGGGTGCCAATCCGGCGCCGCTGGCGTTCTCCGAGCTTTATATCGCCCTGCAGCAGGGTGTCTTTGATGGCCAGGAGAACCCATTGATGAATATCTATTCGTCCAAGCTGCATGAGGTGCAAAAGTACATCTCGCTGACAGGGCACAAGTACGAAACCACGCCACTGCTGGCCAGCAAGATGATCTGGGACCAGATGTCCAAGGGGGATCAGCAAGCCGTGCGCGAGGCTGCAGTCGAAGCCGGCACGCTAAACCGCGAAATGTCGCTGGCCGCGGACGCCGATTTGCGCACGAAGTTGACCGATGCCGGAGTGGTGATCAACGAAGTGAACCAGGCGCCCTTCATACAGAAGACCAAATCGGTCTACGACAAGTGGTCTGAGCAATACCCTGATCTGGTGGCACTGATTGTTGCGGAGGCTGGCAAGCAATGATGACGACCCACTCACCCATTCCTGTGGCCAGAATTGGCGTCACAGCTCTGGTGGTGAAGTGGGTCGATGATGTGATCGTGGTCACCAGTTCGGTGATCGCGATCTCGTCCCTCGTCATCATGTTCGTTTCCCTGATGGCAGAGGTGATCGTCCGCTACGTCACCAACCAGGGTATGGGCTGGCCCACAGAAATGCCCAATCTCCTGTTCCCCTGGCTGGTCATGAGCGGCGTGGTGCTGGCGGCCCAGCGTGGTCAGCACATCGCCGTCACGGCGCTCAATGCCCTGCTGGGCCGAACCGGCAATCGGGTGCTTTTACTCGCTCAGCAGGTTCTGGTACTGGTGACCTTCTTCTACCTCGCCTGGGTCGGCCTCGATGTGGTTGCGATTACCGGCTCCGAGGTATACCCGGTGACCGGGATTACTGCGCGCTGGGCCTATCTGGCCCTGATAGTGGGCTTTACCGGACTGGGGATAACCGCGCTGACCACCTTCGTGCGTCTGCTGCAGGCAGGTGATCCACTCGCCGTGCGCAGACACCATATTGAGGAGGATGTATGACTCTTTTAATGATCCTGGTGTTTGGTGCTCTGCTGGTACTGGCGGTACCGGTTGGCTATGCGCTGGTTATCAGTGCAGGGCTGGCGGCGATTACCCTGGGGGGAATGCCGAGCGTCATTGCCGTTGTGAAGATCTTTCAGCCAACCCAGAGTTTTCCGCTACTGGCGATTCCGTTCTTTATGCTTTCCGGCAGCCTGATGATGGGAGGCACCCTTGGAAAGCGACTGATCCACTTCGCCACCACCCTGGTCGGCCGTTTTCACGGCGGTCTGGGTCAGGTTACTGTGGTTGGCTCTACCATCTTCGGCGGCGTGTCTGGGTCGGCGGTAGCCGAGGCCTCGGCGCTGGGCTCCATGCTGATTCCCTGGCAAAAACGCGAAGGCTATCCGGCGGCGTTCGCAGCTTCGGCGACAGCGTCGTCTTCGGTCATTGCCGGGCTTATTCCGCCGTCGATCCCGCTGATTATATTCGCGACAATTTCCAACCAGTCGATCGCGGCGCTCTTCCTTGCGGGCATCCTGCCGGGGTTGCTGCTGTGCTCCGGCTTCATGCTCATCTGCTACCTCTCGGGGCGTCTGCGCGGTTTCAAACGCCTGACCGCAGAAGTTACTCTGCGCGACATTCTGCGGGCCACTCTCAATGCGGCTCCGGCACTGGCCATGCCGGCCTTTATCGTTGTGCTGCTGCGGGCGGGCATCGCAACGCCGACCGAAGTCAGTGTGCTAGCGGTGTCCTATGGTCTGATGGTCAGTGCGCTGCTGTACCGTGACCTCACAGTACGCCGCCTGTATGACGCCCTGATTCATACCGCGGTGACCACCGGGGTGGTCATGCTGGTGATCGCTGCCTCCAACCTAGTGGGCTATGTCCTCACGGTGGAAGCCATACCGACCGCTGTCGCTGAGTGGGCTCTGTATACGCTCGAGTCGCCGGTGATGATCATTCTGATGATGAACTTGATCATGCTGATGATCGGCATGTTCCTTGACCTTCCGGCCGCGATACTGCTGTTGGGGCCGACCTTTGTGGCGATCGGCAATGCCATTGGCCTGGATCTGATTCAGCTCGGCATCATGATGGCGGTCAATCTCAGCATTGGGCTCTTCACGCCGCCCGTCGGTACGACGCTGTTTATTTCTGCGGCCATCTCCGGCGAGCCTGTGGGGAAAATTACCCGCGAACTTTGGCCCTTCTATCTGATGGCCATCACGGTTCTGGGGCTGATTTCCTTCGTGCCAGCGTTCACTCTCTACTAACATCACGAAAAGTCCCCGTGTTCGCGGGGACTTCGTTCTCGAAAAGGTTAAACCATGAAGACGATTGCATTCGCCGGACTCGGCGCGATGGGCCTGCCCATGGCCAAAAACCTGCTCGCCAGCGGCTTTCGCGTGCGGGGTATTGATCTGAACCCCCAGGCACTAGGCGCGCTCAGTGCGGCCGGCGGCGAGTCTGCGGACCCCGGCGTTGGGGCAATGCGGGCTGTCGATATCCTGATTTTGATGGTGGTCAATGCCGCCCAGGCCGAGCAGGTGCTGATCGCCGACGGGGCTCTGGCGGAGTTGAACGCGGGTGCGATTGTTTGCCTGATGGCCACTTGCCCTCCCGGGGCGGTGGAGCGCATTGCGGACCAGGTGGTCGCTGCGGGCCATCGATTTGTCGACGCGCCTGTCTCCGGCGGTGTTGCCGGTGCTGTGGCGGGGTCTTTGACCATTATGGCCGCCGCGGAGCGCGCCACCTTTGATGAGATGCAGCCGCTTTTCCAGACCATGGGGCAGCGGCTGTTTCATGTCGGGGAGCGGCCGGGTCAGGGCGCCATGGTGAAAACGGTCAACCAGTTGCTCTGCGGCGTGCATATCGCAGCTGTGGCCGAGGCCTTTGCCCTGGCGGCCAAGGTCGGTGTGGATCTGAAGGTATTGCTGGAAATCATGGGCGGCTCGGCGGCATCGAGCTGGATGCTGAAGGATCGTGGGCCGCGCATGCTGCAGCCAGATCCTGAGGTTACCAGTGCGGTGGACATCTTCGTCAAGGACCTAGGGATAGTGCTGGAGGCCGGGAGCGAGACCAGGGCTGCTCTGCCGCTTGCCGCTGCGGCGCATCAGCTCTTTCTTGCTACCTCCGGGCGTGGTGATGGCCGTGCCGATGACAGCCAGGTCATCCGCAGCTACTACGCCCTGAACGGGGTGCGTTAGCCCGCCGCTCGCGGACTTTGGCCTGTGCAGCGCAGCCATAACATTTGGAAATACCTGAACATCACTAGTATCGACGCCTTCCCAGCGGAAGTCGTCCGGGAGGTCTTTGTCATGACGCCGGAAAACCTGCAGCCTCTGGCCCACGCGATTCGCTTTCTTTCCATCGACGCCATAGTGCAGGCGGGAGAAGGACATCAGGGCGTGCCCCTGGGCATGGCTGAAATTGCCACAGCGCTTTTTACGCAGCACCTGAAGTACAACCCGGCGGACCCGACCTGGGCCGACCGGGACCGTTTTGTGCTGTCGAACGGGCACGGTTCAATGCTGCTGTATACGTTGCTCTACCTAAGCGGCTACGCCGACCTCAGCCTTGATGAAATCAAGCGCTTTCGCCAGCTGGGTTCGCTATGCGCCGGACATCCAGAGATCGATCCGGCCGCTGGTATCGAGGTCACCACAGGCCCGCTGGGTCAGGGTATTGCCAATGCCTTTGGCATGGCCGTCGCCGAGGCGAACCTGAGTGCGAAGTTCGGAATCGGGCTGGTCGATCACCATACCTACGCCTTTGTCGGCGACGGCTGTCTGCAGGAGGGTATTGGCCAGGAGATGATTTCGCTGGCCGGGCATCTGCAGCTGGGCAAATTGATACTGTGTTGGGATGACAACCGCATTACCGACGATGGCAGTACTGAATTGTCGATGAGCGAGGACGTTGCCGAGCGCTTTCGCGTGGCCCGCTGGCACGTTATCGAGGTTGACGGCCATGATATAGAGGCAGTGGTGGCGGCCATCGCATTGGCGAAGAAGGATCCTCGCCCGTCGCTGATCGCCTGCCGAACCGTAATTGGATCTGGTCTGGCGCGGGTGCAGGGGCAGCGCGGGGGGCACAGCGCCAGGCTTTACGCTGAGGATGCCGATGCCGCGCGGGAGCTGCTCGATTGGCCCCATGCGCCCTTTGTCGTACCAGACGAAACTCTGACCGCCTGGCGCGATGCGGGTCAAGGCTCTGTGCGCGAACACGCTGCCTGGCAAGCCCGACTTGCCGCGCTGCCCGCAGCTGAACGAGCCGAGTTCGAGCGCATTCAGGCGGGTGAGCTCCTCCAGGGTTGGCGTGAGCTGCTGCAGGCCTATAAAAGCCGTGCTGTGAACGAGACCGAGGCTAAGCCTGGGATTCATGCATCCGCCGAGATCAATGACTTGCTCGCGACAATTCTGCCCGAGCGTATCGTCGGCTGTGCGGACCTCGAGGCACCGACCTCTCATAAGCGCAGTCTGGCGGCTTTTACGGCCGATAACCGCGGGGGGGCCTATGTTCACTGTGGCGTACGGGAGCATCTGATGGGGGCTATGGCTAACGGCCTGGCGGCGCATGGCGGTGTTATTCCGCTTGCAGTGACCTATCTGGCGTTCTCCGAGTACGAGCGCCCGGCGATGCGCATGGCCGCGCTGATGGCGTTGCCGGTGAAATTTGTCTTCAGCCACGACTCCATCGGTGTTGGAACAAATGGCCCCACGCACCAGCCTGTCGAGATTCTGGCCTCGTTGCGGGCGATGCCCAATATGCTGCTGATGCGCCCTGCCGATGCGGTTGAAGCCGCTGAGTGCTGGGAGGTCGCGCTGGAACATCGTAGCGGCCCGTGCAGCCTGGTGTTTGCCCGCCAGGCGCTGCCACGGGTACGCCACTCCCATGTTGCCGAAAACCGGGTGCGCCGTGGTGCCTACGTGCTCACCGAAGCCGAAGGCGGCCTGCGGGTCGTTACCCTGCTGGCGACCGGCTCCGAGGTCGCGCTTGCGGTTGAGGCGCGGGCGCAACTGCAGGCCCAGGGTGTGCCGACCGCCGTCGTATCGATGCCCTGCTGGGAACTCTTTGACGCCCAGAGCCAGGCCTACCGTGACGCAGTGCTGGGGTCGGGTACGGTGCGCATCGGCATTGAGGCGGCGGTACGCTTCGGCTGGGATCAGTATCTGGGGAGCCGAGGTGACTTTGTCGGTATGGCGGGTTTTGGCTTGTCCGGCCCGGCGGAGCAGTTGTTTGAACACTTTGGTATCACCCCTGCGGCCATAGTCGCGGCGGCCAAACGCCACCTCTGAACTTAGCGCGGAGACGAATTCCCATGCACAGAATCATTTTTCTGGACCGTTCGACCATAGCGCCGCAGGTCGGCCTGCGCCGGCCCGCTTTCGAGCACGAACTGATCGAGTACGACCGCAGCCGCCCCGAGGAGGTGGTTGAGCGCCTGGCGGGCGCAACGATTGCGATCACCAACAAGGTTCGACTGGGGGCTGCGGAGCTGGAACAGCTGCCAGGCCTGCGTCTGATCGCGGTTGCCGCGACCGGCACCGACTGTGTCGACAAGGCTTATTGCCAGCGTCGCGGCATCGCCGTCGTGAATATCCGAGGCTACGCGGTGAACACAGTGCCGGAGCATGTCTTCGCGCTGATGCTGGCGTTGCGTCGCAATATAGTGGCGTACCGCGAGGATGTTATCGCAGGCGAATGGCAGAAATCGGGTCAGTTCTGCTTCTTTAATCACGCGGTCCACGATCTGGCCGGGGCGCGGCTGGGGATCCTCGGCGAGGGCGTGCTCGGTCAGCGCGTCGCCGACATTGCGCGCGTCTTCGGCATGGTGCCGCTGTTTGCGGCACACAAGGGCAGCAGCGGCTTTGGCCGGTTGTACACGCCCTGGGACGAGGTACTGGCAACAAGCGATATCATCACCCTGCACAGCCCGCTGACGCCACAAACCCGCGGCATGATTGCCCTGCCGGAGTTTCGTGCCATGCAACGTCGTCCGCTGATTATCAACACCGCCCGTGGAGGGCTGGTGGTGGAGGAAGACCTCGTCCGTGCGCTGGATGAGGGACTGATCAGCGGTGCGGGATTCGATGTCACCCTGGAGGAACCGCCGTCTGCCGAGAGTCCACTGATGCGTGTTGCGACCCGTGGGAATGTGATCCTCACACCCCATATCGCCTGGGCGTCCGACGAGGCCCAGCAGGCTCTCGCCGATCAGCTGATGGACAATATCGAGCAATTCGTCAAAGGTACGCCAACTAACCTGGTGGAAGGCGCCTACTAACCAGGGCGTTTATGGCCTGGGACCTGCAGACGTGCCGGGTTTCAGGCCGGTCCTTCGAAATGCCAGGCAGTGCTTTGCCGGTAAACCTCGTCAGGCGTCAGGGCAATGGATGGGAAGGCCGGATGATGGGGCGCATCGGGCCAGCGCTGGGCTTCCAGTGCCAGGCCTGCGTGGGGGCCGTAGGCTGTCTGGCTGATGCTGTGCAGTGCTGGTGCATTGATATGGCTGCCATCGTAGATTTGCAGGCCGGGTTCTGTTGTATCCAGGCGCAACCGGATGCCGGACTTGGGGCTGTACAGGCTGGCGACCGGGCGCAGTGGCTGCACTGTGCGGGACAGGCAGAAATTGTGGTCATAACCTAAATGGGGCTCGACGTTGCGTAGCGGTCGCGGGGAGCGAAAATCGAATCGGCTGCCCTGTACGGGGGCGATCTCGCCGCTGGGAATCTGTTCGCTGTCCACCGGCAGATAGTGTTCGGCGTCGATCAGCAGCTGGTGATCCAGTATGTCGGGGCTGCCATCGAGGTTGAAATAGCTGTGGTGGGCGATATTGCACAGGGTGGCGGCATCGGTGCGCGCTTCAATTTCCAGCTGCAGTGTTGCCGGGGCAATAATGCGATAGGTCAGGCGTATATCCAGATTGCCGGGAAAGCCCATATGACCATCGGCCAGCTTAATACCCAGAGTGATGTGGCCGTCGTCCGCCTGAATGATGCGCCACAGCTGGGCATGCAGGCCGTCTTTGCCACCGTGCAGCAGGTGCTTGTCTGCTCCAGGCATATGCAGGGTACAGTCGATACCACCAATGCGGGCGTGCCCGCCTGCAAGGCGGTTGGCGACCCGGCCGACATTGGCACCGAAGTAACTCATGTCGTCCAGGTAGGGCTCAAGCTCTGTGGCGCCCAGCACCAGTGGGTGCTCAACGCCCTCCAGCCGCAGATCCTGCAAGGTGGCACCGTAGGTCAGAATTGCGGCGCGCAGCTTGCCCCGGCGCAGCCAGAGACGCTGCACCGGTATGCCGTTGTTCAGATATCCGAAAACTTCTGTCTGCGCCACGGCCTGCGCCCCTATTTTGTTGCCGCTGTAGTGAGCCTGGCGCGGTTTAGCGCAGGCGCTTTTCACTCTTGGCGTCAAAGAACAAGGCATCTTCTGGCGCGAACTGGACGTTGGCGCTGGAGCCGCTACGGGCCATGGACTTGCCTCTGGCCTCGACTACAAGGCGCTCGCCGGTCGGGGCGTTCAGGTAGATATAGGACACTCCACCCAGCTCTTCGGCGATATCTATTTTCAGCGGGCCTGTGCCGGACTCCAGCATCATGGTCTGCGGCCGCACGCCCACAGTCACGGCCGTGCCCTGGGCTGGCAGTCCAACAGCGGTTTCGATAATGCGATCAGCCAGGGCGGGTACGCGCACGCCCTGCCCCTGTACCACGCCTTCGAGGAAGTTCATGCCGGGGGAGCCGATAAAGCCTGCGACAAACTTGTTGTCCGGGTCATCGTACAGGTGCAGCGGTGAACCGACCTGCTCTATGTTGCCTGCGCGCAGCACTACTATCTTGTCGGCCAGGGTCATGGCTTCGACCTGATCATGGGTGACGTAGATCATGGTGGCGCCGATTTCGTTGTGCAGCCGTGCTATTTCAACACGCATTTCAACGCGCAGTTCGGCATCGAGGTTCGACAGCGGTTCGTCGAACAGGAAAACTTCGGGGCCACGCACTATGGCACGACCAATGGCAACACGCTGACGCTGGCCACCGGAAAGAGCCTTGGGCTTGCGCTTGAGATAGTCGTCGAGCTTGAGAATACGGGAGGCTTCCCCGACTTTCTGGGCGATGACGTCCTTGGGAACCTTGTTCATTTTCAGGCCAAAGCCCATGTTCTCTTCGACCGTCATGTGCGGATAAAGCGCATAGGTCTGAAACACCATGGCGATGCCGCGTTCGGCCGGGTCCGCCTTGGTGACATCGCGCCCGCCGATGCTCATCTGACCGCTGGTGGTCTCTTCCAGACCTGCAATCATGCGCAGTAGCGTGGACTTGCCACAGCCTGACGGGCCGACGAAGACGCAGAACTCACCTTCCTTGATATCCAGGTCGATGTTGTGGATGACTTCCACGGCGTCGTATTTCTTGACTATATTTTTTAGCGATACGCCTGACATGATAACTCCCGATATTTCTTATTGGGTTGTTTCGGGGAACCGCCATGCTTCGGCCTGAAGGCCGATTCTACGGGCGGTCTCGAGAAGATCCGGTTTGAATTTTTCCAGTGTTTCCAATGAGTAACGCTGTGTGGATGTGGTTATTGACATCCCGCCCAGCACCCTCCCGGTGCCGGACAAAATAGGTGCTGCAATGCAGATGATATTAGGCTCATGCTCTTCACGGTCGAAGGCAATGCCCTGGGTACGGATGTTGTCCAGTTCAGTGCGCAGCGCTTCGGCCGATGTCAGTGTGTGGGCCGTATAGCGGTGATAGGCCTGCTGCTTGATACATTGTTCGCGTGTGGCGTCGTCGAGAAAGGCCAGCATGGCCTTGCCAACACCGGTGCAATAACCCGGGCCTATTTTGCCGGCATCGGAAAACATCATCAGCGGCTTGGCCGGATTGCGTTTGTCCACGTAGAGCACCTGGCCATGATCCAGCTGCGCCAGATGCACGGTTTCGCCCAGCTTGTTCGACAGTTCATCCAGAAACGGACGCGCAATGGGCGCCAGGGACGACTGCTGCCAGGCGGCGTGAGCCAGTTTCACCAGCCGCACACCCAGGCTGTAGAGTTGCCTGTCGGGGTCGTAGCTGAGCATGCCCTGGCTGGTCAGTGTTTGCAGCAGGCGGTAAAGCGTGGCCTTGGGATGTTCGCTTTCGGCAAGCAGTTCGCTAAAGCGTACCGGGCGACCTTTTGCCGCCACTTCATCCAGCAAATTCAATGCTTTGCCTACGGTTCCATCGCTGTTTTTCTTTGTTGTCATCGGTATTTCTCCGGCGCTCTGCCATGCCAACCTGCGTTGAAACTGTTGACAAGAGTAGGCCTAATCAAGCATATTTTCAATAGTTGAGACGAGGTTTCAATAAATGGAACCAGTTAGTGGCTCGTTCAAGAGTGACCGGCGCCGAGCGTCCGGTCAGTAAATTGACCCAGCAAAAGAGAGTAACCTATGAATAACAAAAACAAAGTGTTCAAACACGGACTGGCAGTAGCACTGGCGAGCGCCCTGTTTGGTTCTACCGCCTTTGCCGGCGAACTTGTGATTAACACCGATACCTCGGACCCGGCGCCCAAGGAGGCGTTTGAAACCCTGGTGAAAGGCTTTGAGGCTGAAAACCCGGACGTAAAAGTTACTCTCAATCTGTTTGACCATGAGGGCTACAAGACCTCTATCCGCAACTTCCTTACCGCCGACGCGCCTGATCTGGCGAGCTGGTATGCCGGCAACCGCATGCTGCCCTATGTTAATGCTGGGCTCTTTGAACCGGTGGATGATGTCTGGGACGCCAATGGCCTGAACAAGTCTCTCAAGTCCGCTGCAGCTTCCATGACCATCGATGGCAAGAAGTGGGGCATTCCCTATACCTACTATCAATGGGGTATTTATTACCGCAAGGATCTGTTTGCCCAAAACGGCATCGAAGTGCCCACCACCTGGGCTGAATTCAAGGCCGCAGGCGCCACGTTGACCGCCGCGGGCATCACGCCCATTACCATAGGTACCAAGTACCTCTGGACTGCCGCTGGTGTCTTCGATTATCTGAACCTGCGCACCAACGGCTACGACTTCCATATGGCGCTGACCAAGGGCGAAATCTCCTGGACGGACGAGCGTGTGCTCAACACCATGAATCACTGGAAGGAACTGATCGACGCCGGATTCTTTATCAAGAACCACGCGGCCTACAGCTGGCAGGAAGCGCTGGCGCCGATGGTACAGGGCGAAGCGGCCATGTATGTCATGGGCAACTTTGCCGTGGCACCGCTGCGTGAGGCAGGCCTTGGCGATGATCAGCTGGGCTTCTTCCCGTTCCCTGAAATCACCCCGGGAATCCCGCGCGCAGAAGATGCACCGACCGATACCCTGCATATACCGGCCAATGCCAAGAACAAGGAAGATGCCAAGAAATTCCTCGCCTACCTGGCCCGCGCCGATGTTCAGACTGAAATGAACAAGACCCTCGGTCAGCTGCCGATTAACGCCGACTCTACCGCCGGTGACGATGTCTTCCTGCAGCAGGGCTTCGAGCTACTGTCCAACGCCGAAGGCCTGGCGCAGTTCTTTGACCGTGATGCTCCCGCCGAGATGGCGAAAGCCGGTATGGAAGGCTTCCAGGAATTCATGGTGAAACCAGAACGTCTGGATACCATTTTGAAACGTCTCGAGAAGGCTCGTCTGCGCATTTACAAGTAGTCACTGATACAAGGCCCCGGCTGCGTTCTGCAGTCGGGGCACCTACGCACTTCGAGGGTCCTTCACCATGCGTGCTTACTGGAAAGCCAATCAGCTCAAGCTGGCGCCCTGGCTATTTTTGCTGCCGGGCATCCTGATGTTTCTGATGTACGTCATCATCCCGATCTTTCAGTCCCTGAATGTCTCTTTCTATGCCTGGGATGGCCTGGGGGAGAAAGAATTCGTTGGCATGTCCAACTATGTTGAGCTGATGGATGACGAGGCGTTCTACACATCGCTGAAGAATAACCTTATCTGGCTGGTGCTCTATATGCTCGCCATTCCGGCCGGGCTCTTCGTGGCATTGTTTCTGAATCAGACAGTGCGCGGCATTCGTATCTACAAGTCGTTGTTTTTCTTCCCCTTTGTAATTTCTCAGGTGGTGGTGGGTCTGGTATTTGCCTGGTTCTACGACCCCAATTACGGCCTGCTGAATATTCTGATCAACGCGCTGGGCTTTGATTCCATTGCTGTACTGGCTGACGAGCGTTTCGTGACCTACGGCATCATAGTCGCTGGGCTATGGCCGCAGACCGCTTACTGCATGATTCTGTACCTGACCGGCCTTAACGCCGTGGACCCGGAGCAGATCGAGGCGGCCCGGCTGGATAACGCCAAGGGCTGGCGCATGCTGTGGTACGTGATACTGCCGCAGCTCAAACCCGCCACCTTTATTGCCATAGTCGTGACCGTGATAGGTGCGCTGCGCAGCTTCGATTTGATCTCGATCATGACCGACGGCGGCCCCTGGGGATCGAGTCGGGTGCTGGCGTTTTACATGTATGAGCAGGCGTTCTCCGAATACGGTTTCCGCATGGGCTACGGCGCGGCTATTGCCGTGGTGCTGTTCGCCATCATGATGGTCTACATCACCGGGTTCCTTTACAAAATGTACCGCGACGAGAGAGGACGCTGAGATGTTTCCAACGCCTATCGAAAAAGCATCCCCCTCGGCACGCCGTCTGTACAAGATTGCCCTGCCCATCGCGCTGGTTCTCTGGCTGCTGCCGCTGATCGCGGTGGCGCTGACCTCCATTCGCTCCGCCGGTGATATCACGGCTGGCAACTACTGGGGTTGGCCGACCTCGTTTAACCTGCTGGAAAACTACACGGCGGTCTTTACCAACTCGCCCATTGGCCAATACATCCTGAACAGCTTCAAGGTCACTATCCCGACGGTAATCGGTGCAGTGGCGCTGTCCTGCATGACCGGCTTTGCACTGGGCGTGTATCGCTTCAAGGCCAACATGCTGGTGTTCTTCATGTTCGTGGCGGGCAACTTTGTGCCCTTCCAGATTCTGATGGTGCCGGTGCGTGACCTGACGCTGTCGATGGGCATTTACAACACCACCATGGGGCTGGCGCTGTTTCATATCGCCTTCCAGACCGGTTTTTGCACCCTGTTCATGCGCAACTTTATCCGTGCGCTGCCCCACGAGCTGATCGAGGCTGCGCGGGTGGAAGGCGTATCTGAAATTCAGATTTTCTGGCATGTGGTCATGCCGCTGATGAAGCCTGCGATTGCAGCCCTGTCGGTGCTGATTTTCACCTTTATCTGGAACGATTACTTCTGGGCCACCGTACTGACACAGGGCGCCGATACCCAGCCGGTTACCGCAGGTCTGTATTCGCTTAATGGCCAGTGGGTGGCGTCCTGGCATCTGGTGTCGGCCGGATCCATAGTGGCGGCACTGCCGCCGGTACTGATGTTCTTCGCCATGCAAAAACACTTCATTGCTGGTTTGACGCTCGGAGCCGTTAAATGATTCAGACCTGGCGCATTGATACGCCTGTACAAACACTGGTACTGGCATCACAGGAGTCGCGTCTGCCGACGGTTGTGTATTGGGGGCAGAGCCTGCCTCTGCAGGAAAACCTCGCTGTGCTGGCCGCAGCGGCGCAGCGTGATATCACCGGCGGCATGCTTGATGGCGTACCGGATTTGTCGGTTTCGCCCCAGGCCGGTGATCCCTTTCCGGGTCAGCCCGGCATGCAGTTGCGCGATGCCAAGGGCAAGGGGCTGCTGCCCGTCTTCAGCCTGGCTCTGGACGAGAGTGCCGACAACAGCCTGTGCCTGACCTATAAAGATGCCGCTCTGGGGCTGAGTTATGTGCTGGAGATCCTGGCCCAGGCAGATTCCGATGTGCTGCGTTTGAGCTGCGCACTGCAGAGCCATCAGCCGATCTTTGTCGACTGGCTGGCGGCACCGGTGTTGCCTGCGCCGCAGCAGAGCGAACATATGCTGGAATTCTCCGGGCGCTGGTGTGGCGAGTTTCAAATGAACGAAGTGCCCTGGAACAGCGGAGCACGCCTGCGTGAGTGCCGCCTTGGGCGTACTTCCCATGAACATTTCCCCGGCGTGATTCTGCCGTGCCGGGGGGCTACCAACAGCCAGGGACAGGCGTTTGGTCTGCACTACGGCTGGTCGGGTGGCCATCGCATGCTGGCTGAAGAGCTGCCTGACGGCCGTCGCCAGTTACAGTTTGGCCATGCCAGCCAGCCGGATCAGGCGCTGTGTCAAAGCGTGACAACGGCGCCGCTGTTTGCGACCTTTTCCGCCTGTGGCCTCAATGGTCTTGGGGCGGCATTCCAGTCGCACCTGCGCCAGCATGTTCTGCAGTTCCCGGATGCAGCCAGACCGCGGCCGGTGCATTACAACTGCTGGGAAGCGGTGTATTTCAAGCACGATCTGGATACGCTAAAAGACATAGCCCAGCGTGCTGCTGCCCTGGGTGCCGAACGCTTCGTGCTGGATGACGGCTGGTTCAAGGGGCGCGATGATGATACCAGCAGCCTGGGCGACTGGCTGGTGGATAGGCGCAAATTCCCCGAGGGGCTGACGCCGCTGATCGATTATGTGAAAAGTCTGGGTATGAGCTTTGGCCTCTGGTTCGAGCCCGAAATGGTCAACCCTGACAGCGATCTTTATCGTGCCCACCCCGACTGGGCGCTGGGCAGGCCCGAGCAGTTACTCGGGCGCCAGCAGATGGTACTGGACCTGAGCCAGAGTGCGGTATGCGACTATCTGTTCGAGCGCATCAGCAGTTTGCTGAGCGAGTACGATATCGACTACATCAAGTGGGATCACAATCGCGTGCTGCCCACGCCCGTAGCGGGTCAGACCGAGGCGGTTTACGGCCTGCTGGATGCCCTGCGAAGCGCACATCCATCGGTAGAAATCGAGAGCTGTGCCTCCGGTGGCGGGCGCATTGATTTTGGCATACTACAACGCACCCATCGCGTCTGGCTGTCGGATTCCAACGATGCTATCGAGCGCTTCTGGATGCAGCGCAACGCCGCGCTCTTTCTGCCCTCGGAAGTGACCGGCAGCCATGTGGGGCCGCGACTGTGTCACACGTCGGGTCGCGTGATGCCGATCGGCTTTCGTGCCTGGGTGGCGGCGAGCCGTCACATGGGCTTTGAGATGGACCCGCGCGAGCTGACCGACGACGAAGCCCGGGTGCTGCAGGATGCGACTGACTGGTACAAGGCCAACCGCGACTGGCTGCACCAGGGTCATATACTGCGCCTGGACAGCGACGATGCCGCAGTTCTCGGTGAGTTGCAGCTGGCCCGCGACGGTCAGCGTTTTGTGGCCTTTGTTGGCCAAATCACACCGTCGGCACAAACACTGCCGCGGCCTATTCGCCTTACGGGGCTGGCACCGGACGCACTCTATCAGATTCAGCTACGCAACCCCGATCAGGCGGCTGCGGTCAGCCGTGGCAAGGTGGCGCTGAAAGTCGGCCCGCTGAGTCTCAGCGGACGTGCCCTGATGGAACTCGGTCTGCAGCTGCCCATCGCATTTCCAGCGACTCTCTGGGTCATTGAAGGTAAAAAATTATGACAACCAAGAAAACGCGCCGCTCCCAGGCCTGGTATGGCAAGCAGGACCGTGATGGTTTCATTCACCGCAGCTGGATGAAAAACCAGGGCTTTCCCGATCATGCCTTCGATGGCCGGCCAATCATTGGTATCTGCAACACCTGGTCGGAACTGACGCCTTGCAATTCAGGCCTGCGGGCGCTGGCCGAAGTGGTCAAGCGTGGGGTCTGGGAAGCGGGCGGTTTTCCGGTGGAGTTCCCGGTGATGTCTCTGGGCGAAACCCAGATGAAGCCCACCGCCATGCTGTTTCGCAACCTGCTGGCCATGGATGTGGAAGAAAGCATCCGTGCCTATGGCATTGATGGTGTGGTACTGCTCGGTGGCTGTGACAAGACAACCCCGGGTCAGCTGATGGGCGCGGCCAGTGTCGACCTGCCCACCATAGTGGTGTCGTCCGGCCCCATGCTTAACGGCAAGTGGCAAGGCCAGGATATAGGTTCCGGCACCGACGTCTGGAAATTTTCCGAGAGCGTGCGCGCAGGCGATATGTCACTGCAGGACTTTATGGCGGCCGAGGCCGGCATGAGCCGCTCCGCCGGTGTCTGCATGACCATGGGCACGGCTTCGACCATGGCTTCCCTGGTGGAAGCCATGGGCCTGTGCCTGCCCACCAATGCCGCCTTGCCGGCGGTGGATGCCCGCCGTGCGGCCCTGGCGCATCTGACCGGCAAACGCATTGTCGAGATGGTGGAAGAAGACCTGTGCATGTCCAAGGTGCTGACCAAGGCGAGCCTTGAGAATGCCATCCTGGCCAATGCCGCCGTGGGCGGTTCAACCAATGCGGTCGTACATCTGCTGGCAATTGCCGGTCGCGCCGAAATCGACCTGTCGCTGAAAGACTTCGAGCTCGGCGGCGAGATTCCGCTGCTGGTGAACTGCATGCCGTCGGGCAAGTACCTGATGGAAGATTTCTGTTACGCCGGCGGCATGCCGGTGGTTTTGAAGGAGTTGGCAGGCCATCTGCGTCCGGCCAATACGGTGCTGGGCAAGGATATCTCGGCCTATTCCGACGGTGCCCAGTGCTTTAACAGCGACGTGATCCGCAGCTTCGATGCGCCGCTCAAGCCCGCGGCGGGCCTGCGGGTGCTGCGCGGCAATCTGGCGCCCAACGGCGCCATTATCAAGCCCTCAGCCGCGTCCGATCATCTGCTGGATCACGAAGGCCCCGCCTATGTGTTTGAAAGTATTGAGGATCTAAAAGCAAATATCGACCGCCCCGATCTGCCAGTGGATGAAAACACCGTGCTGGTGCTCAAGGGCTGCGGGCCCAGGGGTTACCCGGGCATGCCGGAGGTGGGCAATATGCCGATTCCGCGCTGCCTGGTGGAAAAGGGTGTGCGCGACATGGTGCGCGTATCCGATGCCCGCATGTCCGGTACCGCCTTTGGCACTGTAGTGCTGCACGTAGCCCCTGAAGCCAATGCCGGCGGCCCACTGGCGCTGGTTAAAACCGGCGACATGATTCGCCTCAATGCGAAGGACGGCGTGCTGGAACTAAAGGTCAGCGAGGCCGAGCTGGAAGAGCGGCGCAAGGACTGGGCGCCCGAGGCACCGCACTACAGCCGTGGTTACGCCAAGCTCTATATTGATCACGTCATGCAGGCTGACAGAGGCGCTGACCTCGATTTTCTGGTGGGTAAAGACACTCGCCCTGTGACACGGGAGAGCCACTGATGTCCGAATTTGTTAGTTTTCATGACCTCAAGGGTGCCAGCGTTTTTATTACCGGTGGTGGTGCCGGCATAGGCGCAGCCCTGACCGAAGGCTTTATTGAGCAGGGCGCAAAAGTTGCCTTTGTACAGCGCTCGGATGCGACCGGTTTTGTTACCGAAATGCAGGAAAAACATGGTGTCACACCGCTGTTTGTTCAGTGCGACATCTCCGATGTAGCAGCACTCAAGGCGGCCATGACACAGGCGGCCAGCGCCCATGGCGATATTTCGGTATTGGTGAACAATGCCGCCAACGATGCCCGCCATTCGCTGCAGGAGTACACGCCTGAAGCTTGGGACAACGCCATGACCGTAAACCTGCGCCCGCACTTCTTCACCGCCCAGGCCGTTGCCCAGGGCATGAAGGCCCTGGGTGGCGGTTCGATCATCAATTTTTCCTCCATTTCCTACATGATGGGTAATGCAGGCTATCCGGGTTATGTTGCGTCCAAGGCGGCGATTACCGGCCTGACCCGTGGCCTGGCGCGGGAGCTGGGCCCGGATGGTATTCGCGTAAATTCGCTGATGCCAGGCTGGGTGCTGACGCAGAAACAGCTGGATATGTGGGCCACGCCTGAGGGCCTGGCAGCACATCTGGAGCGCCAGTGCCTGAAGGAACATCTTGTGCCCCAGGATATTGTTGATGCGACTCTGTTTCTGGCCTCCAGGGCGAGTCGCATGATGACCAGCCAGGCCATGGTGGTGGACGGCGGCGTGGTGGTGACGGGATGAGCAGCACCGACAAAAGCACGAGCACAAGCACAGACCGCTGTGCCGACTGGATTGCCGTTGACTGGGGCACCAGCCGGATGCGTGCCTGGGCCATGACAGACGACGGCATAACCCTGGCTAGCACCAGCAGTGACAAGGGGATGGGCAGCCTGGCACCACACCAGTTCGAAGCTGCGCTGCTGGACGCAATTAGTCCCTGGTTGAACCCCGGCCGCACTACCCCGGTGGTTGCCTGTGGCATGGTAGGTGCCCGCCAGGGCTGGGTGGAAGCGGCCTACAGGGCCGTGCCCTGCGCTCCGGCCGGAGAGCTAATGAGCGTGGCGGTGGCCGATAGCCGCATCGCGGTCTATCTGTGCCCCGGGCTCAAGCAGCAGACGCCCGCCGATGTTATGCGCGGCGAAGAAACCCAGGTTGCCGGCCTGCTGGCTGCTCATCCCGGCTTTGAAGGGGTCGTTTGCCTGCCAGGGACCCACAGCAAGTGGGTACGAGTACATGAAGGGCAACTCACCGCGTTCCAGACTTTTATGACCGGCGAGCTCTATGCACTGCTGGCGACTCAGTCGGTGTTGCGCCACTCCGTGGCTGCACAGGGTTGGGATGACGCCGCCTTTGCCGGTGCGATTGCAACGGCACTGCAGAATCCGGCGGATGTTTCCGGGCGACTGTTTTCGCTGCGCGCCGAGGCGTTGCTGGCGGATCTTGCACCGCAGACCGCCCGCGCACGGCTGTCCGGCTATGTTATCGGTCTTGAACTGGCTGCGGCCAGAGCTTACTGGGATGGCCAGCCAGTGGCCATTATTGGCGCCACGCAGCTGGGACTGCACTACTCCCAGGGGCTGCAACAGCTGGGCGCACAAAGCGACATTCACGATGGCGAGGCACTGACTCTCAAGGGATTGCACGCCGCCTATCAGCAGATGACCGGAGATTAAGATGCAAGAACGCGAACTGATTGCGATATTACGCGGTATTCAGCCCAGTGAAGCCGAAGCCATTGCCGGCGTCTTGATCGAGGCGGGTATTACCAAGATCGAAGTGCCGCTGAACTCGCCGCAGCCGCTGGACAGCATATCCCGCATGATACGAGCTTTTGAAGGTCAGGCGATATTTGGAGCCGGCACCGTACTGAGCTGTGATGATGTTGATGCGGTGGCCCAGACCGGCGCCCAAATGATCATTTCTCCGAACTGTAATCTGGAGGTTATCCGCGCCACCAAGGATAGGGGCATGCTGTCTTATCCTGGCGTCTTTACGCCTAGCGAGTGTTTCGCCGCTCTGGACGCTGGTGCCGATGGCCTGAAGTTCTTCCCGGCCTCGATCATTGGCCCGTCCGGTGTGGCGGCAATGCGTGCGGTCTTGCCAGCGGCAATTCCGGTGTATGCCGTTGGCGGCGCCAGTAGCGAAAACTTCGCCCAGTGGATCGCCGCCGGCGCCCAGGGCTTTGGTATAGGTTCGGCGCTCTACAAGCCCGGGCGCAGTGTCGCCGACGTACGGGCGCTGGCGCTGGAAATGGTCGAAGCCTACGACAGCGCCATCGCATCATGATGCAGGTGTACGATGCGACGCCGTGCGGCCTGGGTGAAGGGCCTCTGTGGCATCCACTGCGCGGGCAGCTGTTCTGGTTCGATATTACCGGCAAGACGCTCTATTGCCGCGACGGTGAAGAGTTGCAGCAGTGGCATTTTGCCGAGTATGTGTCGGCGGCCGGCTGGGTGGATCGCGATACGCTGCTGATCGCCAGTGAAACGGCGCTGCTGCGCTTTGATCTGGTGACTGGCGCACAGACGCCGCTGGTGGCACTGGAAGCCGACAATAGAGTGACGCGCTCCAACGATGGCCGTGCGGATCCGTGCGGTGGTTTCTGGATAGGCACTATGGGCAAGCAGGGCGAGCGCGGCGCCGGTGCTATCTACCGCTACTACCGTGGCGAACTGCGCTTGCTGGTCGAGGCTGTTTCGATCACCAATGCTATCTGCTTCGCGCCGGACAAGAGCTGTGCCTATTACACAGATACGGTGGAGCAGATTATCTGGCGTCAGCCACTGGAACCGCGGCATGGCTGGCCGGTGGGCGAGCGGCAGATGCTGCTGGATCTGCGCCCAGAGAACCTGGATCCCGACGGTGCCGTCTGTGATGCCGCCGGTAATCTGTGGATTGCCCAATGGGGCGCTGCGCGTGTTGCCCAGTACTCCCCGACAGGTGAGTTTCTTCAGGCGATTGCGACGCCCACGCAGCATGTCACCTGCCCGGCTTTCGCCGGGTCAGACCTGAAGCGGCTCTATGTCACCTCGGCGACCCAGGGCCTGTCTGGGGCGCAGATTGCCGCCGAGCCTGCCGGTCAGACATTGTTTATTGATACCGACACCCGGGGCCTGGCCGAATACCCCGTCATACTGGAGTAACACCATGAAGCGCTCCCTGGGCACCTGTTATTACCCTGAACACTGGCCTGAGGATATCTGGGCCCGGGATGCCGAACGCATGGTCGAGGCGGGCCTGAGCTGGGTGCGCATAGGTGAGTTTGGCTGGAGCCGGCTTGAGCCCCGCCCGGGTGAACTCGACTGGCGCTGGCTGGATACTGCCGTTGAGGTGCTGGGTCAGGCCGGGCTTAAGATCATCATGGGAACGCCTACCGCCACGCCACCGCGCTGGATGCTGGATAAGTGGCCCGACATGCTGGCGCGGGATGCCCAGGGGCAGGAGCGCAAGTTTGGCTCCCGCCGGCATTACTGCTTTAGCCATGTGGGCTATCGCCATGAAAGCGCGCGCATTACCGAACTGATGGCGCTGCGCTACGGCGGCCACCCGGCTGTGGTGGCCTGGCAGACCGACAACGAATACGGTTGCCACGACACAACTCTGTCCTACAGCGCTGCGGCACAGGCGGGATTTCGCGCCTGGCTGGCCGATCGCTATGGCAGTATCGAAGCCCTCAACCGTGCCTGGGGCAATGTATTCTGGTCCATGGATTATGAGCGCTTCGATCAGATCGATCTGCCCAACCTGACGGTGACCGAAGCAAACCCGGTGCACTGGCTGGATTTTCAGCGTTTCAGCTCAGATCAGGTGGTGGCCTTCAACCGTATTCAGGCCGAGATTCTGCGTCGCCATACCGAAGTGCCGCTGATTCACAACTACATGGGACGCATCACCGATTTTGATCATTACCAGGTGGGTGCGGATCTGGATATCGCCAGCTGGGACAGCTATCCGCTGGGCTTTCTGGAAGACCGTTCCGATGACGGTGATGGCTGGAAGCTGAGGTTTTCGCGCCAGGGTGACCCGGATTTTCAGGCGTTTCACCATGATCTGTATCGCAGCGTCGGCAAGGGGCGCTGGTGGGTCATGGAGCAGCAGCCGGGGCCGGTAAACTGGGCCCCCTATAATCCGGCACCACTGCCTGGCATGGTGCGGCTGTGGAGTTGGGAAGCCTTTGCCCATGGCGCCGAGATGGTGTGTTATTTCCGCTGGCGCCAGGCGCCTTTTGCCCAGGAACAGATGCACGCTGGGCTCTTGAGGCCCGACAGCGTCGATGCCCCAGGGCTTGAGGAAGCCCGCGTTGTAGCCAGCGAGATCGACATGCTGCCGGATGTTGGCACTGCCTGCGCGCCGGTGGCGCTGGTGTTTGACTACGAATCGGCCTGGAGCTGGAAAATCCAGCCCCAGGGCGCTTCCTTCGATTATTTCAGACTGGTGTTTGAGCAGTATCGGGCGCTGCGTGCGCTGGGTCTGTCGGTGGATATTCTGCCCCCCGATTGTGACGATCTTGCGGCCTACGCTCTGGTGCTGCTACCCGGTCTGATGACAATAGGCGAGCGCCTTGAGCGGGCGATCGAAGCCTGTCCTGGCGCTGTGCTGGCCGGGCCCCGTACCGGTGCCAAAACGATCGACTTTGCGCTGCGTACTTCGGGCTCGGTACTGCCGGGGCTGAATACGCGGCCGGCCTATGTGGAGTCATTGCGCCCAGGCGCAGGTCGTGCGCTGCAGCAGGGCGGTTCGTTCGAGCATTGGGTCGAGACACTGGACGGTGATGATCCGGTGCTGGAGCGCACGGTCTGTGGCAAGGCGGCGCGAGTGGGTACGGCACAGCGTCAGTATCTGGCCGGTTGGGCTGATCAGGCGGCGCTGGTACGCATACTGGAGTCAATCTGTGTGGCGCAGGGTATTGCCGTGATGCGGTTGCCGCAGGGGCTGCGTCGGCGTGATACCGACCAGCATCGTTTCCTGTTCAACTATGGCGCAGAGCCGGTGACCTTTGATGGGATCACTCTGGCGCCGGCGGGCGTGCACTGGCAGCCCTTGCTCTGAATGCCGATCTTGCCCCTATTTAGAATAGAGGGTTAAAGCCAGACGCGCCTGGGGGCCTGTAGTCGCTGCGGGCTATGATTCTGCGGTGACTCAAGCTCGGGTGGGCAGACGGTGCTGGACTGGGGCAGGCTAGACTCAGGATCGGGACTGGACTGCAGTCTTTCCTTTGTGGTCCAGTCGCTTACCGCCAGGTCGCCTGATGCCTGTGTCGGTGCCAGATACTGCATGCGCAGCAAGGCTCCATGATCGGAATAGGCCGGATCACGACTGTAGTGACCCTGCAGATCCTGCGGGTCGCAAACGAAAGTATTGGCCTGTGCAAGGGAGCTGAGCGCGAGGCTCATAAGCAGCAGTGCCGGAGTCAGGTATCTTTTCATCACTCTGTTCATGGCGTTGCAGATTCTAATCGTGTTCTTCTAGACACTATGGTCAGGTTCAGGCGGCCTGTTGCCAGCGGTCGGTTCCTGGCGAAGTGCAGGGTTCTGCTGCAGGTCGCTGTTGTGGCAGCGTACTGCCTCGAAGCAAAACATGCAGCTTTTTCAGCAAAGATGCAAACATATTAGGATCCCGGTCGTCCTGATGCGAGGGGTGAACAGGGTTTCAGCCCGCTCCTCGCGAGGGTCTTAAAAAGTAAAAGCCGGCCCCGGCGGGGCCGCAAAGGAATGTTGATAGGGCGCTTCTCAGCTCTTGTCGCGACCACCGCCGTGGCGCCCATGGTGCTCCATCTTGTCCATACGCTTATTGGTCATTTCAGCGAGTTTCTTTTCCTGCTCATCAGTGAGTATTTCCTGCATGGCCTGGTGTTTGGCCTGGCGCTCACGAATCTGCTCGCCGAGCTGCTGCTGTGCCTGTTCGATCAGGCCATCGAGACGCTGATTGTAGTCGGCTGCCGCCGTATCCAGTTCGCGGATCTGACGCTGCAGGTCACGTTTCTCGTCCCGGTCTGCCTTGCGGTCGGCAGGTGCGGCCATCAGCTCTTTCATCTGGGCGCGCTGCTCGTCGCTCAGTCCGAGTTTTTCACTCATGTGTTCCAGGCGCTTCTCCTGGTGGCGCTGCTGCCGCTCGTCATTGTCGCCGCCCTTGCCGTGGGCCAAGGCCAGTCCGCTTGCGGTGCCGGCCAGAGCCAGGGTGGTCAGAACTATCATCATGGGCTTGCGCATGGTGTCTCTCCTGCTGTGTTTGATATGACGCGTTTTGATGAGTCCAGTATCGGGTATTGGCCTGCAAACTTGGGTTACGACACTGTAAAGTTTGGTAAAGGTGGGTTTTGGCTGACGCCGGGCGCTTACGGCTGAGTAGCAGGAGATTCTGAAGGTTTCGTTTTGTACATGCATCGGTGCTCTTATTACATTCACGCCACCCGGGCAGGTCTGTAATCATGGCACTCTAGTCGTGCGATCACCGGATCGGCGGCAGAACATAACAACGATAAGAACTCAGTTCTGGAGGCAAGCATGTTTGCTATTATCTCCTTCCTCGGATTTACCCTGCTAGTAGCCGTTATTTCCTACTACAAGACCCGGGACGAAGACCTCAGCCACGAAACCGGCTATTTCCTCGCAGGCCGAAGCCTGCCCTGGTATGTGATCGCAGGGTCCCTGTTCCTGACCAATATTTCCGCCGAACAGCTTACTGGCCTAAATGGCAACGCCTTTGCCAAGGGTGCCAGCGTGATGGCTTGGGAAACGGTGGCGGCGGTGGCGATGATCGCCTTTGCGCTGATTTTTCTGCCGCGCTTCCTCAAAGGCGGCATTACCACTGTGCCCCAATTCCTTGAAGACCGCTTTGGCAAGCGCATGCGTCTGGTGGCATCCAGCATCTTTCTTTATGCCATCGTCATTGGCTTCCTGCCTTTCGTGCTCTACGCAGGCTCCATTACGCTGAGCAAGCTGTTTGATCTGAGTACGCTGTTCGGCACATCCGATACGGTTACCACCTGGATTATGGTGGTGACCCTGGGGGTTGTTGGCGGCATCTATGCGGTATTCGGGGGCCTCAAGGCGGTGGCGGTGTCCGACACTGTGAATGGCGTGGGGCTACTGCTAGGCGGCTTCCTGGTGCCGATTCTGGCGCTGATGCACCTTGGGGATGGCAGTATGGCAGCGGGCTTTCAGATTCTGATCAGCGAATCGCCTGAGCGCATGCAAGCCGCCGGTATAGGCGCCGAGGCTGCAATTCCCTGGCATACGCTGTTCAGCGGTATCCTTCTGATCAACCTGTTCTACTGGTGCACCAACCAGGCGATTATTCAGCGCACCCTGGGGGCAAAAAACCTGGCCGAGGGGCAGAAAGGCGTACTGGCGGCCGCGGCAATGAAGGTGTTCGGCGTGGCGATGCTGGTCTTGCCGGGGATTATTGCCTGGCACATGCACCAGAGAGGGATGCTCAATATTCCCGTCAAGGAAGTGCTCGCCAACGGCAAGGTCATACTGGCGCAGGATATGGCGTATCCGGTACTGGTGCGAGAAGTTCTGCCCAGCTGGCTGAGCGGCTTCTTTGGCGCTGTGCTCTTTGGTGCGGTTCTGAGTTCGTTTAACAGTGGCGTCAACAGTCTGTCGACCCTGGCAAGTCTGGATATTTACAAGCAGTACATCAACAAGACGGCCTCCAACGCCCAGACCGTGCGGGTCGGCCGCGTGTTTGGCTTGGCAACTATAGTCGTGTGCATTCTGATCGCGCCCTTTGTGGCCACAGCCGATGGCCTCTATACCCTGATGAGAACCATTATGGCGGTGATCAATGTGCCGATTCTGGCGGTCGTGATGATGGGTATTCTGTCGAAAAGAACGCCTGCCCTGGCCGGCTATATCGCCCTGCCCTTTGGCATGATTTTCTTCTATATCACTCACTTTGTGCTCAAGGATGATCTGGGCTTTATCAAGCTGAACTGGCTGCACCTGGTGGGCGTCAACTTCGCGCTGATGTTCGGCATCATGCTACTGGTGCGTTACCTCAAGCCTCTGGCTCAGCCCTATAACCAGGTGCATACCCAGGAAGTGGACATCACACACTGGAAGTATGCCAGGCATGCCTGCTGGATCATTGTCATCATGTTGATCGGGCTCTACGCCATGTTCTCCGGTCTGGGTCTGCTGAGTACGGATGGCTCTGTACTGAAAGTCTTTGCGACCATGGTCATTGGGGTTACGGCCATTTACGCCCTGCTGAAAATACTGGCCTGGCTCAGGTCAAATAGCTCCGTTACTGCGCAGAAAGCGAGTCCTGTTGCCGACACTCGCGCCTACAAGTAACCATCAGGAGCCCAAGCCATGACTGTAAAATTTCTGCACCCCAAAACCCGCCAGGGCGCGTTCGAAGTGAAAGAGCAGCAACACAGGCCCAATATTATCCTTATCACCGTGGATATGATCTCGCCCGACTGTTATCTGCCCTCGCGGCCGCTGTCGCAGCACATAGAAACGCCGAACATTCTCAGCCTGCTGGATCAGGGTGTCCGCTTCAATAATGCCTTTACTCCCAGCCCATTGTGCGGGCCGGCCCGGGCGGCCCTGTGCACGGGCATGCATCCGCCCTATTTGTCTAATGGCGAGCGCACGCCCAGTGGCATGAAGTCTGATCTGGAACTCGAAGATCCGATTTTTCAGGATTATCTGAAACAGCAGGGCTATAACCTCAAGCATGTGGGCAAGTGCCATGTAGGTACGCCCAAGTTTGTCGATACCTTTGGCGAAAACGTGCATGCCTGGGATCGCTGGGGCCCGCCGGTGATGGATGATGACCGTTACGTTGAGTACATTGGTGCCATGGGCGTGACAGCGCCGGTATACAGCCGTGAACTCAGAGGCACTCTGGCGGACAGAGTCACCGCCAGCACGTCCTTCGGTGGCTGGATCCAGCAACGTAACGGTGAGGCTTTCCCTCGGGATGCGCACTATTCGGTATTTCTGGCGGATCTGGCGATTCGCCAGTTCAAGGCGTCCGAATTGCAGGCTCCCGGAAAACCGGTGTTTTCGCAGATCGATATTTTCGACCCGCACCAGCCCTATTCCATTCCGCAGGGCTACGAGGAACGCTACGAATATCTGAGGTCCGTGGTGCAGGTGCCAGCATCCTTCCATGAGCTGCAGGACGAGGGTCGCGGTAGCCAGAACCCAATATTTCGGTTGTATCACCGCTACTGGGGCCTGTATGACGAGGAACTGGTGAAGGACTATATCGCCTGTCATTTGCTACAGGTGGAGCTGGTGGACTATGCCATCGGCAAGCTGTTTGCGTACCTGAAGGCTGAGGGTCTGTGGGATGACAGCCTGATTCTGTTCACCGCAGACCATGGCGAGATGAACGGCCGGCTGGGGCTGGCGGACAAGGGCTCCTACTTCCATCCCGACATTTTCCGTGTGCCCATGCTGGTCAAGCCGGCGGGCGGAGCCATGGCGACGCCGGGTGATATAGCAACACCTGTATCCCTGGTGGATCTGGGGCCGACCATACTGCAGGCTGCTGGTCTGGAAACGCCGCTGCAGATGGAAGGCGCGAGCCTGCTGGATATTATGGCCACCGGAACAAGGCCCGCACTTGAGCAGGTCTATCAGCTGGGCATTCATGTGGGCACCAATTTCGGGTTTGGCTGCCAGGCACGCATCGGTGATACGGCCTGGTTCTATGGTTACAGCACCACTACGGGTTGCGAAGAGCTGTATGACCTGGGCGCGGTAGAGCCGGTAAATGCCATCCATGACCCGGCGCTGGAGGCTATTCGTGCTCGCATGGTCAGGCATGCCGGGTCCGTGATGCGCGCGGACAAGCGCTGGAGCGGTTATTTCGCCTCTTTCCGGCTGCATAACATGGAGCATTTCATGGATGAGTCGCTGGAGGATATCCAGATGCTGAAGCCACAGCTCTGAGGCGCCATCTCATCGGGTAAGCACGACAACGCAGGGCTGGCAACCTCGCCAGCCCTTTTTCGGGAGCGAGACAGTGCCTGGTATCGGCTGTTTTGACCGCCCTTGGCACAGCGCCTAATATCCAAAGCCCCCTGCCACGAATGCGTGACGCATGAAAAACACCCCTGTACTGCTGGAAAGCCCCGCCACGGCCTTTGGTATCACCCTGAGGTCCGTGTGGGATATCTATGCCGATGAGAGCTATCAGGTGCTCTGGCCCAGGGACAAGAAACTGCCGCTGCTGCCCAGCGCCCATGTATGTGTTTTTACCCGCCAGGGGCATGGCGTTATCCGCCTCAGGTCGGGCCGGGAAATTCACGCCAAGGGGGCTTGCGTACTGTTGCTCGAAGCCCGTGACATTCTGAGCTATGCCTGCGAGGGTCTGCTGTGGGAGCTGTACTGGGTTGAGTTTGTGCTGCATGGGCCTGTCACTTTGCCGCTCAATACGCCGGTACTGCTGCGGGATCCGACTGGCCACAGTCGCGAGTTCAGCGAGCTGGTCAGCTGCGTTCGAGTGGGTGACACTAACTATCAGGCCTATGCCGCCGCCATTTTTACCAAAGTGCTCTATCAGTGGGTCGCACTGTCGAACCACCATGCCGAGCCTGCATCTTTGCGGCGCATCCAAACGGTGATCAGCCAGATGCATGGTCATACCGATGAGCGCTGGGCGGTGAAGGACATGGCCCGCCTGTACGGCGCTAGCGAACAGCAGTTTCGCAAGGTATTCCAGCAATACACCGGCCAGACGCCTAAGGAGTACTTCATGAATCTCAAGCTCGATATGGCCCATGCGCTGCTCAACAGAAGCTCGCTGAATGTTTCCCAGGCCGCTTTCAAACTCGGCTTTAGTGATGCCTTCCACTTCAGCAAGGCATTCAAGAGCCGCTTTGGCTATCCGCCCTCCGAGGTGAGCAGGGAGCCCCGCGACAGTATTGATAATGTCTATCTGATGGATACGGCGGTGCCTGACGCCTGATCTGGCAGATCGACTGTAAAGTTTGGTAAAGGCTCAGTGTGTAACAGGTGACGGCGTTATCATGGAGCCTGAATAACGGGGGCCTGAATGAATGAAAGAACGACTGCTGCTGGTGGATGACGACGTCGAGCTGTGTGAGTTGCTGGGCGACTATCTGCGTCACGAAGGTTACGAAATTGATTACGCCCATAACGCGCGTGAAGCACTTGTGCGGCTGGAAGGTAACCATCCTTATAGCCTGATGGTGCTGGACGTGATGATGCCGGGCCAGAGTGGTCTTGAGCTGCTGCAGCAGATGCGCCCGCGGGTGCAGCTGCCGGTGATCATGCTGACGGGCCGGGGTGAGGAAATCGATCGTATTCTGGGGCTCGAGATGGGCGCTGATGATTATCTGGGCAAACCCTGTAATCCGCGCGAACTGCTGGCGCGTATCCGGGCCATTCGGCGGCGCAGTGAAGTGCCGGCGCAGCAGACGGAATTTCCGCAACGGCCTATCGAGCTGCACGAGATCCGCCTTGATCCGGGCCAGCGGGAAGTGCGGGTGGCGGGCGAGGTGGTAGAGCTGACCTCTGCTGAGTTCAACGTGCTGGCCTATCTGCTGCATAACGCCGGCCGGGTAATGTCCAAGGCAGAGCTGACCGAACGCGTGCTGCACCGTCCGCTCACGGCCTATGATCGTGCTATTGATGTACATGTGAGTCGGTTGCGGCAAAAGCTGCAGCGCGGCGGAGATTCCCTGGAATTGATTAAAACATTGCGCGGCGAAGGTTACCTGCTGGTACTGGAGGCAGGATGAAGTGGTATCGCAGTCTGTACTGGAAGATTTTCCTGGCCATCTGGCTCAGCAGCGTGCTGGTGATCCTGGCCACAGCGGTGATTGTTGGGGGCATGTCCCATCACGAGCGCGATGCCGAGGTGCAGGAAACCCGCGCTCGCGCCCTGGCCGAGCGCATGCTGGAGCGTTACGAGGAAGATCATGGGCTGGAGCGGCTGCAGCGCAAGTCATCCCGTGGCGCTCCTGGCATGCGCATTGTGGAGCTGGGCAGCAAGGACCCGATATTTAACTCGCTGCCCAAGCGCGGGCCCGGTGCCAAGACGGTGCTGACCTTCGAGTTGGTGTCCGAGTCCGGGCGCAGCTACCGCGTGCAGGTTGGCGCCTGGCCACAGCGGGAGCAGTTCGGTCGTTTCCTGGGCTTGCTGGTGTCGGTGCAAATTGTACTGATATTGCTGGTGTCGGCGCTCACCAGTCTGGTGCTGACCTGGCTGGTGGTGCGGCCGCTCAAACGGCTGCGGTTACATACCAGGGCTCTGGCCCAGGGTGATCTGGCGGTACGCAGCGATCAGAAACTGAGCGCCCGGGGCGATGAAATCGGTGAGCTGGCGCGGGAGTTCGATACCATGGCGGACTATGTCGAGCGCACTCTGGGAGCCAGTCAGCGGCTAATGCAGGATGTATCCCACGAGCTGCGTGCGCCCCTGGCGCGTTTGCAGGCCGCGGCCGGATTGCTGGAGCAGCGCCTGGGCGAAGGTGATCCCCTGTTGCAGCGGCTTAATCGTGAGTGTGGTCGAATCGATCGCCTGATTACCGAAATTCTCTCGCTGTCGCGCCTTGAAGCACTGGAGTCGGGGGCTGAGGCATTCAGTGTGCAGGAGCTGGTGACCGAATTGAGGGAAGATATCCACTTTCAGCAGCCTGACCGCAAACTGTCCTTTGATGTGCCCAAAGGCTGCCGGGCGCGGGGTAACCGCCAGTTACTGGAACGTGCCCTGAGCAATGTATTCAATAATGCTCTCAAGCACACGCCGACGGGGACGGCGATCGAACTGAGTCACGCCTCTGTTGGCAACCTGCATGAGCTGCGGATTCGAGACCATGGTCCTGGTGTGCCGGACGAGACGCTGGAACAGCTGTTTGATCCGTTTTTCCGCCAGCGTAGCGGTGTTGATGCCGATGGCTATGGCCTGGGGCTGAGCATTGCCCGCCGTGCGCTGCGTATGCTGGGAGGCAGCATCGAAGCGAGCAATCACCCCCAGGGGGGCCTTGAGCTGCTGATTCGCCTGCCGGTGGCCTGAGCAATTCAAGGTTAAAAGTCGAAACTCCAAAGTTCAAGGCCAGAGCCAAAGGACAAGAATTAAGATCATAAGCTTAAAGCGTTAGACCTGGTGGCAGGGTGGCCGGCATATCGAGCTGTTCTGCCTCCTGGGATGCCACCGGATAGGCGCAATAATCCGCGGCATACCAGGCGCTGGGCCTGTGATTGCCGCTACGACCAATGCCCCCAAAGGGCAGACCGCTGCTGGCGCCGGTAAGCGGGCGGTTCCAGTTGACGATGCCTGCGCGGATGCGCTGCAAAAATCGCTGATACAGCTGGGCGTCACCGCTGAACAGGCCTGCACTCAGGCCGAAGGCCGTGGCGTTGGCCAGGTTCAGTGCCTCATCGAAGTCGTCGTAGCGGATGATCTGCAGCAGAGGTCCAAAATATTCCTTGTCGGGCAGATCCCGTACGGCGCTGACATCAATCAGCCCCGGCGACAGCAGGCCGGTGCGCGGGCGCAGCTGACTCATGGAGACCAGTACCCTGGCACCGAGTTGCACCAGTTCGTGCTGGGCCTGCAACAGTTGCTGTGCGGCCGCCTCGCTGATCAGCGCGCCCATAAAGGGCTGTGGCTGCTGATTGTAGGGTCCCACCTGAATATCCAGCACGGCCTGACGCAGCTGTTCGATAAAGGCATCGCCACTGCGGCCTCTTGGTACCAGCAGCTTGCGGGCACAGGTACAGCGCTGGCCCGCGCTCAAATAGGCCGACTGAATGGTCATCAGCACTGCAGCCCGCATATTCGGCGTATCGGCCACAATCAGTGGATTGTTGCCGCCCATCTCCAGCGCCAGAATTTTTTCCGGATGGCCGGCGAACTGCTGGTGCAGGTAGCTGCCGGTATCGGCGCTGCCGGTAAAGAAAAGGCCATCAAGCCCTGGATGAGCAGCCAGGGCCTGGCCTGTGCCGCGCCCGCCCTGCAGCAGGTTCAGCACACCATCTGGCAGGTCGGCCTTCTGCCAGAAATGCATGCAGAGTTCCGCTACCCTGGGTGTCAGTTCGCTGGGCTTGAACAGCAGGGTATTACCCGCCAGCAGCGCCGGAATGATGTGTCCGTTGGGCAGGTGGCCGGGAAAGTTGTAGGGGCCGAACACTGCCACCACGCCATGGGGGTGATGCCGCAGCGTCGAGGTAATACCGTTGCCGTGCTGGCGCTTTTCGCCGCTGCGCTCCAGTGCCGCCTGAATCGAGATGTCGGCCTTGCCGATCATGGCGGCCACTTCGGTGGCGGCTTCCCATTGCGGCTTGCCGGTTTCCTGACCGATGGTATCTGTGAGCAGGTCGCGATGCTGTTCCAGCTGGCTGACGAAGCGGCGTACCAGGGTGGCGCGCTGCTCAAATGTCATCAGGCGCCAGTGTTCGAAGGCCTCGCGGGCCGCCAGTACGGCTTCATTAACCTGTTCGCAGCTGGCGGCGCGGCCGTGCCAGATGCGCTGGCCGTTGCCTGGGTTGAAGGATTCCATGTCGGCGTCGTCACCCTGACACCACTGGCCATTGATAAACAGGGAAGCGGGTTCGGTCATTCTGGCTGTCTCGCTTTGATGGGGACTATGCGCAGCGGATCACCGTTGGAGACGCGCAATGCATCGGCCAGCTCGTGGCTGATCTGGGCCGCGCTGCCTTCGGGCTGAAGGGGCGCAACGGTGCAGCGGAAGTCCTCCAGCAGGGTATTGCTGACCAGATAGAGATGGTCACTCCTGCAGGGCGTGTCGCTGATTCTGGCCTTGATGTAACGGCTGTCTCGCACGCTGCGGATATCGTTGAGCCGGGTCGCGACTGTGGGGCCGGCGTCGAAGATATCGATATAACCCTCAAACCGAAAACCTTCGTTTTCCAGCATGCGCTTGGCGGGCTCGGTATTGCGATGCACCTGGCCGATCACCCGTTGGGCATCCTTGGGCAGCAGATGCAGGTAGATGGTGTGCTTGGGCATGAGTTCGGCGATAAAGATCTTGTTGCCGGAGCCTGTGAGGTAATCCGCCTGGGAATATTCCATGGAAAAAAAGTGCCGTCCCAGACCGTCCCAGAAAGGCGAACGGCCCTTGTCATCGGAATAGCCGCGCATCTCGGCGATGACCCGCTCGGAAAAACGCTCCGGATATTCTGCCATGAACATGAAGCGACTCTTGGAGAGCAGGTTACCGTTGCTGCCCTTGCGAAAGTCGGGTTTCAGGTACAGCGTACAGACCTCGGCACAACCGGTGTAGTCGTTGCACAGATCCAGGGTGCGGAAATTGTTGTAGACGTTGAGTTCACGCGAAGCATGCACGACTGTGCCGATACGGTAGTGATACCAGGGCTCGTTCAGGCCCACGGCGGTTTCAATGCCGCTGGTGCCGATCACCTGGCCGCTGGCAAGATCCTCCATCACGAACAGATAACCCTGGCTGCCGTCCAGGGTGGCCTCCTGTTGCAGCGTCTGGCGGGTACGTGCGATCTTGGCCTGCAGCAGTTCGCGGTTATCCGGCAGTGAGGTAAATCCGGGGCCGGACTCCCTGGCGATGTCACATAACACATCCAGATCGCTCTCGCGGATCGGCCTCATTATGATCATGCAACTCTCCTTGCCATGTACTTTTAGCGGTAGTGCGGATAAGGCCCCGGCGACACGGCGGAGGTCCTGATAAAGCCCTGGTAGAGTCTGCCATCGCTGGTGGGGTAGCGGCGGATAAAGGCGCAATGGCCGCCTGGAACCTGTGCGCGCCTGTCGCTGAATTCCACCTCGGTATTGCCTGGCACAGTAGCGGACTGTTCGAGGTATTCATCGGCAGATCCCTGTACCAGGCCGTTGCGACTGTCGAGTCGAAAGCCCTGTTCCAGTAAATAGTCATTCAGCTCATCTATATCGTCGTCTTGATTCAAGCTATTGATCAATAGAGCATAGTGATGGGCGCGAAAGCCAAAAGCGGCGATCCAGGCGGCATGCTCGGAACAGCGCTGCAGCTGCTGATAAGTGTCGAAATCGATCTTCCAGTGCCGGCCCGATATGCAGAAGTTGTCTTGCTGCAGTGTTGCAGGCGCAATCTGGCTGATTAGTTGATGCAGAATATTGCGAACCTCATCACCAAGTGAATCGACATTCAGTTCGGTTAACAGCAGCTTCGGCAGTGAGGGGTCTGGATGTTCATAGTGGCGGGCAAACAGGCGGGTACCAGTGATGTCGAATTCACCGCGGGACTGGTAGCCGGCGCGTTCGAATGGCTTGGCCAGCTGGGTAATGTTAACCCTTGGCAGTGCCAGGGTATGCAGACTCAGGTGATCGATGCGCAGCTGTGGATTTTCCGGCAGCAGCAGGCTGTGAATGCGACCGGCATCTGGGGTTCGTGCAAGGAAGTCCAGCCAGAGCGTCTCCAGCATTTGATCCAGTTGCTCGCGCTTCATAACACACCCCCTCAGGGTTGGTTGCACCGCTATTATCCCGCAGCGTGTTACAACGCAGTGGTCACACCATTGCTATTGCCAATGTCAGTTTAGACGCTCTCACCTCAATTAGGCGTCGCGGGGCTGCGATGTCTTGCGATGGGCACCTCACGGGAATGGGCGGCGCTAATAACAAGGTGGGCAGGCATGGATAAAAGCAGTCAATGGGCGCGAGGCGAGGGAACATAAAATTGGGGGTAACTTTTAAGATCTGTGTTTTAGCGCACTGTGTATAAATAGTTATAAGTGATTTTATACCTAGGTAATTCGATATATAACAATGAGTTAAATGTTATCTAATTGAGTTAAGCACAGGCTCTAAACAGATTGTCCACATGCGGTATTTTGTTAGTATCTTGTGGGTTCTTTGTTGGCAGAAAGTTTCCCGCTTCTCGTTTCGGATTTTGATGGGCACAAAAAAAGCACCGAACAGGTGCTTTTTGGTGTCTTAAGTTATCCACAGACGGGCAGTTTCGAGCGCCGTCGGTGGAAAGAGTCTGCGCTTAGAGTGCGTCCGGGCCGGTTTCGCCGGTACGGATACGGATAACCTGCTCAAGCGGGGTAACGAAGATCTTGCCGTCACCGATCTTGCCTGTGTTGGCTGTCTTGGTGATGGCTTCAATTACCTGGTCGATCATGTCACTGTCTACGGCCACTTCAATCTTGACCTTGGGCAGAAAATCGACCACGTACTCGGCACCGCGGTACAGCTCGGTGTGGCCTTTCTGGCGACCGAAGCCTTTGACTTCGGTTACGGTAACACCCTGGATGCCGATTTCGGACAGGGCTTCGCGAACATCATCAAGTTTGAAAGGCTTGATAACCGCAGTAATCAACTTCATAGCGTGCTCCCTATGCGATCCTGTGCCAGATACGGCGCTGGTCGCTGTGATGGTAAGTAGAATCCGTGCTCTGGCCCGGCTTTTCAAGCCCGGTGTCTGGGTTGGATCATGACCCCCGGAGTCTGGATGCTCGAAAAATTCACGTCAGTATACCCGTAAAATAAGCCTGGCGCCTACGCTGCCCTGTGTGCGCAGAGCAGAGTGGTCACCCTTGTGCGGGCTAACGAAAAGGGCGCCCTGCGGCGCCCTTGAGTTCCAGCTACCGCAGCATTACTTCTTGCTGGAGCTGAATTCCGGGTAGGCTTCCATGCCGCATTCGGCAAGGTCGACACCTTCGTATTCTTCTTCTTCGGTGACACGGATTCCCATGACAGCCTTGAGCAGCAGCCATACCAGCAGGCTGGCGAGGAAGACCCAGCCAAAGATGGAGATGATACCCAGCAGCTGAGCACCGAAGGTCGCATCAGCATTGTTGAGCGGTACCGCCAGCAGGCCCCAGACACCGGCGATGCCGTGTACAGAGATGGCACCGACAGGATCATCAATCTTGATCTTGTCCAGGGTGACGATGGAGAACACCACCAGCACGCCGCCAACACCACCGATCAGGGTCGATACCAGGGCGCTGGGCGACAGCGGGTCAGCTGTAATGGCAACCAGGCCTGCCAGAGCGCCGTTGAGTGCCATGGTAAGGTCAGCCTTTTTGAACCACAGGCGCGCAACAATCAGGGCGGCGATAACGCCACCGGCGGCAGCGGCGTTGGTGTTAACGAAGACCTGAGCGACCGCATTGGCCTCACCGACATCGGACAGTTTCAGCTCGGAACCACCATTGAAGCCGAACCAGCCCAGCCACAGGATGAAGGTACCCAGGGTTGCCAGCGGCAGGTTGGCACCCGGAATGGCATTGATCTCGCCATTCTTGCCGTACTTGCCTTTGCGGGCGCCCAGTACCAGTACACCGGCCAGGGCTGCAGAAGCACCTGCCATGTGAACGATACCGGAACCTGCGAAGTCAGAGAAACCGGCTTCGCTGAGGAAACCGCCGCCCCAGGTCCAGTAGCCTTCAACCGGGTAGATAACACCGGTCATGACTACTGCGAAGGCCAGGAAAGCCCAGAGTTTCATGCGCTCGGCAACGGCACCGGACACGATGGACATGGCCGTGGCCACGAACACAACCTGGAAGAAGAAGTCTGAACGGGACGAGTAGTAGGGGGCGTCATCGCCACCTGCCAGCACCGCATCGACGCCGTTTTCAGTACCGATCAGGGCACCGAAGTTCGGCAGCAGGCCGCCGGCATCGGAGCTGTACATGATGTAGTAGCCGCAGAGCAGGTACATGGTACAGGCGATAGCATAGAGCGCGATGTTCTTGGTCAGAATTTCGGTCGTGTTCTTGGCGCGCACCAGGCCCGCTTCGAGCATGGCGAAACCCGCAGCCATCCACATTACCAGGGCGCCGCATACCAGGAAGTAAAAGGTATCAACGGCGTATTTGAGCTGGGATAAATCCGCAGCGGTCGTTTTAAGAAGCTCTTCCATCTCGACAGCCCTCCGTTCAGGCGCGATTGGTGAATTTAAAGTGCGTCGTTACCGGTTTCGCCGGTGCGGATTCGGATAACCTGCTCCAGCGGTGTGACAAAAATCTTGCCGTCGCCGATTTTGCCGGTGTGGGCCGCCTTGCTGATGGCTTCCACAACCTGATCCACGAGGTCTGTCGACACGGCTGCATCGACACGAACCTTGGGCAGGAAGTCGACGACGTATTCGGCGCCGCGGTAAAGCTCGGTATGACCTTTCTGGCGACCAAAGCCTTTAACTTCGGTCACGGTAATGCCCTGAACACCAATTTCGGACAGCGCTTCGCGGACATCGTCCAGCTTGAAGGGCTTGATGATCGCCGATATAAGTTTCATGTGTATGTCCCTCATCTTTGGACTGGTTCCTTTTACGGGCCGCCAGGCTACGACTGACCCGTAACGGTTGATTACTTATTAGCGAAACCCGTGCCAAATTTAATAAATATATAATTTACAATGAGTTATTGATGTATTGGCGTTGCTTGCGGGAAAATTACGCCGGATTGGGCATTGTCAGGTGATTATTGCGTGCACGATTTGGGTGCGCGCACCAATATGGTGCAGACGGCTTTGCGCAGCGAGCCCAGAGCCGCGGCAGGACCCGGGCGCGGCTGCGCCCTGTGGCTGAAAAATGCTAAGCTTGCGCGAAATTACCGGAGATTGTGCAATGCTTAATCAAAAGCTTATTGAGACGGTTTCAGCCCAGCTGAGCGAGTTGTTTGAGGGTGGCCGTGGCCTGCCGGGGCAGGAAGCGATGCGCCAACAGGTGCGGGCGGCGCTGCAGAGCAGCTTTGCCCGACTGGATCTGGTTACGCGGGACGAGTTTGATGCCCAGGCCGCCGTGCTGGGGCGCACCCGCGAGAAGGTGGATCAGCTGGAGCTAAAACTGAGCGAAATTGAACAGCGGCTGGATAACGCCAGCGGCGAGTAAAAGAGACCTAATAGCGGGCGGCTCAAGAGTATCGTCGATAGAGCTGGCTGAAAAATGCACAAGGATGGTGCGAAAGCGCGCAACACCGGGCAGCACCGCTTGGGAGTAACCGCAAACCAGGGATGGTAACTATGTCACTTGCAGTGGTTCATGCCCGCGCAATGCTGGGTATAGGTGCGCCAGCGGTTACGGTGGAAGTGCACCTCTCGGGGGGCCTGCCATCCCTGAATATCGTTGGCTTGCCTGAAGCGGCTGTACGTGAAAGCAAGGATCGGGTGCGCAGCGCCCTGATCAATTCCGGTTTTGATTACCCGCAACGTCGTATCACCATCAATCTGGCACCCGCCGATTTGCCCAAGGAAGGCGGACGCTATGATCTGGCGATTGCGCTGGGCATACTGGCGGCTTCAAAACAGCTGCCGCCTGAGTCCCTTAATGGCTGGGAAGTACTGGGCGAGCTGACCCTAGCGGGGGAAATCAGGCCGGTGCGCGGTGTGCTGCCGGCGGCCATCGTCTGCCGCGATCTGGATCGCGCCCTCTTGGTGCCCCGCCTCAATGGCGCCGAAGCCGCCCTGGTGCAGGGTTGCGATGTACGTGTTGCCGATCATCTGCTGCAGGTCTGCGCGGCCTTGCGCGGCGATAGTAGTCTGGAGCCTGGAGTAGCAGCGCCACCACCAGCCATAACGGGTCTGCCTGACCTGATCGAGGTCAAGGGCCAGTATCAGGCACGCCGGGCACTGGAGGTCGCCGCCGCCGGAAGTCATAATTTGCTTTTCAGCGGTCCGCCAGGTAGTGGCAAGAGCATGCTGGCGGCGCGCTTGCCGGGGTTGTTGCCGGTTTTGGGAGAGCAGGAACGACTCGAAGTGGCGGCGGTGTATTCGGTGGCGGGCTGTGCCATTGATACGGTGGGACACGGCAGCCGGCCCTTTCGCAACCCGCACCACACTGCCTCCGCTGTGGCGCTGGTGGGCGGCGGCAGTCAGCCAAGGCCCGGTGAAATTTCCCTGGCCCATCAGGGCGTGCTGTTTCTGGATGAGCTGCCGGAATTTCCCCGCGCTGTGCTGGATGTACTGCGCGAACCGCTGGAAACCGGTGAAATTCTGATCTCCCGCGCCGCCAGTCAGATGCTTTTCCCAGCTCGATTTCAATTGCTGGCCGCGATGAATCCCTGCCCCTGTGGCTATTTCGGTGATCCGTCGGGCCGCTGTCGCTGTACGCCGGATCAGATTCAGCGCTATCAGGGGCGCATTTCAGGCCCACTGCTAGACCGCTTCGATATGCAGCTGAATGTGAAGGCGCTGGATCCTGCCCAGCTTTTGGACCCGGCTAGCGGCCAGGGTGAAGCCAGTGGCGTGGTGGCCGAGCGTGTGGCCGCTGCCATGAGTCTGCAGCAGGCGCGCCAGGGGCGGCCCAATCGGGATCTGGGTGCGGCTGAGCTGGATCAGGTCTGTGGACTGGCACGGCCACAGCGGGATTTGCTGGTGAATGCTGCTATAAAACTGGGGCTTTCGGCACGAGCCTGTCATCGTATTCTGCGGGTGGCACGCACCCTGGCGGATCTGGCCGCAGAGGAACGGGTCGGTGAAGCACAGTTGCTGGAAGCGCTGAGCTTTCGCCAGGGATTACTGCGCCAGGGTGGTTCTGGCGGCCGCTAGGCCTTGGCGAGCCACTTACCTCATCAGTATAACGATGGTGTTCCGCCGGCAAGAGCCGAAGAAGAACTTAATGTACCGTCCGGTCTTAGTTGACCATTACAGGCCCACTTTCTGGCGACTCGCTAAAAGCGTCTCTAAGAGCGGAGCAGTGCACAAGGTGAAATTCGGGATGGAAATTGCGGCGTGTTTACTCAACTACTGATTTAGCGATTATTGGGTGAGGTCATGCGCTCATTTCCAATAATCAGGCAGCTACATTTACCCAATAGAGCCAAGTAACTGTTGGCTATATTCCAGTTATAATGACGTTGCCTGATTGTCATCTAAGGCGTCCAGCTTTATTCGCGGCCTCTACAGGTTGGTCTGTTTATCGATGTTCGGTCGCTCGTGGGTAGTCATGTGAATATTAGCTGCTGTCTCATCAAGGCTTACAGCCAAGACAGAACCAGTAGCGACAGCAATGAGGAGGCCATGATCTGGCCGATGGCATGCAGTTGCATCTGCTCAAATCGGCTTGCCAGAATATACATATAAAATCCGCAGGGCATGGCTGCCAGAAACACGTTGATGCGAGCATGCTGTTGATCGACCGCTAGCAGATAACAGCAAAGCGCGACCAGGGCCGGAAGTAACAGGTTTTTGAGAAAGAGCCCCAGCAATAGTGGATACGGCTGAACCTGGATCTTGAAGGTAGCCAGGGTTGCGCCCATGCAGAAACATGCTAAAGGTAGCGTTGTTTTGCTCAGTAAGTCGATAGTACCTACGAGCGCAGTTGGAGGTGTCAGTGGCTGCAGGCGGGTTAAAAATCCCACCAGGGCCGCGATTACCACAGGCGTCAGCAACGTTTGGCGCAGCGTTTGTACCAACTGGCCGGGCTTAAGTCGGTTACTTGTCAGCTCCGCTAAAATCAGCAGTAGCAAATTGTTAGTCACCCCAAACACAATTATCATCAGCGCCACCTGATCACCAAAGGTTGCTACCGCCAGCGGCAGCCCCAAAAAAATAATGTTGGAGTAACTGCTACCGAACGCCAGTACGGTGCGGCGTTGCTGACTGGTTGAATCATTGGTGGCTTGATGGCGAGGTTTGAGCGCCCACCAGTGCATCATGAAAACGGTTGTCACCGGGATGAAGTAAGCCAATAACATCCGGGGTTCGGGAAGCGTTAGAGGTCGATCCTGTATTAACGAGTTGACGAGCAACGCAGGAACCGAGATGTGATTGATAAACAGCATCAGCGGTTGTCGTATTTCGGCGCTCAGGTAGCCGGAGCGCACTGCCGCATAGCCAGTTAGAATCAGCAATGCGACGCAGATCAGTATCGTTGAGGCGAGATCATGCATGATTGCGGGGTATCGGTCTGCCCAAGGGGGAGTGATTTAGCAATTAAATTGCAGACGGCAAGATGAACCGGGGACCCTAAGGAAATGGAACCCGGTTCGATGACCTTGTATGGTGAAGGGCTAGCCGTTAAAGAGCGGCGATGCTAAAGCTATCGCGGCTCTTTAACGGCAAGCACTATCAGTCGGCGTTATCCAGTGACGCCCGAACACCATCGGTAGCCTTGCGTCGCTCGGCTGTGTTGGCCGCCATCGTAAAGGCGTTAAGGGTAGGCAGCACGTTGGCTTTGTTTTGCCCGGCGATATCAAATGCGGTACCGTGCGCCGGCGTGGTAATGGCAACGGGTAGTCCTGCCAGTACGGAAACACCACGATCGAACCCCAGCAGCTTGATCGCGATCTGCCCTTGATCGTGGTACATGGTCACCGCGGCATCGTACTCGCCGTCGCGAACCTTGAGCCACAGTGTATCGGCCGGCAGAGGGCCGCTGACGTTAACCTGCTGTTGTTTCATCTTTTTCACCGCAGGCACAATCACATCGATTTCTTCGCGTCCCATCAGGCCATTGTCGCCGGCGTGCGGGTTGTAGGCAGAGACCACGATGCGCGGATCGTCGTAACCGGCCAGCTTGAGCGTGTCGTGGGCCAACGTAATTGAGTCACAGATTCGCTCGACACTGAGCAGACCCGGCACATCTTTCATCGCCACGTGTGAGGTCACCCGACCGTTCCACATGCCGTTGGCAACATTGAACTCGCTGGCAGGGGTGGTTAAACCGAAGAACTGGCTGGCGTAGCCGAGTTCATCATTGAAAGCGTTGCCGCCCAGATGCATTGACTCTTTATTGAACGGCATAAAAACGATGGCATCAATCAGACCGTCGCGTGACAGTTCCAGTGAACGGTGCAGTGAACCAACCGAAGAAGCCCCGCCGGGCGCTGACGCAGTAGCGGTTGGGACTTCGTCGATGCCAGCATAATTCTGATCGAGGTGGAGGATAGCACCGTCGCCGAAATCCAGATCCGTTGCTGTTAGCTCTTGGCTATCGCTCAGGTGGCGAACGTTTCCGATGGTAGAGCCGACCGTGGCTTCGCCCTGGGCAAAAATTCGGGGATCACCGATCACCAGCAGATTGGCGCGTTCGCGAACGGTCTTGTCGGCCAGTAGCTTGATTAACAGTTCCGGACCAATTCCAGCCGGGTCACCCTGTAATAACGCGATAGTTTTTTTGGTCATGATGGCTCCTATGATGCAAGGGAAGAGGTTCTACCTCAGGTAGAGACCTCTCGTAAGCGAAACAGCCGTCAGTGCTGTTGTCGTAAAAATCCGCAGTAGCGGAAGTAGAACGCGCCAGTGCCTGACAGCTGTACTTTAAAAATCTAAAAATCAGTTACACAAGGCGCAGTAGGCGCCTGTTGTTTGTTCGGTTCGCCTTTTATCAAGGGCCGTAGACCAGGTCGACCAGTGTCAGGGAGATTCCTGGCACGTAGGTGACCAGTATCAACAATCCGAACAACACCCCGATAAAAGGCAGGTTGGCACGGCTGGTTTTCCAGATATCGACCTTGGCGATAGAGCAGGCAGTAGCCAGTACACTGGCTACTGGTGGCGTTTGCTGGCCGATAGCCAGGTTCAGCGTAACGATCAGGCCAAAATGTATCGGGTCTATGCCGAACTGGTGGATCAATGGCAGTACCATCGGGACTATCAAAATGATCGCGGCGGCGCCGTGGAGAAACATTCCCAATATCAGGAACAGCAGGTTGAGTAGCATCAGCACTACAACCGGGCTATCGGTGAATTCCATGATCGCTTGAGCCATCTGCTGCGGCAGGCGGGCTTCGGTTAGAGACAGTCCCAGCAGCGCCGAGGTTGCCACCAGTAGCATTACGGTAGCGGTTTGCACCGACGCCCGGACCATGCAGCGGTACAGTTGCTTGAGAGTCAGTTCCTTATAAATAAAGGCACTGATGAGTAGCGCTGCCAAAACGGCCAGGCCTGCACCTTCGGTTGCGGTAACGATGCCACCAAAGATCCCGCCTAGAATAATAACCGGTAGCAACAAGGCCCAGGCTGACTCGCGGAATTTTTGGCTGAGCCGCTTGAGGCTGAAGCCTTCTTCGCGGGGAAAGTTGTAACGGACGGCCAGGTAGTATGCCAGCGCCATCATCAGGACACCGCCCAGGATGCCAGGCACCACACCTGCGAGGAACAGCTTAACGATCGAGGTATCGGCGATCGCACCGTACAGGATCATTGAGATCGATGGTGGGATGATGATTGCCAGAGACGCTGAAGATGAAGTGATTGCCGCCACAAAGTGGGGGTCATAGCCTTTTTTCTTCATCGCCGGCATTAATACACTGCCGGTGGCCGCAACATCGGCTACGGCTGAGCCCGAGATCTCAGCGAAAAACATCGACACGCCAATGTTTACCATTGCCAGTCCGCCGCGAACAAAGCCGATCATCGCCGATACCAGGTCGATCAGTCGTCGCGAGATACTGGAAGTATTCATCAGCTCGCCAGCCAGGACAAACAGCGGGATCGCCAGCAATGGAAATTTGGTGGCGCCGTCGAACAGGGTGAGCGGCACGTTCAGCATGGCGTCGCTACCGCTGGCCGCCAGCATGCCGCCGATGGCCGTAATCCCGATCGCAATTGCAATCGGCACGTTGATCATAACCAGGGCCAGTAGCGTGCCAAAAAGCAGTAAATAAATCATGGCGTAGCTCCGGATTGGCTTTTACGGTCGGCGAAAAGGCCTTCGCAAGACAATCCACACTCTTGGGCATATTCTTCCAGTTCGGCCTGGTCCTGGTTACGACCGCTGGCCATGTCGTCCAGAGCCTGTGGGATGGAGAGTAGTTCGGCGATCACAAATAGCGCCGAGCCAATAGGGATGACCGACTGGGTTACGATCACAGACATCCAGGGTAAGCTGACGAGCGTTTCACCCTGGAAATACTCGAGAATAATTAAACCGTAGATACCGATGGTGACGAAGAATCCAATTACCATGATCTCGGTGAACCAGAAAACGGCCTTTTGGGTCTTACCTCGAAGTCCAAATAGCAAACCGCTAAAGCCCAGGTGGCTGCGCTTTATCGCTGCAGTAGCAGATCCATAATAGGTGATCCAAACCAATAGAATTGATGCGACCTCGTCGTACCAAATGAGCGATGCGCCAGACTTTCGCATGATGACGCCGAAGACGATGACCAGCGTCATCGCCAGAATGAGTGCCACCGATATTGCTTCGAGAAGCTGCTCGAGTGAGGTTGCGAGTTGTTTAATCATGATTATTCTCCTGGACCGGAGAGGACAAACCTCTCCGGCCAATACCTCCCTGAAAGAGAATCGATTAGTTGGCGAGCTGGAGAACTGTGTTCAGCATCGCTTCACCGCCGTCAACTTGAGAGGCGAAGGTGATATAAATTGGCTTGCTGGCGCTAACAAACGCCTCTCGGTCGGCTTTGTTGACCTTCATGCCACCGGCTGTCAGCTTGTCCAGCAGCTCTACTTCAGACTTGTCTGCCTGCTCGTACATCCACGGCTTGACCTGGTCGCCTGACTCTTTGATCGCGGTCTTGACTGCCGCCGGTAATTTGGCCCAAGTGTTCTTGCCCGCTACCAGGTAAGAGGGCGTGTAGACGTGGTTTGTCAGTGACAGGTAGGTCTGAACTTCCTGCAGCTTGGCTGAGTAGATGTTTGTCAAAGGGTTTTCCTGGCCGTCGATAACACCGGTCTGCAATGCTACGAATACCTCGGAGAAAGACATTGGCGTTGGGTTGCTGCCCCACTCGCGGAACATGTTGACGCGCCAGGTGCTGTTAGGTGTCCGCAATTTGACACCAGCCAGGTCCGCCGGAGTGTTGATCGCTTGGGTGTTATTGGTGATGTGGCGAAAACCGTTTTCCCACAGGCTTAGAACGGTGTAGCCCTTGGCTTCGGCGCTTGGTGCGATCTGGGGCCAGAATACCTCTTTCTCAATTTTGGCCAGGTGCTCGCGGTCTTTGACCAGGAATGGCATATCGAACAATGCAAACTTGTCGCTTACAGTAGACATGATCGACGATGGTTGGCTGAAATGAACGGTACCCAGTTTCAGTTTCTGTAGTAGCGCCTTATCTTTGCCCAGTTGGGCATCGCCGAACAGTGCGATCGAGTAATCCAGGCCTTCGTTCTTCATCCGGGCGTTAGCTATCTCGGTGAAGCGCTCGGCAGTCTTGTACTGAAGTGATCCCTGTGGGGCTCCAATCCCGAAGATCAGTTCTTCGGCCTGCAACTGAGCTGCGCTTAGTGTCAGGGCTGTACCGGCGAAGCCAAGGACTAGGGTGTGCATTATTTTATTTTTCATTTTTGCATCTCTTTTTAGGGTTAAAACTTAATTGGCACCCTTATCGGGTGCAAAAAAAGCACTGTTTGGTTTTATGTGGCTAAGGCTCTAGCCGATGGGTCAGTGGTGAACTGGACCTGCTCTTAAATTCTCGATTCGATTAAGCGCTGAGGGTTTCAGCGCCTGGGGTGAACGTTTAAGCCGCAGCTATAGAGAGCGTCGGCGAACCTGGTCTGGATTCTGTTTCTGCTGCATGAAACAAGGGGGCGCGCCGGCTTCTGGCGCCCCCCAATCTCATCGGTCGTTGCTAATTCAGGCGTTGCTTAACACACCATCCACTAACCGCGTCAGACCCCGGCTGTTGGCAGAGTCGATCTCGGCAGGCAGGTATTTCTCGGGTACATCCTGATAGCAGACCGGTCTCATGAAACGCTGGATCGCAGCGGCGCCGACGGAGGTGCTTCGGCTATCTGATGTGGCCGGGTAGGGGCCGCCGTGAACCATGGCGTGGCATACCTCGACGCCGGTGGGGTAGCCGTTGAACAGCACCCGGCCGGCTTTGAGTTCCAGTACGCTGATCAGATTGCGAACCAGGTCCTCATTCTCGTTGTCGTTGCAGTGAATCGAGGCGGTCAGCTGACCTTCCAGGTGCTTGGCGACTTTAAGCATCTGGGCTTCGTCCTGACAACGAATCACCAGCGAACAACTACCAAAAACCTCTTCGGTCAGGCGTTTGTCGGCGATGAAAGCTTCGGCGGAAGTGGCAAACAGGGTTGCCTGGCATTGATTGGGGGCGTCGCTGCACAGGCCTTTGGCCAACTGTTCGACACCGGTACTTTGTCCAAGACGCTCGGCGCCACTGACATAGGCTTGCTGGATTCCGGGGGTGAGCATGGTCTGGCTGGGGCTCTGCGATAGCAGCCCGGTGCACTCGTCGATGAACTGTTGAAGTGGCGCGCCATCGACGGCCACGATCAATCCGGGGTTGGTGCAGAACTGTCCGGCCCCCATCTGCAGCGAACCACAGAAACCGGCGGCCAGTGCTGTCGGATTGGCGGCCAGAGTGGCCGGCAGCAGGAACATTGGGTTGGCGCTGCTCATCTCGGCGTAGACCGGAATCGGTTCGGGACGCTCGAAAGCAATTTTCATCAGTGCGGTACCGCCGGCTTGCGAACCGGTGAAGCCAACCGCCTTGATGCGTGGATCGCTGACCAGTCCGGTGCCGATCATCCGACCCGAGCCATACAGCAGCGAGAATACGCCTTGGTGCAAGTCGCATTGTTTGACGGCCAGCTGAATTGCGCGACCAACCAGTTCTGAAGTACCGGGGTGGGCGGAGTGCGCTTTAACCACCACCGGTGCGCCGGCAGCCAGTGCTGATGCGGTATCGCCACCGGCAACGGAGAATGCCAGCGGGAAATTGCTGGCACCGAAGACGGCAACCGGTCCCAGAGGCACATGGCGCTGGCGCAGGTCACTGCGTGGTAGCGGTTGCCGCTCAGGCATGGCTGGGTCGATCCGGGGATCCAGACCCTGGCCTGCACGGACAACACCAGCAAACAACCGTAGTTGCCCCATGGTACGGCCCCGTTCTCCCTCAATACGGGCTCGGGGCAGGCCTGTTTCTGCCATTGCGCGCTCAACCAGGTCGTCGCCAAGGTCGAGAATATTGACAGCGATCTGCTCCAGGAAGGCGGCCCGCTGCTCGGCACTGGTGCTGCGGTAGCTCTGAAAAGCGTCCTCGGCCAGGGCGCACGCAGCCGTTACCTGTTGCTGGTTGCCGCTACCAAAGGCTGGAGGCAGCTGTTCGCCTGTGGCGGGGTTGATGGCGAAAATCTCGCCGTACTGGCCCAACTGTTCGCTCTGGCCCAGTAACATGTTCCCGGTAATTTTCATGGTCTTTCCTGTTACAGCGATTTAACGATGACGGGGGTTGTATCGACTTCAAACTCCAGGCCATTGCAGAGAGGCCGGCCAAACTGAGGGGCTTCGATCTCGAACCGGTCGCCGGCGATGGTGCTGATACCGTCGGCAAAGCTCAGGGTGGCAGTACCCATAAAGTGCAGATGCAAGTCACCGGCACGGCGGAACTGGGCGTACTTGAAGTGATGCTCTTCCAGGTTGGCAATACTGTGTGACATGTTTGCTTCGCCGGTCAGGAACGGCTTGCGCCATAGCACTTTGCCGTCGCGGACGATGCGGCTCTCGCCTTCAATATGATCAGGCAGGTCGCCAACCAACAGTTCAGGGCCAAAGCTGCAGGCGCGTAACTTGGAGTGTGCCAGCCACAGGTAGTTAACTTTCTCGATCTTGTGGTCTGAAAATTCATTGGCGATGGCAAAGCCCAGCCGCAGCGGCTGGCCGTTGGGCCCAATGAGGTAGATCCCGATCAGCTCGGGCTCTTCGCCGGCATCTTCAGCAAAGTGGGGTACCGGCAGCGCCTGTTCAGGCGCGATGACGATATCGCCGTCACCTTTGTAGAACCACTCGGGCTGAACGCCGGTTTCGCCAGCAGCGGGCTTGCCGCCCTCCAGGCCCATCTTGAACATCCTCATTGAATCGCTCAGCTGGGTTTCTTCGCTGAGGTTGCTATGCATTGAGGCGCGGGTATCGGCGCTGCCCAGGTGGGTCAAACCGGTGCCGGTAATGTGGCAGTGAGCCGGATCTGGGTGGCTGACAGGTGCCCGCAGGTCGCCATTGTCGACCAGTTGCTGGTAATCGAGGGTGTCGTCGCTGAGCTGGGCTTCAACCTGCTGCTGCAGGCTGTTGCCGTTATTGACCGCGGCCATGGCCAGCGCATAGGTACCGCCTTCGCCGTGGAGCAGGCGAACGGTGTCGCTTGACTCAACCAGGGCGACGCGCAGTTGCTGCTGGTGGATACATTGGATTAAACGCATGTCAGAACCCTTATTCGATGATGTTGAACTGGTCGAGGTATTTATCGGAGATGGTCAGACCCAGTCCGGGCAGATTCTCATCCAGGTCGATGAAGCCGTTAACCGGAGTCGGATCGCCTTCGAAGATGTAGTAAAAGAGTTCGTTACCGATCTCTACGTCGTGCACAGGGAAGTACTCGGACATCGGTGATGCCAGTGTCGACATGGTCAGGTGGTAGTTGTGCATCTGGCCGGCGTGCGGGATTACAGGTACGCCGTAAACTTCGGCCAGGGCATTGATCTTGTGAGCGGCGGTAATGCCGCCAACGCGGTTGGTGTCGTACTGAATAACCGACACGGCACGTTTATCAAGCAACTGCTTGAATCCGTAGCTGGTGAACTCATGCTCGCCACCGGAAATGCCGATATTGGTCATCTGATTCAGCTCGGCGTAGCCGTCGACATCGTCGGCAATGACCGGCTCTTCCAGCCAGCGCGGGTCGAAACGTTCGAGCTTGGGCAGAATGCGTTTGGTGTATTCCAGGGTCCAACCCATATAACACTCAAGCATCAGGTCAACATCGTCCCCAATGACCTCGCGAACGGCTTCGACACTCTTAATGTTCTCACGCACGCCCTGGGGACCATCTTTGGGGCCGTATCCGAAGCGCATCTTAACGGCGCTGAAGCCTTGATCCATGTAGGCCTGGGCTTCACGCTGCATCTCGTTTAGGTCGGTGCGGTAGAGTTTGGAGGCGTAGCAAGGGATTTTCTCCTTGGTGCGGCCGCCGAGCAGCTTGAATACCGGACGACCGGTGGCCTTACCCATCAGATCCCAAAGAGCGATATCGATCGCCGAGATCGCTGCCATACCGATACCTTTGCGGCCCCAGGCGTGAGTCGAACGGTACATGCGCTGCCACAGGTATTCGTAGTCGAACGGGTCATGGCCTATCACCAGCGGTGCCAGGTATTGGTCGATGATCGCCTTGGCTATACGGGGGGCCAGCGCCACATTACCGATGCCGACAATGCCTTCGTCGGTTTCAATTTCGACCACGGTCCAGCCGTGAAAACGGAAGGTGCCCATCGAGTCGCCCCGATCCCACAGTTGATCCATGGCGTTGGAACAGAAGTTGGCCTGTGGAGGAACCGTCTTGCCTTTCCATTCAAAAACACGGGCGCGCACATTGGTGATTTTCATTGAGAAGAGCTCCTGATAGTTATTTGGCCGCTTGGCCGCGGTAGTTTTCACCCATTCGGCAAGCGATAAAGAACGCTTGCTCGGTGGCGGTGACGTTAGCTTTGTTTAGGCCGGCGATGTCGTAAGCGGTGCCGTGAGCCGGGGTCGTGATGGGAACCGGCAGGCCACCCTGAACGGTGACGCCTTTTTCAAACCCCAGCAGTTTGATCGCGATTTGGCCCTGGTCGTGGTACATGGTGACGATGGCGTCGTACTCGCCGTCGCGGGCTTTAAGGAAGATGGTGTCGGCCGGGAAGGGGCCGCTCACCGGTACTCCCTCGACGTTGAGTTCGCTGATTGCCGGCGTAATGATGTCGATCTCCTCTCGACCGCAGGAACCGCCGTCCCCGCCGTGCGGGTTGAAGGCAGCGACGGCCACGCGGGGCTGTGCGTAACCGGCAGACTGGAGTGACTGGTAAATGAGGCGAGTGGAATCTTTGATCCGGTCCTTTTCCACATAACGGGCGATATCTTTGAATGGCACATGGGAGGAGATCCGCGAGGTCCACAGATCGCCCAGGGTATTGAACTCGCAGAAGAAGCCTGTAACCCCCAGAGCATGGGCGAAATAGTGCAGCTCATCTTCGAACTTCATTCCTGAAAGCTTCATCGCCTGCTTGTTGAGCGGGGCAAAACAGATCGCATCGATATCCCGGTTTGTGACCGCCTTGAGGCAAAGATCCAGCACCTGCAGAACCGAGGCTCCCCCAGCCGGGCTGGCAACCCCGAGCTGAACCTGCGCCGGACTGATAGTGTCGACAGTCACCAGCAAAACCTGTTGGCAGTCCTGATACTGACGAGCGTCAGCCAGGCTGCCGATCTGACGGGTCTTGATCTGGACACCGACGATCTGCTGCCCTTGTTGCCACAGCCACTGATCGCCGATCAGCACGATGTTGGCATGATCAGTCAGGTTGGGAATACTGAGCAACTTTGCGATCAGTTCAGCTCCGATGCCGGCGGGGTCGCCTAACGTCAGGGCTACGGTGGGTTTATGCATTTGAGTTCGATCCTCATTTATGCGTGGGAGATAGCGACTGGATGTGGCTTTTCAAATTACGGCTGGTCTTGTTTTATGGTCTGAAGAGAAGGCCAGTTTTTTCGTGAAAATAGCATCCAATTTGACTCAAAGTACTGTGTTGAATAATCCAGGCCAGGCGTGTGGGTCGTGACCAGAATCAGGAGCTACCGATAGCCCTGAAACATGTTTGAGACGGACCTGTCACATAACCGCGGGGGGTTGACCAGGTGGTGAACGGCCCCCAAAAAATTCAGGCAGATGTATTGGGCGGTGGGATACCACCGCCCAGACACTGGCTATTATTTCGATGCTGCCAGGATTTCGTTGACCAGCGTATCGCCATTGTTCTCGATGAAGCTTTCCCATACGGGTTTAGCGGCTTGCTGGAATGCGGCGCCGTCAACGTCGCGGTTTACGATCATGCCTTTGTCTTCCAGGAACTGGATTTTGGCTTCTTCGTCAGCCTGGCTGGCCGAGCGCTGGAAGGCGATCGCCTTAGCGGCTGCAGAGGTGATTGCAGACTGTTCTTTTTCGGTCAGGTCGTTGAAACGCTTGGCATTCATGACAAGGGTCAGAGCAGAGTAAGCGTGCTGTGACACGCTGAGGTATTTCTGCACCTCATAGTATTTGAAGGCTTCGACAACCCAGATTGGATGGTCCTGTGCATCGACAACACCGGTTTCCAGAGCGGTGTACAGCTCGGATACAGGGATCTGCTGTGGATTCGCGTTAAATTGCTGGAACAGGTCATTCAGCGCTTTAGAGTTGTTTACTCGCATCTGCAGACCCGCAAGGTCGGCGGGTACGCGTATCGGGCCACGGTTGTTTGAGATATTGCGGTAGCCGTTTTCGGCGAAGCCAAGACCCTTCATGCCAAATTCTTGCAGACTGTCCAGCACGCCCTGACCGACGTGACCATCAAGCACTTTGTAAGCGGTATCCCGGTTGGGGAACATGAATGGCAGCGAGAATGCGCCGGCTTCCGGGATCATGCCGGTGAAGTTGTTCAGACCGGACAGTTCAAAATCAATGATGCCTGAGCGTACACCGTCGATCAGCTGGCTGTCTGAACCAAGCTGGCCGTTGGGGAAAACGTCAATTGAAATCGATCCGTTGGTCCCTTCCTTGACCTCTTGGGCAAACATCAATGCCATTTGGTGTGACAGATCAGTATCGGGCGATGAATGACCAAATTTCAAGCGAGTCTCTGCCTGCGCCGATGCCGCCATAAACGTTAATGCTGAAGCCGCGCAAATGATTTTTATTAGTTTTTTCATATAGTCTTCCTCTAGGAAGTTATCCAATGAGTAGATTCATAGGAACGATAATGATGCTTGGAAACACCACGAACAGTGATAAAAGCACCAGATAAGCCAGAACAAAGGGCCAAACGCCTTTGACTGCCAAGCTCATGGGAGTACGCGACACGCCGCATACAACATTAAGGACGTTGCCAACCGGTGGTGTGATCAGGCCAATGGAGGCATTGATGATGAATAACAGCCCGAAGTAGACGGGGTCGATGCCAGCCATCTTGACGACGGGCATAAACAAAGGGGCAAGGATCAGCACCGATGGGCCGAGATCCATCACCATGCCGACCAGAAAGACGATTACCATGATCGTCGCCATCAAGGCGCGGGGGGAATCGACCAGTGGGCCGAGGGCGGCCGCCAGCTGCTGGGGCAGTTGTGCAATCGTGATAAGCCAGGCCGCCACCATGGCGCAGCCGACCAAAAACATCACCATGGCGGATGATCGCGCTGCTGTGACCAGCATCCGGAAGAAACCGGCCCAGGTCATTTCACGGTAGATAACGGTCGAAACAAAGATGGCGTAGACCGCCGCAACCACGGCGGCTTCAGTCGGCGTGAATATCCCGAAGCGGATACCGCCAATGATGATAACCGGTAGTAGTAATGCCCAGACGCCATCGCGAAGTGCCGCGAGCCGCTCTTTGCCCGTGGCTTTGGGCATCACTTCCAGATCTTCGTTACGAACCAGTATTTTCCATACGATGACCAGTGTCGCCCCCATCATAAGGCCCGGCACTATGCCACCGACGAACAGTTTGGCGATCGAAATATTGCCGGCAACGCCAATAAGGATAAGCGGCAAGGAAGGAGGGATGACGGGGGCAATGATACCGCCGGCTGCCAATAGCCCAGCGGAACGGCCGTGGGGATAGTTGGCCTTGGCCATCATCGGAAACAGCATGCTTGAAAGTGCTGCTGCATCAGCCACTGCCGAACCGGATAGCCCCGCCAGCAATACAGAGGTGAAGATGACGACAAATCCGAGCCCGCCTTTGCGGTGTCCGAGCAGGCTGGAGGCAAGCCGAACGATACGGGTGGCCAGGCCTCCCGACGCCATTACTTCACCGGCGATCAGGAAAAAAGGAATAGCCAATAACGGGAAGCTGTCGACGCCGTTGATCAGTGACTGCGCCAAGATATCGGCGCTGAACAGGTCCAGGTGCAGCATCAGTGCAATGGCACTGAGCAGCAGTGAGAATGCGACTGGAACACCGATTATGATGCCGGCGAGGAGGACGCCAAGAAATAATGCCAGAGTCATGGGATATCTCGCTTGTTAACCGGTACGAATAGACGAAAAACTGCAACAAAGAACATCAGAAAGCCGGAAAGCGCGCCGGCAAGGTAGAACAGCCCTTTAGGTAAACCGGTCAGCTGCGAAATGTTGCTCCAGTTGGCGATGGTCTGATTGAGCGAGCCCCAGAACAACATGGAGACACAGACAATAATGATTAACCAGACGATTCGACGCAGAAAGGGCAGCGCGCGTGGAAACAAATACTCGGATATTTCGGTAATGGCTAAATGCTCGCCGCGTTGTAATACCGTGACCGAGCCGAGCATGACGATCCATACGAACCCGAGTCGGGAAAGCTCGACAGAAGGGCGCAGACCCGACGAGAATCCGTAGCGCATGACGACATTGATGAAGACGAGGAGGATCATCATCATCATCAAGCCAGCCAATAGAATATCGATGATATTCCAGATTTTTTTAACGAGATCTGCCATTTGAAATGCCAATATTTAGTTTTTTTGTATGGTGTGTTCAGTACAAGGTTTAACGATAACCCTAATGGTTGCCAAGACGTATTGCAAACAAATCAAATGGTTTTTTTTATGTTAAAGTTTTGCTTGCATATCGATTGGGTTAACGTTAACTTTCGAGCGTACGTCAACGCGTAAAATAATGTTGTGCGGTGACATCAGCATCAAGCGAGGCGGTTCGGCATTGGGTTCGTGATTGAGAATCCTGTCCTTGTTTCGCATATGCGGTGACAGCCGAGCCGCAGATAGTCAGAGGTCTTGGTCGCAGGATGGGTGAAATTAAGAAGAAAAAACTGGTCAAGCTGGATGATGTTGCCCAGCTTGCCGGCGTTAGCCGGATGACGGTGTCGAAAGTGCTGCGAGGCGCCGGCAGCATTTCGGAAAAAACCAGTGCCCGGGTTCTCGCTGCGGCCGATGAGCTGGGGTATGTCAAAAATTTCCTGGCGGGTTCGCTGAAATCGCAAACCAGCTCCTTTGTTGGGGTGATTATCCCCTCTGCCAGCAATGCGATTTTCGCTGAAATACTCAGTGGCATTAATGAACAGCTGCGGCCGCACGGATTAAACACGCTGATCGGTGAATCCTTGTTCGACGGCAAGATTGAGGAAGATCTGATTAGAACCATGCTCTCGATCCAGCCCCTCGGGATGATTATCTGCGGTGGCTTGAATCATACTGAAAGTGCCGTCAAGTTATTGAATTTCAAGCATTGTCCGTCGGTACATCTTTGGCGGCCGGATGAGGACTTTGGTGACGTCAGTATCGGCCCCTGCCATGTTGAGGCCGGGCAGTTGATGGCGCAGCATTTTTTGGAGCGTGACTTTAAGCATGTTGGTTATATAGGCGCCGAACTTGGCAAAGACCTGTGTGCAGAGATTCGCCATGTGGCGTTTGTTGAGGCATTGCAAGCCGCTGGCAAGACGGTGGTTGAGGTGATCGATCCGAATCTTCCGCGCCAAGCCGAATCGGGCCGGGAGCTGACACGGCAGTTGATGGCGAAGTATCCGGAAACGGATGCCATTTTCTACCTCAATGATGCCATGGCCGTTGGTGGTACTGCTTGGTTATGTGAGCAAGGTATTCCGGTTCCTGGGCAAGTGGCGGTTGCCGGTTTTAATGGCACCTCTATAGGGCACTCCATTCGTACCCGCATTACCACGGTCGATCTGCCGCGTCACGGCATTGGAACCGCTGCCGGCAACGCGATTATCGCGCTTGCCGCCGGCGAAAAACCTCAGCGCATCGTTCGCTCTCCCATTTGTTTGGTGCAAGGTAATACCACCTGACAGCCTTTTGGCCGTCGCGATAGGCGCGCAGTAACGGACACAGGAGAATCTGATGAGTTTTACCCAGGCCACTATAAGTCTTACCGATAACGGGGTGATGACCATGCTCAAGGCGGCTATCAGCAAAGCTGATGAGGTGGGCCAGCCGCAATGTATCGTGATTGTTGATGCTAGCGGCGAAACCCTGGGTGAAATCCGGATGAGCGGCGCTAAGTTTTTGAGTCGCAAAAGTGCACTGGCCAAGGCACTAACCTCGGCATCCACCGGCGGCGCCTCGAGCAGTATTCCCGAAACTGTACGTAGCGCTATTGGGCTGGCTACTGAAGGTAGCATCACGGGCTTGCCAGGCGGTCTGCCTATTCGGATCGATGGTGTGCTGGTTGGCGGTGTTGGGATTGGCTCGGGCACTGGTGAGCAGGATGTTGCGGTCGCTACTGCCGCTCTGGTGGCGGTTGGCGCCCAGATCTGACGGCCGCCATCGCGATACATATAAGCATTGCACCGCTACGCCTGTTTTATAACTGAGCGTTCGCCACGCCCGTGTGATGGAGATCGACTGTCCGTAACCGCGTGGTCACGTCGCTGTAAGGAAAATAAGATGCGTAAGGTTCTGCTGTTAATCGAAAAAAGCTCAAACTGTCTGTCCTACTACGATGTTGAGAGCGGCAAGCGGCTGCACACAGTTGATTTACCCGACTTCCCGCATGAGTTTGTACTGACGGCGGACGGATCGCGCGTTTATATCGGCCATTATGGGGTGATTAACTCCGGCAGTACCGGTGACGGTGGTAATGAAATTCTGGCGCTGGATGTAGCGGCAGGAAAGATTGCAGATCGCTTTAGCTGCGGTGAGGGAATGGGACGACCGCATGGCATAGGTCTGGACGGTAACGGGCGCCTCTATGCTCTGTCGGAAACGGCCTCCACCCTGCTGGTTTGGGATAACCCGGCAAAAGGAGGAGCGCCGGATCGAAGCGCGCCTAGTGGCGGTGTTAAATCTCACTTGTTTGCGATCACCCGCGACGGCAATACCTGCTATTCAATGAACCTTGCCTCAAATGATGTTACCCGCTTTAACCCGCAGGATACTTCAATTGCACCGGTATCCTTGAATACCGGCGAAAAGCCCGAGGGGCGCCTGCTGCGAGCCGACGAAAAAATGCTCTATGTCGCCAACCGGGGTAGTGAAACACTGGTGGCTATCGATACGGTGAGCTTCAGCGTGGTGGCCTCAACGTCGGCGCCGGGTGATCCGGTACGCATCTTTCATGACAGTCGCCGCGGTCGTTTGATGACCATTAACTACGGGGGGAAATCGGTCTCGGTGTTTGATGAGTCGAGTCTGGAGCGGGTTGGCGGTATTGATCTGCAGGCCGCGCCGGTAGCGATGAGTCTGGATCCGGAAATGAAGCACGCCTACCTCAGTGTCGATGACAACATGCTGCATATTGTTGATCTGGACACCCTGGCGATCAGCCAGAGCATTTACACCCACGAGGAACCCGATGTTTCGGCCATTGTGATGCTGGCCGACGACTGCAATGCCATTGCCAACGGCACTCCACGGTCCTGATATGCCTGTGGCAACAGTGAAGGCAGCCACGACCTCCGCTTAGGTATGGGCTGCAAAGCTCGACACTAAACCCAATTAAAAGCTCGCCGCGAAGATTGTTATCGAACGGTCAGGGGTACCTGTGCCGGTTTGTTCTGTTTCGCGGCTTCGATTTTTACTATAGGAAACCCTCCAATGCGAAGTAAAGAAGTCTTACTGCTCAATCAGAAGTGTGCTCATACATTAAGCTTTTACGATCTTGAAAGCGGTGAGGTACTGAAAAACATTCGGTTACCGGATTTTCCTCATGAGCTCGTGGTGGATTCTAAAAGCCGCTTTGCTTACGTCGCCCATTACGGCATCGAAAGTATTCACCACTATGGTAATCAAGGTGGTTGCTCGGTGTTTGTTATTGATCTGGAAAAGGGTGAACACGTCCGCACCCTCAATACCTGGCCTTTTTATCGCATCCACGGCTTGGGCATGGACGACCAGGATCGTCTCTATGCGATGAGCGAAGGCAACGACACTCTGCTGATTTTTGACGAGCCGGAAAAACGCGATGAAGCTGATCGTGCTGTGCCGTCGGGCGGTTACAAAACCCACCTGTTTGCACTGAGCCGCGACGGTGAAACTGCTTTTGGCATCAACCTGCTGAGCCATACCGTTACCCTGATCAAGCCGCAAGATCCGACCTTTACACCGGTCGCGGTTTATCCTGGCCGCAAGCCTGAAGGCAACCGTTTATCCGCCGACGAAAAAACCCTGTTCGTCGCCAACCGCATCGACAACAGCATTGTCGCGATCGACGTTGAAACCTTGAAAGTGACCCATACCGCTGCGACCGGCGAAGATCCGACCCGCATCTATCTCGATCCCAACGATCGCCTGATCGTGACCAATTACGGTGAAAGCTCACTGGCGCTGTTCGATCAGCAGCTCAACTCGCTGGGGTCAATTGAACTTGAACACCGTCCGGTCGCCCTGGCCTTTCACCCGGATGGCAAGCGTGCTTTCGTCACCTTTGTGGGTGACAAGATGGGCGTGCTGGACCTTGAGAGCCAGAAAATCGTGCGTTACTTCGACACCCTTGATACTCCCGACGTGGTCACTTATCTGCCGCCGATCAAGTAAGTCACCAGCAACCAGGGGAGAAAGCCGATGAACGACGTGCAGCGGTTGATTGACAGTCACCATCACCTTTGGCGACTTGATGGTCGGATCTATTACCCGTGGCTTAGCGATCAGATTGTTGGTGATTTTTTTCTGGGCGATTATGCCGCGATTCGTCGTGCCTTTCTGCCTCTGCAGCTGCAAGGTTTGATTCCGCAAGGCTATCGCTTGCTTGGTAGTGTTCACTGCGAAGCCGAGGCTGATCGCACTCAGGCGTGCGATGAGACCGCCTGGGTAGCGTCCCTGTCGCAGCGCGAAGGGTTGCCCTGTGCCCATGTCGGATGGGCACCGTTCGGAACTGCGCGTTGCGCTGCATGGCTCGAGCGACAGATGAGTTCAGCCCTGTTTCGCGGGGTTCGGGTCAAACCGGTAACCGCTGCCTCGGCCGCTCAGCGAGATAGGGTCAATGGAAGCACTGGCAGTTTGCAGGATGCGAATTGGTGTGCCGGTCTGACATTGCTCGAGGAACGCAACCTGTCGTGGGACCTTCGTGTTCCCGCCTGGCACCTGGCCGATGCCGCCAAAGTGTTGGAGCATCGGCCCAACTTGCGGGTCGTGCTGAACCACTGCGGACTCCCCTGGGATCGCTCCCAGGCCGGCCTGGGCAGCTGGCGGCAGCAGATGGAGATACTGGCAGAGAATCCCAATGTCTGCGTCAAGCTATCCGAGTTAGGGGTGCCGGGGAAAGATTGGAACGCGGAACAAAATCTGCGGTTATTGTGCCAGGTTATCGAAATTTTCGGCCCGCAGCGCTGTCTGTTTGCCAGTAACATGCCGGTATCGGGGTTACAGATTAGCTATTCACAATGGTTGGCGCTGATCGAAGAAGCGATTAGGATTGGCGCGCCGACAGCGCGTGACGACATTCTGTGGCGCAACGCCTGCCACTGGTATCGGCTTGATGAAAAGCGACTGTTTATTCCAGGATTGTAGGGACGCGACGAACAACGGCTCAAGCGCGAGAGCCGTTTGTTCAGCTCAAGCATGAAGTCTGCGATGAGCCTTGTTTGAAGGGAGTGGCGGACTAGATTTGCGACTCTGAAGTGCCTCTGCATCTGGTTCCCGTGGTGGGGGCGAATGCCTTTCAGTTGCTGCTCAGTTACCGCGCAACATGCGCATAAAGTCTTCGATCGGCACCGGTGGGCTGAAAAAATAGCCCTGCACCTGATCACAATCGTGACGGATCAGAAATTCCAGCTGGGCCTTGTTTTCGACGCCTTCGGCGATAACTTTTTTCTGCAGGTTGTGCGCCAGATTAATGATGGCACGCACAATCTCCTCGTCATCTTTGTTCTGATTCACGCCGGCGACGAAGGACTTGTCGATCTTGAGGGTGCTGATCGGCAGCTTTTGCAACAGTGCAAAGGAGGAGTAACCGGTGCCGAAGTCGTCCAGCGAGAAGTCGATGCCCAGAGCACTGAGTTCTTTCAGGCAGCTCTGCACATGGGCTTCGTCCGAGAAGAGCGCGGTTTCGGTGAGTTCGAATTCCAGCCGGTGCGGGTCTATCTGATTCTTGTCGATAATGCGGCGAATGGTCTTGGCGAGGAAGTCATCCTTGAACTGGCGAAATGACAGGTTGACGCCAATGCTGCCGTAACGAAAGCCCGCTTCCTTGAACTTGAGCATGTCCTGGCCGGCCTGGTGAATAGCCCAGTACCCCATGGGAACTATAAGGCCAGTTTTCTCGGCGATGGGGATGAACTCGTCGGGCTGCACTAGGCCACGCTCGGGGTGGTTCCAGCGCATCAGGGCTTCGGCGCCTATGATCTTGCCGGTGCGCAGGTCAATGCGCGGCTGATAGTAAAGGACGAACTGCTCCTGGCGCAGGCCGCTCCACAGCTCGGGTTCCAGCGTAATCTGGGTGGCGGGGTCTGTGTCCTTGTCGACTTCGAAAATGGCATAGCTGCAGCCATGTAGTTGCTTGGCCCGCTGCCGCGCCTGTGAGGCTTGGCGAATAAGTGAATCCAGCTCCCGACTGTGTTCAGGTGCAAAGGCCACACCTATGCTGCTGGGCAGCATTATCTCCCGCTCACTGCACTGGTAGGGGTGGCTTACATGCTGCATCAGTCGGGTAATCAGCGCCAGAGTGCTGGCGCGCAGGTCGGTGTCCTGCTCGACTTCCAGAATGATGGCAAATTCGTCGCCGCCAATACGGCACAGCTGCTCGTTCTGCAGGCAGGTTTGCAATCGCTGGCTCAGCTGGCGCACCACATCATCGCCGGCGGAATGGCCAATGCTGTTGTTAAACTTGCGAAAACCGTCGAGATCCACAGTGATCAGCGCGACATTGCGCTGATGACTGTCGATGCGCGCCAGGGCTTCGAGCAGCTGGCGGTAGAAATACTGACGGTTGCCGATGGCGGTGAGCGGGTCGGCGTGGCGCAGGTAATCAATCTGGGCATGTTGGCGCTGGCTGCCCAGCACATAGCGAATGGCGCGCTGCAGGGTGTCGGCTACCAGTGTTCGCAGTGGCAGGTAATCGGCCACGGACTGATTCAGCAGTTTGCGGCCGGTCAGGTCATTGATGTCGTCATCCAGCACTATGATGGGAACTGTGCTGTTGCAGCGCTTGAAGGTCAGCAGGGTGGCATTGTCGAGCAAATGGCTTGCCGGCAGGCAGAGAAATAGCAGGTCGACTTTCTCGCAGCCGATCAGAATCAGTGCCTGGGACACATCTTCGCAATACTGTATATCGTATACATGTTCGGTGTTGAGCAGGGTGCAGATCTTGTCCGATGTCTGGAGATCATCAGCGACGATCAGTAGTTTGATCACTGACTCGCTGGTTTGCCGCTGGGCAGACTGCATCAAGTTAATACCCCACAATTGGACAGCAATTCTCAAGTGCGTGCGTTGGACTGCAGCCGCTGGTTGGTGAGGGATCCTTTGTGCTTGTGTGGTGCTGTTCGTGGCATAATGCGCAGGACAAACTTGGCACGAGCCGCCAACACTACAAATGACAGCGAAAGCCCGTTTAATCAGGCAGTTGTGCTGTCATTTCAGTCAATCCTTGAATGTATCCAGAACCTAGCCAGTTCCGGATTCCCCTTCCGATATTGACGGTTAGCGGCCGTGTTTCCTGCGGCTTTAGCACTTTTTCGAATATTGACTCATGAGCAAGCTCAATCCCAGACAGAAAGAAGCGGTGGAGTATGTGGGTGGCCCGCTGTTGGTTCTGGCCGGCGCTGGCTCCGGCAAAACCAGCGTTATCACGCGCAAGATCGCTTATCTGATCCATAAGTGCGGTGTTGAGGGGCGTCATATCGCCGCCGTAACCTTCACCAACAAGGCCTCCCGCGAGATGAAGGAGCGGGTCGGGCAGCTGGTGAAAGGCAAGGAAGCCCGCGGTCTTAAGGTATCCACCTTTCACAACCTGGGTCTGAATATCATTCGACGGGAACATCGTATCCTGGGGTTGAAGCCTGCTTTTTCGCTGTTCGATGATCAGGATAGCAAGGCGTTGCTGCGTGATCTGATGCTGCAGCAGGATGAGGATGCCGAGCAGGTCGATAGCGTACGTAACCAGATTTCAAACTGGAAAAACGACATGCTGGAGCCCGGCCAGGCGCTGGCCCAGGCCCAGGGCCCGGATGAGATTCTGGCGGCCCGCGCCTATGAGTCCTACGAGATCCATCTGCGGGCCTACAACGCGGTGGATTTTGACGACCTGATTCTGATCCCGGTGCGGTTGTTTCAGAACAATCCCGAGGTGCTGGAGCGCTGGCAGGGGCGTATCCGTTACCTGCTGGTGGACGAGTACCAGGACACCAACCTGTCGCAGTACCGGCTGGTGCGCCAGCTGGTGGGGCATCGTGGCGCCCTGACGGTGGTGGGCGACGATGACCAGTCGATCTACGCCTGGCGCGGCGCACGGCCCGAGAACCTGATTCAGCTCAATGAGGATTTCCCGAGCCTTAAAGTGGTCAAGCTGGAGCAGAACTACCGTTCCACCCGCTTGATTCTGAAGGCTGCGAATACCCTGATCGCCAACAATCCCCATGTGTTCGAAAAGACACTGTGGAGCGACATGGGCTACGGCGAGCCGATCCGGATCATTTATAACCGCAACGAAGAAACCGAGTGCGAGCGCATTGCCACCGAAATACTCGACAGGCACCTGCGCAAGGCTGTGCCTTTCAAGGATTTCGCCATCCTCTACCGCGGCAATTTCCAGGCCCGTCTGCTGGAGGTCAAGCTCCAGGCTTACCAGGTGCCCTACAAGCTCAGTGGCGGCACCTCCTTTTTCTCCCGCGGCGAGATCAAGGATGTAATGGCTTACCTCAAAGTGCTGATCAATCCGGATGATGACAATGCTTTCCTGCGCATCATCAATACGCCCAGGCGCGAGATAGGCCCGAGCACGCTGCAAAAGCTCGGCACCTATGCCTCTGAACGCCAGGTGAGCATGTTTGCGGCCTGTGACGAAATGGGGCTCGAGCAGATGCTGCCGGCCCAGGCGATCGATCGTCTGCGCCGTTTCCGCGACTGGATGCAGCGTATCTATCGCCAGTGCCAGGAAGGCGATCCGGTGGATGCCATTCGTGAAATGGTGCGCGATATCGACTATGAAGGCTGGATACGGCAGAACACCGCCAGTGAAGCTGCGGCCGACAAGCGGGTGAAAAATGTCTGGTTTTTGCTGGATTCCATTCGCTCTACCCTCGACAGGCTGCGTGAAGACGATCCCGATGCCGGTATCGAGGAAACCATCACCCGCCTGATCCTGCTCGACCTGCTGGATCGCCAGGAAGAAGAAGATGACTCAGACCGGGTGCAGCTTATGACGCTGCACGCGTCCAAGGGGCTGGAGTTCCCCCATGTGTTCATGATGGGGATGGAAGAAGAGCTATTACCGCACCGCAACAGCATCGAAACGGGCACCATCGAGGAAGAACGCCGGCTGGCCTACGTCGGCATCACCCGTGCGCGGGAAACCCTCACCATGACCCTGGCGCGCCAGCGCAAGCAGTACGGCGAGATGGTGGACTGCCTGCCGAGTCGCTTTATCGACGAAATACCGCAGGAAGATCTGGTGATCGAGGGGCTGGAGCGTAATCAGGATCAGAACAAGGCGCGGGGAAAGGCGACGCTAAACAGTTTAAAAAGTTTGCTCGACAGTTTTTAGGTCATCTTTTCAAGGATTTGCAGATGAATGCCGCACGGGAAAAATGGAACCGCCGTTACGAGGCCCGCTCGCAAGTCGCTCCTGCAACCCCGGCCTTTGTGACCCAGGTGGCGCCTGGGCTTTTGCCAGGTTCAGTGCTGGACCTGGCCGCGGGCGACGGTGCTGGGAGCCTTGAGCTGGCACGGCTGGGATTTGCGGTAACGGCGGTGGATATCGCCGAGGTTGGTTTGGCTCGCCTGTCGGGCTTTGCCAGTGTCGAACAGCTGGCAATCCAGACCCACTGCCGTGATTTGGCTCAGCCGGACTGCCTGCAGGGCCTGGGCCCCTTCGATAACATCCTTGTTTGTCGTTACAAGCCCGAAGCTGAACTCTGGCCGCAATTGGCAGCCGCCCTGGTGCCGGGCGGCCTGCTGGCATTCAGCACTTTCAATCTGGAGCAAAATGAACGGCACGGCTTTCCTGCCCGCTTTTGTGTAGCGCCGGGCGAACTCAAGGCTATCGACCCTGCGCTTGAACTGCTGAGTTGCGTGAGTGTGACGCGCGGTGACGACTGCTTCGACGATTATCTGTTTCGCCGCCGCTGATCAGGTTGCTAGAGCACTTTCACCATACATCGACCCATTGCGATAGTTGAGACGAGATTAAGGTGACCCTGTTGGAGTCTGTGCAGGCTGGGGTATCGGAGCGGTTTGATGGCTCATGTTGCGCCTTGCTGGCGCGTTACTTTCTTTGCTCGTGCAAAGAAAGTAACCAAGGCTCTTTATCTTGACGGACGACGCCCCCGATGAAGCCTATTCGCTGTGCTCTGAAATCATTCGGAGGGCTGCGGCTCTCAAGGTTAGGAGTTGGTACATCCATGTACCTCATCGCGGGCGCATCAGTCCCTGTTGCGCCCCTTCGGGCCTGATCGCCGAATGACCTCAGTGCTCGCCGGC
>NZ_BCNS01000090.1 GCF_001528745.1 Marinobacterium profundum | reverse complement strand
ATCCTGCCGATTTATCGCCTCAAAAGAGCTCAAAACGGACTTCCCCTCGCTACGATCGGTCAAGTCCGACAGGCTGCTAGCGTCTCACCAGCAAGACAGCATCATGCCTGCAGCTGGCGCCATTGCTGCTGTATCCGTTTGTCCGATACTGCGATCTGGGTGCCCAGCGTCTGGGCAAACAGCGAGACGCGGTACTCCTCCAGCATCCAGCGAAACTCTTCCAGTGCCGGATCAAACAACCCCTGAGTCTTGTTTTTGTCGCGTAAACCTTTATAACGCTGCCAATATTGTTGCAGTTGGTCAGATAATAATCGTTCCCGATTAAGGTCCCGCTGATATTTTTCCAGCCGTTTCACTATCGCCTGCAGGTAACGCGGATAATGCTGCAACTGCGGCCAGGGGGTTGTCAGCAGATATTCTGCCTGGATCAGTTCGGCCAGCTGACTTTTAATATCATTTAGTACCGTTACAGCCTGCAGCGGTATGTTTCCGCCCAACTGTTTGCGCACCTGGTGATATTCCCGGTGGCAATCACGCACAAAGCCCGCCAACTGAACAACCTTTTCCCACAGGGCTGCCCGAGCCTGCTCTAGCCTGGCCCGGTAATCCGCCTCCGAACGCGGTAGCGACTCATCCAGTTGCATTAACTGCATCAGCGCCTGCATCAGGATGGCATCCGCCAGCCGTGCCTTGTCGAACTGGGCACCACCGTATAACAGGGCTTCATTCAGATGCGGCATCTCGCGGCGCGCATAGCGTACCGGCGCAGCCAGCTCCAGCATGGCCAGCCTGGCAACACCCAGGCGTGACTCCGCCTGCGCCTGGCCTGCTGAAGCGCAGACATGCAGCTCGACACTGGCGCCACAGTCCCGCAGCCCAGGATAGGCCGCCACGCGGATGCCGCCGGCCTGGCGCAATTCCACTGACTCCGGCAGCTCGCCGAAGTCCCAGCGTGTCAAGCCAGTACGACCCCAGCCATCCCCCGGCCCTTCACGCAGCGCAGCTTCGGCCTGCTTGCCGAACTGGCTTGAGAGTGCCTCCAGATCCCGCCCGGCACCCAACTGCTGACCCGCCGCATCCAGCAAACGGATGTTCATGCGGTAATGCTTGTCCAGCTCAACCGCACGCAGCTCGGCCGGGTCCACCCGCGCACCGGTTTTGCGGCGCAAAAACAGGCTGAGCGCCTCGTACAGGTCGCCGTCGGCGAACACCACCTGATCGGTAAAGGCCCGCACATGATCGGGAATCGGCACGAAATGCTTGCGCAGCGGCTTGGGCAACCCTTTAAGGATGGCGATACACTTGTCTTGCAGCATACCCGGCACCAGCCAGTCGGGGCGCCGCGGTGTCACGTTATTCAAAAGCGCCAGCGGCAGATCGAGCGTAACGCCGTCGCTGACGGTGCCCGGCTCAAACTGATAGTTCAGTGGCAGTTCAACGCCATCCAGGCGCATGCGCTGTGGATAGTCCCGCGCGGTAACATGGGCCGCCGAGCGCTGCAGCACATCTTCCTCGGTAAAAAACAACAGCTGAGGGTTCTGCTGCTCGGCGCTCTTGCGCCAGTGCTCGAAGCCGGCACCGTTAACGATATCCGCGCCACCGTGTTCCGCCAGGCGCCCGGCATAAAAGTCATACAGACTGTCTTCATCCACCAGCAGGTCACGGCGCCGGCTTTTGGCTTCCAGCGCCTCGACCCCGTCCAGCAGCTTGCGGTTATGGCTGAAATACTTCGCCTGGGTCTGATACTCCCCTTCCACCAGCGCACTGCGAATAAAGATCTCGTGGCAGACGACAGGATCTATGCTGCCGTAATGGAGCTTGCGGCGCGGCACTATAATCAACCCAAAGAGCGTAACTTGTTCACTGGCCACGACCTGGGCGCGTTTCTTCTCCCAGTGAGGTTCAAGGTAGCTACGCTTGACCAGATGCCCGGCCAGCGGCTCGACCCACTCAGGCTTGATCGCGGCGTTCATGCGGGCAAACAGACGTGAGGTCTCGACCATTTCCGCCGACATCACCCATTTGGGTGCTTTCTTGAATATTGTTGAAGCCGGAAACAAATGAAAACGGCGATTGCGCGCACCCAGATATTCCCGATTCTCCTGTCGCATGCCAATCTGGCTCAACAGCCCGGCCAGCAGCGACTTGTGAAACGGCTCGTATTCCGCCGCTATCGAGTTTTCCTGCAGCTTCAATTGTCGGCAAATCAAGTGCAACTGGCGATGCACATCACGCCACTCGCGCATGCGCAAAAATGACAGAAAGTGCTTCTGGCAGTATTTGCGCAGCTGATTCTGGCTCAGGGCCTGGCGCTGCTCTTCATAGAGGTTCCACAGTTTGAGCAGGGTGACAAAATCCGATTCATCATCAGCATATTCCCGGTGCTTTTCGTCCGCCGCCTGTTGCTTGTCGAGCGGGCGCTCACGCGGATCCTGGCTGCTCAGCGCACTGGCGACCACCAGCACTTCGCGCAGCGCATTCTGCTTGGCCCCTTCCAGCACCATGCGCCCGATGCGCGGATCCACCGGCAACTGCGCCAGCTGGCGCCCAAGGGCAGTCATGCCGCGGGCCGTATCGACGGCACCAAGTTCTTCAAGCAGTTTGAAGCCGTCATTAATAAAGCGGCTGTCCGGCGGATCTATAAAGGGGAAATCAGCAATATCACCCAGGCGCAGGCTGAGCATCTGCAGGATGACCGCCGCCAGATTGGTCCGCCGGATCTCGGCATCGGTAAAGCGCGGTCGCGCCTCGAAGTCTTCTTGCGAATAAAGCCGAATGCAGACACCTGCGGATATACGACCGCAGCGCCCCATGCGCTGATTGGCGCTGGCCTGGGATACTGCCTCAATCGGCAGACGCTGTACCTTGGCTCTGTAGCTGTAGCGTGAAATGCGGGCCTCACCAGGGTCGATTACATAGCCGATACCCGGCACCGTAACCGAGGTCTCCGCCACATTGGTTGCCAGCACTATGCGCCGACCCGCACCACGATCCGCCTGAAACACCCGGTTCTGTTCCGCCACACTCAGGCGCGCATAGAGCGGCATGACTTCGGTATCACGCAGCTGTGCCCGGCGCAGCACCTCAGCCGTTTCGCGGATTTCCCGCTCGCCACTGAGAAATATCAGAATATCCCGCGCGCTGTTGCTGCGCTGACTGCGACCCAGATCGGTGATTTCCTCCACCGCCTCCAGAATCGCCTGCTGCTGGTCTACATCAGGCTGGTCTTCACCGCGATCATTCAGCGGGCGATAGAGCACCTCAACCGGGTAGGTACGCCCCGAAACCTCAATGATGGGTGCGTCATCAAAGTGGCGCGAGAAGCGCTCCAGATCAATAGTCGCAGAGGTAATGATGACCTTAAGGTCCGGGCGCTGCGGCAGAATCCGTTTCAGGTAACCCAGCAGAAAGTCGATATTGAGGCTGCGCTCATGGGCTTCATCAATAATGATGACATCGTAGCGCTCCAGCAGCCGGTCGTGCTGGGTTTCCGCCAGCAGGATACCGTCGGTCATCAGCTTGATCAGGGTATGATCAGACACCTGCTCGGTGAAGCGCACCTGATAGCCCACCTGGTCACCCAGAGTGCAATTCATTTCTTGCGCTATGCGCGTCGCCACGGTTCGCGCAGCCAGACGCCGCGGCTGGGTGTGACCAATAAGGCCCCGCACCCCCAGACCAAGCTCCAGGCAGATTTTGGGTATCTGAGTGGTCTTGCCGGAGCCGGTTTCACCGGCGATTACGACCACCTGATGAGCGGCGATGACCTTGGCGATTTCCTCACGCCGTGCTGACACCGGCAAATCAGGGTAATTAATGTTCTGAACTCGCGCGGCGCGAGCCTTTACCTGAGCACTAGATTGCTCCAGTGCTTGCTCCAGCTGGATCGCGATGCGATCCGCTGGCAAGCCCTTTTCCAAACGCTGTTCGAGCTGCTGAAGCTTCCTGAGAAGACCAAGGCGGTCCTTGCACTGGCAGAACGCAAGCTGCTGACGGAGATGTTCAATATCGATAGTCACAAATGGGCTACAGTCATTCAGGCTGAAAGAGGAAGCACATTATAAAGGAGACACTCGGCGGATACACGGGCACTGCAATACAGAGGCGCGCGCCTCTGTAAATGTACTTTTAGATGGCGCCGGCGGGCGCTTCAGACACGGGTTCGGCGGTGCGTTGCGCGACCACCAGACCGCTTTCAAACACGCACAGCTCGCCGGTTTGCAATGCCTGCCAGCGCTCGTTATCGGTTAGCGGATCCGTCGCTATCACTGTGACCACATCCAGCGGCGTGGTTTCCTCGCAGAAATCGACCGTCAGTTCGTAGTCCTTGAGCCTGGCTTCACCAAAGGGTGCACGGCGCGTAATCCAGGACAGCTTGGTGGTGCAATAGCAGAACAGGTAGCGGGATTCCGTCAGCAGCATATTGAAGACGCCAAAACCGCGCAGGCGGTCGCAGAGCCCGGCAATAAAATCACTCAGCTCTGCAATATTATCGGGCTGTTCGGGATAACGGCTGCGTATCTGCCCCAGCAGCCAGCAAAAGGCATACTCGCTGTCGGTGGTGCCTATGGGACGATAAAACTCCAGCGGCAGCTCGTACAGCTGGGCATCCAGCTGCCCATTATGGGCGTAGGTCCAGCTGCGCCCCCAGAGCTCACGGGAAAACGGGTGGGTATTTTCCAGACATATCTGACCGACGTTCGCCTGACGGATATGACTGATAACGATATGACTCTTGATTGGATGACTGCGCACCAGACGTGCAATGGCCGATTCCACACTGGGGGCCGGATCATGGAAAAAGCGCACGCCCCGCCCCTCGTAAAAGGCAATGCCCCAGCCGTCGCGATGCGGCCCGGTTGCCCCGCCTCGCTGCATCAGCCCAGAGAAGCTGAAACAGATATCGGTAGGTACATTGGCACTCATGCCCAAGAGTTCACACATCGGTACGGCTCCGTCTCTGATCGGTTAGCGTGCAGCGCCCCCTGGCTCTGCTACGCACTAAAAATGCTCCAGCTTGCTCCCTTGATCTTACTTGTTTGCGAACTTGCCTCGGCCGCTGCCCAGAACTATACGATCAGGCAGGCTGTCGATGGCCTCGACGCCAAACTCGAACGGTTTTTCCGCCGCATCCTGCAATGCCAGTACCTGCTGAATCTGCTCGCGCCGCTCACCCTGAAAGCAGCCCTTGGGATCAACCGACATTTGCCGGCTCAACACCCGGGCCCGCACCTTACCCCCGGCTTCGACATAGAGAATATCGCAGATCACCTCACCTTCGAGGCGCCCGCTGACATGCACATGCTTGGCTTTTACCAGCCCTTTTACCTCGCCGGTCTTGCCAATGGAAATATCATCATTGGCGTCGATCTTGCCTTCGATAACACCGTCAACGTGCACCTTGCCCTGCACCGTCATGTCTCCGGTGAATCGGTTTCCTTCTGCGATGATGGTAACTGCACCGCGGCCTGATTTAACGGATACATTTCTTTTAAGGATGCCCATTTTACGCTCGTTACGTCTGTAAAGATGGTGTCAAAATTCGCAATATTCCACTTCAGAAAAGGTGCCGGATCAATCGCCGTAAACAGGCGCCTTACCTCATAGTGCAAATGCGGCCCGGTCGAACGACCACTGTTCCCGCTGAGTGCAATCAACTGACCCTTGGCCACCAGATCACCTGCTTCGACATTCAGTTTATCCAGATGTGCGAAGTAAGTCTTGAAACCAAAACTGTGCTGCATGATCACCAGCTTGCCAAAACCACTTTGGCGGCCGCTGAATTCCACTACGCCATCCGCGGTAGCATAGACTTCAGTGCCACGGGACGCTTTGAAATCGACGCCATTGTGCATACTGCGCTTGCGTGTCACCGGGTGTGTCCGCATGCCGAAACGATCCGTCATGCGGGTACTCTGCAGTGGCACACCATTGGGAATATTATGCAGCAGAAACAGCCGCTGCGCGGCCGTCGACTTTAAAACCTCTGCCTGCTCCGGCGTATAGGAGTCACTGGCCGGCAGACCCAGCATCGATTCCAGCCCGCCAAGACTTTCGTCCAGTGAAGCATTCAATTCACCGATACGGTAATTTTCCTGCTGCAGCACTTCAAGTGTACCGCTGAGCTCATTCAGCTCAGACACATAGAGCTGCTGAGTCCCGAGCACTGTTTCGTACTGATCAGACAGCAACTGATGATCTTCCGCCAGAATGGCCAGATCATCGCTGGTCTTCACCAGCAAGGCATTGGACACGAAGAAACTGAGTACCGCCATTAGCAAAAAGGCCGGCACCAGCACACGGGCCACCTGGTTCAGCGTGTACTGCCGCGAGCCCTTCACCGTCGTGAGGGTAACGATCAGTTTGTTTTTCAAGACAGATCCCCGCATGGATCGACAAGGAGGTTGAAGACAACAGTCCGCTTACAAAAGTTCAGCAGACACGCGCAGTGCAACAGCGACATCCAGGCGCCGCTACAGCAAACGCTGGACGCTGTGATCGCAAAAGCCCCGCAGGCCTGGCGAGCGCGGGACATCATACAGCAGGACGCAAAAAGCGCGACAACCCTAACGGATTATCGCGCTCTGTTTTCAGACAGAAGAAGCTCAGGCGACGGTGCTCGCCACCCCGGTAAGGCGATAGCAGGGCGTGTATTCCTGATAGTTCAGTTTCATGCGCCGCTGCTGCACAAAGGAATTGAGCAGCTGGTCCAGCGGATCCATAAGATCAGGCTCGCCGCAGAGCTCGAAAGGCCCAAACTCCTCGATCGCCCGCACTCCCGGCTCCTTGACGTTGCCGGCCACAATGCCCGAGAGCGCACGCCGCAGATTGGACGCCAGATCGCAGGGCGACTGATCCTGGAACAGATTCAGCGTCGCCATATTTTCATGGGTTGGCTCAAACGGCTGCTGGAAGGTCAGAGGAATACTGATCTGCCAGTTGAAGTGGAAGGACTCGCTGGTCGCCTTGCGATAGGCCGTGACCTCACGCAGCCCCGCCTCCATGCGCAGCGCAACCTTGACCGGGTCGCCAACAATGATTTCATAGCGCTTCGCCGCCGCATCACCCAAAGTCTTGCGCAGGAAGCGATCGATGGTTTCAAAGTAGGCCTCACTGCCCTCGGGCCCGGTAAAGATCAGCGGGAACGGCAGTTCATTGTTCTTTTCGTGCAGCAGCACGCCCAGGATGTAGAGAATCTCCTCCGCCGTGCCGGCGCCGCCCGGAAAGACCACAATACCGTGCCCCAGGCGTATAAAGGCCTCAAGCCGCTTTTCGATATCCGGCATGATCAGCAGCTCATTGACGATAGGGTTCGGGGACTCGGCAGCAATAATGCCGGGTTCCGAAATACCCACATAGCGCGCATCGCGGATTCGCTGCTTGGCATGGGCGATGGCCGCACCTTTCATGGGGCCCTTCATCGCACCCGGGCCGCAGCCAGTGCAGATATTCATCCGCCGCAGGCCCAGCTCGTAACCCACCTTCTTGGTGTATTCGTACTCTTCATGGCCAATGGAGTGGCCGCCCCAGCACACCACCAGATTGGGCTTCACGTGCGGACGGAAGACATCGGCGTGGCGCAGAATCTGAAAGACGCTATGCGTGATAGTGCCGCCCTCATCCAGCCCATGGCAGTAATCATCCAGTTCCTCACCGATATAGAGCAGATCACGCAGCACCGAAAACAGGTGTTCGCGTATCCCCTGAATGATTTCGCCATCCACAAAGGCACTGGCCGGCGCATTGATCAGATCCAGCTGCAGGCCACGGTGTTTTTGGCTGATTTTGATATCAAATTGCTTGTAACGCTCGAGCACCATCTTGGTGCTATCCAGCTCACTGCCGCAGTTCAGTACCGCCAGGCAGCACTGCCGGAACAGCCGGTACAAACCACCCTGACTTGCATCCTGCAGCCTGGCAACTTCAACGGGAGAAAGTGTCGCCAGGCTATCGCTGGGCGTCACACTGGTGGTCACAAAGTCTTCGGTGATCATGAATATCACCTCCCTTGAGCTTCGAATTCCTGAAATGCCGAGCCCGATCGCACTTTATGCGTCACAGGCCCAACCAGTAAAACCCTGCACCGACGTTAACTGGCAGCTGCCGGTACTCTTACGCTGGCTTTCGTGAAACCGGGCCAGCACGCCAGAGGTTCACTCTCTTCAATATAGGGAATTTCCGTGGATCCCACCATAACCCTTTTAAAAACAATGTGATCCAGGTCGTTTTTTGATCACCAGTTGCATCAGGACCCAAGCTGCGCACTTTTTTATGACCATTTAAACGCAGTTGTCACCTGAACGATTACACGTAACATAGGGGCTGCTATGGTGTAAGTGCGGCAGCTGTATTGTGCTTATGGATCCGCAGAGTACAGTTGCATGTGTATCAAGCAAGCAGCTGAAGGAAAAGCCGATGACCGCATCGAAACTTTATATTCTCGATACCAACGTGTTGCTGCATGATCCCAAGTGTCTGTTCGAATTCAAGGAACAGGACATCACCATTCCCATGACCGTGCTTGAGGAACTTGATGACATCAAGGACCGCAAGAAAACAGTGGCCCAGGAAGCCCGCTATGCCATCCGGGCAATCGACAACATTCTCAGCTCCGCCAACAGCCCCACCCAGATCACCAAGGGTGTGCGCATCATGCTGCCGGGGATCGACCGGGAAACGCCACTGGGCAAACTGAGCATCTTTCCCGACCACGAACTGGGTGCACGTCAGGGATTTTTGCCCGCCGACAAGAACAAGGACAACCAGATTATCAACTGCGCCCTGCACCTGCAGGCAACCAACCCTCACCGCGACATCATCCTGGTCACCAAAGACATCAACATGCGGCTCAAGGCCCTTGGGGCCGGGTTGCTCAAAGTTGAAGACTACCGCACCGATCAGCTGATCTCCGATCTCGACCTGCTGCCCGCCGGGCACCAGAAGATAGAAGGCAATTTCTGGGACCGCGTCGAGCAGGTCGACAGCTACCGCGATGGCGATCGTACCTACCACCGCGTCAACCGGGAAATGCTGCCCAACACCTACCCCAACGAATATATTTACGACGAAAGCAAAGACTTTGCCGCCCGCACCATTTCCATCGAAGACGACAAAACAGTACTACTGGACCTGGGATATGACCGCCTGATGCAGCAAAACTGCTGGGGCATCACCCCCATCACGCTGTACCAGGCTTTTGCGATGCAGTCCCTGCTCGATCCGACCATCGACATGTGCCTGCTCAATGGCGCTGCCGGCTCAGGTAAAACCCTGATTGCGCTGGCCTGCGCGCTGGAAATGGTGATCGAACAGAAGCGCTTCAACAAAATCATCGTCACTCGCTCGACGCCACCAGTAGCCGAGGACATAGGCTTTCTACCCGGCACCGAAGAAGAGAAAATGACACCCTGGCTCAGCTCCATCCACGATAACCTCGAAGCCATGCACGAGCATGACGAACGTCCCCACAGCAGCGTCAAGTACGCCATTGAAAAAGCCAATATCCAGTTCAAGTCACTGAACTTTATTCGCGGACGCAGCATCCAGGATGCGGTGGTCATCGTTGATGAAGCCCAGAACCTGACGCCGCAACAGCTCAAGACCATCATCACCCGCTGTGGCAAGGGCACCAAGATGATTTGCCTGGGCAACCTGGCACAGATCGACTCCAACTACCTGACCGCCCTGACCTCGGGCCTGACCTATATCGTTGAACGCTTCAAGGGATACGAAGGTTCCGCCAACATCCACTTCGAAGGCATCTTCCGTTCCCGCCTGGCACGCTACGCCGAAGAGCATCTGTGATACTACACCGCTGCTACCCAGTAATGTCCCGGCCCCCGCGCCGGGGCATTACCCCTCCAACGGCCTCATTTAGACCCGCCATACCAAAGTATAAATAGCGCCTGCAGGCCTTACCGCAGCTGCGTTACAACCTCATGAAACCGCTGCGTTATAGACACTATAAAAGATGGCCGCGTTCCCTTCCGTCGCTCCCGGCTTATAATGCGTCGCAACTGCGAAAGATAATAATAAAGCCTTCAGCCAGATCAATCCGTGTTTTGAACCAACCGAACAGACCCGGATCTGACGGGCGCAAGCACCTTTTTGAAGCTGCCCGGCGCTGTACAGCCCAAACGCAGACAGGAAACTTCCGGTTGATGCCACGGCGATCTGTTAAGCGCCGAACACAAGCATCGGCCGCTCCATAGCGAACGGGACCGAGACCGCGGCGTCTCAACTCCATGACCAACTATCCAAGAGGCGGAGTTATCATGACTGCAAAATCCGTAGACGTACTGCTCGTCGGAGCCGGTGCAATGAGCGCAACCCTGGCCACACTGCTCAAGCAGCTGGATCCCAATCTTCGCATCAGCATGGTTGAACGGCTGGATCAGGTTGCCCAGGAAAGCACCGACGGCTGGAATAACGCCGGCACGGGTCACGCAGCCTACTGTGAACTGAACTACGCGCCCCTCACGGCTGAGGGCACTATCGACACCCGCAAGGCCTTCACCATAAACAACGCCTTTGAAGTCAGCCTCCAGTTCTGGTCCTACCTGGTGGAGCAGCAGCTCTTGCCGGCGCCAAAAAACTTCATCAATGCCACGCCGCATCAGAGCTTTGTCTGGGGCGAGGAAAACGTCAATTTTCTGCGTAAGCGCCATGCAACCCTCAGCGCCCACCCCGCCTTCGCGGCCATGGAATACAGTGAAGACCCGGAGGTTCTGCGCCAGTGGATGCCCCTGATCATGCAGAATCGCAGCCCTGACGAAAAAGTCGCCGGTACCCGCGTACGCTACGGCTCGGACGTCGACTTTGGCTCGCTGACTCGCGGCATGACACAGAATCTGCAAAACCAGGCCGGGTTCGAGTTGCTGCTCGCACGTACAGTAACCGACCTTAGCCAGCAGGCCGATGGCCAGTGGGACCTAAAGCTGAAGAACAGCCAGAGCGGCGGCACCGAACACATTCGTGCCCGCTTCGTCTTCCTGGGCGCAGGCGGCGGCGCTCTGCCCCTGCTGCAAAAATCCGGCATCCCCGAAGGGGACGGCTACGGCGGCTTCCCGGTCAGCGGCCAGTGGCTGGTATGCAAAAAGCCGGAGATCGTCAGCCAGCACCTGGCCAAGGTCTACGGCAAGGCCCCCATTGGCGCGCCGCCCATGTCGGTACCCCACCTGGATACCCGCATTATCGACGGCGAAAAAGCACTGCTGTTTGGCCCCTTTGCAGGCTTCACCACCAAGTTTCTCAAGCGTGGTTCAAACCTCGACCTGCTCAAAAGTGTGCGCCTGAACAACATCAAGCCCATGCTGTCCGTGGGTATGAACAACATGGACCTGACCCGCTACCTGATCAGCGAAGTTCTGCAGTCCCACGACGCCAGGATCGAAGCACTGCGCAAGTTCTACCCCGAGGCGCGCACTGAGGACTGGACCCTGTCCCACGCCGGACAGCGGGTGCAGATCATCAAGAAAGATGCAGAAAAAGGCGGCAAGCTGGAATTCGGTACCGAAGTGATCACGTCGGCGGACGGCAGCCTGTCGGCCCTGCTGGGTGCATCCCCGGGTGCATCCACGGCCGCCAGCGCCATGATTGGCATTATCGAACGCTGCTTTGCCGATCAACTGGCGACCCCGGCCTGGCAGGAAAAGATCCGCGCCATGGTGCCGTCATACCAGCAGGATTTGATGCAGAATACGCAACTGCTGGAGCAGGTTCGCAAGCGCACCCTGTCTGTGCTGCAACTGGACGAGGGCCAGCCGGCCCCAAAGTCACAGCCAGCGCCTGATGCGTTTGACGACATCCAGGCTCTGGCCAGCTAACTGACAGGCAATACCAAAAAGCGCGTAGGCCACGCCTGCGCGCTTTCCCGCACCGTTGTTTTTCCCTATGCTAGGCAGTCGGACTTAACACTGATCTGCTGCGGCCAAGCCCGACAGGCTGCTGGAGCTATCACAACCCGGGAGTCATAGACTATGCGCTGGCTGCTGATCGGTCCTATCCGCGCCTATCAACTGGTGATCAGCCCTATTATCGGGCCCCGATGCCGTTTCTACCCCAGCTGTTCCAGCTATGGCATTGAAGCCATTCAGCTTCACGGCCCCGCCAAGGGCGGCTGGCTGACACTCAAACGCATCGCCAAGTGCCACCCGCTGCACCCCGGCGGCGTTGACCTGGTGCCCGAGTGCTGTGCTACAAACTCGGCTATCCCCGAGGCTGCTCAGCCGGCTGCAAGACCCCGCGAACGCACCTGACTCTCCGCAAAAACCACTCGCAATACACTCAAATTCAGCGACTTAAGCTCGACCTATAATTAAATAGAAACGCCACATTGATTGACCCCCTCGCCCGTAGCAGCTATTTAATAAACACTCCCATCGCGCTGACAACAGAGCACCTGCATCCATGTTTTCTCCGACAACTGTCACTATCGTGGTGCTGCTCTATATGGGCATTTTGTTCAGCATTGCGCAACTGGTGGAAAAACGCGTAGAGCGCGACGGCCAGGCCAAGCGCGGCCCCTGGATCTATGCACTGTCGCTGGCGGTGTACGCCACTTCCTGGACCTTCTACGGCAGCGTGGGCCTTGCAAGCCATTCCGGCCTGCTGTTTCTGGGTATTTATGCCGGCGCCCTGATCGCCATTGCGCTCTGGTGGATCATCCTGCGCCCCATGGTGGCCGCTAAGGAAACCTTCCATATCACCAGCATTGCCGACTTTATTTCCACCCGCTACAACCGCTCCCAGACCATCGCCGCCGCCGTTACCCTGATCGCACTGATTGGCGCCCTGCCCTATATAGCCCTGCAGCTCGAAGCCATCATCAGCTCCTTCAACTTGATCACATCGGGCAATAATCCGGGTGTCGGCGGCTTTACCGGCCTCATGGTCACCCTAGTGATGATTATCTTTACCATCGTGTTCGGCGCCCGCAGGCTGGACCCCACCGAGCGCCACCCGGGCATGATCACGGTGTTGGCCGTGGAGTGCGTGGTCAAGCTGGTCGCCTTCATGGCCATCGGTATCTTCGTCACCATGACGGTATTTGGCGGCCTGACGCCCCTGCTGGAGCGCCTGAGCGAGGGTGACCTGCGCCACCTGACCCGCATCAGCAGCTACAAGGGCGATGGCCTCACCTGGCTGACCTTTATCATCCTGAGCTTTGCAGGCATTCAGCTGCTGCCGCGCCAGTTTCATGTGGCGGTGGTGGAAAACTCGGATCAGCAGCATATCAAGACCGCCATGTGGCTGTTCCCGCTGTACCTGATTCTGATCAACCTGTTTGTGTTGCCCATTGCCGGTGCAGGCCTGATCAGCGACCTGCCCCTCAGCATGGCGGATTTCTATGTATTACTGATCCCGCAACAAGCCGGTGAGCAAGCCCTTACATTGCTGGTGTTTATCGGCGGTTTCTCCGCCGCCACCGCCATGGTGCTGGTCACCACCATGACTCTGGCCACCATGGCCTCGAACCACCTGCTGCTGCCTCTATTCGAGCGCACTCCAGGTCTCAGGCGTGCGCGAGGCTCGCTGCTGCAGGTACGCTGGGTGCTTATCGCGCTGATCCTGGTGTCCGCCTACGGCTTCGCTGTCGAATTCGCCGACTCCTATCTGCTGGTCACCATTGGCCTGCTGTCTTTCGCGGCGGTACTGCAGTTTGCGCCGGCACTCTTTGGTGGCCTGTTCTGGAAGCGTGGCAACAGTGCCGGTGCGCTGGCGGGCCTGTGTAGCGGCTTCCTGATCTGGTGCTATACCCTGGCTCTGCCCACCTTTATCCGACAGGGCTGGTATGAACCTGGCCTGCTTAACGATGGACCCTGGGGCATCACTCTGCTGCGCCCCGAAGCGCTGCTCGGAGTTGACAGTCTGCCCCCCCTGACCCACAGCGTATTCTGGTCACTCGGGATCAATATAAGCGCCTATATACTGGGTTCGCTGCTCTACAGTCCCGGCAAGGGCGAGCGCACCCTGACCAGCGACTTCCTCTCATCCATGCTGCCGCAACAGCACCGCAGCCGGGCCCGCCATACCGGACTGCATGCCTACATCGACCTGGAGCCCAAGATCGCAGAAGCCCGCAGCCTGCTGGCGAAATACCTCAACAGCGACAAAGCCGAGGCTGCAGTACAGAGTCTGTTGCAGGATCTGCAGGTAGCCGATAAGCCCCATATCACCATTATCGAACTGGTGGAGTTTCATCGTTCGCTGGAACATATCCTGGCCGGAGCCATCGGCGCTGCCAGCGCCCACAGCGCCATAGAAGCCTCGATACACTATAGTGACCGCGAAGCCACCGACCTGAAAGCGCTCTACAGCCATATAGTGAGCGAACTCAATGGTCCGCATCTGACTGCATCTGCGCTAAACAGCCCCAGCGCCGCAGCCCAGGGTTCGGCGGACCATTACGGTATGGTGAGCGAACTGCAACGCAGCATCGAAAAACTGGAACAGAGCATCAAGCAACAGAAACATCAGATCGGGCAGCTCGAAACCAAACTGGAAGAGCGTTATACGGATATTTTCCGCTTCCGCATCGATGCCCAGAAATTGCAGCAGGAAAATGAGCTGCTGCGGCGGGAACTGGGTGCTCTGCGCACCGAGGACCAACTCTAAGCGCAGCAGGGCAAAACCTGCCACGCCATCAAAACCACCAAGCCCAACACGCAAAAAGACCGCCAACAGGCGGTCTTTTGCATTGCAACAATCAGTCAGTCAATACGGGCCTATCAGGCATCCTGCTTGTGCAGATGCACATCCATCTGCGGAAACGGAATACTGATGCCTTCGGCATCCAGGCGCAGCTTCACTTTTTCCGTGGTATCCCAAAGCACAGCCCAGTAATCGGCACTTTTGACCCAGGGGCGCACATTGAAATTCACACTACTGTCTGCCAGTGCCGCCACGGCAATCACCGGGGCAGGCTCAGCCAGTACACGCTCATCTTCGGCCAGAATTTCACCGAAGATGCGTTTGGCCTTGAGCAGATCGGCGTCATAGCCAATACCGAACACCATATCCACGCGGCGTGTGGCACGCTTGGAGTAGTTAATGATCACACCGCCATAAATACCACCATTGGGCACCACAACCTCACGGTTATCGCCGGTACGCATAATGGTGCTGAAAATGGAGATATGCTCAACGATACCCGAAACACCACCCGCCTCGATGAAGTCCCCTTCCTTAAACGGACGGAACACGATCAGCAGCACGCCAGCGGCAAAGTTCTTCAGCGAGTCCTGCAGTGCCAGACCGACGGCCAGGCCCGCGGCACCCACCACCGCAATCAGCGATGTTGTATCCACACCCAGCTGATCCACCGCGGCAACTATCACAAACAGCAACAACAGCACATTGCTGATTGCACAGATAAAGTTGACCAGCATCTGATCAACTCTGGCCTTGCGCAGAATCTTGTCGAGCAGATTCACGACCAGCTTGATCAGCCCGCGCCCGACCAGAAAGATAGCCAGCGCAAAGAAAATATTGATCGCCCAGGGCACCGCGTAGGCATCAACATAGTCCGCATAGAAAGTATCCATACACTCACTCCGTAAATTAGAAAAAATACCGCATTTCGATCCGGCCCGCCTGTGGCACTCAAACAAAAACCAGACTGTCGGGTTCGCGCGACAACCTGGCGCCAGCGCACGGCCAAATGACGCTCGATGGCGACATAGGATAATAAAATCCGCCACGATCGCAACCGTTGTGACGTTACAGGGTTTCAGGATTTTTTTTCGGAACTATAATCAGGAACCTTGAACAACGGTTTACATCAGATACCGAGACTCTGTGCCGCGCAAACAGCATCGCATTCAAGCCCGCTCGATTGGCAGGCAACCCGGCAACCAAGGACAACGACTTTCAAAACTCAATGATTATACTCCCGGACTCACGCACCCAGACACGATTCGCCACCGGCCTACTTCTGCTCGCTTCCCTTTCCCTGCAGCCGGCATTCGCTCAACCAGGCCATGTCGCCGACGACGTTTACACCTTCTACCACAGCGGCCCCAGCAATCAGTACCGCATTGCAGGCCGAATTCGCAGCGGCGATGCCGTGGAAATTCTTAAACGCGACGCCAGCACCGACTACGTCCAGGTCAGGCTGGAAAATGGCCGCACAGGCTGGCTGCCAGCTGATCAGATCACCGAAGGTCAAAGCACCCTGGCCCAGCTACCAGCGCTGCGATCGGCCCTGAATGAAAAAAGCACCACTACCGTACAGCAGGCCGATGAAATCGAACGGCTGCGCACTGAGCTTAGCGATATCAAGACCCGCAACCAGTCCTACGATGACGAGCGCGACCAGCTTAATCGCCAGATCAAGGACCTGAACAATCAGATCGAAAACATGGATGACAGCAACCTGATGCGCTGGCTCACCCACGGCGGCCTGGTGGCTCTGGGTGGTGTCCTGCTCGGGCTGCTGATCCCGTATTTTCCGAAACGCCGCAAACGCAACGCCGACTGGTTCTAACCCCGCCAGACCCGTACTCAGATAGCGACAGTTACGGATTGACTGTCTCTATTTCGCGTCAAATATTTTCCTGTTTGGCGCGTTTTTGATTGAATATTCATTAAAGGGCATAGATAATGCGACGCCTGTGCAATACGTGATCAACAGACAGCCGCACCTATGCAACTCACCAAGCAGACCGACTACGCCGTACGCGTACTCATCTACCTTGCCACAGCCCCTCGGAGCAAAATTTGCACCGTCGCGCAGATGGCGTCTGCGCTGGATATTTCGTCCAATAACCTCGCCAAAATCGTCAACCGCTTTGCCGCCCAGGGCCTGATTACCACGGTTCGCGGGCGCCACGGCGGCATGAAGATCAATGCCGACACGCTGGACTGCCGCATGGGTGATCTGGTGGCCTCGTTCGAAACCGACAAGGAACTGGCCCGCTGCGAGCAACCCACCTGCGTACTGTCGAAACAGTGCCGCTGGCGTCAGATTCTGGCAGCCTCACTGCAACACATGATCGAATACATGAACCAGTACCGCCTGCGTGACCTGCTACATGACACCGACTGGCTCGAGCAGGTACTGCAGCTCCCCCCAAGCGATAGCCTGCAATAATCACCCCCATTGCGAAGCCCAATTGGTCGCGCCAAAAGCCTCTGTGTTCTACTGGCCAGCATTAACTGACAGGAGCAACACTATGGAGCGCATTACCATTTTCGGCCGCGAAGGCTGCGGCTACTGCCGCCGTGCCAAAGAACTGTGCGACATCAAATCTCTCAACTACCGCTATATCGACATTCAGCGCGAAGGCATCAGCAAGGCCGACCTGGAAAAGACCGTTGGCAAGCCTGTGCTCACGGTGCCGCAAATATTTCACGGCCAGCAGCACATAGGCGGCTACACTGAATTTGCCCGCCTGCTGGAACAAACTCCGGCCTGATTTTCCGGGCAAACAGGGCGAGTCAGCGTCCGCCGAGCTGTCATAGTGGGCCCAGAACTGGTACAAAGGGAGCATGTTGTTCGAGCACAGGGCTCGGGCGCATGCGCTGACTCACAGCACACTATGTCTGAAACGGAGGCATGCCATGCTTACTCTGACAATACTCGCGTTACTTGCAGGTGGCCTGATGATACTGGCGACATCCGCCAAGCCTGAACCCCGCCTTGTGCCCATACGCGTCCGCGAAGACCGCAGGCCCCGGCGCTAGCCGCGCTCCGGGTTCAGCCCCACAGCCGGCCAGCCAGACCGCTGGCCCGCTGAGTACGTCGCGCAATAACCCTTTTCAGCAAGTAATCCGGTGCATAGAGCTCAAACTGTTTGCGCGCCCGCGTAATCCCCGTATAGAGCAATTCCCGCGTCAGCACAGGCGAATCCTCAGGTGGCAGCAACAGCAACGTCTGATCGAACTCAGACCCCTGTGACTTGTGTACCGTCATGGCATAAACAGTGTCATGTTCCGGCATGCGACTGGGCAACAGCGCCCGCACCTCCCCCCCCTGATCAAACCAGACCCGCAACTCGCCCTCAGCATTCGCCATGGTAATACCTATATCACCGTTGTACAGATCCAGTGCCCGGTCGTTGCGCGTGACGATCACCGGCCGGCCGGCATACCAACTGGTGCCGGGCGCAATCAGCCGGGCGCCAGCCAGCGCCTGCTCGATACGCTCATTCAAACCCGCTACCCCATAGGGCCCGTTGCGCAACGCACAGAGCAGCTGAAAACTGTTGAATGCCCCCAGCACCTGCTCTGCCGGCTGTTGCTGCGCTATCGCCTGCAGATAGTCCCGATAACCCTCAACACAGTGATCGATCAATGCCTGGTAGCCGGCGGTATCCAGCCCGTGCCAGGCGATATCGGCAAAGCCTTGCTGCCACAGCGCCTCAAACTGTACTGCATCTCCCTGATTGACCGCCCTGGCCAGGCGCCCGATACCGCTATTCGCCCCAAAGCGGTAGCTGGTACGCAGCTGCGCCAGGGAGTCCGCAATGGGCCTGGCGTCCTGTGCCACCAGCAAGGCGCTATCCAGCCCACAGGCCCGGGCCAGGTAATCGGCCTGCGCCTGGCCGTAACGCAACTCGCCCGTCCAGCTGCAGATATCCCCCAGCACGCTGCCCGCCTCCACCGAGGCCAGCTGATCGCGGTCACCGATCAGGATAAGGCGCGCACTGTCTGGCAATGCCGCCAGCAAGCGCGCCATCATCGGCAAATCGACCATCGAGGCTTCATCCACGATCAGCAGATCCAGATGCAAGGGGTTGTCGGCGTTATGGCGAAAGCCGCGACTGCCCGGGCGCACGCCCAGCAGCCGGTGCAGGGTCGAGGCATCCTGCGGGATCAGGCGGGCAACCGCGTCGGCCAGATTGAGTCCTGCCCGCGCCGCCGAAATGGACTCCGCCATGCGGGCGGCGGCCTTGCCGGTCGGCGCCGCCAGGCGAATACGCGGCTTGGCCCCCGCCGCCAGTTGCTGCTCGATATAGAGCGCCAGCAGCTTGATCACAGTCGTGGTCTTGCCGGTGCCGGGCCCACCGCTGATGACTGAGAAGCGCCGATTTACCGCCGCCGCCGCCGCTACCATCTGCCAGTCAGGTTCCGTTTTACCGGCCCCAAACAACTGTTCCAGCGAACCTCTGAGGGCACAGGGGTCAACATCCAGTGGCTCACTCCGCTGCAACAGAAAGCCTGCGACATCGCACTCGAAACGCCAGTAACGCTGCAGATAGAGCCGATCCAGATCCAGTACCAGAGGTGTCAGGCGCTCACCGCCAGACAGTACAGCACCGCCCGTTTTCAGGTCCGGCGTGCCGCTAAACCAGGGCCTCAGCTGCTCACCCAGACCTGGCGCGAGACTGTGCAGCAGGTCAGGAACCGTCGCCAGCGGCAGGCAGACATTACCGCGCCCCAGCTCAAAACTGGTCAGCGCCGCCAGCAGCAACAGATTGGGGTCCTGGCAATGGCCCGTCTGGTGCACAAAGCGCGCGAACTGCACATCCAGCGGGCGCAGACCACCGGGCACCACCGCATTCTGTAACAGGCTCAGTATCTGCATCACTCAGGACTCCGCCACAGTTAGACTCTGGCCGGCAAAAAGCCGGTCCAGGGATTCGATCAGCGCCTTATCAGGCCGGCGTTCAAATACGCCACAGCGATCCTGCGCATCGGCACGCATACCGCGTACAAACAGGTAAAAGACGCCGCCCATATGGGTGTCGTAATCGTAATCCGGCAGACGCTGGCGCAACAGCCGGTGCAGCGCCAGGGTATAGAGCTGATACTGCAGGTCATAGCGGTGCTCGAGCATCGCGGCCTCCAGTGCTTCCTGTGCATAGGCATGAGTGTCATGCCCCAGATGATTGGACTTGTAATCGGCGATGTAATAGCGCTCATCGACGCGGAACACCAGGTCGACAAAGCCCTTGAGCATGCCCTGCACGCGGTCAAACTGCAGCAGACCGGCCTTTGCCGAGAGCGTATCGCCCTCGGCCAGCAAAAGGTTCAGGGCGCGGCAGTCGAGCCCCGCCACCGGCAACAGGAACTCCAGCTCCACCAGCCGATCAGCCGCTGCCACCTGGCGCAGGCAAAGACCACCCGCATCCAGGGGCGCATCCAGCACATCGGCCACCAACTGCTCCAGCACCGGCTGCCACAAAGGATCATAGCCCTCCAGCTGCAGACGCTGCTCGACCACCTGCGCCAATACAGTACCGCTGGCACCGGGGAAATCCAGCTGCTCAAACAGGCCGTGCAGGAAGGTACCGGCGCGGGCACCCTTGGGGAAACTGAAGATATCCGCCTGTTCAATCAGGGGGGCTGGGCTATCAGCCTCGGCGACGACCTCCAGATCCAGCCCCGGCAACTCGGTAAGGGTCTGACTGCGGCCATGGGAACTCAGCCCCGAATAGCTGGCGATACGCCAGTTGCGCAAAATGGCGGCACGAAAAGCCCGCGCCTGCAGTGTCACCTCACCTTGCGACGGGGTCTGCAGGCTACGCTCGTGCAGCGGTGGTTCGCATAACGCAATACCTTCTGCGCTGGCGAAGTCCTCCAGACAGGCGCTCAGCTCGGCGGGCTTGGCACCCCGCAATAACAGGTACCCCAGCGCGCTTGCTGGCAACACACTGTTCTTGCCACGGCCTAGCCTGATATCACCGATGCCCAGGTAGCAGGCGTGCACCGAGCGGGTCAGGGCCACATAGAGCAGGCGCAGATCCTCGGCCAGACGCTCGCCGTCGGCCTGCTCCATGGACTCCCTGGCACCGCTGAGATCCAGCACAGTGCCCTGATCCTCATCGTGATACAGGGCGGTGGATGCGACCCGAAAACTATTGGGAAAGGGCAGCATCACCACCGGATACTCCAGCCCCTTGGACTTGTGAATGGTCACCAGGGTCACGCGGTTGCGGTCGCTTTCAAGCCGCAGCTGCTGCGCGGTACTGGCGCTATTGGGATTTTGCAGGTGCTCGCCATACCAGCGCATCAGCCCCGGCATCCCTTCCAGCTGCTGACTGGCCTCCTGCAGCAACTCCGCCAGGTGCAGCAGGTCCGTCAGGCGGCGCTCACCGTCCGGCAGCGCCAGCAAGGCCGGCGCGAGCTCGCGCTGCTCCAGCAGATGATGCACCATCGCCAGCACGCCCAGATTCAGCCAGTGCAGGTGCAAGTCCATAAACTGCGACACCAGCGCTTCCCAGCAGCGTTCGTCCTCATTCAGGGCGTTCAGCGCCGCCGCATCCTGCAGCAAAAGCGCACTGGCCAGGGCCGTGCGCAGATAACGTTCCTGCTGCGGCTCCTGCACGGCCTGCAAAATACGATAAAGATCAACGGCCTCCTGGGTGCTGAAAACACTGTCGCGGCCCGACTGATACACCGAGGCCACATTGCGCCGCTGCAGTTCGCGCTGCACCGCCGCCGCCTCGTAGCGATCACGCACCAGCACCGCCAGATCCGCCGCCTCCAGCGCCCGATCACCAATAGTCGCACCGCCCTCCAGCAGCGTCACCACCTGACTGGCGCAGCTGGCAGCAAAATATGCCAGGTAATCGGCCTTGGCGATTGGCTCGCCGGGCAGGTGCCAGAGCGTCATCGAAGGTACCAGCTTGCCCTGCAGCTTCAGGGGTTTCTTGTCGGCATGGGCAGCAGCACGCACCGACACAAAGGGAATGTCCTCGTCATAGATAAAGGGCGCGTCATGGCGGGCAAAGAGCCGGTTGACCGCATCCACCATCTTCTGGCCCGAGCGCCAGTTAGTCTCAAGTGTGTAGTGATCCGCCACCGCCCGGCGCGCCTGAATATAGGTAAAGATATCAGCGCCGCGAAAGGCATAGATCGCCTGCTTGGGGTCGCCGATCATAAAGAGGCCACAGTCTGAGGCTCCCGCATACAGGGTACTGAAAATGCGGTACTGCTGCGGATCTGTGTCCTGGAACTCATCGATCAGAGCGACGGGGTATTGTTCTCGAATGGCTGTCGCCAGGCGCTCACCTGCGACCGAGGCCAGTGCCCGGTCGAGGCCGCTGAGCAGATCGTCAAACCCCTGCACCCGACGCTGCTGCTTGTTGCGCGCCAGACGCAGGCGCACCTCGTGTAGCGCTTCGGTAAGAATCAGCTCGCGCAGTGGTGCCCAGCTGCTGCAGAGTTCGTCCAGCCGTTCAAACAGCGAATGTTCGGGGGTGACACCGTTCTTTTTGGTTTTTTCCTGCAGGCGACTCTGACAAAAACGCTCCAGCACTTCGGTCAGTTTGCTGTCCGGCAGCACCTGGGCCGATTCGCAGTAGTCATCGATTGCCTGCAGCCAGACGGGCATCGAGGCTTTGCGGTAACTGTTACCGTTCAAATCAGCCGCCTGCAGCAAGGCCAGCAGATCATCCGTATTGCGGCTCCAGGCCTGTTTGAAGTCGGTTACGCGCATATCCTGTGCGTGCCACTGCTCAAGCAAATCAACCCCCGCCAGGTCCGGCTCCAGCCGCAGGCCATCGGTGGCCAGATGGGGCCGAATGTCCTTGAGCAGCCGGCTGGGCTCGGCCCAGAGCGCCAGCACCTCGTCGGCCAGGGCATCGGGCAGGGTATAAACCCGTTGGCGCCAGTAGTCGAGCATGGCCTCATGCAACAAGGGCGCGTCATCCTGCTCCAGCTCGGTATCGAACAGGCTGCCGCTCTCAAACGCATGCTGCTTGAGCATGCGCTGACAAAAGCCGTGGATGGTGAATATGGCCGCCTGATCCATGTTGCGCGCCGCATCGCCCAGCAGCCTTGCGGCACCGGCATGGTCAGGCGTATCCGCCATCAGCCCCTGAATAAAGCCATCATCGCTGGCGCCGCGCATAAAGGCACGGCGCGCTTCCTGGATGCGCGCCCGCACACGGTCGCGCAACTCTTCAGTGGCCGCCTCGGTAAAAGTCACCACGAGGATTTCATCGACATCCAGCGGCCTTGCGTGGGCGCTGCCTTGCGCACCGTGGCCCAGCAACAGACGCAGATAGAGCGCGGCTATGGTGTATGTCTTGCCGGTGCCGGCGCTGGCCTCGATCAGGCGCATGGCGTGCAGCGGAAAACTCAGGGAATCCAGTATCTGATGGGCGGCCATGCTCAGGATTCCTCCTCAATATAAGCAACAACATCACCGAACAACTGCTCACTCAGGGACGGCAGCTGCACACTGATGGACTCAAAATCGGGCCAGGCCCGGGCAATGTAGGGGTCGTCCCCCTCCCCCGGCACCAGATAGCCGGAATTGAAAGCATCCCGCGCCCGGTGCAGCGCCAGATCCTTGTCTTCCTCGGCAAGCCAGGCCCAGGCGGTTTTTGGCGCCAGCGCCAGGGGTTCACACAGGCCGCGACGATAACCCGCCAGCAGACGGTTCAACCCCTCGATCGCCGCCTCCCGATCGATAGGCTTGAAGCGCAGCGTCATAACGCCGGCCTTGCGGTCCACACCCAAATACTGACAGCCCCTCAAGCCGGCGCCGGCCGAAGCCACCAGATGCAGAATCCAGCCGTGCAAATAATCGTTTCCTTTCAGGCTCGCCGGGCGATAGCGGATCAGGCAATCATCATGCACACCATCGAGCCAGCCACTGAGCAGGCAGTCGTCCAGCTCAAGGCTGACCTCGTGCCGGACAGCAGGGCTTGCCAGCAGGGGCTGCAGCGCCTGCGCCAGGGGAGCGACATCGGTACGATGCCGATCGAGCAGCCGGGTACCCGCCTTGCCCACCGGCAAACCGCCCTGGGCCATCAGTCGACGCGCCAGCAGATCAAGCGGCTCGTCACGCAGCTGTGCCTGCAGTATTTGCTGCTTGAGGCCGTAACCTTCAAGCCCATCGAGGGCGAAGGGTTCTTCATCCAGGGTATCGACGCCCTGCTCGTGGAAACTTACACGCAGCCTGCGCTGGAAAAAATAGCGACTGGGATTGCGATAGAACGCCAGCAACTCATCGAGCTCCAGCTCAACCACAGGTTCTGCCGCCAGGGGAGTAACGCAGAAAGGATCCACCACGCCACTTTGGCTGCAGGCGGCGGGCAACCATTGAGCGGCATAGCTGAATAGCTGTGGCGATTCATTATTGAAATAGCGCTCGCTATAGGCGGTCAGCGGATGCTCAGTGACCAATGCCTGGCGCAACGCGCGCGCGCTGTCTTCGGGACTCTGATCCCGATGTTGTGGCAGCACGAAGCCCTGGGCACTGTATTCGAGCAGTTCGCTCACCAGCACCGAGGGTACGCGTTCGCGATTGTCCTGAATGGAGCGGCCGATGTAGCTGATATACAGCAGATCCCGGGCCGACAGCATGGCTTCCAGAAACAGGTAGCGGTCATCGTCGCGGCGCGAGCGATCGCCGCGGCGCGGATGGCGGGCGATAAGGTCAAAGCCCATGGGGGCCAGGGTGCGCGGATACACGCCTTCATTCATGCCCAGCAAACAAACAACCCGAAACGGGATGGAGCGCATGGGCATCAGGGTACAGAAGTTGACCGGCCCCACCAGGAAACGCTGGCTGCTGCGCTGTTCACCCAGACTCTGGGCCAGATAGTCCACCAGTATTTCGGCGCCCAGCGGCTCCTCGGAGGCCGCATCGGCCAGTTCCTGATGCAGGCCTTCCAGTAACCGGCGTACCTGGGACAGTGCCAGTTCGTCCTCTTCATCGGGGACATAGCAGGCCTGCAACAGGCGGTTGATTTCACTCACCCAGTCGGCCACCGGACGGGCACCGCGAAACAGTGCGCAGGTTTCTTCCAGCAGATCGATAAAGTCCGCCAGCGGGCCCAGCAATGCTGCGCCCAGCCCCTCAATCTCGCCATAGGGAGCCTGCCCCTGCCAGAGGCCTGTGTCGTCCATCAGGGCATAGCCCGCCAGCATTCGGCGCAGGCCAAAACGCCAGCTGTTCTGCTCAAACGCAGGCAGTGCCAGGGACTCACGCTGGCTGGCATCCAGCCCCCAACGCACACCAGCCTGCTCAATCCAGGCCCGCAGTTGATCAAAGCCCTCATTGTCCAGGCCAAAACGGCGCAGTGTGGCCGGAACTTCCAGCAGATCCAGCACCTCGGACACCCGCAGCCGGCTCTGCGGCAGCTGCAGCAGCGCCAGAAAGCTCTGCAACAGCGGGCTTTCCTGCTGCAGGGATCGATCCGAGATCGCAAAGGGAATACGCCGCTCGTAGCCTGCGCTGCCAAACACCGCTTCTATATGGGGCGCGTAGGCGGCTACATCCGGCATCATGACGATAATGTCCCGCGGCGCCAGAGTCGGATCGGCTTCGAACAGCGCCAGAAGCTGATCCTGCAGCACTTCAAGCTCGCGCAGCGGGCTATGACAACTGTGCAGTTGCAGGGAGCGTTCCTGCGGCGACAGCACTGTCTTGTAGCGGGAGTCCTGCGTATCCGGCGGCTCGAGGCTGCGATCTTCCAGTTCCAGAATATCCCGCTGCACATGCCCCAATAGCGTTTCGGGTGCCTGCAACTCCTCGCCCGGTAGCTCGAAGAAGTCGAAGCCTGTCAGCTCCATATCCTGCAGCTGATGCAGGTAGTCGCGCCCCAGCTTGCCCATGGAGGCCAGCAGCGGATTGCCGCTTTCAAGGTATCCGGTGTGATCGGTACTTCCCTGCCCCGCGCTGCCTGATTTGAAGAGCCGGCGACTGAGCTTGGCCAGATAAGCCGGGTCAATAATGTCGCCCCAGTAATGCCGACAGGGGTTGAGGATCATCAGGTGCACATCAATGCGCTGGCCCAGCGCCTGCAACGCCTGCAGGAAAGTCTGGGGTAATGCGGAAATGCCGAACACGAAAAGTCGGGACGACAGCCCCTCGGGCGTGCGCGCGCCAAGGGCCTTTACAAAAGTCTGCTGCATATTGGCGCGGTGCCAGTGCGGCTGGCCCAGAGCTTGGGTTTTTGCCACCAGTGCCCGCCACAGCAGCGGCTGCCAGGCCTGATCCCCGAGCGGCGCTGGCACCGCTTCAGAGCGATCCCAGGCCTCAATCCAGTCGGGCCTGTACACCAGATACTGATCGAAGATATCGGCGATCTTGCCACAAAGCTGATAACGCTTGAAACCGGCCTCATCCTCGTCCAGGTACTGACGCAACGGCAGGAACTCATCCAGCGGTAACAGCGGCGGCAATAGCTCCATCAGCTTCCAGGTCATGGCCTCCTTGCGATAGGCCGAGCGCTCCGGCACTTCTGGCAGGAGCGCAGCAAAGCTCTCCCACAGGAAGGTGGCGGGCAACGGAAACTGCACTGCGGCGGCTATACCAAGGCCCGCGGCCATTTCCAGCTTGAGCCACTGGGCCATGCCAGGGCTCTGCACCAGGATGGTTTCATCCTGAAAGGGATCGGGCAACGGGTCGCGTTCGATCAGCAGCACCAGCAGATCTTTCAGATTAGCCAACGAATGGGAGTGGTAGATCTGCAGCATGTCCTGTCCCTGGGAAACTGTGCGTACGTGAGGCCGCAGCACCTTTAAGTATGCACGATGATGATGACGGCCTGGCTGTCACAAGATTGTCGCAACCTGCAGGTCTAATAATGACCATTCAAGCGATCGTAACGAACCCATTACTGGAGCCCAACCATGAACCTTCAGCCCCAGCGTCCCGCCAGGCAACTGCAACCTCAGCCCACGCCTTCGCAGCAGAGCCGCAGCCAGTCGCGCCAGCACCTGCTCAGCCATGCCCGGGCTATCCGCCAGCAAGCGCGCGGTACTACCGATCTGTGGCTGGCAGCACAGTATGAGGCCGCAGCCCAGTTGCTCTAAGTGCCGCCCGGCTTTCTTCACGAGCCATTTCTGCTAGCCAGGCGGCGGTTCCCTGGAGGCTTTGACCGGCAGATTCGGCACTATAGCTGGCTCAAATTGACCAAAACCTTCTTCCAGAGTCCAGAGTGTTAATCCCTGCTCGACCCGCACGACACCATCAAAGCGCTGGCGCAGATAAACCACCGCATCATCGAAGGCGTCTATGTCACACAGAATGACGCCGCCACGGCCATTCTCGGTACTGAACAAATAACTTTTCATTGCACTCTCCTCGGGTGCCGAATCATCGCACAAAGCCGCACCCAGTTTAAGCCATAGCGTGTCAGCAAGGCCCTTCGCCCTGCTGCATTTTGGCAGCCTCGCTCATGATGTAAAAAAATCACGAAAATAATTTACATCCAGACTTAAGACTTTGCCCGCTTGCTGCTATTCTGATCACCACTAAGCCACACTCGGTTGCACTGCGAGCCCCCTGACAAAGAGCGTGAAGGCTGCCCCGCGACCGGCACAGGCCAGAATTTATAAAACTGTACGTCTGAGGTATGTCATGAAAAAGCAAGTCGTCATCATTGGCGGCGGGGCGGGCGGGCTCGAACTCGCCACCCGTCTGGGTCGCCGCTATGGCCGCAAGGGGATGTCGGTCACTCTGGTTGATTGCAACCAGACCCACCTGTGGAAACCACTACTGCATGAAGTGGCCACGGGCTCGCTGGATGCCGGTATCGATGAATTGAGCTACCGCGCTCAAGCTACCAACAATCATTTTCGTTTTCGTATCGGCCGCCTGGATGGCCTCGATCGCAGCAATCGCAGGGTGCACCTGGCCGCAGTGACCGACGAAGATGGGCTGGAAATTCTGCCCCAGCGTTCGCTCAACTACGACCTGCTGGTGCTGGCCATCGGCAGCGTCACCAACGATTTCGGCACCCCCGGCGCCGCCGAGCACTGCGTTTTCCTCGACAGCCGCGAACAGGCCGAACTCTTCAGGCACAACCTGCTCAACGCCTATCTGCGTACCAGCGCCGACCCCCACCCGCTGAAGATTGCCATCGTCGGTGCCGGTGCGACCGGTGTCGAACTTTCCGCCGAGCTGTTCAACACCGCCAAGGAGCTGACCAGTTACGGCTTTGAACAGGGTGACGCTCAACAGCTGGAAGTCAGCCTGGTAGAAGCCGGGCCCCGCATTCTGCCGGCATTGCCAGAGCGTATCTCCGGTGCCGCACACCAGGAGCTCGAAAAGCTCGGCGTGCGCGTTCGAGCATCGACACCGGTACGCGAAGTAACGGCAGAAGGCCTGCTGACCGCCACTGACGAATTGATCGAGGCTCACCTCATGGTGTGGGCGGCCGGCATCAAGGCGCCGCCTGTCACCCGGGACCTGGACGGACTTGAGGTCAATGGGCGCAACCAGCTACTGGTCAACGCCAACCTGCAAACCACCCAGGATCCAAGCATCTTTGCACTGGGCGACTGCGCTGCCTGTCCTATGGCTGATGGCAAGGGCCAGGTGCCGCCACGGGCCCAGTCGGCTCACCAGATGGCCTCCCACCTGTACAGCCATATCCGCAAAATCCTGGATAGCCAGCCCATACCGCCCTACGTTTACCGCGACCATGGCTCGCTGGTCTCACTGAGCCGCTTCAGCACCGTCGGCAGCTTGATGGGCAACCTGGGCGGCAAGAGTCTTATGATTGAAGGACGCCTTGCCAGACTGGTGTACATCTCGCTGTATCGCATGCACCAGGTTGCGCTCTACGGCGTGACCAAAACCATCCTGGTAACCCTGGTTGATCGCATTAACCGAGTGCTGCGCCCACGCGTCAAACTGCATTAATCGATCTGTAGCAAGCACACTGCGGCTGACAAACCACAGCTGACAAAACAGGGCCACCCGGCCCTGTTTTTAGTTGTTCATGCCGCCGCCGCCCAAGGCTGGCCGGCAGGCAGATTCCGTTAGCGACAGATTCGCCACAGAGGCCGCCGTACGGGCCTTAGGCTGCATGCCTGCAATTGCGCCAGTGCGGCGCTTGTGCGAGTATCAAAGGCAAACTCACCCGTTTGCTCCCACACGGACAAGGATTTCGGAGTTCAACCTATGCTCCACTCCCTCTCGACGCTGACGTCGCTGGTACAGGACATATCCCGCGCCGAAAATGCAGTCGCGGCCATGCGTCAGATCGTCGTCAAGCTCACTGAGCTATTTTCAGTACCCGTTTGCAGCCTTTATTTAAAGTCATCATCCGAACAGCGCCTGGTTTTGGCCGCCACCGCAGGTCTGGCCGATGTGGCCGTCGGCAAGGTCAGCCTGGCACTGAATGAAGGCCTGGTTGGCAAGATTGGTCGCACGCTGCACCCGCTGAACCTGGCCGATGCACCGACCCACGACAAGTTCGTTTACATTCCCGAAACCCACGAAGCGCCCTACCACCAGTTCATGGGCGTGCCGCTGATTCACCTGCGCGAACTGATCGGGGTACTGGTTATTCAGGGCACGGAGCAGCAGCGCTTCAGCCAGGATGCCGAGGCCTTTATGGTCACCATCGCCAGCCAGCTGGCCGGCACATTGCAGTCGATACAGCGCTCCGGTGCCTGGTTGCCGCAACAGCCCGTTATCCACGACATCGACCGCTACAGCGGCGTCAAAAGTGCGCCCGGCATCGGCTGCGGACGCCTGGAAGTGCTGCACCTGAACCTCAGCCTGCAGGACATTACCCAGCAGCGCAGTACCAATATAGACGCCGAACTGGCCCGTTTTGAGGCCGCCGTCGTACGGCTGAAAGACGAACTGACCCTGGGGGCATCACGTCTGGGCGACAGTCTGCCCTCCGATATCGCCAACCTTTTTTCTGTCTATCTGATGATGCTGCAGAGCCCAGAGCTGCACGAACGTACGGTGCAGCACATCCAGCAAGGCTTCAAGGCCAGCTGGGCGCTGCGCGAAACCATCGAGGAACTGGCCGGCGCCTTCGATCTGGCACAGGACCCCTACCTGCGCGCCCGCGGCGAAGACATTCGCAATATCGGCAACCGCCTGCTGCGCCACATGCTCAGCAAGACACCGCTGGATACCGCCAGTGAACAGCGCGAACTGGTACTGGCCAGCGACCTGATCAGCATTGCCGACCTGTCCATTTACCGCCCCGAACAGATAAAGGGCATCATCTGCACCGCGGGATCTGCACTGTCCCACACCGGCATTGTTGCCAATGCCCTGGGCATTCCGGCGGTCATGGGGGTTACCAGCCTCGATCTTAAAAAGTTTGACGGCGAAGAAGTCATTGTCGATGGCTATCGCGGCGAATGTATCCTGCATCCGCAGCCCGCGCTGCTGAAGGAATACCGCCGCCTGCAACACGCCGATGCTCAGTTTATCGACCAGCTGGCCTGCCTGCGCGACCTGCCGGCCGAAACCCGCGACGGCGTTCGCGTACAGTTATTGACCAATACAGGCCTGCTGGCCGACGTAACCCCTGGCCGCAAGCACGGCGCCGAGGGCGTGGGGCTCTATCGCTCCGAAATTCCCTTTATGCTGCACGACAGCTTCCCGACCGAAGACGAACAGTATGAGATTTACCGCCAGGTACTGAGCGCCTACTCGCCGTTGCCGGTTTCCATGCGCACCCTGGATATAGGCGGCGACAAGCAGCTGCCCTACTTCGAGATTCGCGAAGACAATCCCTTCCTCGGCTGGCGCGGCATTCGCTTCACCCTGGACAATACCTCACTGCTGGTAACCCAGTTGCGCGCCATGCTGCGGGCCAATGTCGACAACGACAACCTGCGCCTGCTGATCCCCATGGTGAGCCGCATTGACGAGCTGGAAAGTTTCGTGCGCATCGTCGATGACACCCTCGAAGAGCTGCAATCCGAAGGCCTCGCCGTGGTGCGCCCGCCCATCGGCATGATGGTGGAAGTGCCCTCTGCAGTGCTGCTGTTGCCACGCATGCTGAAGTACGTGGATTATGTCTCCATCGGCTCCAATGACCTGACCCAGTACCTGCTGGCGGTGGATCGAAATAACCCCAAAGTATCGGCACTGTTCGACAACCTCAATCCAGTCATGCTGGTAGCGCTGGAGCAGATCGTGGCCCACACCCAGGCCGCCAATATCCCGCTGTCACTGTGCGGCGAAATGGCCTCGGACCCCGCCGCGGTATTACTGTTGTTGGGCATGGGGCTGCGCACACTGAGTCTTAACGCCCACAGTATTCCCAAAATAAAATGGCTGATCCGCTCGGTTAACTTTACTGATGCCCAGGCACTGTTTCACAAGGCACAGGACCTTGCCAGCGAGGTGGAAATTCGCGCTCTGATGAGCGAGGAACTCAAGCGACTGGGGCTCAAGAACCTCAGCGGCCCGGAGCCCGCACTCATCGTCTGACGCCCCCGACACCCAGCTATAACAATAAGTATCGGGCCCGGCAGCATTTTTGCTGTACATGGGCCCGAATACTGCACAGAATCTCAGCGACTCAATACCCGTTCAGGTTAGGGATCGATGCAGACACTCACCGAAAATCAGATTCTCGAGCGCATTCAAAACCGCACGCCGTTCAACGCCCGCCTGCGTGACGGTTCGCTGCACATTCGCGTGGACGAATACCTGCCCGTCGTATGCACCGCCTTGCACGGCGGCAGCCGCCTTCACAGCGACAGCCTTCAGCGCCTGGCGGTGGATGACAAGGCACGCCTGCAACTGGAGGATCGCGGCAGCGACTGGCTGATCGAACTGATGCCCATCGCCCTCTGTGTGCAGGATTCGCGTATTGATTATGATCTGAGCCTGCCGGCTAACCGCTGCGTGCGCACTGAGATCAACGATACCCCGCTCTGGAACAAGCCGGTGACCAAAACCATGCGTCACCGTGGCCAGGAGCGCCACCAGCGCATTTACCGCATCCTCGACGCCCTGCTCTGGGTTATTGAGGAAGACCACAGCCACGCGGTGCTATTCGATGTACACAGCTGCCCGTTCGAAGAAATGAAGGACGGCCACAGCAAGATTCACATCGCCACCGAAGATGTCGACAGCGAGCAGTGGAGCCCGCTGATCAAGCGTCTGCAGAGCCGCCTGGGTGAAATCGAACTGCCTAACCTGGACAACCGCGTCAGCCTGGGTGAGCGCAACCACGGTGGCGGCTACACTTCAAGCCACATTGCGGAACATCACAGCAACACCCTCACCATCCCGTTTGAGATCCAGAAGGTATTTCTGGATCTGGACAGCGGTGCACCCTTTCCGCTGGTAGTAGATGCGTTGCGCCACGGCCTGCACGACGCCCTGCTGGAAACCACGGCGGATGCCAGCCGCACGCTGCCGGGCCCATCCCTGCACCGTAACGACCTGATGCCCACGGAGCTTCCGCCCGAAGTGCTACTGGTTGACCGCGAACTGAAGAAACTCGCCCGCGGGCTGGAAACGCTGCTCTACATCAACCCCATCAACATGCCGGTTGAGCAGCGCCGTTTCTTCAAACATCAGGGGCGCAAGGCGCCGAACTTCCGCTACCGCCAGCTGAAGATCGACCCCTATGCCCACCGTGAAAAGCTCTACCGCCTGCCGGTAGACTCCATTCGCGAGCCTGCGCTGCGCCAGCTGTATCGCCAGGTTATTGATGCCCTGGCCGAACGTATCGACATGCTGGTGAGCATCGGCACCGACAGTTTTCTATACAACTCGCTGCGCTATTACGGCGAGCCCACGGCAGGCGAACTGGCTAACGCGCGCTTTTTGCTGCACGCCGCCGATCGTGCCGAAGAGCTCAATGGCCAGCAACTGAGTTCCAAAGAGATGATTCCGCAGTTCCAGCAACTGGCCAAGGAGTGGGGGCTCAAGTGCAAAGTGGAACTGTCGGACCGCCTGATCGCTGCCGCCATGGTGAACAACGGCCGCAAGGCGCTGCTGGTGCGCCGTTCGGCCAAAGTCAGCCCAGTGGAACTGCAGGCGCTGGCGCACCACGAGCTGGGGGTGCACATGACCACCTCGCTCAACGCCAAACAGCAGCCGCTGGAGGTCTTTTCCCTGGGGCTACCCAACAACACCCATACCCAGGAAGGCCTGGCGATTTTCAGCGAATATCGCTCCGGCAACCTGACACTCAAGCGCCTGAAAAGCCTGGCGCTGCGGGTTATCGCAGTGGACCTGATGATTCGCTACGGCGACTTCTGCCGCACCTGGCGCACCATCGTCGAAGACTACGGCACTGAACCGGAAGAAGCCTTCCGCGTCTGCACTCGGGTACACCGTGGTGGCGGCTTTACCAAGGATCATCTGTACCTGAGCGGCTTTCGCGATGCTTACCAGCTGCACAAGACGCGGGACATCACCGGGCTTTTTATCGGCAAGACCAGCTTCGAATTCCTCGACCTGATCGACGACCTGCTGGCTCGCGGCCTGCTGACACCGCCGACCTATCTGCCGGTGTGCCTTAACAACCCCGGCACTTCAGCACCGGAAATCGATTATCTGGTGTCCTGTATTCGCTAAACGAGGTGCGAGAATAAAGGGGCTAGGGGCTAGGGGCTAGGGGCTAGGGGCTAGCAGCCTGTCGGACTTGGCCGATCGTAGCGAGGGAAAGTCCGTTTTGAGGCAGTTTTTGAACTCTTTTGAGGCAAATAGTGGTTCTATTTAACAAAAAAGAGGACGAAAAATGACCAAAATCGGCTTTGCCGCAATAGATCAGTGGTAAGTCCGACAGGCTGCTAGGGGCTAGATAGAGAAAAACAGCAAGAAGCTCAATGGGCACTAAGGTGCCGCGCAGGAAAAGCGCGGCACCTTATCAGAAAGGAGTGGCAAGCAGGAGCACCACAATGCGCTGACTTATAAGTACCTAAGCTGCGCCCCCTCTGTACAGGGGCGGATCGCCGTTTAGGCGTTTCACCTCAGGTCATTGACTAAATGTTGCGAGCAATAAGATAGAGCACAATCCCGACGACGATCACACAAAAGATAACCTGCGATTGCAGCGAGCTCATTTTGCGCTTGCGGGACGACGTCGCGGTGGAACCGTCAGCATGCGCCACTTTTCTTTTAATGTTTTTCTTGTGCTTCTTCACAGAGCTCATGGCCTGTCCTTTGGATAGTTTTCAGTCACTCAGCTGACTCCAGAGCTTGAACGGCGCACAGCGCTCCAGCACCTCAGCACCCTTGATCATCAGTACTTCGCCGGGCTCCAGCCCCTGCCAGTCGGCCGTATCCAGCGGCTGGCTCGCCACCCGAACGCCACCATCACTGTGAGCCAGAAAAAGACCCGGCCTCTCCGGATCATCGGCCTGCTGATGGCCGTGTACAAACAGCAGTTCACTGTCGGCATAGATGAAGTTGGCTAACCCGAGCGGGCGCAGGCGCGCAGCAAAGTCCGACACTACCGCCAGGCGTACCTCGGGCAACGGCGTGTCCTCCTGCCAGAGTACTCGCAGGCGAGACATCAGCACGCAAAACGCCCGCTCGGCCGAAGTGTCACCTATGGGGGTATAGACCCCTGTAGGGAAAGCCCGGCTATCTCCAAGCCCCTGCAGCTCGCCCTGCATGGCGAACAGATGCACAACCCCCATCAGCTCACGGGTGAAGGGTTGGCAATTCGCCAGTCCGCCGGCATGCGCCACAGCGCCAGGCTGATCCGCAGCCTTCCCTTGGCAGGCCAGCAGCAGGCCACAGGCTTGCGTGGAGCCATCTATAAAGCCGGGCACCAGTCCAGCGCCTGCAGGATCACGTATCAACTGGGCATCGGCACCCTCATAACAGCCCAGCCCCAGATTCGCCGCAGGCACCTCTGATCGCGCCATGAACGCAACGAGAGACTGATTTAAACGAATTTTAACGCCTGAATAAGCAAACAAAAGCGACACGACCACAACCTCCCGTTGAATGATTAAGCCTCTGCCCAGACATAACAATCGCCAGCATTGTCGATACGTATTTAGCCAGACAACGGCTTGCTGATCACCCGCAACTGACAGAACTGGTGAAAGCCCTCGGCCGAACCATGAAAGCCATAACCGCTCTGACGCGCCCCCACCCAGGGGCATTCCACGGTGCCAAAACAGCTTTTATTGACGCCGATCATACCGGCTTCCAGATGCCTTGCCACCTGCCAGGCGCGGTCTTCGTCTTCACCGAACACCACAGCCCCAAGGCCATACTCGGTGCTGTTGGCCAGAAGCAGTGCCTCATCAAGAGTGTCATAGCCCTGGATACAGAGTACGGGGCCAAAAGTTTCCTGCTGCATGATCCACATATCGGCGCGGCAATCCGTCAGCACTGTGGGGGTAATATAGCGCGGCGGATGATCCTTGCCGCCATGCAGCAGACGCGCTCCCGAGGCCAGCGCCTGGTCGATTTGATCCAGTACATGCTGGCGCTGACGGTCGTGAATCATGGGCCCCAGTCTGGACTTGGCATCATGCCAGGGGCCGGTTACATACTGCGCCGCCCGCTCCGTTACCCGCTGCTCGAAGCAGTCAAGCACCTGGCGGTCAACATAGACCCGCTCGGTCGCAACACAGACCTGACCTGCGTTTTCGAAGCTGTTGGCACAGGCAAACTCGGCCGCAGCATCAATATCGGCATCATCCAGCACCAGCAGCGGATCCTTGCCCCCCAGCTCCAGCATCAGACGTTTGAGCCCAACGGCGGCGCGGGTCATGATGTCCTTGCCCGCCTCGCGCGAACCGGTAAAGGCCACCATATTGATATCGGCCTCCACCAGCGCACGCCCCTGCTGATCAGGCCCCTGCACCACCTGCAATACACCCGGTGGCAGATGGCGGTTGAGTACATCGGCATAGGCCTGGGCGATGAGCGGCGTTTCCTCCGACGGCTTGAACAGCACCGTATTGCCGCACAGCAAGGCCGGCAGCAGCATCCATTGCGGCATGGACATGGGATAGTTCCAGGGGCTGATCACGGCACAGACACCCAGTGGATCATAGTAGAGGGTGGACTCAGTATCGGCATCACTGCTGCGCCTTGACTGCAGCGCCGCCACCGCCTGCTTGACCCGCGGTGCGATACTCTGGGCACAGAAACGCACCTCGCTGATCCCCTTGCGCAACGGCTTGCCCATTTCCTGGCTCAGCAGCTCACCCAGGCGTTCAGACTCCTGCAGCAAATCCTCGGCGGCCCGTAGCAGACACTCACCCCGGGCCTCGATATTCAGATGACTCCAGTCAGACAGCGCATCCCTCGCCGCGCACACCAGCGCAGGAATAGCATCCAGCGACGTGGCCTGGATTTCACCCACTGGTTCTCCCGTGGCGGGATTCAGCGAGATCAGATAAGTCATGGCAACACCTCCTTTAGCCTGACCTTAGGATAGTTGCTGCCAGTCCCAGTCGCGAGCCCAGTACCCCCGAAGGGCCATTACAGGGCTAATGTGCCACGGATTTCACACTGGACTCACAGGGGCGCTGCTAGTGTGCCTGCCATAAGTGCGGACTCAAGACAGGAAACCAAAGCAACGATGAACTCACTGGAAACCCTCAACCAGACTCTGTTCCTGTGGATCAATGCCGTCGACCCACAGCCCTGGCAACTGCTGCTCAGCCGTATCGCCGCGCGCGATCTGATCTGGCTGCTGCCAGCGGGCCTTGGCCTGGGTTGGCTCTACGGCGGCCAGCGCACACGACTGGCGCTGCTCGGTGCAGCCCTGGCGGCAGGTCTTGGCCTGGGGCTGAATCAGGTCATAGCCCTGTTCTGGTACCACCCCAGGCCATTTGAAATTCCGCTGGGCCAGACGCTGCTGCCCCACGCCATCGAAAGCTCCTTCCCCAGTGATCATTTCACTCTGTTTATGGCGATCGCCTGCAGCCTGATGCTGAGCCCACAGTTACGCGCTTGGGGCCTGTGGTTGCTACTACCAGCCTCTCTGGTCGCCTGGGCGCGGGTCTATCTGGGCGTTCACTTTCCGCTGGATATGCTGGGTGCCTTATTAATGGGTGCCTTCAGTGCCGCCGTTATGCATGCCTGGCCGCAGCCACTCGAGCAGCACCTGCTCCTGCCACTGCAAAGAGTCTATCGCCTGCTGGCTGCACCGCTGATTCGTCGCGGCTGGGTGCTGGCATGAGCCGCCATGAGCCACTGAGTCCACCACTACAGCGCCATTCATTGCAGCACGCGCTACTGAAAACCGGCGACACCATTGCTGCGGCCAGCGTCTTGCAGCGCAGTGCCGCGCCACTGCGCTGGCGCCAGCTCGGGCTCATCCCGCTAGTGCTGTTCCTACTTGGCGTGGCACTGCTGGAAATCTGGGAGCTGGATCTAAAGTTGGGAGACCTGCTGTACCGGCTGGAAGGTCAGCAGTGGGCGCTGCGCGAACACTGGATCACAGCCGGGATTATCCATAACGGTGGCCGACTGCTGAGTTTTGGGCTCTTGTTTATCACCCTGCTGGGCTGGGGCCTGAGCTGGATACGCCCAAGCCTGCGCCACTGGCGACCTGGCTTGAGCTATCTGATCAGCGCCGTGCTGTGCAGCGTGCTTCTCGTCAATATCGCCAAGCGCCTCACCGGGCTCGACTGCCCCTGGAGCCTGCAACGCTACGGCGCCGATCGCATCTACCACTCCCTTTTCAGCCTGGATCCTGCAACAGCCAGCGGTGGCAGTTGCTTCCCCGCAGGACACGCCAGCGCAGGCTATGCCTGGGTCGCACTCTACTTCCTTGCCCTGCACCATTTCAGTGACAGCTCGGCGCCATCCCGGTGCTATAGACACCTGGCGCTACTGCCGGGGCTGGGACTGGGGCTTATATTTGGCATTTCGCAGCAGCTGCGCGGTGCCCACTTTATCTCCCACGACCTCTGGACCCTGGCCATCTGCTGGTTCAGCGCGCTGATTCTGTACCGCTGGCGCTTGTGGCCCAAGCCCACTGGGCCACAATTCTGCTACAGTCGCATTTGCGCCGGGACTTCCGGCTCCTAATCATGCTGTGACAAAGCAGGAACCCTTGATGCTATGAATGTGCTGGTTGCCGACGACGATGCCAACATACTCGCGGGCATTGCGGACTTCCTTCAGTGGCGCGGCATCGAAACCGACTGCGCCAGCCACGGTGCTCAGGTGCTTGAGCTGTGTCGTCAGCATCAGTACGACGTACTGATACTCGATATCATGATGCCCAGGGTTAGCGGGCTCTCGGCCTGCGAACAGCTGCGCGCACTGGGTGTCACCACGCCCATACTCTTTCTCACTGCGCTGGATACGCTGGACGACAAGGTGCGCGGATTTAAGTCCGGCGCAGACGATTACCTGGTCAAGCCCTTCGCCATGGCGGAGCTGGTGTGCCGGGTTGAAGCCCTGAGCAAACGCGAATCGCGCCAGATGCTGCGTCGCCTGTCCTTTGGCCCCCTGATGCTGGATGTAGAACAGGCCACCGCCAGTCGCGAGGGCCGCCCCCTAAGCCTCACTGCCCAGTCTTTCAAGTTGCTCAAGCATCTGGTCGCCAAGGCGCCCCGTGCCGTGCCCCGCGAAGAGCTGGAACAACTGCTGTGGGGCGACGACCTCCCAAACAGCGACGCCCTGCGCTCACTGCTGTATCAGCTGCGCATGCAGCTGGACAAACCCTTCAGTCAGCCCATGCTCACCACGGTGCGCGGCATCGGCTTTCGACTGATACTCCCAGGGGATACAGATTCGAATGAAACAGAGCTTTAGCCGCAGAATACTGCTCACCATCGGGCTTTCGACCTGCCTGCTCATGAGCCTGTACTGGCTGGTGGGCTGGCATATCATCGAGCGCATCGAATCCGAAAGCATGCAGCGCTTCAGCAACTATATAGGCGCCCAGGTCGATCGCGTACTGGTCAGCGAAGCGCCGTCCGAGACTCTCAAGTTTTTCGATATTCTGCACTTCTATGCCAGTCAGGACCTGCTGCCCCAAGAGCTGCAGGCGTTCACGACAGAGGGCACTCACGAGCTGCCCAACGACGATCTGCTGGTCATTCGCCCGCACCCGGCTACCGGTGAGTTCTATTACATGGTGCTGGAGTCACTGGAAGAAGTGATCGAAAGCGAGGCCCAGGAAGCTGCCGAGGTCGGCCTGATCATGGGCGGTATTATCCTGATCACCTTTGGCGCCATGGGGCTGACATTGCTGATTGCCTGGCATCTGACAGTCCCCATCCGCCAACTCAGCCGCCAGCTGGCCGACATAGACCCCACCAACCCACGGCTTGAGCCACTGCAGCGCAACGACGAGATCGGCTTTATGAGCCGCCAGTTCGCCTCCCTGCTCGAACGGGTGTCGGACTTTATCCAGCGCGAGCGGGACTTCACCCGTTTTTCCAGCCATGAGCTGCGCTCGCCGGTGATGGTCATTCGCAGCTCGGCCGACCTGCTGCGTGAAACCCTGCCCGCCGATAAGCTCAGCCAGCGCGCTCTGAAGCGCATCGACGATGCCACAACCCGCATGAGTCAACTGATCGAGGCCTTTCTCTGGCTCGGCCGTGAGGGCAAGACCAGCAGCACCACGCCGGTCAATCAGGCAGGGCTGCAGGCCCTGATCGAGGAACGCCTGGGTACCCACCCGGATTTGCGGGCCCGCGTTTCTTCACTGACACTGGCGCCCTGCAACTGGCCTGTGCCGCCTTTTATTCTGTCGGTGATAATCGACAACCTGCTGCGCAATGCCCTGGTCCACGGTAGCGGCGATATCGCCATTAGCAACGACAGCGACAGCCTGCTGATTCAGAACCGCATTGGCGATATCCCCCCAGACGAGCGGGACAGCCATGGCTATGGCCTCATGATAGTGGAACAGCTCTGCGTCCAGGCCAACTGCCGTTTCGAGCTGGAGCAAACGCCGCAGCAGTTCAGCGCCAGGCTGGTATTCGTACCAGCCTGAAAGTTTCACGACTGTTCCTGCTCCCTGAGGCCGCCAAAGCCTCAGTGCATCCAACCCTGTCCGGTAGTGCCGCCCCAAACGCAGAAGCCCCGACCAGTCTCCCGGCCGAGGCTTCTGCGCTGTTCTTCATACCCTGGCACTCATGCCATAGAATTCATGCGATTTTGACTTAGGCGATACCCCTCAGGCGGGTCCCTGACTCGGATGCGCGCTCTCAAACTGATCGATCGCAGGCGGTGTCTGCTGCTGCACAGTACCGGTGGGCAGTGGCTGACGGCAGTCGCCAAAGATATCCAGCTCAGGCTGGTACACAGAGGTTGCAACCCCCATTAACCCCAGCACCGAGTGGGCCAGATTGTCATGACTCAAAGCCTGTGCACTCTTTGCGCCCAGGCAATTGGCATCCAGCCCGGTGCGCAGCTGCATGCTATCGGACAGCCAGGCCATAAAGGGCACATGGGTCTGCTCCTGCGGTGCAAACATATAGGGCATGCCGTGCAGGTAAATATTACCCTCGCCCAGGGATTCGCCGTGATCCGACATATAGAGCATGGCGGTATCAAAGCCCTGTTGTTCGCTTTTGAGGAACCCGATTACACGGCTCAAAAAGTAGTCCGTATAGAGGATGCTATTGTCGTAGGCATTGCGAATTTCGGCCTCGCTGCACGACTGCAGCTGGGTGCTGCGACACACAGGGGTAAACTTCTCAAACTGCTGCGGGTAACGCAGATAATAGGCCGGGCCATGACTGCCCTTCTGATGCAGCACTATGACCGCATCCCCTGCCGTGCTTTTCAGATAATCATCCAGGGCGCTGAGCATGCCTTCGTCGTAGCACTCATCTGCCACACAGAATTCCGGCAACTCAAACACTGCGGTTTCCTGACTTTCCACCCGATCACAGACGCCCTTGCAACCGGAGTTGTTATCCCGCCACAGCACCTTGACACCCGCATGCTGTAATACATCCAGCAGGTTTTCGCGGTGACTTTCCGCCGCCTTGTCGTACGCCTCCCGACCGTTGAGGGAAAACATGCACGGCAGGGACTCCGCCGTACTGGTGCCACAGGATGCGGCCTCCTGGAAACTCACCACCGGCAGGGTATCGAGTTGCGGATTGGTATCCCGCGCGTAACCATTGAGGCCAAAGTTCATCGCCCGGGCAGTTTCGCCCACCACCAGTACCAGCAGTTTGCGCTTGGCACCCGCAATAGGCTCCGCCACCTGGCGAGCATCTTCCCCCAGGCGCTGCAAGGGCACACTTGCCGGGTCATAGGCGCCCATCAGGTAACGGGTACCGTAGTAGAGATAATTGGAGGGTACCGCCATATTGCGGATCTGGCGGTTATTGCGAAACAGCGATGAATAGTCCTTGTAGAACAGCACACCGTTGGCACCAATCACCATCAGGCACAAAAACAGTGCCGCTGCCCTGCCCCTGAGCTCGGCAAATAGCGGTCGGTAACGAATGCGAATACTCATGACTAGCAGTGCCGGCAGCACACCGGACAGCAACAGGTGCAGTACCAGGCCGGCATTGAGCAGCTCGGAGGCTTCGGCGGTATCGGTTTCAAACAGGTTTTGCACCATGCTGCGGTCCACCAGAATGCCGTAGCTGTGCATGAAATAAGTCACCCCACTGGCACTGAGCAGCAAAAAGACAGCCAGGGGTTTGAGAACCTGACGAAATCCGACCAGAGTCAGGCAAAACTGCAACACGGCGACCATAAAGCTGAAAAAGGCCGCGATAAACAGCCAGCCTGCAATCTGACTTGATGCCGGCTGCGCCGATATCAGCTGCCACAGAGGGGCATTATAAAAAAGCGCCAATACGGCACAGAGCAAGAGCCGAAACTGGCCACTGGACAGCGTCAGCTTCAGGCCTTTCAGCCGGGATACTAGCAAAGGGGTATTCATGGCAATACTTACTCATGGCAGCAGGACTATGCGACCAGAGCATAAGCACCTGTGTGTGAGTGCCATGTGAAATCCAAACACCCGTTACTTCTCTTGCCTTGGCTCCTTGCCCATTTTTCTCGCCCCTCGCCCCTCGCCTCTCGCACCTCGCCCCTGCTCTTACCTCTAGCCTCTCGCACCTCGCCCCTGCTCTTACCCCTCACACTTCGCACCTTTCACCCTGCTCTCAAACTGCTACCTGCCGATATTGGGTCAGACAGGCGATCATCAACATGGCCGCCAGCACTACCGGCAGCATCAGCCAGTTCATCAGCTCCCAGCCAAGGGATGCTTCAAGCCAGCCAGCACCCAGAGCCGACAGCGCTACGCTGCTGAACACCAGAAACTCGTTGGCCGCCTGAGTACGGGCCTTTTCGGCGGGCCTGTAGGCGCGGGTCAGAAAGGAGGTCGCGCTGATAAACATGAAACACCAGCCAACCCCCAGCAGCACCAGCGCCAGCCAGAAATGCCAGTGACTCTGGCCCAACAGATTCACCAGCATACAAAGCAGCATCAGAGCGCCGCCAGCCAGCATCATCGCCGGAGCGCCAAAGCGCTCCACCAGGTGCCCGGTAAAAAATGCCGGTACAAACATCCCCAGCACATGCCACTGAATAACCTGGGCTGCATCGCTGAAGCTGAAACCCTGGCGAATCATGGCCAGGGGGGTGGCACTCATCAGCAGGTTCATCACCGCGTAGCTAACCATGCCTGCGACCACCGCCATCACGAACACCGGTTGGCGCACGATAGTACCCAGCGGCCGCGGCTGTTCATCCGACAGGTTCGCCGACACCACCGCCAGGCGCACCGAACGCAGCAGCACCAGCGCCAGACAATAGAGCCCGAAGAGTCCGATAAAGGCACCCAGAAAAGGGGTATCCGTAAACCAGGCACGACTGTGAATGGCGAGATTCGGGCCCAGCACAGCCGCCAGCACACCGCCTGCCATGACCAGAGATATCGCCCGACTCTGCTGCCCTGCAGGTGCCGCTTCTATGGCGGCAAAGCGGTACAGCATGCCAAAACCGATACCTATACCCAGCAGAAAGGTGCCGAGATTAAAGCCCCAGAAACTCGCCTCGACCAGCGCAATACCACTGCAGGCCGCCCCCAGCAGGCCGATCAGGTTGCCCAGATAAAAGCCGTTCTTGCGACCAATGCGCTGCATGATCAGTGAGGCCGGTATCGTCGCCACCATCAGGCCGACAAACTGCATCGCCATGGGCAGGGTAATCAGCGCCACCGATGGCGCCAACTCCTTGCCAATCAGCGCATTGACCGAAATTAACAGAATATTGCCGGTACCGAGCAGCGCCTGACACAGCGACAGCAGAACCACATTGGCATTGAAGGCAGATGCCGGGGGCACAATGGGAGACGAACCTGACTCTGACATAAACCATCCTGGTTTTGATGCGCGACTGAAGTTCCGTCACCGGGCGCTACGGCAGCTGCCAGTATCAGACTCTGCCTTCCCCTTGGCAATCACCTTTCATCGCAGCGCTCACGCCACTGCACCTTTAGCACATCGCTCACCAGAGCCCAGAGCGGAATCAGCCTTGCGCTTTGGCGGGGGCAACGCATACTTGAGCGTGACATGCCTAACTCCCCAGTTTTTCCATTTCAGCGCCGCGAAGGCCAGATGCGCGTGCTAACGCTGAATATCCAGGTCGGCCTGCAGACCTCAAGCTATATGCACTATGTAACCAGGTCCTGGAAGCATCTGCTACCGACTCGGGGTGCACGCAATAATCTGGAGCGCATTGCGGAGCTGGCCAGTCACTTTGACGTGGTCGCACTGCAAGAGTGCGATGCCGGCAGCCTGCGCACGGCCCAGCTGAATCAGGTGGCTCATCTGGCAGAACGCGCCGGCTTCCCGTACTGGCACGCCGCCATTACCCGGGACCTGGCGCCCTTTGCCCGCCATTGCCTGGGCTGCCTGTCGCGCTGGCCATTGCGGGAAATACAGTTCCACCCCCTGCCTGGCCGTCTGCCGGGCCGTGGCGCCCTGGAAGTGGAGGTGAGGCCACCAGGTTACGCGCCCCTGCGCCTGATCATTGCGCACCTGGCCCTGGGCCGCCAGACCCGGGCCCGACAGCTGTATTTTCTGGCAGAGTTGATCGGCAACGATAACGACACCCTGCTGCTGGGTGACCTCAATTGTGATCTGCCTGAGCTTCATGCCCACCCCGGTATCCGCAATGCGGCACTTCGCACGCTGCACAATGGCGAAACCTTTCCGAGCTGGCGCCCCAAGCGTTCGCTTGATCATGTGCTGGCAACGCCCAGGATCGATGTCATTGATGCCCGCGTGCTGGATGAGCGTCTGTCGGACCACCTGCCCATTGCCACCCATATCCGCCTGCGACTCGACCCCAAGCCCGGGGCTGGTTCGCTTTAACCCTAGCCCCTCGCCCCTCGCCCCTTTTTCTCTCGCCCCTCGCACCTCGCACCTCGCACCTCGCCCCTTTTTCCTTGCCCCTAGCCCCTTGTTCCTCGCACCTCGCCCTTTACAAGCGCGCCAGCAGCACCTGGTGGATTTCATTGTCGCTCAGCACCAGAGGATTGGTTTTCATGCTATTGCCCCCGCTGCCGGCGATCACCCGGGGCAGGTCGGCTTCGGTCATGCCGAAGGCCGACAACCTGGGCAACTCAGACTCCTCAATCCAGCTGTCGAGCAAACCGACCAGCGCATCACAGCCCGCCTCTATGCTGTTTTCTTCTGCGCCCAGCCAGCCAGCCACCTGGGCGTATTTTGCCAGCGCAGGGCTTTGCGGCTCGCGCTCACGCAGCGCCGCTATATTCATCGCCGTGGCCATCGCCAGCAAAGTACCGCAGGCCACGCCGTGGGGAATGGGAAAGTAAGCCCCCAACGGCGAAGCCATGCCGTGTACCGACCCCAACCCTGCCTGGGCCAGACAGATACCGGACAGCATGGCAGCATAGGCCAGCTGGCTGTAGTCCTTCACCGGCGTTGCAGCGCCAGGCTCAAAACTCGCCGCAAAGGCCTGGATACCGCTTTGAGTCAGCGCATCGGTAAAGGCGCTGGCACGGGTCGATACATAGGATTCCAGTAGCTGGGTGAAGGCATCCATGGCATTAGCCATCAATACCTGGGGCGGACAGCTGTGCAGCAGATCCGGATCCACCAGCGCCATACGCGGCAACAGCTTTTCATCGCGAAAAGACTTCTTGAAACCACCGATGCCATGGCGCGTCAGTACCGCATTCTTGGTCATTTCACTGCCAGTGCCGGCGGTTGTCGGCACCGCTACCAGTGGCAGCGCTGGCCCCTGGTAGGGAAGCTCTGGCCCGACCCCCTCCAAATATTCCATCACCGAGTGCTGCACAGGTAAAAGGCCGGCGATGGCCTTGGCCGCATCCAGCGCGCTGCCACCGCCAATCCCCAGCACCACATCGATGCCATAGTCACCGTAATGGCTGACCACCTCATCCACCTGTTCGGGACTGGGTTCGCCAGCCACGGATACCTGCACCCAGGCCACCCCCGCCGTCTTCAATTGGCCCTGTAACTGCGCCCAGCGCTCAGTGCCGGTAAAGGACTGGCCACCGGTGACAATCAATACCCGCGTACCCAGCTTCGCCAGTTCAGCCGCCAGCTGATCAAAGCTGCCGGCGCCAAAAATGATCCGCGGCAGTGCCGCCACGCCAAAGGACGCAATGCCCGCAAGGCCTGCGCCCATTTTGCTTGATTCCGACTCTGTACTGCTCATATCCCACCCCCTTGTCTATGCCGACCACCGCGGCGGATTAGTTATGCACCATAGCACCAAAGCAAAAAAAGCCGGCTGCCCCAAGGGACAGCCGGCCGGATGCGCCAGTTATAAGAGCAATAAATTAGCCCTTGCGGCCTGCTTCCCAGCTTTTCAGCAGTTCTTCGTAGGGTACGGTTTCACCCTGGGGTTTCTCGTTAGCCAGTTTCGCCTTGGGCGCGCCCGGCTGATCCAGCCAGTAGCTGGCTTCGCGTGGCTCGTTCAGCTTGGGACCACACTCACCCTGGACACCGGCGCGTTCGAGACGCTGCAGCACCTTGTCCTGAGCGGCGGCCAGGCCATCGAGAGACTGCTGCGGAGTTTTCTCGCCGCTGGCGGCTTCAGCAATATACTGCCACCACAGCTGTGCCAGTTTCGGGTAATCCGGCACGTTGGTACCGGTGGGCGTCCACTGGGTACGGGCCGGGCTGCGGTAGAACTCGACCAGGCCGCCGAGCATCGGTGCCGCTGCGGTCATGGCATCGGAATTGATGTCAGACTCGCGGATCGGCGTCAGACCCACCAGGGTCTTTTTCAGCGATACGGTTTTGGACACGGTGAACTGGGCATAGAGCCAGGCTGCCAGACGCTGTTTTTCCGGGGTGGATTTGAGGAAGGTCCAGGAACCTGTGTCCTGATAACCCAGCTTCATGCCCTCTTCCCAGTAAGGTCCCTTGGGAGACGGCGCCATGCGCCACTTGGGCGTGCCATCTTCGTTCACCACTGGCAGACCCTTCTCGGTCATGCTGGACGTAAAGGCGGTGTACCAGAAGATCTGCTGTGCCACGCCACCCTGAGCAGGCACGGGACCGGCTTCAGAGAAGGTCATGCCCTGGGCTTCAGGCGGGGCATACTTGCGCAACCACTCGACGTACTTGGTGGTGGCATAAACCGCCGCCGGGCCATTGGTGGCACCGCCGCGCTCAACGCTGGAACCTACAGGGCTGCAGCCATCGACACGAATGCCCCACTCGTCCACGGGCAGACCGTTAGGCAGACCCTTGTCGCCAGCACCGGCCATGGAGAACCAGGCATCGGTGAAGCGCCAGCCCAGGGATGGATCTTTCTTGCCGTAATCCATGTGACCGTAGACAGTCTCGCCGTCGATTTCCTTAACCTTCTCGCTGAAGAACTCGGCGATATCTTCATAGGCGGACCAGTTCTTCGGCACACCCAGCTCGTAACCGTAGATTTCCTTGAACTTGGCTTTCAGGTCATCACGGGCGAACCAGTCGGCACGGAACCAGTAAAGGTTGGCGAACTGCTGATCAGGCAGCTGATACAGCTTGCCATCGGGGCCTGTGGTGAAGTCCAGGCCGATAAAGTCCGGCAGATCCAGGGTCGGCAGGGTGAAATCCTTGCCATCGCCTTCGATCATGTCGGAGATGGGAACCACCTTGCCGTAGCGAAAGTGGGTGCCTATCAGGTCGGAATCGTTGATGTAGGCATCATAGATATTACGGTCGGACTGCATCTGGGTTTGCAGTTTTTCAACCACATCACCTTCCTGAATAAGGTCGTGATTGACCTTGATGCCGGTAATTTCCTCAAACGCCTTGGCCAGAACCTTGGCTTCGTATTCATGGGTGGCAATAGTCTCAGATGCCACATTGATGGTCATGCCGCGGAACGGCTTGGCCGCTTCGGTAAACCACTGCATTTCGGTGATCTGCTGCTCAGGGGTCAGGGTCGAGGTCTCGAATTCCTCGGCGGCCCATTTGTTGGCAGCATCCAGATACTGATCCGCATAGGTTTGCACACTGACACCCAGGGTCGCGGCGGCAATGGCAACACGCAGCAGCAGAGCCTGTGGCAATTTATTATTCTTGATCATCGTCAACCTCATTGGAGTTGATTGCATTTCAGGTGGTCGCAGCAACGCAGTGTCACCTTGAGCCAGCCTGTCTTTCTTATTACCGGTACGACTCTGCAGCCGTACCGGGGCTTGGGTTAAGCAGTCTTGCGTAAAACACCCTTGCAGCTTGGGTTTCAGCCCCAGCGCAGCACTATCGCCAGCCAGATGACCGAGATGCCCAGGGGCAGCCACAGCGACATGTCAGTCAGGCCGACATACATCAGGTGGAAGTAGGCGCTCACCAGCAGACCGATAAAGAGCCGGTCACCGCGGGTCGTGGAGATCGGCAGAAAGCCCTTGCGCTCGACACAGGGCGAGTGCAGCTCATAGGCCGTCATGCAAACCAGAATGATGCCAATGGTGGAGAAAAATATTGCGACCGGTAAGGTCCATGCCATCCAGCTAATCATGTGTCGTCTCCTTATACCCGGCCCAGGGCAAAGCCCTTGGCTACATGGTTACGTACAAACCAGATCACCAGCAGACCCGGCAGTATGGTCAGCACACCGGCTGCGGCCAGTACACCCCAGTCGACCCCGGTGGCCCCCACTGTACGCGTCATGATGGCGGCAATCGGCTTGGCTTCCACCGATGTCAGGGTGCGTGCCAGCAGCAGCTCGACCCAGGAGAACATAAAGGCAAAGAAGGCCGTTACACCGATACCCGAACGAATCATTGGCAGGAATATACGGCCGAAGAAGCGCGGAAAACTGTAGCCGTCAATATAGGCTGTTTCATCAATTTCCCGCGGCACGCCGGACATAAAGCCTTCCAGAATCCATACCGCCAGGGGTACGTTGAACAGGCAGTGCGCCAGCGCCACCGCTATATGGGTATCGAACAGCCCCACGGACGAGTACAGCTGAAAGAACGGCAGCAGGAAGACCGCAGGCGGTGCCATGCGGTTGGTCAGCAGCCAGAAGAACAGGTGCTTGTCGCCAACAAAGCGGTAGCGGCTGAAAGCGTAGGCTGCAGGCAAGGCCACCAGCAGGGTAATGACCACATTCATCGATACGTAGATGATGGAGTTGATGTAACCCGAGTACCAGGTGGAGTCGGTAAAGATCACCATATAGTTGTCGAAGGTAAAGTTGCTCGGCCACAGGCTCAAAGACCCCAGAATTTCTTCATTGGTCTTGAATGACATGTTGACGAGCCAGTAGATGGGCACCAGCAGGAACAGGATATAGAGCGTGATGCCGAAGGTTTTGCGTTTAGTCATATTCATGATTCGAGCCTCACTTCGCCTTGTCCATATAGGTGATGGTCGTGAAGAACAGCCAGGACACCAGCAGCACGATCAGGAAGTAAATCAGCGAGAATGCCGCCGCCGGCCCAAGGTCAAACTGGCCGATGGCCATCTTGGTCAGGGTCTGGCTGAGGAAGGTGGTCGAGTTGCCTGGGCCACCGCCTGTGAGTACAAAGGGCTCAGTGTAGATCATGAAGCTGTCCATGAAGCGCAGCAGAATACCGATCACCAGCACGCTTTTGAGCCGCGGCAGCTGGATATAGCGGAACACTGCCCACTTGGACGCCCGGTCAATCTCGGCCGCCTGGTAGAAAGCTTCAGGAATGGCCCGCAGACCCGAATAGCACAGCAGCGCTACCAGCGAGGTCCAGTGCCAGACATCCATCAGCAGCACAGTGGCCCAGGCATCAGCCGTATTGGAGGCGTAGTTGTAATCGATTCCCATGGCATTCAGTGCCCAGCCGAACAGGCCAATGTCAGCACGACCAAAGATCTGCCAGATGGTACCCACCACGTTCCAGGGAATAAGCAGCGGTATGGCCAGCAGAATCAGGCACAGCGAGCCCATGCGCCCCTGGGTGGGCATCATCAGCGCCACGCCTATACCAAGCGGAATCTCGATGGCCAGCACCGAGAACGAATAGATAAACTGGCGCAATAATGAGTCGTGCAGGCGCGGGTCGCGCAGCACTTCGCGGTACCACTCGACACCCACAAAGTAGGCGTTGTTCTGATCAAAGATGTCCTGCACCGAATAGTTCACTACGGTCATCAGCGGAATAACCGCCGAAAAGGCCACCAGCAGGAATACCGGCAGTACCAGCCACCAGGCTTTGTTATTTTCAGTCTTGATGATCATCGGGCTTGCTCCTCAACCAGGAACTCATCGACATAGAGCTTCAGCCACTGCTGCGGAAAGCTCACATAGGCGCGTCCGTTGGGCACTTCGCGATCTTCATCCATGCGGGCCTTGAGCGTCTGTCCGCCCAGCTCGAAGGTGACGATCTTGTAGGTACCCAGGTCTTCGGTATGTTTCACCCGGGCTTCGAAGGCATCATCGGTGGGGCCGTCCCAGATATGAACAAATTCAGGGCGGATACCAATTTTGAGATTGTCGCTGGGAATCAGCGCCAGATGCTCGTTCAGCTCATCGCTCAACGCTACCTTGTAACCATCAAAAGTAACCCCGCCTTCACAGCGACTCACTTCCATCAGGTTCATACCGGGGCTGCCGATAAAAAAACCAACAAAGGTATGGTTGGGCGACTCGAACAGCTCCCTCGGCGTGCCAAATTGCACGATCTGACCACCGTACATCACCGCAATCTTGTCGGCGAAGGTCGAAGCCTCCAGCTGATCGTGGGTCACGTACACCATGGTGATATTGAACTGCTCGTGTATCTGCTTGAGCTTGCGCCGCAGCTTCCACTTCAGGTGCGGATCTATAACGGTGAGAGGTTCATCGAACAGGATGGCCGAGACATCGTCGCGCACCAGACCGCGCCCCATGGACACTTTCTGCTTTTCGTCGGCTGTCAGGTTCTTGGCCTTGTTGTGCAGCACCGGGTGCAGCTCCAGAATTTCTGCAACTTCATTCACCTTGGCCCGAACCTTGGGCTCCGGTACCTTGGCGTTGCGCAACGGGAAGGCCAGGTTGTCGAACACCGTCATGGAGTCGTAAATCACCGGGAACTGGAACACCTGGGCGATGTTGCGATCCTTGGGCGACAACTCGTTGACGCGCACATTATCAAACAGCACCTCGCCTTCGGAGGGCGCCAGCAGACCGGAAATGATATTCAACAGAGTGCTCTTGCCGCAGCCAGACGGGCCCAGCAGCGCATAGGCGCCGCCCTGATGCCAGACATGGTCCATCTCGCGGATAGCGTAGTCCTCAGGACCGGTAGGCTTGGCACTGTAGCTGTGCGCAAGTGATTTCAGATGTATCTCAGCCATGGTTAGCTACCTCCTGTACCGGACGGCTATTCAAGGCGATTACTTGCAACAGCGCGACGCCCTGGTGCCCCACATGACGCTCTCGATCAATGCCAGTACCGGCAGGCGCAGCAGGCTTGGCACTGTAGCTGTGCGCAAGTGATTTCAGATGTATCTCAGCCATGATGTACAACCCCCTGCAGCGCACGAATCTCGGGTGCAGCTGCTTGCCGCGCAGCGATGAGCGCGCTGATGGCAGCGTCCGCAAAAGATGATTTCAGATGTAACTCAAACATGGTTTGCAGCCCCCGGCACCAGACGCGTCGGCGCTTGCAGCATCGCGCCCTGCTTGTCGAATACAAACAGCTTGTGGGTCGGCAGATACACCTTGATCGGCGCATCGGTGCGGTATTCATGCACCCCCGACAGCTGCAACACCAGGCTGAAATGGCGATTTTTGACGTGCATGAAAGTTTCGGAGCCACTGATTTCAGCCAGTTCAACCTGCATCGACAATTCCAGGTCATCATCATTGCGCGGTACCAAACCGATATGGCTTGGGCGCACACCAAAGCTGTAATCACCGGGCGTCAGATCACGCAGATCCTGATTAAGCGGGAAGTGAGCATACTCATCGAAGGTGACTTCTGTCTCGGATACCCGCCCACCCAGCAAATTGATCGGTGGCTCACTGAACAGCGCCGCCGAGGTCACGTTCACTGGCTGACGGTAAACAGCATTCACCGGGCCCGACTGAATAATACGCCCCTCATGCAACAGGGTGGTGGTGCCCCCCAGTGCCAGCGCTTCGTTGGGCTCGGTGGTGGCATAGATGGCGATGGAGCGACGCTCCTTGAACAGCTCACGCAGTTCCATGCGCAACTCTTCACGCAGCTTGTAATCCAGGTTAACCAGAGGCTCGTCGAACAGAATCAGGCTGGCGTCCTTCACCAGCGCCCGCGCCATGGCGGTGCGCTGTTGCTGCCCACCGGAAAGCTCCAGTGGCAGGCGATCCATAAAGGGGTCGATGCGCAACATGGCCGCCGTTTCGTCAACACGCTTTTTGATCTGCGCTTCCGGCATTTTCGACAAACGCAGCGGCGAGGCTATATTTTCCCGTACCGTCAGGTTGGGGTAGTTGATGAACTGCTGGTAGACCATGGATACATTGCGTTGCTGCACGGGCATGCCGGTGACATCGGCGCCGTCCATCAGCACTCGGCCCTGGGTCGGTTTATCGAGCCCGGCCATCAGTCGCATCAGAGAGGTTTTGCCGGCCAGAGTGTGACCCAGCAATACATTGAAAGATCCGGGTTCGAAGCTGATATTCGCATCACTGATGAATGGCACGCCATCCACCACCCGAGTGATGTTTTCCAGTGTTAGCGACATATTGTCGTCCCTTATTCTTATTGTCATGGCTGCCGGTTCAGGCGGCCGGTGCACTGTAAACTCTGCGGTTCACAGCTTTTTTCGAATACGAACAAAGGAAAGCGAACATCATGCCAGAAATTAAATAGGCACCAAAAATAAAACTAACTCATTGTTTTTAAATACATAAAACACAATAAAACGGAAATTTACGAGCAGAACAAATGTTCGAGTTCGAACATTTGTGTTCAATCTATTGTTGACTGCACAGTCAATTGAACAGATGATTGAACACCCCATGCACTGTTCAACCCGGTAACAGACTGAACACTGCACAGGGAAACACAGAGCAAGGACGCACCTGAACAGCACTCCACACTATAAAAAAAATAAAGAGCCAGCCCATGCGCATGCCGAACAGCGACACCGAACATGACAGCCTGATCCTCGATTCCTGGGACCGCTGCCGCTCGTTCGGACTGGAACACAACAGCCAACCAGGGCTGCAGCAGCTGGGCAGCTCCGAGTGCAAGGTACTGCGCGAGGAACACAACTCGCTGGTGCACACCACAGGGCAGGAAGTTTTGCCCTTTTATGAAAATATTCTCTCCAACAGCAAGTGCATGATTCTGCTTACCGACTGCCGCGGCCAGGTACTCAATGGCTGGGGCGATCAGCGCTTTGTCGGCCAGCGCCAGAAGGCGTTTTTCCAGCAGGGCACCAGCTGGCTCGAAAAGACCCACGGCACCAACGCCATAGGCACCGCCATCGCCTCCGGTCAGGCCGTACAGGTACAGCGCGATGAACACTTTCTCAAAGCCAACCGATTCATGATTGGCTCTGCGGCGCCCATATTCGATGTCAATCGCGACCTGCTTGGCGTGCTGGATGTCTCCAGCGATGCCTACCTGCCCCAGGCCCACACCCTGGGTATGGTCAAACTGATGTCACAATCGGTGGAAAATCGCCTCATCATTAACACTTTCGGCGCTGAACACTTTTTGCTCACCTTCAATACCAACCTGGACAATCTGGACAGCCAGTGGTCCGGCCTGCTGGTATTCAACGAGGAAGGCACCATTATTTCGGCCAACAGGCGCGCCGAGCTGCTGCTGGGATACGACCTGGCACTGGCCAGCATCAGCCAGCTGTTCGACTGTCCACTGCGGGATCTGAAAAATCAGCCTGAATTGCAGCCGCTGCAGCTCAAAACCCCCGGCCAGCACCATATGTACGGCGTGATCAAAAGACCTATCGAGCGAGTAATTCAGGCTGTGGATTTTCGCCAGCCCAAAGCCGGCGGTAGCAGCGTTACAGCAGGCAGCGCCACCCCGGCCGGCAGCCCTGCTAGCGACAGAAGTACAGCGCCTGCTGCCCGCGATGGGGTTATCGGCCTGAACCGTATTGGTTACGGTGATGCCCGCGTCGATCGCTGCGTACGCCAGGCCGAGCGCATTATCGAGAAAGAAATTCCGATTCTGATCCACGGCGAAACCGGGGTCGGCAAGGAAGTTTTCGTCAAGGCGCTGCACCAGCACAGCACCCGCAGCCGCTATTCGCTAGTAGCGGTCAACTGCGCCGCCATCCCCGGCGAGCTGGTGGAATCTGAGCTCTTTGGCTATGAAAAAGGCGCCTTTACCGGCGCAAGCAACAAAGGTGCCATTGGTCTGATCCGCAAGGCGCACAAGGGCACGCTCTTTCTTGATGAAATTGGTGAAATGCCGCTGCAGGCCCAGGCCCGGCTGCTGCGCGTACTGCAGGAACGCAAGGTTACCCCGCTGGGCTCAACTGAATCCTACCCGGTGGATATCAAGCTTGTTTCCGCCACCAACCGTTGCCTGCGAAGCCAGGTGCAGGAGGGCCTCTTTCGCCCGGATCTGTACTATCGCGTGACTGGTCTGAACATAGAACTGCCGCCGCTGCGTGAACGTAGCGACAGGCGTGAACTCTTCCAGCAGGTGCACCTGCTGCACCGCGAAGCCAACCAGCCGGCCCCTCTATCCAATGAGATTCTCAACCTGTTCGATCAGCATCCCTGGCCCGGTAACATTCGCCAGTTGATCAGCGTATTGCAGATCGCCCTGGCCATGGCAGACGATGAGGCTATCGAGCCCTGGCATTTACCCGATGACTTCTTTCAGGATATAGAACTGCAGCGCAATGCCCTGCCCGAGCGCACGGACAGTACGCCCGGCAGCCTGGAAGCAACAGACGCAGCCCCCGTGCGCGAAGCCACTTTAGAAACCACAGGCGCCGACACAGGCCTGCGCAAAACCGCAGCGCCAGCACAGGACACAACCTCGACAGACGAGACTCTGGCAGCCTACAGCCTGCATGAGGGCAATATCTCCCGCACCGCCAAGGCACTGGGTATCAGCCGCAACACCCTTTACAAGCGCCTGCGCGATCTTGGCCTGCGCCAAAGTTGAGCGACCTGAAGCAACCGCTCACATAACAAAAAGCCGCCGCTCCTTGATGAGAGCGGCGGCTTTTTTATATCCAGTAAGGCGTAACCGCTTAGTTGGTCTGCACCTTGGACACGGCTTTTTTCCAGCCATCATAAAGCCCATCACGACGGGCCTTGTCCATTTTGGGTTCAAAGCGACGATCGCACTGCCAGAGCTTTTCCAACGACTCGAGCGAATCGAACACACCCACTTTCAAGCCCGCCAGATAAGCCACGCCCAGCGCCGTGGTTTCGATGATTTTGGGCCTGTCCACCGTGGCACCCAGTATATCGGCCAGATAGTTCAACACCCAGTTATTGGCGACCATGCCGCCATCCACCCGCAGCGCCACCGGGCGTACGCCGTCGCTCTCCATGGCTTTTTGCAGATCCTTGGTCTGGTAGCAGACGGACTGCAGACCTGCGGTCACAATTTCCTTGATACCCGTATCCCGGGTCAGACCAAAGATGGCGCCGCGGGCATTGGGATCCCAGTGCGGCGCACCCAGGCCCGTGAAGGCCGGCACCAGATAAACCCCATGATCGAGGGACGTCTGCTCAGCCAGGGGCTCTGCATCACTGGCACCACGAATCAGCTGCAAGCCATCACGCAGCCACTGGATGGTCGCGCCGGCCACAAAGATACTGCCTTCCAGCGCATAGGTAGGCACACCATTCAGACGATAGGCCACGGTGGTCAACAACCGATGTTCGGACTTGAGCGCCTTGAGGCCGGTATTGAGCATCAGAAAACAGCCAGTGCCATAGGTGCTTTTGGCCATGCCCTCGCGAAAGCAGGTTTGCCCAAAGAGCGCCGCCTGCTGGTCTCCGGCAACGCCACACACCGGTATCGCAGCCCCCAGCAGCGCGGCATCCACCAGCCCGAAGTCGTCGGAGGAGTCCATCACTTCTGGCAGCATGCTGGCCGGGATATCAAACAGATCCAGCAGTTCCTGGTCCCACTGCTGAGTATGAATATTGAACAGCAGGGTGCGCGAGGCATTGGTCGCATCGGTGCGATGTTCACGCCCGCCGGTCAAATGCCACAGCAGATAGGTATCCACGGTGCCGAATACCAGCTCACCGCGTTCGGCACGTTCGCGCGCCCCCGGCACCGTTTCCAGTATCCAGCGAACTTTGGTAGCGGAAAAATAGGGATCTATCAGCAGCCCGGTCTTGGCGTTGATGAAGCCTTCCAGATCCTGCTGCTTAAGCGACTCGCAGTATTTCGCCGTGCGCCTGTCCTGCCAGACGATGGCATTGTAAAGCGGCTCACCGGTGGCTCGATCCCACACCAGAGTAGTTTCACGCTGATTGGTGATACCGATGGCGGCAATCTGCTGCGCCTCGATACCGCACTTGGCGATAACATCGCGACAAGTCTGCAGCACTGTGTTCCAGATCTCGGCCGGCTCATGCTCTACCCAGCCATCCTCGGGGAAGTGCTGCCTAAACTCCTGCTGACTGGTGGCCAGAATTTGAGCCTCACCAGAAAAAACAATGGCCCTTGTGCTGGTAGTGCCCTGGTCAATGGCCAGTAGATACTTAGTCATGATTCGCCCCGCAATTCACTAATGTTCTTTTTTGTTCGTATTCTTACCATTAGAGCACTAAAAACCAAGCAGTATTTTCTTTTTCCATCGAGATACCCTCCGAGTAGTCAAGCCACAGCTGCCATTTTCGCGCTATAAGTCCTTAAAACTATGAGACAATCGACTCAATTACAGACATCTTGGCAGAATCGATGCTATCCGCTACGGCGAACCGCCCTGATCAGCGCAAGCGCCGACATTGCCCCTGAAGGAAGAGTACAGCCATGACACAGCGGCGCAGACAGGACCTGATACTCGAGAAGGTCCAGGCCACCGGATTTGTCACCATCGACGAGCTGGTCGAGCACTTTCAGGTGACCCCTCAGACCATCAGGCGCGATCTGAACCAGCTGGCACAGGACAACAAGCTGCGCCGCCACCATGGCGGTGCCGGCGTTGAATCCAGCACTGAAAATACCGCCTATCAGGCGCGCAAGATCATGGATCTGGATGCAAAGGAAAAGATTGCCCAGCAACTGGTCAAGATCATCCCCGATGGCGCCTCGCTGTTTATCAATATAGGCACCACCACCGAAACTATCGCCCGTGCCCTGCTCAACCACAACAATCTGCGCGTGGTGACCAACAACCTGCACGTGGCTTCGATCCTCTGCGCCAAGGAAGACTTTACCGTGATAGTCGCAGGCGGCGAGGTACGCAACCGTGACGGCGGCATCGTTGGCGAAGCCACGCGAGATTTCATCAACCAGTTTCAGATGGATTTTGGCATCATCGGTATCAGCGGCATCCACAGTGACGGCACCCTGCTGGATTTCGACTACCGCGAGGTCCGGGTCGCCCAGACCATTATGGCCAACTCCCGTCAGGTACTGCTGGCGGCGGATCACTCCAAGTTTGGCCGCAACGCCATGGTGCGTCTGGGCAACATAGCGCAGGCCGATCATTTCTTCACCGACCAGGCACCACCGGCGGAAATTCGCCAGCAGCTGATTGATCACCAGGTAGAACTGCACGTCGTCTGAGGGCTGCGCCCTCAGTCCTGACGAACCACTCAGCTACAAGCTCCTCCTTGAGCCCCCGCCATTATTGCTGCCCGTTCCTTGCTATTAACCCGGTGGACAAATAGGTTCCCT